>JANQKQ010000009.1 GCA_028281105.1 Rhizobiaceae bacterium
TCTCGCCGGTGTAGAAGCTGCCGCTGCCGAAATCGCCGTTGGCCAGCAGGTTCGAGCCGTCGCCGCCCACCTTCGAAAGGTGGACATTGTCCACCAGCAGCAGGCCGGAAGGGATCGAAATGACCACCTTGAGTGGTTCGCCGGCCTTGCCCGCCGGCACGGCGCTGGTGGTCAGCGTCAGGCTGCCCTCGTTGCCGATGGTGGCCCGGTTGGCCGCGGTCTGCACCACATTGGCGATTTCGGTATCGCCGGCGAAGACCTGGGCGCGCGCCTCATAGACGTCGCCGTGGCCGGTTCGGTAGTAGGTGTTGAGATCGAGCGTATAAGTCGCTCCCGCCTCGGCAACCGCGTTCGGCTGCCCGGCGGCCACCGTTTGCAGGGTGGAGGCGCCATGCGCGTTGTCGGCAAGGCCGACCACGGTCGTGTTGGGAATCGTGAACTGGGTCGGAGCGTTGGGATTGTGGATCGCGGTGCCGACGCTGGCGCCCGTGCCGGTCCAGCCGTCGGGGAACACGTTGTAGTTGGTTCCGGCCTGCCCCTCCTGCACCTGGCCGTCGTCACGGACCTGGAAGGTGAAGGCGGCGTAGCCTGTGCCGTTGTCATTGGCATCCGGCGTAAAGACCAGCTTGCCGGCGTTGATGTCGGCGATCGCCACCACGTCGCCCGCCTGGACCGGAGCGCCGTCCTTCTTCAGCGAACCGTTGCCGGGAAGCGTTTTGACCACGATTCCGGTGAACGCATCGGCGGGGTTGTCGATGGGATCGGAGAAGCCGAAATCGGCCGCTGTGAATGTATGCGAGCCGTCCTCGTCGATGGTGACGGTCTTATCCGCGCCCGAAGGCGCGTCAGAGACGGGGTTGACCGTGATCGCCAGAGTTTGCGAATCCGTGCCGCTGTTGCTGTCGTCGGCGCCTACGGTGAGCGTCAGGTTGTCGCTGGAATTGGCGACCGGGGTAACGTCGATCGAGGCGGCCAGCGCCGCGTTGATCGCCGAGGCCGAACCGGAGAACGCCAAGTCTCCGTCGGTGCCGTCATCGTCGGTGAACGAGAGCCCGGCAATGGGCAGACCCTGGGTAAACGACAAGGTCGCGTTGTTGTCGACCGACAAGGTGACCGACAGGTTGTCCCCGTCCACGTCGGCAACCTGAATGCCCGACACGGTAACCGTTTCGTCCTCATCGGTAGTCGGCGAACTAGGCAGCGTGATCGTCGGCGCGTCGTTGACCGGGTTCACGGTGATGTCGAGCGTGCTCTGGGTGCCGATCTCGCTGTTGCCGTCGCTGACGGTCACCGTCAGCGGCAGGGTGCCGTTGAAATTGTTGGCGGGCGTGACGTCGATGGATGTGGCGAGCGCCTGGTTGATGGCCAGGGCGGAACCGATCCCGGCCGCGGTGCCCGAGAACTTGATCGTGCCGTCCGACCCGTCATTGTCGATCGGCGTGATGCCGGAAAGATCGGAATTCGGCGTGAACCCCACGGTCCCGTTGGCGCCCACCGACAGGGTCACCGTCAGGGTGTCATCCTCGGCGTCGGCCACCTGGATACCCGAGATGGTGATCGGATTGTCTTCGTTGACCGCAAACGGGCCTTGCGGCAGCGCGATTGTCGGCGAATCGTTGTTGCCGTTGACGGTCACCGTGCCGGTCGCGGTCGCCGCCGCGCCGTGTTCGTCGGTCGCCGAATAGGTGAACGTGACCTGGGCGCTGTCCTCGTCTCCCAGGTCCTGGAAATCGCTGCCCGGATCGAACCGGAACGTGCTGCCCTCTACTAAGGTGACCGAGCCCTTGGCCGGCTGCGCGGTGATCGCGTAGGTCAGCGTCGCGTCATCATCGACATCAACGGCATTCGGGCTGATGGTTACCGTCGAATCCTCGTCGGTCGAGCCGGTTATGTCATTAGCGACCGGCGTATCGTTGACGCCGCCCACCGTCACCGTGCCCTGTGCGGTGTCGCTCGCGCCATGTTCGTCGGTGACCGAATAGGTGAAGGTGGTGGTCGCGCTGTCGCCGTCGTCCAGATTCTGGAAGTCGTTGCCCGGATCGAACACCAGCTGGTTGTTCGCGCCCACGGTAACCGAGCCCTTGGCCGGCTGCGCGGTGATCGCGTAGGTCAGCGTCGCGCCATTATCGACATCGGCGGCATCCGGGCTGATCGAGACCGTCGAATCCTCGTTGGTCGAGCCGGTTACAGCATTAGCGGTCGGCGCATCGTTGACGCCATTGACCGTCACCGTACCCTGCGCGGTGTCGCTCGCGCCATGCTCATCGGTGACCGAATAGGTGAAAGTGGCGGTCGCGTTGTCGCCGTCGCCCAGATCCTGGAAATCGCTGCCCGGATCGAACCGGAACGTGTTGCCCCCGACCAGCGTGACCGAGCCTTTGGCCGGCTGCGCGGTGACCGCGTAGGTCAGCGTGGCGTTGTTGTCGGGATCGGACGCGCTCGGGCTGATCGTGACGTTGGAATCCTCATCCGTCGACCCGCTCACATTATTCGCCGTGGGCGCGTCGTTGACCCCGGTGAAGTTGACGGTGATGTTGCCGGTGTCGGTCTGGTCGCCGTCGTTGATCTCGAAGGTAAAGGTGTAGGAGCGCACCTCGGCCTGGGCCAGTTCCGTGCCGTCGTCGACAACCGCGGCCCCGCGCGGGGAGACGCCGATGGAGAACAGCGCGCCGTTGACCTCGACGTTCGAGCCGCCATGGTCGGCGATCGTATAGGTGACCGGATCGCCGTCGCCATCGAACGAACCCAGGAAGGCCGAGGTCAGCGAAAAGATGCCGGGATTGAGATTGAACACCAGATCGGCGGCAAACGGCGGATCTTCCACCGAGGCGATCGTGATCGGCACGTCGATCGCGCCTACCTGGGAATCGCTGGCGCCGTCGCGGAAGGTGATCTGCAGCGTGCCGGCCGTCGCGTTCGGCGTGGGATCGTATCGCGCGCCGTTGAGCGCGTTCTGGATCGCCGACGCAGAGCCGCGGATGATCATATGCGAATCGCCGGTGCCGTCGCCCAGGTCGAAGGTGATGCCGTTGAGCGAGGCCAACGTCACCGTCGAGCCGGCCTGGATTTCCACCGCCAGTTCGCTGGGGTAGCTGATCGAAAAACCGCTAAGCGTCGCCGGCGTGTCCTCGTCCATGGTGATGCCGGCCAGGTTGAACGCAAAGCCTATTATCGGGCCTGTCGGCGCCGGCGGCGGCTCGTTCGAGCCCGAAGGTCCGGGAGGCGGTGCGGGCGGAGGCCCGCCCGGGGTGGGTCCGCCAAGCGGATCGCCGCCCGTCCCGGTGCCGATCGGATCGACGGTGACCGGACCCGTAGCGGGGCCTCCAGGTGGTGGTGCGGGCGGGCCGGATGGGGGTCCGGTGTTTTCGCCATTGTTTCCGGGGCCGGGGTCACCCTCTCCTCCGGATTCGCCTTCGCCGGCTTCTCCCTCGCCACCTTGTTCGCCTTCTCCATCGCTACCGCCGTCCTCCTCATCGTCGTCATCGTCGTTGTTGGTCGTCGACGTGGTGAAGGTCTGGTGCGTGTCGGCCAGCAGGGTGGAGAACTGATTGGCGGCGGCCGGGTCGAAACCCGATTGCTGCAGTGTGCCGGTGGCCGAAGTCAGAGTGTAGATCGCGTTGGGGCTGGAGACCGTTCCCAGCACCTGACCGTCGATCAGGCTGCGCAGGTCATATTGGCCGAACTGTGGGTCGGCGTTGGGGTCGGTGATGGGGTCGGGTCCCAGCGCAAACTGCACGCCGTCGCCGGCGGCGCCTATCGCCACCATCGGGGTGGTGCCGCGAATGCCCATCGTGGCCACAGGCGTATGGGCCTCGACCGACCCGGTCTTGGCCACCTGGCCGGTGACGAACACGAACGTGCCCTGGACCAGGTTCATCACCATGGAGTTGTCGGTCGCGTCGGGATTGTAGACCAGTTCGTCCATGATCATGCGCGCATTGGCGGACATGGTCAGCGCCGTGCCGTCGATGAACAGGATGGAGAGTTTGGCCCCGTCGGCGGTCTGGATCACGTCGCCCTGGAAGATCGGCGCACCCAGCACCAGGTCCTCCACCGTGCCGTCCGTGCGCTGCACGCTGGCTTCGCCGTCCAGCTTCTTGATCTCGCCGATCGCCTCGCCGGCGGCGGCGGCCGAAGCCTGGGCGTACTGGCCCGGCGCTAACGGACCGGCCAACGCCTTGACGGTTTTCGGCAGCATCAGCTGGCCGCCCGGCGTCTGCAGGATGGGCGGTTCGTCGGTCAGGAAATAGTCTTGAACCAGCGTGGTCGAACCATCGGGCGCAGTGATCGCCAGGTCCATTCCGGCCCGCGAATACTGGCCGAGCAGAACCGTGTCCGAGTCGAGGGTGATGAACCCGTCGCTGTCGGATGCACCGCCTAGGGCGCTGACGGTGCGCAATGCACTTGTCGTTTCGGTGGCTGCTTGCAAGGAGAAAGCTGCGGAATCGCTTGCCCCTGTGCGGCCTCCCTCGTTAACCCCGGCCACTATCTTTTCCTTATTCGGAGTGTTGCATGTTTACCGTAAATTAAGCATTGCCACAATGCGGACATGTGACCGTCATCACACATCGTTAATTCGCGGGCGAACCGGCGAAAGGGGAGCGAAAACAACCATGAACACGAAAACCAGGGTTCTCATCATCGGCGGCGGCGTGGTTGGCTGCTCGGTCGCCTACCACCTGACCAAACTCGGCTGGTCGGACGTGATGCTCATCGAGCGCTCGGAGCTGACTTCCGGCTCGACCTGGCATGCGGCCGGCGGCTTCCACACCCTCAACGCCGACACCAACATGGCAGCGCTTCAGGGCTACACGATCCGGCTCTACCGCGAGCTCGAGGAAATCACCGGCCAGTCCTGCGGCCTGCACCATGTGGGCGGAGTGACCCTGGCCGAAACGCCGGACCGGCTGGACTTCCTCAAGGCCGAGCGCGCCAAGCACCGCTATATGGGGCTCGAAACCGAAATCATCGGCCCCGACGAAATCGCCAAGCTGTCGCCGATCACCAACACCGACGGCATCCTCGGCGCGCTCTATGATCCGCTCGACGGCCATCTCGACCCTTCCGGCACCACCCACGCCTACGCCAAGGCGGCGCGCATGGCCGGCGCCGAAATCGTCCTGCGCAATCCGGTCGTCGAGTTGAACCCGCGCGCGGACGGAACCTGGGAGGTGGTGACAAACAACGGCACCATCCATGCCGAACATGTGGTCAACGCCGCCGGCCTGTGGGCGCGCGAGGTGGGAGAACTGGCCGGCGTCTATTTTCCCCTGCACCCCATGGAGCACCAATATCTGGTGACCGAGGACGCGCCCGAGGTCTACGAGCGCGAAGCCGAACTGCCCCACGTGATGGACCCGGAAGGAGAGGCCTATCTGCGCCAGGAAGGCCGCGGCCTGGTCATCGGCTTCTATGAACAGGACTGCGACCCGTGGGCGGTCGCCGGCACGCCGGCCGATTTCGGCCACGAACTGCTGCCCGACAATCTCGATCGCATCGGCGATGCGCTGGAAACCGCGTTCAGACGTTTCCCCGTGCTCGAGCGCGCCGGCATCAAGCGGGTGATCAACGGGCCGTTCACCTTCGCGCCCGACGGCAATCCCCTGGTCGGCCCCGTGCCGGGCATGCGCAATTTCTGGTCCGCCTGCGCGGTGATGGCCGGCTTTTCCCAGGGCGGCGGCGTCGGTCTGACGCTCGCCGAATGGATGGTGGAGGGCGAACCTTCGCGCGACGTGTTCGCGATGGACGTCGCCCGCTTCGGCGACTGGATCACGCCCGGCTACACCCGCGCCAAGGTTCGCGAGAACTATCAGCGCCGGTTTTCGGTAGGCTATCCCAACGAGGAACTGCCCGCCGCCCGCCCGCACCAGACCACACCCGCCTACGGGCTGTGGCGGTCGCAACGCGCGGTGTTCGGCGCCGGCTACGGCATGGAGGCGGTGAACTATTTCGCGCCGGAGGGCGAAGAACTGTTCGAAACGCCGTCGTTCCGCCGCTCCAACGCCTTCGAGGCCACGGCGCGTGAATGCGCCGCGGTGCGCGAGGCCGTCGGCATCAACGAAATCCACAATTTCGGCAAATACCGGGTGCGTGGACCGGGCGCGCGCGACTGGCTTGATGCCATCATGGCCGGGCGCATCCCGCTACCCGGCCGCATCACGCTGACCCCGATGCTGAGCCCGAAAGGCCGGCTGATCGGCGATTTCACCGTCTCCTGCCTCGCCAATGACGATTTCCAGCTCACCGCCTCGTTCGCCGCCCAGGCCTATCACATGCGCTGGTTCAACCAGCACCTGCCCGATGACGGGGTGAGCATCGAGAACGTCTCCACGCGCCGGATCGGCTTCCAGATCGCCGGTCCGAACGCGCGCGAACTGTTGGCGCGCGTCGCCGGCGCGGACGTTTCGAACGAGGCTTTGCCGTTCATGCGGCTCGCCCATCTCGACATCGCCACCAGCCGCGCCCTGGTGCAGCGCCTGTCCTATACGGGTGATTTGGGCTACGAGATCTACGTCGATGCGGAGGACCAGATCGCGCTTTACGAAGCGCTCGCCGCGGCCGGCGGCGATCTGGGCCTTACCCCGTTCGGCATGCGGGCAATGATGAGCCTGCGGCTGGAGAAGGGCTTCGGCTCGTGGCTGCGCGAGTTCAAGCCCGACTATATGCCTGCCGAAACCGGCATGGATCGCTTCGTCGCCTACAACAAGCCGGCCGACTTCATCGGCAAGGCCGCCGCAGCCGAGGAAAAGGCGAAGGGCCCCGCCCGCCGGCTATGCACGTTCACCATCGACGCCGACGATGCGGATGTGTGGGCCGACGAGCCGATCTGGCACAACAGCAAGGTGAAGGGCTTCGTCACCTCGGGCGGCTATGCGCACCACAGCGGCAAATCGGTCGCCATCGGCTTCCTGCCGGTCGAGCTGATCGCAGACGGTCTGGAAGTGGAAATCGAAATCCTCGGCGAGATGCGCAGGGCGACGCTGTACTCCACGCCGCTGTTCGATCCCGACGCAAAGCGGATGCGGGGATAGTGCGGTGGGCGCATGTGAGACCAGGCTGACCGAGGACTTTCGCCCAACCCCGCCGTCATCCTCGCCCTTGAGGCGAGGATCCAGGAGCGTATGGTGCCGCGCTTGAATTCTGGGTCCTCGGATCAAGCCCGAGGATGACGAAGTTGAGAGGTCCGAAACCGCCCTACTGCGTCAGTACCACGAAGTCGGTGCCCTTGCCGGTTTCGTGGCTGATGCCGTCGTCGCTGATCGCCACCGTCGAGCCATGGTTGATCATGGCCGCGATATGACGGCGGACATCCAGCGACATTTCAATGCGGTCCAGCGCCTGGCCCGATGTTGACGCCGTCAGGATCTTCAACTCGCCCTCGTCCGCCTCGCTCAGTACGTTCGCGGATTGAAGCGTGATCGCCAGCCAGCGCCGGCCGCCGGTCGTCTCCTCGCCGTCGATGAAGGTGAAATGATGC
Organism: Rhizobiaceae bacterium; assembly: GCA_028281105.1. Lineage (GTDB taxonomy): Bacteria > Pseudomonadota > Alphaproteobacteria > Rhizobiales > Rhizobiaceae > JANQKQ01. The sequence goes on from JANQKQ010000009.1 coordinate 7,478, forward strand.
ACGCCCAGCGGCCGCTGCGGCTCGCGGATGATGACCGGCGCGCTGTAGACGTCCTTCTGGCCGCGGCGAACGTAAATCTGCCCGTTGGCCGGCGTCGAGCGGCCGGTGGCGCGGTGCAGTTGCGCGGGCAGTTCGTCGGACATCTTGCCCGTCACCTCGTGACCGTAATCCTCTTGGAACCGGCTGATCGCTTTCCACGTGTTCGGTCCCATATAGCCGTCCACGTCCCCGGCATCGTAGTCGAGCTCGTTGAGCAGACGCTGGACGTCCATCAGCCGCTCGCGGCCGGTGCGCCTTGTGATCAGCACCCGCGCCGGCTTGGCCAGCGCCGCCGGCATCGACATGGCGGCGTCCGACTGGGAATCGTCGGCGACCGCGGCAAGCGTCGTCGGCCGTATCGCATAGGGATTGCGCGCCGGCGCACGGAACAGTTGCGGGTGCGAGAACTCGCGCGGGTTGACGATCTTGTTGGTCACCACCACCTGGGCGCCCAGTTCGGTGAGCTTGAACAAGTGCCCGGCGAACTGGTGCGGCAGACGGATGCAGCCGTGCGAGGCGGGATAGTCGGGAACCGAGTTGGAGGCGTGCAGCGCCACGCCGGACCAGGTCAGCCGCTGCATGAACGGCATCGGCGCGCCCGAATACAGGTTCGAGCGGTGATGGCGGGCCTTCTGCAGGATCGAGAAGATGCCCTTGGGCGTGGCATAGCCGCGTTTGCCGGTCGACACGTTCGATTCGGCCACGAACCGGCCATCGGCGAACACCGAGATGCGTTGGTCGGGCACCGAGACCACGAGATGGACTATCGGGTCGGCCTCGCCGCGCTCCCACCACTCGCCCGGCGTCGCCTGTTGGACCTGCGCCTGCGAGCCGACCGAACCGGTAGTGGTTCGATCCACTTCGCCGGCAATCGGCGTCAGATTTTGGGCCGCCGTGGCGGGCAGAGCCCCCAAAGCCAACCAGGCCAGACCGAGGATTGCCGCGGAGATCCGATGTTCGCTTGCAATGGCCATCAAGCTTGTCCCCTTCCCACTGCCGTCGTCGGTAATCGAATCACACGGTGATTCGTCTTGCGCTTCTGCCCCACGCGAGACTAATGGATTGGGGATCAAAGCCAAACCGGTTTTGCCAGCATATCTCCACAATGTTACCGTTCGGTTGTTTCTCCGTTTTAACGCCAAAGTCCGTTTCCAGCCTGTTCGATGGTCCCTCGTCTCGCCCATTTGATCGCTCGCCTGGTGGCACGCTGCATCTTTTTTGCGGCAGCGACGGTGATATCCTCCGCCGTTTGGGCGCAGCCGGCGGACTTTCGCGGGCAGCCATATCTGCTCCTCGATACCGCGACCGGACAAGTGCACGCGCACAACCGGCTCGACGATCTGTGGCATCCCGCTTCACTGACCAAGCTGATGACCGCCTATGTGGTGTTCGAGGCCATGGCGGCGGGCCGGGTGACACCCGCCTCCCCCGTCCGCGTTTCCGGCGCGGCGCTCGCCAACCCGCCCACCAAGATGGGTTTTCCCGTCGGGACCATTCTCAACATCGACAATGCGCTGAAGATGATCATGGTCAAATCGGCCAACGACATCGCCTCGGCGCTGGCTGAAGCGGTGAGCGGACGGGAGAAGTCTTTCGTCGCCTCGATGAACCGCCACGCCGCCGCGCTGGGCATGACTCGCACCCATTTCACCAACCCGCACGGACTGCACGACCCCGCCCAGATCACCACCGCCCGCGACATGGCGATCCTCGCGCTGGCGATCGCGAGCAAATATCCCCAACACGAGGGCTATTTCTCGATCCCCGCGATCCGCTTCGGCAAACGGCGGCTGCGCAATCACAACGCGTTGTTGGAACGCTTCCCCGGCGCCAACGGCATGAAGACCGGCTATATCTGCGCTTCCGGCTCCAACATCATCGCGACCGCCCAACGTGACGGCGACGCGTTCATGGCGGTCGTGCTCGGCGGGCGCACCGGGCGGGCCCGCAACGTGCTGACCGCGCGCCTGCTGCATGCGGGCATGAACGACCGGCTTGCCGGCCTCGAGCGGCCGGGCCTTGCGCAGTTGCCGCTCGATGCGGACGCGACCGGAACGGCCGATGACCTGACGTCGCAGATTTGCGGCCGCCGCCGCGCCGCCAAGGCGAAAACCGCGCCCATGGGAGCAAAACCGCCCAGCCTCGAAGAATTGGAAGATCTGTATCTTCAGCCTCGCCAGCGGGTCGGTCAGGACGTGCGCGTTCACCTGGGAAAGGCTACCGGCCCCAACCCGTTCAATTTTCGCATGGTTGACGGACGCACCCCGCCGCCGCTCGTTCCGCTGCCGATCTGGCGTCCGGATCGCACGCGCGAGCCGGTCGAGGGCTAACTCGCCTCAGGCCACCGCCCGCGACAGGGCGCATTGCGACCACAAATCGGACAGCGCGCTGACCAGATGCTCGATGTCGGCGTCGGTGTGCAGCGGCGAAGGCGTGATGCGCAGCCGCTCGGTGCCGCGCGGCACGGTGGGATAATTGATCGGCTGAACGTAGATCTGATAATTGTCCAGCAGCAGGTCGGAAATCCATTTGCACTTGGCGGCATCGCCGACCATCACCGGCACGATATGGCTGGGATTAGACATGTGGGGAATGCCGATTCTGTCCAGCTTGGCGCGAACCTTGGCCACGTTGGCCTGATGCGCGGCCCGCTCGACATCGGAATTCTTCAGATGACGAATACTGGCCGTCGCGCCCGCGGCCAGCGCCGGCGGCAACGCGGTGGTGAAGATGAAACCCGAGGCATAGCTGCGCACGAAATCGCACAACGCAGTTGAAGCGGCGATGTAGCCGCCCATCACCCCGAACGCCTTGCCCAGCGTGCCCTCGATCACGTCGAGCCGGTCCATGACGCCGTCGCGCTCGGCGATGCCGCCGCCGCGCGGGCCGTACATGCCGACCGCGTGAACCTCGTCGAGATAGGTCAGCGCGCCATGGGCGGCCGCCACGTCGCAAATCTCGTCGATCGGCGCGATGTCGCCATCCATGGAATAGACCGATTCGAAAGCGACGATCTTTGCCCGCTCCGGCCCAAACTCGGAAAGCTGGCGGTCGAGGTCGGCCGGATCGTTGTGTTTCCAGATGCGCTTTTCCGCCCGCGAATGGCGGATGCCCTCGATCATCGAGGCGTGGTTGAGCGCGTCTGAGAAGATGACGCAGCCGTCCATCATCGAACCGAGTGTCCCCAGCGTCGCCCAGTTCGAGATATAGCCGGAGGTGAAGATCAGCGCCGCTTCCTTGCCATGCAGGTCGGCCAGTTCACGCTCCAGCAACACATGAGCGTGCGTGGTGCCGGAGATGTTGCGGGTTCCCCCGGCCCCAGTGCCGCATGAGTCGATCGTCTCGTGCATCGCGGCGATCACGTCCGCATGCTGCCCCATGCCGAGATAGTCGTTCGAGCACCAAACGGTGACCGGCTCGGTGCGCCCGTCGACATGGCGCACCGCTTGCGGAAACGCACCGACGGAGCGCTCCAGCTCGGCAAACACCCGATAGCGGCCCTCTTCGTGCAGCTCATCGAGCTTTGAGCGAAAAAACCCTTCGAAATCCGTCAAAGCACCCGTTCCCTGTTGCTGCGCGGCCTGGTCGCCCTGCCGCTTCCAGATTGGATTTATTCCAATTCAAGTCTGCGGCCAATATGCGTCTGCGATGACCAAATTGCAAAACAACAAAACCAATCTCTCCCGAGACATAGGCGCGCAGGCTTCCGCCCCGCCTTCCATGTCGTTTGTCAGCCCGAATTGGCGCAACTGCGCGTGGACAATCGCGCGCTTGCCATCATTTTTGCCACTCGAAGCACGGTCGCCATGATCTAGGTCAAAAACTCATGCGTACACATGCTCGCGCTGTGATCATCGGAGGCGGCCTGATCGGCTGCTCGGTGGCCTATCACCTGGCCAAGCTCGGCTGGAAGGACGTGGTCCTGCTGGAGCGCGACGAGTTGACGTCCGGCTCTACCTGGCACGCGGCGGCCAACATTCACGGCCTGCACGACCACAACAACATCTCACGGCTGCAATATTACACCATGCGGCTCTACGCCGACCTAGAGAAAGAGACCGGCCAGAGCTGCGGCATCTTCCGCACCGGTTCGCTCTATCTGGCCCAGACGCACGATCGCGAGCACCAGTTGCGCATCCAGGCGGCCAAGGCGAGATATTTCGGCATCGACTTCCACGAAATCTCGCGCGCCGAAGCCCACCAGCTCCATCCCCTGGTCAACTTCGACGATATCCGCTGCATCATGCTCGAGCCCGATGGCGGCAACGTCGACCCTTCCGGCGTCACCCATGCCTATGCGCAAGGAGCCCGCGCCATGGGCGTTGAAGTTCACCGCTTCACCCCGGTGACCGCCACCACCCAGCGCGCCGACGGCGGCTGGGATGTAGAGACCTCGGCCGGCAGCATCCAGGCCGAAGTGGTCGTGAACGCCGCAGGTCTATGGGCGCGCGAGGTCGCCAATCTGGCCGGTTTCGAGCTGCCGCTGATGACCATGGAGCATCAATATTTCGTCACCGAGCCGATCGCCGAAATCGAAGCGCTGGACCGCCGCCTGCCTTCCGTGGCCGACCGCGACGGCGAGTACTATCTGCGCCAGGAGGGGCTGGGCCTGCTGGTCGGCGCCTATGAGAAGGACGGCCGATTCTGGGCCGAGGACGGCACGCCGGCCGATTTCGGCCACGAGCTGCTGCCCGACGAACTCGAACGTATCGAGGAAAACGTGATGCGCGCGTGCGAGCGCGTGCCGGCGTTGGGCGAGGCCGGCATCAAGCGGGTGATCAACGGGCCGATGATCTGGTCGCCCGACGCCGCCGCTCTGTTCGGGCCGGTGCCGGAACTGAAAAATTACTATTGCTGCAACGGCATCATTCCCGGCTTCAGCCAGTCCGGCGGGCTCGGCCTGCTGCTGGCCCAGTGGATCGTCGAAGGCGAACCCGAGTTCGACCTGTTCGCATGGGACCTGGCCCGCTACGGCGACTGGGTGGTCAAATCCTACGTCAAGGCCCGCGCCCTGGACTGCTACTCCCATCGCTTCAAGATCCACTTTCCTTACGAGGAACGCGATGCCGGGCGGCCGCTCAGGACCCGGCCGGTCTACGAACGTCAAAAGCAAATGGGCGCCGTGTTCGGCTTCAGCTACGGCTGGGAACACCCGCTCTGGTTCGCGCCCGAAGGCACCGCGCCTGTCGAGGAATACGGCTTCGAGCGGCAGAACTGGTTCGAGCCGGTGGCCAGCGAGTGCACCGCACTGCGCAACGCCGTGGGCATCATCGACATCTCCAACTTCGGCAAGTACCGCATCCAGGGCGACGGCGCGGGCGAATGGCTCGACCGGGTCGTCGCCAACCGGGTGCCGGATGAGATCGGGCGCAGTTGCCTGGCCCCGCTGATCGGCGCGCGCGGCGGCATCGCCGGCGACTTCACCGTCACCAGGCTGGGGGATGACGACTTCCTGATGGTCGGCTCGGGCATCGCCGAGCGCTACCACAAGCGCTTCTTCGACGCGGTGCCCAGACCGTCCGGCGTGTCGATGCAATCGACCAGCGATGCGCTTGCGGGCTTCAACGTCGCCGGGCCGAAATCGCGCGAGTTGCTCGCCCGGCTGACCAACGAGGACCTGTCGAACGAATCATTCCCCTTCATGCGGGCCAGGCAAATGACGGTGGCCGGCATCAGCGCGATCGCCTTGAGAGTATCGTTCACCGGCGATCTCGGATGGGAACTCTACGTGGAGGAGGATCGCCAGGCCGATCTCTACGACGCCTTGCTGGAAGCCGGCGCCGACCTGGGTGCGCGTGCGGTGGGCTCGCGCGCGCTGCTCAGCCTGCGGGTGGAGAAGGGCTACGGCAGCTGGGGTCGCGAATATTCGCCGGAATACTGGCCCCAGGAAGTGGGCCTCGACCGGCTGATCAAGCTGGACAAGGGCGACTTCCTCGGCCGCGAGGCCTACCTGAAGATCAAGGACAACCCGCCGCGCGAAAAGCTGGTCGTGCTGGAGGTGGAAACCACCAACGCCGACGCATCCGGTGGCGAGCCCGTATTCACGCCCGACGGCGCCCCGGTTGGACGGGTCAGTTCCGGCGCCTATGGCCATTCGGTTAGCGCGTCCATTGCGCTGTGTTTCATCAAGACCGAGCACATCAAACCCGGCGCGCAGTTCAACGTGGCGATCCTGGGCCAGCCCCATCGCGCGCGGCTGCTCGACGAACCGCCTTTCGATCCCGCCGGCGCGAGACTGCGTGCCTGACCAACCCGGAAACGAGCAACGCGCCATGGCTGACAGCCCACACTCGATCCCCGACCCGAAGATCAACCCGGCCAGTCGCGCACCCCGCGTCAAGCCGGACGGCTCGCCGCACGACAATGACCGCGTGGAGATCGGGCCGACCGAACTCGCATTCGCCGAATGGGCGCAAGCCGGCCTCGAAGCCCCGAACCTCGACGCCATGCGCCGCTATCGCCTCGATCGCATCACCGCCGCGCTCAACGCCCGCGACCTGCCGGCGGTGTTGCTGTTCGACCCGTTGTCGATCCGCTACGCCACCGACACCACCAACATGCAGCTATGGAACGCTCATAATCCGTTCCGCGCCTGCATGGTGTTCGCCGACGGCCATATGGTGTTGTGGGACTACGGTCTTCAGCCGCATCTGTCCGCCTTCAACACGCTGGTGAGCGAGGTGCGCACCGGCGGCGCGTTCTTCTACTTCACCACCGGCCAGCGCACCGAAGAAAAAGCGGCCGCCTTCGCCGGCCAGGTCGTCGATCTGCTGCGCGAACGCGCCGGCGGCGACAATCGGGTCGCCGTCGACAAGATGCAGATCGCCGGGGTGCGGGCCTTCGACGCGGCCGGTATCGAAATCCATGATGGCGAGGAACTGATCGAGCACGTACGTGCGATCAAGGGGCCCGATGAGATCAAGGCGATGCGATGCGCCATCCACGCCTGCGAGCAATCGATCGCGGAAATGCGCGAGGCAACCCGGCCCGGCATCAGCGAAAACGACGTGTGGGCCGAACTGCACAAGGCCAATATCCGCCGCGGCGGCGAATGGATCGAGACCCGGCTGCTGTCGTCAGGCCCGCGCACCAATCCCTGGTTCGCCGAATGCGGGCCGCGCGTCATCGGCGAGGACGAGCTGCTGGCCTTCGACACCGACCTGATCGGCTGCTACGGCATGTGCACCGACATTTCGCGCACCTGGTTCATCGGCGACGGCCGCCCGACCAACCGCCAGCGCGACATGCACCAGGTCGCCTACGAGCACATCATGACCAACGCCGAACTGGTCAGGCCCGGCGCCACGTTTCGCGAGCTGAGCGAAGGCGGGCATCAGTTGCCCGACAAATACATGCCGCAGCGCTACGGCTCGCGCTTCCACGGCGTCGGCCTGTGCGACGAATGGCCGTCGATCAAGCATCCTGTCGACTGGGTCGAACGCGGCTATACAGGCGAGCTGCAGGCCGGCATGATGTTGTGCGTGGAAGCCTATATCGGCGAAGTGGGCGGGCCTGACGGCATCAAGCTGGAAGACCAGCTTCTGGTCACCGAAACCGGGTTCGAGAACCTGACCCGCTGTCCGTTCGATCCCAAACTGATGGCCTGAGGCCGTCGCAACGAAAGCACGAGATGAACGAGTTCGATTTTCGCCAGTGGTCGCATAAAGCCGCCGACTGGTCGGCCGACTATCTGGAAGGCATTGGTGACCGGCCGGTGCGACCGCGCGTGACCCCCGGCGACATCGCCGCACAAATCCCGCCCTCCCCGCCGGAAACCGGCCAGGCGATGGAGGAGATCTTCGCCGATTTCGAATCCCTCATCCCCGGCGCGATGACCCACTGGCAGCACCCGCGCTTCTTCGCCTATTTCCCCTCCAACGCCGCGCCGGCGGCGATGGTCGCCGAGCAACTGGTCACCACCATGGCCGCCCAGTGCATGCTGTGGCAGACCTCGCCGGCGGCGACCGAACTGGAAATCGCCATGGTCGACTGGCTGCGCCAGGCCGTCGGCCTGCCTAACGGGTTCAAGGGCGTGTTCCAGGACACCGCATCGTCGGCGACCTTGTGCGCGGTGCTGACGATGCGCGAACGGGCACTCGAGTGGACCGGGAACCAGACCGGGCTGGCCGGCGGCAAACGGCTGCGCATCTACGCGTCGACGCGAACCCACTCCTCGATCGACAAGGCGGCATGGATCGCCGGCATCGGCCAGGACAATCTGGTGAAGATAGCAACCGACGATTCTCCCGGCGGCACGTTCGCCATGGACGCGACTGCGCTCAAGCAGGCGGTCGCCGAGGACCGCGCCGCCGGTCACCTGCCCGCCGGCATCATCATCTGCGTCGGCGGCACGTCGATCGGCGCCTGTGACAACGTCGCGGAAATCTGCGCCATCGCCAAGGAGGAAGGCCTGTACACCCACCTGGACGCCGCCTGGGCCGGGTCGGCGATGATCTGCCCGGAGTTCCGTCATCTGTGGGCCGGGGCGGAGGAAGCGGATTCCATCGTGCTCAACCCGCACAAATGGTTGGGCTCGGGCATAGAATGTTCCGCCCACTTTCTGCGCGATCCCGCGCCCCTGCTCAACACCATGGCGATCCGGCCGGAATATCTCAAAACCTACGGCCAGGACGAGATCGTCAACTTCTCGGAATGGTCGGTGCAACTGGGCCGCCGCTTCCGGGCCCTGAAGGTCTGGTTCTTGTTGAGGGCCTACGGCCTGGAAGGGCTGCGCGCGCGCATCCGCAACCACGTGGCGTGGACTGTAAAGCTGGCCGAGCGGCTGGCGGTCGAGCCCGATTTCGAGATCACCACGCCGCCCATCCTGTCGCTGTTCACGTTTAAATATCGCCCCGACGCGGCCGATAACCTCGACGCGCTGAACCGTCGGCTGATCGAGGCGATCAACGACGACGGGCGGATTTATCTCACCCAGACGGACTTCGAAGGCTCTCAGGTGATCCGTTTCTCCGCCGGCCAGTTCGATACGCGCGAGGCGGATGTGGACATCGCGTTCGACGTGATCACCCAGGTGGCCCGGGGGATGGGGACGGGCTGATTGCGATTGCTGTCGCATCCTTGGTCCCTACACCCCATCGTCCTTGGTCCCTACACCTCATCATCCTCGCCACCGCTCCTGCGTCATCCTCGCCCTTGTGGCGAGGATCTGATCCGGTGAACGGCAATCCGCAGCGGTGGACAGGGGGTTGGATCCCCGGGACAAGCCCGAGGATGACGGAAGAGAGGGTGGTGGCCCCGCAGCGCCACCCCCACTCCATCACCCAGGCCTTCGCCGGGGTGACGGGAGAATGGATGGCCTACGATGACATTAACGTAAGCGACCCTGCCCAAAGGCGGGTGGGAGTTATCCCCCCACCTCCCGCAGCGTCTCCAGCTCCAGCCATTCGTCTTCCGCTGCCGCAAGCGTGGCCTCGCGTTCGGCCAGGGCTTCGGCCCAGGTTTCGAACTTCTTGCGATCCTGCGCGTAGAGTTCGGGATCCGACAACGCATTCTTCAGCCGGTCGATTTCGAATTCAAGCCGCTCCATGCGCTCGGGAAGCGTATCCAGCGCGTGTTTCTGCGCGAAGGTGAGCTTGCCGGCGGCCGGCGGTGCCGGCTCGTTGCGCTTCTTGGCTTTGGCAGGCCTGTTCGCCCTCGCCGAGGGCCGTAGTTCAGGCACGTTGCCGCGCTGCGCCAGCATGTCCGAATAGCCGCCGGCGTATTCCACCCAGCGCCCGTCGCCCTCGGCGGCGATGACGCAGGTGCAGACCCGGTCGAGAAAATCACGGTCGTGCGCAATCACGATCACCGTGCCTTCATAGTCGGCGATGCGCTCCTGCAGCAGGTCCAGGGTCTCCAGGTCGAGATCGTTGGTCGGCTCGTCGAGGATCAGCAGGTTGGACGGGTGGCGGAAGCCGCGCGCCAGCATCAGCCTGGCGCGCTCGCCGCCGGAAAGCGCACGGATCGGAGTGGTGATCTGCTCGGGCAGGAACAGGAAGTCACGCATATAGCCCATCACGTGGCGGCGCCCCTCGCCCACCGCGACCATGTCGCCGCCGCCGTCGGTGAGCGCGTCTTTCAACGTCCAGTCGGGCGACAGGCTTTCGCGCATCTGGTCGATCAGGAGAATGTCCAGATTGACGCCGAGCTTGACCGTGCCCTTGTCGGGCTTCGTCTTGCCGACGATCAGGTTGGCCAGCGTCGTCTTGCCGCTGCCGTTCGCTCCTACCAGGCCCACCCGGTCACCGCGCCGGATGATCGTGGAGAAATCGCTGACGACCGGCTTGTCGCCCCACGACTTCGACACGCCGATCACCTTGGCCACCAGCCTGCCCGAGACCTCGCCCTCGGCGACGGTGAGCTTGACGCCCGGCTCGACCCGACGCTCGGTGGCCTTTTCGCGCTTGAGCTGGTGCAGTTCCTTCAACCGCCGCACGTTGCGCCGTCGCCGGCCGGTGACGCCGTAGCGAATCCAATGCTCCTCGCGGACGATCTTGCGGCCCAGCTTGTGGCGTTCGCTATCTTCGCGCGCCAGCGCCTCGTCGCGCCAGTCCTCGAATGCGGCGAAGCCTTTATTGAGCGGCCGGGCGCGGCCGCGATCGAGCCACACGGTCTTCTGCGACAGGGTCTGCACAAAGCGCCGGTCGTGGCTGATGATCACCATCGCCTGCCGGCAGCGGCCCAGATGCTCCTCCAGCCATTCGATCGCCGGCAGGTCGAGATGATTGGTCGGCTCGTCTAGGAGCAGAATATCGGGCTGCGGCGCCAAGGTGCGCGCCAGCGCCGCGCGGCGGGCCTCGCCGCCGGAAAGGGTCGTCGTGGGTCCATCCGGATCGAGGCCCAGCGCCTCCAGCAACAACGTGACCTGGTGGGGATCGTCGCCGGGCGCCAGCCCGGCCCGTACATAATCGGCGATGGTCGCGAACGAGGACAGGTCCGGCTCCTGCGGCAGATAGCGCATCGTGGTGCCCGGCTGGACGAACCGCTCGCCGCGGTCGGCCTCCAGTTGGCCGGCGATGATGCGCAGCAGCGTCGACTTGCCCGACCCGTTGCGGCCCACCAGGGCCAATCGGTCACCCGCCTCGATCGACAGCTCCGCGCCTTCCAGCAGCGCCGTGCCGCCGAAGTTGAGATGGATATCGTCGAGAAACAGGATCGGTGGCGCCATGGCTCGCTTAGCGCCCCTAGCGGAACAGATAGTAGACCGACAGGAACAGGCCGAACGCGATCACGAAGTTCTTCAGCCAGGCCTGCGGCACCTTGTGCGCGATCGAGGCGACACTGTAACCGCCGATGGTCGCCCCCGCCATCATGACGAGCGCGTGCGGCCAAGAGATCAGCCCGCCGAAGGCGAAGATGATCACGCCCAGCAGGGTCACCGCCGCCAAGGTGAAGTTTTTGAGCGCGTTGGCCTGGTGGAAGTTGGAGAAGCCCATGATCGCCAGCACCGAGAGCACGATCACGCCGGCGCCGGCGCCGAAATAGCCGCTATAGATCGAAAACGCGAACAACACCGTCTTGCCGATCCAGCCGGACTTCATCGCCTGAGCCACTTCCGGCCACCGCGCCAGCCAGCCGTTGAAGCGCGCGCCGAACGCATACATGATCGTAGCGGCGAAGATGAGAAACGGGATGATGTCGAGAAACAGCGCGTCGGAACTGGCCAGCAACAGCCCGGAGCCGACCGCGCTTCCCACCAACGAGATGGCGGTGAACACCCACACCTGCCGGCCCAGCGCCTTCAGTTCCTTGCGGTAGGCGGGGAGCGCGGCGGCGTTGCCCGGCAGCACCGCGACGAAATTCGACGCGTTGGCCACCGTCGGCGGCAGGCCGACGCTCAACAGGATCGGGAACGACAGAAGCGTCGCCCCGCCGGCGATGGCGTTGACCCCGCCCGCCGCCATGCCGCCCGCCAGCAGCACCAATATCTCGATAAGGCTCATGGATGTCGCTCCCCTCGCCGCACGGGGCTGGCGGGATCAAATGAGCCGCACTTGTACACCCGCCGCCGAGCACGGCTCAATCCAAAAAAAGACCGCGACAAACTGCCATAAGCCCGCGTGTTCACTAGACAGCCCAACGCCGGCCTAATAAGAATCGTTCCAACATGTGTCTGCGCCGGTTTCGCGTTCCGATGAGGGCATCGCCTGCCGGCGCAATTGTTGTGCCGGTTGATCGAAGCAATCCGACCGGCGCGGGTGTGGCAAAGCCAATTTGCGAAAGGACGCGAGTGCTGTGAGCGCAACGAAGACCGCGGCAAGGACTGAGCCGACCCGACGCGATTTCCTTTATGTGGCCACCGGCGCCGTGGGCACGGTCGGCACGCTGGCGCTGGCCTGGCCGTTCGTCGATCAGATGAACCCGGATGCATCCACGCTGGCGCTGGCGTCGATCGAGGTGGACGTGTCCGCCATGGAGCCCGGCCAGGCGATCACGGTGAAATGGCGCGGCAAGCCCGTCTTCATTCGCTACCGCACCGATGAAGAGGTGGCCGAGGCGGATTCGGTGGAGCTTGAGACGCTCAAGGACAAGGATGCCCGCAACCAGAACCTGGGCCCGGCGGTGGACGCCACCGACCTTAACCGCTCGGCTGGCGAAGGACGCGAATCATGGATCGTGATGATCGGCTCGTGCACCCACCTGGGCTGCGTGCCCGTGGGGCTGGCAGGTGACTTCGGTGGTTGGTTCTGCCCCTGCCACGGCTCGCACTACGACACGGCCGGCCGCATCCGCAAAGGCCCCGCTCCGGAAAATCTGCTGATCCCACCGTTCGGCTTCGTTTCCGACACCACCATCAAGATCGGCTAGAGCGCCAGCCAAGGAGAAGTTCTTATGAGCGGCGGACACTCGCAATATAAGCCGAGCAGCGGCTTGATGAAATGGCTCGACGCACGCCTGCCGCTGCCGCGGCTGGTCTATGACAGCTTCGTCGCCTATCCCGTCCCGCGCAATCTGAACAACTGGTACACCTTCGGCGCGATCCTGTCGGCGATACTGGTGCTGCAGATCGTCACCGGCGTGGTGCTGGCGATGCACTACGTGGCCTCGACGGACCTGGCGTTCAACTCCATCGAGCACATCATGCGCGACGTCAATTACGGCTGGCTGATGCGCCGGCTGCACGCCAACGGCGCCTCGTTCTTCTTCGTCGCCGTGTACATCCACATGTTCCGCTCGATGTATTACGGCTCGTACAAGGAGCCGCGCGAGGTGTTGTGGATCCTCGGCGTCATCCTGTTCATCCTGATGATCGCCACCGCATTCATGGGCTATGTGCTGCCCTGGGGCCAGATGAGCTTCTGGGCCGCGACCGTGATCACCGGGCTGTTCTCCGCCATTCCGTTCATCGGCGAAACCATCCAGCTGTGGCTGCTCGGCGGCTTCGCGGTCGACAACGCCACGCTCAACCGGTTCTTCTCGCTGCACTACCTGCTCCCGTTCATCATCGCCGGCGTCGTGGTGCTGCACGTTTGGGCGCTGCACGTTTCCGGCCAGACCAACCCCACCGGGGTCGAGGTCAAGAACATGCGCAAGGAGACGGTGCCGTTCACGCCGTACGCGACGATCAAGGACCTGTTCGCGCTGATGGTGTTCCTGCTGGTGATGGCTTGGTTCGTGTTCTACCTTCCCGACTTCCTCGGCCATCCTGACAACTACATCCCGGCCGACCCGCTCAAGACGCCGGCGCACATCGTGCCTGAATGGTATTTCCTGCCGTTCTACGCGATCCTGCGCGCGGTCGACTTCAATATCGGCATTCCGTTCACCGAGGTCGTGCTGATCGATTCCAAGCTCGGCGGCGTCATCGCCATGTTCGCTTCGCTGATCGTGCTGCTGTTCCTGCCCTGGCTCGACACTTCCAAGGTGCGCTCCGGCAACTATCGCCCGATGTTCCGGCAGTTCTTCCTGATTTTCGTGGTGGTCTGCATCGGTCTGGGCTGGCTTGGCTCGAAGCCGGCGGAGGGCGGGTACGTCATCGCCGCGCAGGTGCTGACCGCATGGTACTTCCTGCACTTCCTGGTGATCCTGCCGTGGCTGTCGCGCTATGAAACGCCCAAGCCGATACCGGCTTCCATCGCCGATGCGGTGCTCGCCGATGAAAGCTCGGCCTCATCGGCCGACAAGAAGACTGCGCCGCAAGCGGCCGAATGAGTTGCGGGGACACTCGATGAAAATGACCAGACTCCTCACGATCGCAGCGGCGGCGGCCGCCGTCGGCCTGGCCGCGGCTGCGCCCGCCCAGGCGGCCGACTACCCGACCAAGGACCCCCGGCAGATCGAATGGAGCTTTGCCGGACCGTTCGGCCACTGGGACATCGGCCAGCTGCAGCGCGGCCTGAAGGTCTATATCGAAGTCTGCTCGTCATGCCATTCGCTCGATCTGATCGCGTTCCGCAATCTCAAGGCGCTCGGCTATTCGGACGCCCAGGTCAAAGCTCTGGCTTCCGAATACGACATCGAGGACGGCCCGAACGAGGACGGCGAGATGTTCGACCGCCCCGGCGTGCCGGCCGACCGCTTCCCCGGTCCCTACGCCAATGCCCAGGAGGCTGCAGCTGCCAACAACGGCGCGGCACCGCCCGACTTCTCCCTGCTCGCCAAGGCGCGCGCGCCCCAGCGCGGCTTCCCCACGTTCGTATTCGACGTGTTCTGGGGTCCTTATGCGGAGAACGGTCCCGACTACATCTATTCGCTGATGACCGGCTACCAGGACCCGCCGGCCGGCAAGGAGGTCGCCGAAGGCACCCACTACAACCCGTACTTCATCTCCGGCGACACGCTGGCCATGGCCAATCCGCTGGACGACGATCTGGTGGACTATGACGACGGCTCGCCGCAGACGGTAGATCAATACGCAGCCGACATCTCCGCCTTCATGATGTGGGCCGCCGAACCGCACCTGGTCGAGCGCAAGCAGCTGGGCTTCAAGACCATGCTGTTCCTGATCGTGCTGACCGCGCTGGTCTATCTGACCAAGAAGAAGGTCTGGGCGGCGCTGAAGCAGTAGGCGCCGGTGACATTCCGTCCTGTCGGTCTTAAGGTCCTCGTGTTGTTTGCGCGAGCGGTAGTGCTCGCGCATCAGTCTCTTGGCAGTAGTCTGCACGCTTGACCCGGAGCCGGGGAAGCAAAAGACTTAGCCCTCGCCTCAGGGGCGAGGATGACCCGGAACGGACCAAACGGACCCCCAAAATGACCGAAACCCTCGAGCAGACCCTGCGCTCGGCCATTCGCAACATTCCCGACTACCCCAAGAAGGGAATCATCTTTCGCGACATCACCACGCTGCTGGGACAGCCGGCCGCGTTTCGCCGGGCGGTTGACGAGCTGGTTCACCCTTACGCCGGGCGGCGCATCGACAAGGTAGCCGGCATCGAGGCGCGCGGCTTCATCCTGGGCGGCGCGGTGGCGCACCAGCTTTCCTGCGGCTTCGTTCCCATTCGCAAGAAAGGCAAGCTGCCGCACGACACCGTGCGCATCGCCTACTCCCTGGAATACGGCATCGACGAGATGGAGATGCACAAGGACGCGATCGGCGTCGGCGAAGAGGTGATCCTGGTCGACGACCTGATCGCCACGGGAGGAACGGCGGAGGCGGCGGTCAAGCTGCTGCAGCGGATGGAAGCGGTCGTGGTGGCCGCCTGCTTCGTCATCGACCTGCCCGACTTGGGCGGCCGCAGCAAGATCGAGCAGCTTGGCGTGCCCGTGCGCACGCTGATCGAATTCGAGGGCGATTAGGATCTTGTTGGCGGCTCCGGCCCGCTCCCCCACCCAACCACCCCACGGCAGTATCCTCGCAGGGGGTGGTTGGGTGGGGGAGCGGGCCGGGCCGCATAAAGAATCCTATCCCGTCGGCTCGCGAACGGAACCCGGGCCGTCGACCGCAGGCTTTGCGCTGAGGCTCTTGCGGTTACGCGCATAGATCCACATGCCCACGGCGACCGAGATGGCGAACAGGATAATCGCCAGCGCGATGCGCGCGCCCGAGCCGATTGTCACTCCCGAACCCATCAGCGCGAACACCACCGTCTGCGGCACATAGCCGAGCGCCGAACCCGCCACAAAAGGCGCAAGCGGAATGCCCGATGCGCCGGCGGCGAGATTGGTGATGAGATTGGAGCCGGCGGGCAACAGCCGGATCATCACGGTGACGCCCAACGCGTTGGCCGCCCACGCCTTGATGGCGATGTCCACCCTGCCTCGCAGCAGCCCGCTCACCAGATCGCGGAAATAGCGCGCACCGCTGAACGCCGCCAGGCAGCCGAGTACGGTGGCGCCCAGCGCCAGCACCACGCCCCAGGCCAATCCGAAGAAGTAGGCGGCGAAGAAGCTCACCACCTGGCGCGGCCCGCCCACGGCGGTCACACCAGCGCCCAGGACAAGGAAGACCGCCATGGCGCGCAGCCGCTCTCCGCCATCGCTGGTGGCGGCCGGATCGGCCAGCGCCAGCAACTGTTCGAAGTCAACGTCTCTGGCCAGATAACCGACGGCCAGCAGCGCACCGATCAGCAGCGCACTCTTGAACACCAGGCGCGGCCCGATGACGCGGTACACCGTTTGCAGGCGATTGGACATACGCTTGACTTAGAGCCTCTGTTTTCAAGCACTTTCGCGAGCGCAAAGTTAAGCAACTTTTGCTGAAAGGGCTCGAGATCCCCTCCGGCGCGATTGACCTAACAACCCGGCGTCATCGTGGCAATCGCAAAGGAGGCCCACCGGCGCAAGCTTGACCGACTGCGTTGCGGCGGCCAGTGTGGACGCAGGCTTACCCGGTTCCCGACGCGTCATGAACATTGCAAAACAAAACCCCGCACAGATCGACATAGCAACCCTCGGTCCGTACCTGGAGGCCCATGTGCCCGGCTTTGCCGGCCTGCGCGAGGTGGTCAAGTTCGACGGCGGCCAGTCCAACCCGACCTATCGGCTGATCGCGGATTCCGGAGAGTATGTGCTTCGCGCCAAGCCGCCGGGCGATCTGCTGAAATCCGCCCATCAGGTCGACAGGGAATTCCGCGTCATGGCAGCGCTCGCCGGCAGCGCCGTGCCGGTGGCGAAAATGCTGTACCTGGCCGATGAAGACTCACCCATCGGGCGGATGTTCTTCGTCATGGAATATGTCGAGGGGCGCATCTTCTGGGACCCGGCTTTGCCGGAGCTCGGCAAGGGCGAAGCGGCGAACCGCGAGTGCGCCGCTATCTACGATGCGATGAACGCGGCGCTGGCCGCGCTGCACTCGGTCGACGTGAAGGCCGCCGGCCTTGCCGATTTCGGCGTGCCGGGCAGCTATTTCGAGCGGCAGCTGTCGCGCTGGACCAAGCAATATCGGGCCAGCGAAGTCGATCGCATCGATGACGTCCACCGGCTGATCACCTGGCTGGAGGAGCACCTGCCGCCCGACGATGGCGCGGCGAGCCTGGTGCATGGCGACTACCGCCTCGACAACATGATCTTCGCGCCGGACCGGCCGGAGATCCTCGCCATTCTGGACTGGGAACTGTCGACCCTGGGTCACCCGCTCGCCGATCTCGCCTATCAGTGCATGCAGTGGCGCCTGCCCCATCAAGGCGGATTTCGCGGCCTGGGCGGCATCGACCGCGCATGTGTCGGACTGCCCACCGAGGCCGACTATGTGGCCGCCTATTGCCGCCGCCGCGGCATCGACGCCATCGACAACTGGTTCTTCTACCTGGCGTTCTCGTTCTTCCGCATCGCCGCCATCCTGCAGGGGGTCTACAAACGCTCGCTGGACGGCAATGCGTCCAACCCCGAACGCGCCAAGCTGTACGGCGCGGCTGTGCCGGTCCTGGGAACGATGGCTATGGAAATGATCCGCGAAGAAGCCGGCTGATCTATTCGGCCACTACCGCCGGCGCCTTCATCTCATCGTATTGCCGATAGACGATCCGCCGCGCGATCGCGATGCCGACAACGGCCACGACGAGGCCCGCCGGCAGGTCGATCAGATGGTGACCGCCGTGCAAGAAGATGCCCGGCATGATCAGTAGATTCAGAACCAGGTAGACGGGAAACAGCCAGCGGATCGAGCGCGCCGCGGTGATGGCGATCAGCGCCAGCACGATGTGGTAGGACGGGAAGGCCACCAGGCCCTTGATCTGCTTTGGTGAGATGAAGCCCGGCCCCTCCCGGCTCATCGCCACCATATGGTCGCCATAGGCCGTGTCGACGACGGGCGAAGCCAGCGCCTCCATCGCCATCGGCAGGTCGTAGAGCGACTTGGCGCCCAGCGACGGAAACAACCCCCAGAAGCAGATGGTGAAGGTGGCGGTAATCGTGACCGCTGTGATCAGCACGTGCAGCTCGCGCAGCCGGCCGGCGAAGCCCAAGATCACCACCAGGGCGGCGAACTGAGGAATGGTCGACATGTAGGCCACGCGCAGCACCATGTTGACAGTCGGGTGCTGCCCCGCCCACTCGATCATTGCCGGCCAATGATAGCCGAACACCTGGTCGACAGCGTTGAGGCCCACGTCGATCGGCTCGCGCCACAGCGGCAGCAGCAAGGTGTTGAAGGTGGAAAGACACAGGGAAAAGAAGATGAACAGGGCGGCACACACGGTCGCCGCGCCGATCCGCTGCGACCGGCCGGACCGCCGGTAGAAAGTGCCGACCGCCATCAGCCCAGCCACCAGTGCGATGATGGCGCCGTAGGCCGGCAGGTCGATCCGCACCCCCTTCACCGCGATTAGGACCAGATCGATCGCCGCCGCCGCCAGCGCGACCGTCAGCATCGACCGCTCCGCCGGCCACAGCCGGGCGGATGCCCAAAGCGGCATGGTGATGGTGTTGGTTGCCACCGGTTTGCTCCGTGCCCACTCGCTCGCCTGTGGGTACCGGCGCATGATTAACAAACGTTGAAACCGGCCTGCCCTAGAGCCTGTTCGGTTTTGATTGAATCAAAACCGGGCTCTAAGTCTTTGTTTTTGCGCACATCCGGACGGATAACCGGTGTCCACTTATCCTGGATGTGCTCTAGGCCTTTGCAGGCGGCAGCCCGACCACTTCGCCGGCGCGAATGACGGCCGGGTCGTAGGCTTTGCGGGCGAACACTTCGCGCACCCGGTCCTCGAAGTGTTCGAGCGGCTGCATGGGATAGTCGGGATCGAACGATGACTGGTCCCAGCGCTCGCAGAAGTCGGCGCAGGTTTGGTAGAACGGGTTGTCTGCGTGCTTGTCGCGCTCGTCGCGGTCCCAGCCGTAATGGTGGCCGTAATAGTGCATCTGGAAGATGCCGTGATGTTCGACCACCCAGGTCACCTCCTCACGCATGAACGGACGCAGGATTTCGGCGGCGAAGCGGTCGTGGTTCTGCGGCGCCAGTCCGTCGCCGATGTCGTGCAGCAGCGCCGCCACCACCCAGTCGATATCAGCGTCGTCGGCTTCGGCGCGGGTGGCGGCCTGCAGACCGTGCTCAAGCCGCGTGATGCGGTAACCGGCCAGCGATTCATCGGCCTGGCCGCGAAGCTCGCGAAGGATGCGGTCCGCCGTCATCGCCTGATAGGGCTTCTCCAGCTCGCGCAGCATCAGATATTCGTCACGGGTGCCGTCCTTCATCTGGGTGAAGGATACGGTTTGGTCGGATCGTCCGCTCATCGCCCTATCTCCTGCGCTCACGCACCCGCCTCGGCGTAGAGGCCGACGGTGACCTCCGCCCCCTTCGCCAGCGCGGCGGCCTGGTCGGCCAGCACCTGCTCATACAGCGCCGTCGCATGCTCGGGAAAATCCCGGTCAGGTGGCGCAACCTTGATCCAGTTGTGCTGGTCATCATACCCGCGCACCAGGGTGGCGTAGTCACGGGTGCCGACCAGTTGGCGCACACGGGGCGTGACGTAGCGCATGACGATGCCGATGCGTCGATCGCCGGAGACGTTGGGCCCGGAGGCATGGAAGGTGCGCCCGTGATGTAAGGAGAACTGCCCGGGCCGCAGCACAATGTCTGTGGCCTCGCCCTCGTCGACCTCGACCGCCATCTCCTGGCCGCGCGAGAGCAGGTTGTCGTGCGAGAACGTGTCGCGATGCGGCTGGATCGCCCGTTTGTGCGAACCGGCGACGAACCGCATGCAGCCCGAAGCGACGGTCGCCGGCGACAGCGCGATCCAGGCCGAGACGAGCTGGTCGGTGTCGCCGTCGCTGTCCTCGCCCAGACCCCAATAGGTCATGTCCTGGTGCCAGGTGACCACCTTGTCGCTGCCGGCCTCCTTGATGAAGAACTCGCAGCTCCAGATCAGAATGTTCGGCCCGATGATCGACTGGACAGCATCGAGCATCGCCGGGATCGTGGCTATTTCCACCGCCAGCGGCAGCACGTGATGGGCGTTGACCCGGAAATACTGGTTGAGATCGCGCCCGCCCGGCACGCCGTCGCGATAGGTCGCCTCCAGCGCCTCGATGCGCGTCCGCAGCGCCTTTGCCTGCGGTTCGCCGATGGCGGTTAGGGGAAACAGGTACCCGTCGCGATGATATTGGGCGACCTGGGCATTCGAAAGACCGGTGGACATGGCGGTTGCTCCCATGCGGATCGGCGCTTGTCGCGCGAACCTGCGCCGCAACGCGGACCGACGCAATGACAGATTTCGACATCGCGCTTCGCTTTTGGGAGATTTTGGATGTTTGGACGGTGGCGGTTCCCTCCACCATTGTTTTGCCCCGACCCCCCTCCCTCACCACAAGAGGAAGGGAAGGAAAGTGTGGCAATCCGCCTGCCCAAATCCACCTGCGTCATCCTCGCCCCACTCACTCCCGTCATCCTCGCCCTTGTGGCGAGGATCTAACCCCGTTGCCGATGGGCCGCAGAACTGGATAGGTGGTTAGATCCTCGGGACAAGCCCGAGGATGACGCGAGCGGGTATGGCAGGGCCCAGATCCCCCTCCCCCTTGTGGGGAGGGGTTAGGGGTGGGGGTGAATCACACGATGGGGATCGGCGGCCTGAAAGGCCCTAATCCAGCATCTCCTTGACCGTGGTCGCCAGTTGCTTGAGCGAGTACGGTTTCGGCAGAAAGCCGAACTTGCCCTGCTCGCCGTCGGGCAGGTTTTTAGCAAACGCGTCCTCGGCATAGCCCGACACGAACACGAACTTCAGGTCGGGATGATCCTTGCGAAGCTCTTTGAGCAGCGTCGGCCCGTCCATCTCCGGCATCACCACGTCGGAGACCACCAGATCGACCACCCCGTCCAGCTCCTTCAACAGTTCCAGCGCCTCGGCGCCGTTGGCCGCTTCGTGCACCTCGTAGCCGCGCGAGGTGAGCGCCCTGGTGCCGAACGCGCGCACCGCGTCTTCGTCCTCGACCAGCAGGATCTTCGCCGAACCGGTCAGGTCCTGTACCGGACGTTTGGTATCTTCCTGCTTGGCCTCCTCTTCTTCCGCCACCTCCTTCTCGTCGGGAATGTGACGCGGCAGAAATACGCGGAACGTGGTGCCCTCGCCCGGCTTGCTGTCGGCGAAGATGTAGCCGCCGGTCTGCTTGACGATGCCGTAGACCGTAGACAGGCCCAACCCGGTGCCGCGGCCCACATCCTTGGTGGAGAAGAACGGCTCGAAAATCTTCTCCAGCACCTGCGCGCTCATGCCGACGCCCTCGTCGATGACCTCGATGAGCACATAGTCGGCCGCCGGCATCTGCGGATATTTGTACTTCTTGCCGACTTCGCCGGCATCCACGCTGCGGGTGGCGATCGTCAGCTTTCCGCCGTCGGGCATGGCGTCGCGCGCGTTGACCGCCAGATTGACGATCACCTGCTCGAACTGGGAGATGTCGACCTTGACCGGCCAAAGGTCGCGCCCGTGCACTACTGACAGGTCAACCTTCTCGCCCAGCAGCCGGTCGAGCAGCATGCGCAGATCGGACAGCGCGTCGGCCAGTTGCAGCACCTGCGGCCGCAGGGTCTGACGCCGCGAGAACGCCAGGAGCTGGCGCACCAGGCTGGCGGCCCGGTTGGCGTTCTGCTTGATGTTCATGATGTCCTGGAACGAAGGGTCCGAGGGACGGTGATTGGCGAGCAGCAGGTCGGAGAACCCGATGATGGCGGTCAGCACGTTGTTGAAGTCGTGCGCCACCCCGCCGGCGAGCTGGCCGACGGCCTGCATCTTCTGGCTCTGGGCGAACTGCTGCTCCAGCGCCCGCTGCTCCGTGGTCTCCATCGCATAGACGATGACGCGCTCCTGGGCATCGTCGTCGGCCAGATCGCCCGCCGCGCTGGCATAAAGCCGCACCGAGCGGTCCTCGCCGCCGTCCGCGTCGGCGAGCGTGATGTCGACGGGATCGATGTTCGCTTCGCCGGCCAGAGCGGTTGCGACGAGCTGCTTGAGCACCTGGCGATCCTCGCCGGCGCCGATCTTGGTCAGCTTGATGCCGGTGGCCTTGCCGCGCTTGGAGACCACCGACGCGAACAGCCTCTGAAACGGCGCGTTGGCCCGCACGATCACGCCCTTATGGTTGAGCGCGGCGATGCCCATCGGCGTGTTGTTGAAGAAGCGGGTGAAACGAACTTCGGAGGCCTGCAGCTCCTGCTCGCTATCGCCGCTGACGTTACGGTTGATGACCACCGTGCGGGTAGCGCCCGGCGCTCCGTCCACCGTCGGCGGCACCTTGTGATAAAGGCGCACGGGCAGGCTCTTGCCGTCGCTTTTCAACAGATCCAGATCGACGATGGCCGTGCGGATATCTTCCGCCCCCGCCTCGATGGAATCGAGCAACGCCATGCCGTCGCCGACCACCAGGTCGCGCAGGTTTATCGAGCCCGGCTTGAAGCGAACCAGATCGATGCCCAGCCAATCGGCAAGCGTGGCGTTCATGTAGACCAGCGCGCCGCCCGGCTCGCTGGACAGGAAGCCTGCCGGCGCGTGGTCGAGATAGTGGATGGCGTTCTGCAGCTCCTGGAACGCGGCTTCGTGCTTGTGCCGGTCCTCGGTGACGTCGGAGACCTGCCACACCGTAAGAGCCTCCGCGTGTCCGGGCGTTTCCATCGCGCGCGCGCTCAGCCGGAACCAGCGCGCGCCCTCCACCGACGCCCCCAGGCCGCCGGCCAGTCTGAATTCCTCGACCGCGCTCTCGCCCCGCCTCGCCCGGTTGGCCATGTGATAGACCACCTCGGAGGCTTCCGGACGCCGTGAGAACACCGCCTCAACCGATTCCACGTCATCGGGCGTGGCCGATCCGGTGAGATCGGCATACGCCCGATTGGCGTAGACCACCCGTCCCTCGCCGTCGGTGGCGATCAGCCCGCTCGCCATCCCATCCACCAGGTCCCGCGAGAACCACCGGGCATTGCGGCGCGAGGTGAGCTGAATGTAGCCCATCACCAGGAAGAACAGGAACAAGACGCCGAGCATCGCCAATATGCCCAGCGCCGCGAGCACCGCCGGCGATGAGGCATTGTCGCGCTGGTAGAACGCGATCGCCGCCACCGCGCCGATCAGCGTCAGCGACAGAAGGAACATGCGCCACAGCCCGGCGCTACCATGGGCGCGGTCGACGCTCGGCGGTTGCGGCTGTCTTTCGTGAATGTCGCTGGCCATGCGGAATTCTCCGGTGCCGGCTGGGCGCCCGTCGCCGGCGCGGCGGCAAGGGGCGAGCGGCATTTGCGACTTGAATCATATTCGGCGCGGCAAAAAAACCCCTATGTGGTCTGACGCAGGCCCGGCCCGGTCGTTGGCGGCAATGCGCCCGCAAACGCACCCGACGTCAACGATTCGCCCTATTTTGCGATCACTTTCCCGGCGCCGGCCATTTCGAGGCGACGATGGATGGCGTGCGTAAGATGCGATATGATCCGCACCGACGGCTGTCGTGGCCCACCGGATGCCGGTTGCGGCGGGGCTCAAACTTCACGGGGAATTGTAAAGCGTCATGAGTTTCCTGGAATCCTTATTTGGTGGTCCCGTGCCGGTGGCAGTGTCTTTGATCCTGCTGACCGTGATACTGGTCGCCGCTTTGTTGTTCATCGTGTGGGTGATCCGCAGGCTGACCGGAGGACCGCGTTTGAAGGCCGCGCGCGGCCGGGTGCCGCGGCTGGCGGTCACCGACGCCGCATTCATGGATGACAAGCGCCGCCTGGTGCTCGTGCGCCGCGACAATGTCGAGCACCTCGTGATGATTGGCGGTCCCTCCGACGTGGTGGTCGAGCGCAACATCGTGCGCGCCCAGCCCGTGGCCTTTCCGCAACCCTATCAGACGGGTGCAACCGAGGACCTGGTGACCGCGCCGCCAATCGCCGCACCGGACGCCAACGGCGTGGCTGACGAGAGTACGGTACCGGTCAGCGTCGCGGCCGGCGCGCAGGCCTCACCCGGCGTCGTTCGCGACCCGGCCGATCGGCCGCAAACCGGCAGCATGACCGGAGACGTCACCGTCCAAAACGAACCGAAGCCGACGAGCGAACAGAGCGCACACGCGCAACCGCAACCGTCTTTGAGCAACGGTTCGCAGCGCGCGGACGCGCCCCCGACGTTCCACGCTGACGAGCTGGCGGCTCTGGAAGACGCCATCTCCGAACAACTGGGCGGGCCCGTCGAAGACAAACAAGAGCCTGAGCCTTCAAGGGCGGCCGTGCCGGCAGGCCAGATCGCCAAGCCGGCACAGGCCGACCGCCGCGCCCCTGCCGGCGCCACCGGGATGGACGACGAAATGCAGCGCCTGCTCGATGAATTGTCCGGAGAGCGAACCTAGAGCACATCCAGGATAAGTGGACGCCGGTTGTCCGCGAAGGATGTGCGCAAAAACAATGACCTAGAGCCCGGTTTTGATTCAATCAAAAGCGAACAGGCTCTCTAGGTCCGATCAGTCGTCGCGATAGACCTTCTCGCGCCGTTCGTGGCGTTCCTGCGCTTCGATCGACAAGGTGGCGATCGGGCGGGCATCCAACCGCTTCAGGCTGATTGGTTCGCCGGTTTCCTCGCAATAGCCGTATGAACCGTTCTCGATGCGCATCAGCGCCGAGTCGATCTTGGAGATCAGCTTGCGCTGACGGTCGCGCGCTCGCAGCTCGATGGAGCGATCGGTTTCGGAAGACGCCCTGTCCGCCATGTCCGGCATTTTGTCCGACTGATCCTGCAGCGTATCGAGGGTTCCCTTCGATTCGCGGATGATGTCGTTCTTCCAGTCGATCAGCTTCTGGCGAAAATACTCGCGCTGACGGGGGTTCATGAAGGGTTCTTTGTCAGAGGGAATGTAGTTCTTATCAACCTTGTCCAACATGGCACCCATCCCAACTGCCCTCTGACTTGGGCGCTATATAGCGATGGATCGTAAAAGTCTCAAGACGAATTTTTCTCGATCAGATCACGGTGCGTTCTGCGCCGACCGAGTTCCATTCTTCACGCAGGAGAAAGTAAATTTCATTATAAAATCAATATTTTAAAGAAACACGAAGGCCCGAGGTTTCTCCACAGGCGCACCTTCGCGCCGGCCCAAAAAAGCCCACGCGAAGTTGATCGGCCGCACCGGCTCGCCGCCGGCGAAACGCCTTGGGACCGGGCGTTGGAAGGCTCGATAGACCGACACCGGAGCATGCCGGGACCGCGCGATTCGGCGGCGCGAACCCGGGGCGATGCGCACATCGGCCATTGTGAAGCCCGCCGGCAAAGGCTACCAAAGTTGTGTCGTCGGCCACCGCCGACCCGCTGATGGCGCACCCATGCTGCGACTTTACATTCTCAGGCACGCAAAATCGTCCTGGAGCCTGCCCGGCAGATCGGATTTCGACCGGACGCTCAATCGGCGTGGCAGGTCCGACCTGCCCAAGCTCGCCGCTGCGATGGTGCGAAGGGATTATCTGCCGGCCGCGATCTACTGCTCGTCCGCCGCGCGCACGCGCGAGACGATCGCCGGCATCCTAGCCAATCTGCCGGCCGAGCGGTCCGATATCCCCGTTCGCCATGTCGACGAACTCTATTCCGGCTCGCTGGAGAACTATCTGCGCGTGCTGGCCGCCCACCAGTCGCCGCAGCCCCTGATGATCGTCGGCCATAACCCTACCTGCGAGATGCTGGCGTTCTGGCTGACCGGCGGGGCGGGCGGTTCCTCGATGATGCACATCAAATATCCCACCGGCGCCATCGCGGTGGTCGATATTCCCGTCGATCGCTGGAGCGAGATCGACAAAGGAACCGGCACGCTCGTCGACTTCGTACGCCCGCGCGACCTGTGAGCACCGGTCAGAATTGGCGATAGCGCGATAAAACGCGCTCAAATAGCCGACAGGCGGTAGCGCCCTAAGAAACCTGGGCTTTAACCGCCGCATTCGCGCGACCATATTGTGCCTCAACCACAGGGCGACATTTCTTGGCCAGGCTCACCTCATTCACCGACGATGCGAAAATTGCGTTCGACAACCTGTCGGATGCCGCGCTCAACCTGTTTGCGCCACCGCTGCGATTGGGCGTTACCGGCCTGTCGCGCGCCGGCAAGACCGTGTTCATCACCTCGCTGGTGCAGAATCTGATGCACGGGTCGGATCGCCTGGCGACCTTCGAGCCGGTCGCCGCCGGTCGGGTCGCAGCCAGTCGGCTGGAGCCGCAGCCGTCGATGGACCTGCCGCGCTTTCAGTTCGAGGACCATCTGAGCGCGATCGCGGACGAGCGGCGCTGGCCGACCTCGACCCGCTCGATCAGCGAATTGCGGCTGACCATAGCTTATGAATCGGCAAGCGCCTGGAACCGTGCGCTGGGCCCCGGTCAGCTGCATATCGACATCGTCGACTATCCGGGCGAGTGGATATTGGATCTGCCGCTGCTGGCGATGAGCTATGAGCAGTGGTGCGCCCAGGCGATCGCCCTGTCGCGCCTGCCCAACCGGGAGAAACTGTCGGCCCCGTGGCGCGAGGCCCTGGCCCGCGCGGACGCCCAGGCCGATCAGGACGAGGCGGTGGCCCGCGAGCTGGCCGATCGTTTTACCGATTATCTGCGCGCGTGCCGGCAGGACTCCCACGCACTGTCGACCCTGCCGCCCGGCCGGTTCCTGATGCCGGGCGACCTGGAGGGCTCGCCCGCCCTCACCTTCTCACCGTTGCTTTTGGAGCCAGATGCGGCAGCGCGGCGCGACAGCCTGCACTACATGATGGCCAGCCGCTACGAAGCTTACAAATCGGTGGTGGTCAAACCCTTCTTCCGCCAGCATTTCGCCCGCCTCGACCGGCAGATCGTGCTGGTGGACCTGCTCGCCGCCATCAACGCCGGCCCCGACGCGCTGGCCGATCTGCAGACCGCGCTTGGCGACATCCTGTCCTGCTTTCGCCCGGGCCGTTCGTCCTGGCTCGGCTCGCTGGTGCGTCGCCGCATCGACCGCATCCTGTTCGCCGCCACCAAAGCCGACCACCTGCACCACGCCAACCACGACCGGCTGGAGGCGATCTTGCGCGCGCTGGTCGAAACCGCCATGCGCGAGGCCAAGTTCGCCGGCGCGCGTGTCGATGTGAGCGCGCTCGCCGCTGTGCGCGCCACCCGCGAGATGGTGGTGCGCGACGGCGGCGAGGAGTTGCAGATGATCGCCGGCACGCCGATCGCCGGTGAGACCATCGCCGACGACGTGTTCGACGGCGAGACCGAGACGGCCATCTTCCCGGGCGATCTGCCTGCCGACCCTCGGCAACTGTTAACGGTTGGCAAGGCCGGCGGTCAGCGGTTTCCGCAATTGCGGTTCGTGCGTTTTCGCCCGCCGCAGATCGAGGCGCACGGCGACGGCGTGACGCTTTCGCTGCCCCACATAAGGCTCGATCGTGCGATGCAGTTCCTGCTCGCGGACCGGCTGGCGTAACACCGATGAAGCGAGTGACCCGATGAGCGACAAAGCGAGGAAACCGCGAGCGATCGGCATTGAACGCAGGCCCGGCCGCAGCGCAAAGGCCGGTCCGCGGCAGCGCAAAGTCGACGCTGCCGCCCGCAAGCCCCATGCCCGTTCGGACCTGCCGGCGCTGAGCGAAGTCCCCGAAGACGAGGCGCAGCGGCTGGTCGACGACATGGAACTGCGCCCGCCGGAGCGAACCTCGCGGGCGTTCTCGTGGATGGGGCTGTTTCTTGCCGCCGCCGGCGGCCTGGTGGCACTCGCGGTAGGCCTTTCGATCGATCAGTTGGTGCGCGAGCTGTTCGCGCGCAACGACTGGCTCGGCTGGGCCGCCCTGGCGCTGGCCGGCCTTGCCGCGCTGGCGGTAGCGGCGATCGCATTGCGCGAGATCTGGGGCATCTCCCGCCTCAACACCATCGCCCGCGTTCGCGCCCGCGCCGAACAGGCCGCAGCATCGGGCGATCTGGCGCGCGCACGTGGCGTCGTCGCCGAATTGCGTTCACTCTATGCAAGCCGGGCCGATCTGGCCGCGGGCCGCGAACGCCTTGCAGGCCACCACGAAGACCTCATCGACGGCGACGACCTGCTGAAGGTCGCCGAGCGCGACCTGCTGGGGCCGCTCGACACGCGCGCGCGAAAGATGATCATGGCCTCGGCCCGGCGGGTTTCGGTGGTGACCGCCGTCAGCCCGCGCGCATTGGTCGATATCGCCTATGTGCTGATGGAGAACCTGCGCCTCATCCGCCGGCTGTCGCAGCTCTACGGCGGGAGGCCGGGCGTGCTCGGCTTCTGGCGGCTCACCCGCAACATCCTGGGCCACCTGGCGGTGACGGGATCGATCGCGGTGGGCGATTCCATGTTGCAGCAGGTGATCGGCCACGGGCTCGCCTCACGTCTGTCGGCGCGGTTGGGCGAAGGGGTGGTGAACGGCCTGCTCACCGCGCGCATCGGCATCGCCGCCATGGATCAGTGCCGGCCACTTGCCTTCGTCGCCCAGGAGCGCCCGGCGGTAACCGGCTACTTCACCGAGCTGGTTCGCCTGACCGGTACCGGCCGCGACGAACCATCCAGCGAAAGGCCGGCAAAATCGACATAACGGCCACCCAAAGCCCGGCGGGGAGAAATTGATTAACCATTTTCGGCAACACTGCAGCCCGGGTTGCAAGTTGGCGCCGACCATGGGTCCAAACACGGGTAGTGTAGCGTGATGCGTTTTTTCCTTCTTCCGTTCGTTTTTCTTTCCGCCATTGCCGGGTTCGCCGGTTCGTCCCTCGCCGCCAGCGAGGCCGAGTTCTTCCAGCATATCGAGGGCCAGTGGTCCGGTCCCGGTGAGATCGTCGCCGGCAAGTACAAGGGCACCCGGTTCGTGTGCCAGTTCGACGGCTCGCGCGCAGCCGCCAATCCCGGGATGAAGGTCGACGGCTCGTGCCGCGTCGGCATGTTTTCGCAGCCGATGAACGCGGCGATCGAACTGTCGGCGGCCGGCTATCAAGGCAAGTTCCTCGACGGCGAGGATGGCGAGGGCATGGACGTAACCGGCGGGCGCTACACCGCCTCGCGCCTGGTGGTATCGATCAAGCGCAAGACGCTCACCGGCGCGGTGGTGGCCCGGCTCGATCCCGACGGCAAGCTGAACGTGACCATATCGGTCGACGTTCAAGGCACGATGGTGCCGGTCATCGGAATGTCGCTGGCGCGCAGCCAGCCCATCACCCGCACCAGCGCGCTGTCCCAGTAACGCAGTCCACAAAGCGGTGGCAGCGTGCTCGCCGCCACCCGATCTCACGCAACCGTGAGCCGCGGCCAATTGAATACGGATGCCCGCGACGCCACATTTATGCCATCAACCACCCTGGTGAGCCGATGGTACGCCAATTATTTCAAGTGGTTACGTTTAGTTACCCGTTTGTGACGAAAATCACTTGTTCTTTAGCGTTCCCGCCACCACATGAAATCCCGTCGGCGGCCAAAAGGTCCCACACGGAAGGAGTAGACAACCAAATGACATTCCCTCGCGATAAAACAGAGGGTAAATTCCAGGCAGAAGACCATTCGCCGTTGAGCGTCGTCATGGTCTCGGTCGCGATGATCGCGGTCGCATTGGGCAGCGTTTCCGCCATCCTGTAGCGTCTGGAAGCACCCCGTTCACCAAAAGAGGCAGGGCCATGGCCCTGCCCTTTTGCTTTTGGGGACGGGTTTGGACGCGTTGAGCGCCTAGCGCAGCCTGGCCAGCACCTTTCTCAAAGCCTCCTCGAACCGATCCAACAGCGCGTCCGGCGCGGCGGTCACCCGAATGCAGCGCGCCTGCGGCTCGGCGATCGGCATGCGCACGAACACCCCTTCCTCCGCCAGCGCCGCCACGACCTGCCGCGCAAACGACGCATCACGGCCGCAATCGATGGCGACGAAGTTGGTCGCCGAGGCGACCGCCGACAGGCCGGCGCCCTCGGCGATGGCATCAAGCCGATCGCGGGCGCTTGCGACTTTGGCGTACACATCGCGCAGATGGTCCCGATCGCCCAGAGCCGCCAGCGCACCCTCCTGGGCGGCGCGGTTCATGCCGAAATGGTTACGCACCTTCTCCATCTGCGCGATCAGGCCGGCTTCGCCGATGCAATAGCCCACCCGTGCGCCTGCCATTCCATAGGCCTTGGAGAAGGTGCGATAGCGCAGCACGTTAGGCCGCGCGGGATCGATGCCCAGTTCGGTTCCTGGCGGCGCGAAGTCGATATAGGCCTCGTCCAGCACCAGGACCCGGTTCTCCGGCACGGCTTGCGCGAATTCGCGCACTTGGTCGGCCGGCCAACAGGTGCCCATCGGGTTGTTGGGATTGGAGAAAAAGATCAGCACCGCATCGCGGCGTTCGGCCTCGTCCAGCAGTCGCTGCGGGTCTTCGCGATCCTCGTTCATCGGCACGAAGTGCAGCGCGCCTCCGCTCGCCGCCACATGGAAGTTGAACGTGGGATAGGCCCCGACCGTGGTCACCACATGGCGACCCGGCTCGACGAACAACCGGCAGGTATAGCCGAGCAGTCCGTCGATACCCTCGCCGACCACCACATTTTCCATGGCCACCCCGTGATGGGCGGCGATCGCGGCGCGCAGATCGTGATTTTCGGGATCGGCGTACATCCAGATCTCGCTCGCCGCCTTCTCCATCGCCGCGATCGCGGCGGGCGACGGCCCGAACGCGCTTTCGTTGGCGCCGATGCGCGCGGCGAACTTGCGGCCCATGGCGCGCTCGGCCGCCTCCGGCCCCACGAAGGGAACCGACGCGGGCAGCTCGGCGATGAGATCGGTGACTGGATAACGCTTGTTCATGAGCGGTCTTCTTAGCCGTGCCGGACCACCAGCGCCACCGATAATGCATCGGCCTTGATTAACGCGCTCAATGGAACATAAAATGAACACGACCGAAGCGGGGCGGTCGCAAACTCGTTGGCGAACCGCTAATATGAACAGGTGATTCTCCATTCTCCCACAAGACAAATCCATGGATGAAAGCAACGACCTGTTCTCCGGTTCGCCTGAGCCGGCGAGCGAACCGCCGCCGGCCAAGCCGCGGCCGGCCCGCGCAAAACGCGATGCCGGCAAGACCGCCGATCGTGGCAACGGCTATTCCGCCGCCGACATCAAGGTGTTGGAGGGCCTGGAGCCGGTTCGCCAGCGCCCAGGCATGTATATCGGCGGCACCGATGAAAAGGCGATGCACCACCTGTTCGCCGAAGTCATCGACAATTCGATGGACGAGGCCGTCGGCGGCCATGCAAGCTGGATAGAGGTGGAACTGGACGCAGACGGCTATCTGTCGGTCACCGACAACGGCCGGGGCATCCCGGTCGACGCACATCCCAAGTTCAAGGACAAGTCGGCGCTGGAAGTCATCATGACCACGCTGCACGCCGGCGGCAAATTCGATTCCGACGTCTACGAGACCTCCGGCGGCCTGCACGGGGTGGGCGTTTCGGTGGTCAACGCGCTGTCGGAGCATCTGCAGGTCGAAGTGGCGCGCGAACGTAAACTCTACATCCAGGAGTTCCGCGAGGGCGTGCCGCTGGGACCGCTGAAACAGACGGCCGAGGTCCACAACCGGCGCGGCACCAAGGTGCGCTTCAAGCCGGACCCGAAGATCTTCGGCTCCGACTGCGCCTTCGAACCCGCCCGGCTGTTCGCCATGGCGCGCTCGAAAGCCTATCTGTTCGCCGGGGTCGAGATCCGCTGGGCCTGCGATCCCTCCCATCTCGGCGAGAAAGACGAAACGCCGCAGAAGGCGGAGTTCCATTTCCCCGGGGGCTTGCGCGAATATTTGAGCGAAACCGTAGGGTCGGCCCATCAGGTTACATCCGAGCCGTTCGCCGGGCGCGCGGGCAAGCCCGGAGGCCACAAGTCGCTGGAATGGGCGGTGACATGGCACGCCGATGACGGGTTCGCGCGCTCCTATTGCAACACGGTTCCCACCGCCGAGGGCGGCACCCACGAGGCCGGCCTGCGCCTGGCGCTGGCGCGCGGGCTGAAGGCCTACGGCGACATGGTGAGCAACAAGAAGACGTCGATGATCACCACAGACGACGTGATGACTTCCGCCGCCGCCATGCTGTCGATCTTCTATCGCGAGCCGGAGTTCGTCGGCCAGACCAAGGATCGGCTCGCCACCGTCGAGGCCCAGCGCATCGTCGAGAATGCCGTGCGCGATCCGTTCGATCACTGGCTGGCAGCCTCGCCAACCCAGGCCAACCGGCTTCTGGAATGGGTGCTCGATCGCGCCGAGGAGCGGGTGCGCCGGCGCAAGGAAAAGGAAATCAGCCGCAAGTCCGCCACGCGCAAGCTGCGCCTGCCGGGCAAGCTGGCGGATTGTTCCAAGAACGCCGCCGGCGGCACGGAACTGTTCATCGTGGAGGGCGATTCGGCCGGCGGCTCGGCCAAGCAGGCGCGCAACCGCACCAGCCAGGCGGTGCTGCCGCTGCGGGGCAAGATCCTCAACGTCGCCAGCGCCGGCCGCGACAAGCTGGCCGCCAACCAGCAGATCTCCGATCTCGTTCAGGCACTCGGCGTAGGCACGGGTGGCAAATATCGCCCGGACGATCTGCGCTATGACCGCATCATCATCATGACCGACGCCGACGTGGACGGCGCCCACATCGCCTCGCTGCTGATCACCTTCTTCTTCCAGGAGACGCCGCAGCTCATCACCGACGGCCATCTGTTTCTCGCCGTCCCGCCGCTCTATCGGCTCAGTCAGGGCGGCAAGACGCTGTACGCGCGCGACGACGAGCACAAGGACGAACTGCTGGCCACCGAGTTCGCCGGCAACAAGAAGATCGACATCGGCCGGTTCAAGGGACTGGGCGAGATGATGCCGGGCCAGTTGAAGGAAACCACCATGGACCCGGCCAAACGCACCCTGCTGCGCGTGGAAGTGGCCAATGAGGCCACCGGTGAGGCGCGAACGACGATAGACCGGCTGATGGGCAACAAGCCCGAGGCCCGCTTCCGCTTCATTCAGGAAAATGCCGAGTTCGCGGACGAGGAATTGATCGATCTGTAGATGCGCACGAGCGCGGTCGGGGTTTAACTATGCGTCGATACAACCCGATCTGCGCGGTTGACTTGGGCCTCGCGATACCGTATCGCCAGCGAAACCGGGCGCGCAAAACCGGCCTCGCCTGTCGAGAACTCACCTTCTCCAGCCTATCGCCGCCACGCCCTTATCCGACACAACAACAATTAGATTCTTCATGGGTTTCGACACACTTGGACTGAGCAGGAAAGTCCTGGCAGCCGTTGAATCATCCGGCTACGAACAGCCCACCCCGATCCAGGAACAGGCCATCCCGCACGTGCTCGAACGGCGCGATGTGCTGGGTATCGCGCAGACGGGCACCGGCAAGACCGCGTCCTTCGTCCTGCCGATGCTGTCGATGCTGGAAAAGGGCCGGGCGCGCGCGCGCATGCCGCGCACGCTGATCCTGGAGCCGACGCGCGAGCTGGCGGCCCAGGTCGAGGAGCACTTCAACGGCTATGGCCGCAATCACAAGCTGACGGTGGCGCTGCTAATCGGCGGCGTGTCGTTCGACGATCAGCTGCGCAAGCTCGACCGCGGCGCCGATGTGCTGATCGCCACGCCGGGCCGCCTGCTCGATCATTTCGAGCGGGGCAAACTGCTGATGACCGGGGTGGAAATCCTGGTAATCGACGAGGCCGACCGCATGCTCGACATGGGCTTCATCCCCGACATCGAGCGCATCTGCAAGCTGTTGCCGTTCACCCGCCAGACGCTGTTCTTCTCGGCCACCATGCCGCCGGAGATCGAGAGGCTGGCGGCGAAGTTCCTGCACAACCCGCAGGAGATTTCGGTCGCCCCGCCGGCCTCCACGTCGGCGACGATCGTCCAGCGCGCCGTCGCCGCCGACCGTGAGGATTATGAAAAGCGCGCGGTGCTGCGCGGCCTCATCGACAACGCGGTGGATTTGAAGAACGCCATCGTCTTCTGCAATCGCAAGCGCGACGTCGCCGCCCTTTGGCGATCGCTCGATAAGCACGGCTATTCGTGCGGAGCATTGCACGGCGATATGGATCAGTCGAACCGCACCGCCATGCTGGCCGCATTCCGCGATAACAAGATCGACCTGCTGGTCGCCTCCGACGTCGCCGCGCGCGGTCTCGACATTCCCGACGTTTCCCACGTGTTCAACTTCGACGTGCCGGTCAACGCCGAAGACTATGTGCACCGCATCGGCCGCACCGGCCGCGCCGGCCGCGAGGGCGCCGCGTTCATGATCGTCACGCCTGAGGACGAAAAAGGCTTCACGGCGATCGAGAAGCTGATCAACCAGCCGATCGAATGGCAGGGCGAGCCGGTCGAATGGGACGAAGGTAAGGGGCGCCGCCGGCGTCGCGGCGGCCGCGACAAGGCCGCCAAGTCCGACAAGCCGGCCAAGGGCTCGTCCGCACGGACCGGCAAACGTCCGGCAGCACGCAAAGACGAAGCCAAGCCGGCCGGGGACGAAAGGCCCGCCTCCGCTTCCCGTCCAGACCGGGAAAAGCCGCACGCCGGGCGCAAGCGCGACACGGCGCGCGATGGCTCGGCCGGCAAGAAATCAAGGGAACGCGCCTTCGCCGAAGAAGATCACGTGCCCGCCTTCCTGCTGCGCGACGGCAAATAGACGCCAAGGCCAGGCTCCGCCAACGCCCGTCCGCCGGCCGAAATCCCTTAGAGCCCGGGTTTGATTGGATCAAAACCGGGCTCTAGGTCTTTGTTTTGCGCACATCCTTCACGGATAACCGGTGTCCACTTATCCTGGATGTGCTCTAGGTTTTCAACTTGCGCTGCGACGGCGGTTTCTTCGCGTCGGCGCGCACCGCCACCTCGAACGCGGCAAGCGCCCACTCGCGGAATTCGTCGGGCTCGTCGAACAGCCGCTCCGGCGCATGCCAATAGCCCATTTCCACCGGCTTGCCGCCCTTACCCTCATACAGCCAGGGCCCGCACCCTACGGCTTCGAACCGGGGTATCGTCTCCTCATCGGCCTTGAAGCAAAGCCCGTCCTCGCCGGCGACCAGCGCGAACATCAACCCGTGACGAAAGATCCCCAGCCCGCCGAACATGCGCCGAAACACAACATCGCCCACCGGCTCGAACCGCTCTTCGAGAAACTGCTGGTACTCGTTGTCGGCCACGCCGCCTATGCCTCCCGATTTCGCGAAATGTTCGCTCTATGTTCTAATTAACATAAACGATAAATGGCGGCAAGGCCCAATCGGCGGCGCCCGCGGCCACCATCATTCCTCGGGCTGAACCATGCCATGAGCCGGACGCCCCTGGGACCCAACGGGGGCCGCCTTGGCCCGGTGCTTATGGCGCCTCCTCGATTCGACGGCATAATCACCTAGGCGCTCGCGCGTTTGCATCCGGCGAACCACCGTCGAGGCGTACCGCGTCCAGTCCTCGTCCGTGAGGGCTTCCAAACCCTCGAGCACTTGCGGGCCCTCCTCACCCAGCCGGTCGACAATCGCCGCGGAGACCGGCTGGACCTGAATAAACGGCTGCTCGCTACGCAGGATGATCGGCGCATCCATCCTGCGCAGGCGAATGTTCGTGAACAGCGGTCCGAACCACTCATCGGTCTCCACGACCCCTTCCAGCACGCTGAAATCGGTTCGCCAGAACAGATTGGCGGGCGCCCGCACCAGGGAAAAAACACCGGGCTCGGTTCGCGCCAACGTTCCCGTCCAGATTTGCAGCACGTTGTGCTCACTGGACATGGTCAGGAACGGCGGCGCGTAGCCGGCGCAACGCTCGGGCGCATGCTCGTCGAAACGACCGGCAAACCCGGGATACTGAACCGCACCGGCAAGGGGATACCAGTTGTCCCCCTCATCGATACTCCATTGGATTTCGCTGCCGTCCCAGACCAGCCACAGGTCGAACGGCAGGTAGACATACCAGCCCAATGAGGATGCGGTACGCAACGGTTCGCAGTAGCGATATCCGTCGGTGGGCAACGTGCCGATGGCGGACTTGGACGCCGCTTCGGGCGGGATTCCATCATCAACAAGCCGGAAGAAGGTAATCATGTCGCTCGCCGTCACGCTGCCGGCTGTGTCGGGGGCGGACGATCACCGGTCCGCCCAAGAGTACGCCCCTGCCCGCGGGCACAATAGGTAAGTTCACTGCTGTCCCATCGGAAGACCGAAACAAGACCGGATGAATTAGCCGCCGGCCGGCGGTGCCGGCGGCGTATCGGCCACAGCATATGTCAGCCAAAATCCTATCGACAAGCCGAACCTACCCCTCATCACCCAGATCCGCCGGAACGGGTCTGCAGACATGGCTTGAACGGCCCTCACCGTCCTCGCATATGTCAACCGGCGACGGTCACACCCGCCTGTGACCGGTGCCCAGCCGAACCGCGCCGGCATCCTTCATATTCGCCGGAGCGGCCGTTGACACCCGGCGACGCTGCCGATGCGGTGAGCCCATCCGAACCGAGCCTTCGTCCTTCATTTCCGTCGGAACGGGAACAGGGGTTGCACTTTTCGGCTTTCCATCAGATCGCCGATGACCCGTGCCCAATCGAACGGTGCCCTCATCCTGCATATTGTCGGGAACTTTTGTCGCACAACGATGACCAGCGCCCAACCGAACCGCGCCACCGTCTCTCATCTCAATGGGAACATAAGTATTCGCGACCATGTTTATCTCCTCCTCGCGCAATGATCGATCGACTTCAAATCTAAGCATGGACAGTGTTATGTAGCAACATTTCGAGTGTCAAAAAATCTCGGCGCCGACAGTATCAATCACGAGTTATGAGGAACTTGAAACAACAACCGGAGCACGGTAGTCGATGGAAGGACCTTCTGGCGGTGGGCGCCATAATCGGAAGCGTGTCATTCGTCGCATTCGGTTCATACATCGCCACGCTCTTGCTGGATCGCATGCCGATTAGTCAGATTCTGTGGCTGCGGTTTGCCGGTTATGTGTTGTGCATGGCACCGGTAACACTTGTGTTCCATTGGAACGAGACCATGCGGCCCTACCGACTTGATCATCAAATCACGCGCGGGGTTGTGGCCGTCGCAGCGGCCTATTTCCTCATTCTCGGCCTGAAAGGAATGAACCTGGGAGAAGCCGTTTCGGTATTCTACATCTATCCGGCAATTGCCTGCATAGGCAGCCTTGTGTTTCTGGGCGAGCCGATGTCATCGTGGCGTTGGGCCGCGCTGGCGATGGGCTTCATCGGCGTCCTGTTGATCCTTCGCCCAGACGCGGCCGGGCTTAACGGATGGGGCATCTTCATCATCATCTCTGCCGCGTTGGTAGCCGCGAAGATGGTCCTGCACCGTCACTATGCCGGCCGGGCCAGCCCCCTGGTCGCAGCATTCTGGGAGCGGGCCGTCGGGGTGGCCCTGTTGACCTTCGCTCTTCCGTTCTCGTGGACCTCCATATCCGGCGGCGACTTCTATCTGATCGTGCTTTTGATTATCGCGGGGATAGGCGCCCAGATTCTCATGGTGCTGGCGATTTTCCACGCACCGCTGAGCCGGCTTGCACCTTTCACCTATTGGGAGATCTTGTTCGCCCTAGCGTTGCAGGTGGGACTGCAGGGCATCGTGCCGGAGCCGCTGGCCCTGATAGGCGTGGCCACCATCGTCGTTGCGGGATTGGTGATTTCGAAGGCCGAATTGACCAGGTCGGCATAGGCGCGCGCCGCTGGCGCCCGAAACTCGAATATCGAGGGAAGCTACGCCCCTTCCCGCTCCTGCAGCATCTCCGGCGTCATCTGCGCGGCGGTCAGTTCCACCGACTCACCGCAGCCGCAGGCCGAGGTCTGGTTCGGGTTGTTGAACACGAAGCCGGTTTTCAGCTTGGTCACCTCGAAGTCCATCTGCGTGCCCAGCAGGAACAGGGTCGCGGCCTTGGCGACGTAGACGTTGCCGTCTTCGGTCTCGACCACGTCGTCATCGGGGTCGGCTTCTTCGACGAGGTCGACCGTATATTCCATGCCTGCGCAGCCGCCCTTCTTGATGCCGACGCGAATACCGGCAGCGCCGTTGTTAGCGGCGGTGATGTCGGCCAACCGTTCGCGGGCTGCGTCCGTCAGCGTCAATACCTGAAATCCGGCCATGCAACGTTCCTTCGCGCTCGTAGTCTATATAGTCGCGCTCGCGGCGCGAGACCAGGGCCTGGCGATCACTCGATGCCCCACAGGCCCGGCGTCGCCAGTTCCACCAGATGGCCGTCGCGGTCGCGGAAATACAGGCTCAGCGCATCCGAACCCGGCCAGCGCACCGTCGACTCGACCGCGACCCCATGGGCCTCAAGATGCGACGACCATTCATCTTGCGTGCCCGCCTCGATCGACAACGCGAAATGGGCCGGGCCGGCGCCGTCATGGGGCGGGATGGTGCCCGAGCGCATCTCGACCGGCGCCGTCGTCGCCCCCCGCAGAAACACGAGCAGCATGGTGTCGCCGACACGATAGGAAACCATGCGATCGTCTTTGAAGCCCGGCTCCAGACCCACTATGCGTTCGTAGAAATCGCGCGCCCGAGCGATGTCGTCCACGTACAGGCAGGTCTCCAGAACCCGGCGCAGGCCGCCGGGCGCGGCGGCGTTTGCGCTCATCGATCAGTACCAGCCGATGGCGATCTGCGCTTCTTCCGACATGCGCTCCGGAGTCCAGGGCGGGTCGAACACCATGTCGACCTCCACGTCCATGATGCCCTCCACCGAGGCAACCGCGTTCTGCACCCAGCCGGGCATCTCGCCGGCCACCGGGCAGCCGGGCGCGGTGAGCGTCATGTCGATTTTCACCTTGCGCTCGTCGTCGATGTCCACCTTGTAGATCAAGCCCAGCTCGTAGATGTCGGAGGGAATCTCCGGATCATAGACCGTCTTCAGCGCGGCTATGATGTCGGTGGTCAGCCGTTCCAGCTCTTCGGCCGGAATGGCCGAGCTTTCCGGTCCGCTGACATCGGCAGCGTTCGGCTGCTCGGCGGTTGAAATCGGTTCGCTCGTCCCAGTCGCTTCGTTCATCGTTCGATCCATCAGGTAAAGAAGGCGCGGGCCTTCTCCAACGCATCGGCCAGCGCGTCGATCTCGGCCTTCGTGTTGTATAGCGCAAAACTAGCCCGGCAGGTCGATGTAACGCCGAACCGCGTCAGCAGCGGTTGGGCGCAGTGGGTCCCCGCACGCACCGCCACGCCTTCGCGGTCGATCACCATCGATACGTCATGGGCGTGAATG
The DNA here is from genome assembly GCA_028281105.1 of Rhizobiaceae bacterium. Lineage (GTDB taxonomy): Bacteria > Pseudomonadota > Alphaproteobacteria > Rhizobiales > Rhizobiaceae > JANQKQ01. The sequence continues at coordinate 47,058 of JANQKQ010000009.1, forward strand.
CCCTCCAGTTCGAAGGCAAAGATGGCGCCTTTGTCCGGCTGGTTGCCGAACACCCGCAGCGAGTTGATCGTCGACAAGCGCTCATGGGCATAGTCGCGCAGGCCGTTCTCGTGGGCGGTGATCGCCTCATGGCCGATCGAGCGCACATATTCGATCGCCGCGCCCAGCCCGATCGCCTGGACGATCGGCGGCGTGCCGGCCTCGAACCGGTGCGGCGGGTCGGCATAGGTGATCTCGTCCTCGAACACGTCGAGGATCATCTCGCCGCCGCCGTTGAACGGACGCATGCGGCGCAGGAACTCGCCCTTGCCGTACAGCACGCCGATGCCGGACGGGCCGTACAGCTTGTGGCCGGTGAACGCGTAGAAATCGACGTCGGCGGTCCGCACGTCCACCGGCAGATGCACCGCGCCCTGGCTGCCGTCGACCATCACCGGGATATCGCGGGCATGCGCGATCTTCGCCACCTGATCGATCGGCACAACCGTGCCCAGCACATTCGACATGTGGGTGATCGCCACCAGCCTGGTGCGATCGGTGATCGCGGAAGCGAACCTGTCGATATCGAAGCCGCCATCGTCGTCCACCGGCACCCAAACCAGCTTCACCCCGAGCCGCTCGCGCAGGAAGTGCCAGGGCACGATGTTGGAGTGATGCTCCATCTGGGACAGGATGATCTCATCGCCCTCGCCCAGTTCCTGCATGGCGTAGCCGTAGGCGACCAGGTTGATCGCCTCGGTGGCGCCCTTGGTGAAGATGATCTCGTCCGTCGACGACGCATTCAGGAAGCCGCGCACGATCTCGCGGGCGTTCTCATAGGCGTCCGTGGCCGCGTTCGACAGAAAGTGCAAGCCACGATGCACGTTGGCGTACTGGTTCTCATAGGCGCCGCAGACCGCGTCGATCACCGCGCGCGGCTTTTGCGCCGAGGCAGCGTTGTCGAGATAGACAAGCGGCTTGTCGTGCACCCGGCGCGACAGGATCGGAAAATCCTTGCGAATCGCCTCCACGTCATATGGGGGCGCCTTGGTTGCCGTGTCAGCCATTTTCGTCCAGCCAATCCTCGATGCGGTCGTTGAGCGCATCGGCAATCGCTTCGTTTTCGAGTTCTTCGAAGATCGACTCCACGAACGCCTTGACCAGCAGGTCGCGCGCTTCCTTTTCGCCGATGCCGCGCGCGCGCAGATAGAAAAGATGATCTTCGTCGATGTCGGTCACGGTGGCACCGTGGCCGCACTGCACGTCGTCGGCGAAGATCTCCAGTTCCGGCTTGGCCGAGAACTCGGCCGCGTCCGACAGCAGCAGCGAGTTGCAGGCCATCTTCGCGTCGGTCTTCTGCGCCAGCTGCGCCACGTTGATCTGTCCCTGGAACACGCCGCTGCCGGACCCCTGGACCACGTTGCGGAAAATCTCGGTGGAGACCGTATCGCGCGCGTGATGGGCCAGCACGGTGGTCACATCCACGTGCGATTCATCGCCCACCAGATTGACGCCGCGGATTTTCAGTTCGCTCAACGGCCCGGTGCTATCGACGCTGATTTCCTGGCGCACCAGCGACCCGCCGCGATTGAGAAGCATGATGGTCAGCTTGGCGCGCGCGGCCAAGGTGATGTTGAGTTGCGCCAGATGGGTGGCCTGATCGCCATGTTCCTGGACGATCACCCAGTTCGCCTCTGCGCCTTCGGCGACGTTGAGATCGGTCACCATATTGGCGTGCAGCGCCACGCCGTCGCCACTGACGTGACGCTCGACCAGGGTCACCCGCGCACCGGCGCCGATCGTGACCCGGTGCCGGGTGACCGCCGACGCCGGCTCATCGCCGACGCACACGATGCCGATCGGCGTCTCGATATTCGCATTTTCCTTGATGGCCAGGCTGAGGCCGCCGCCGGCCAAGGCCGCGTTGATCGCGCCGATCGCATCATCGTGCCGCAGTTCGTCGGCGTCGACCGGCGGCACGCCGTCGGCGACCATCGCACACGGCGGCAGCGGATCGGTCAGTTCGCTCGCATAGTGGCCGTTGATAAAGGGCAGCCGGGTTGCATCGAACAGCCGCGGCACCCGGTCCAGGCTCGCTTTCGCCGCCTCCGGCTTGTCGGCCGGCGGCGGAAAGTCGGGCATGCGCGAGCGCAGGTCGGTATAGTGCCACGCCTCGACCCGCCGGGTCGGCAGGCCGCGCTCCTTCAGCCAATCGAGTGCGGGACCGCGACCGGCGGTCTCGCCGGCATCGATCAGCGCACGTTCGGCTTGCGTATGTTTGATCTGTACGTTCATCTTCGGCCCGATCAGGCTGCCGACGCAATCACGTCGGCATAGCCGTTTTCTTCCAAATGCAGCGCCAGTTCCTTGCCGCCGGAGCGGATGATACGGCCCTCGTGCAGTACGTGCACGGTGTCCGGCACGATGTGTTCGAGCAGCCGCTGATAGTGGGTGATCACCAGGAAACCGCGATCCGCCGAGCGCAGCCCGTTGACCCCGTCGGCGACGATCTGCAGCGCGTCGATGTCGAGGCCGGAATCGGTCTCGTCCAGCACGCAGAAGCGCGGCTCGAACAGCACCATCTGCAGGATCTCCGCCCGCTTCTTCTCGCCGCCGGAAAAGCCCACATTGAGCGGACGCTTCAACATGTCCATCGAGATGTTGAGCTTGCCGGCCGCCTCGCGCACCTGGCGAATGAAATCGGGCGTGTTGAGATCATCGCCACCGCGCGCGCGCCGCTGCGCGTTGAGCGCGGTCTTCAGGAAGTTCATCGTCGCCACGCCGGGGATTTCCAGCGGATACTGGAAGGCCAGGAACAGCCCCGCCACGGCGCGCTCGTCCGGCTCCATCTCCAGCAGGTTCTCGCCATCGAACAGCACTTCGCCCTCGACGACTTCATAGTCATCACGCCCGGCGAGCACATAGGACAACGTAGATTTGCCCGACCCGTTCGGCCCCATGATCGCGGCCACTTCGCCGGGTTTGACGGTCAGATCGAGCCCGCGCAGGATTTCCGCGTCCTCATCGGCGACCTTCACGTGTAGGTTCTTGATTTCAAGCATGAATTTCTCTTGTTGTGTCAGCAGGACAGCCGGGCTCAGCCCTCGCCGTCCCAGTAATCGAGGCTGTCGGCCGCGCGGCCGACGTGACGCACGCCACCGCCGCCCGGATTGCTCCAGTCGAACCGCGACAGCGTGGCGAACTTGTTCGAGTCGGGATATTCGACCACCTCCGTATCCGCCATCGTCGAGATGCCCAGATATTTCAGCGTCGATTTTCCGGTGTTGATGATCTGGTGCGCGACCTCCGGTCCGCCAGCGGGCGCGGCCAGCACATCGTCCTTCTTGATCGGATAGCGTTCCTCGCCGAACCGATACTCGCCCTCGCCCTCCAACACGATGAACAGTTCGTGCATCTGGTGATGGACATGGTACGGGAAGGCGATCTTGCCCGGCTCCACCTCGTGCAGCATGCAGCCGAGCCCCTTCGAGCCGATCTGGGCAGCAAACGGGCCGATCCTGGCAGCGAACTTCTCGCCATGCCCGTTGTCGCGCAACTGCACGTCGGCCAGGTTGATGACGGGTTTTTCAGCCATTATCCCACACTCCCCTCCAGCGAAATCCCGATCAGCTTTTGCGCCTCGACGGCGAACTCCATCGGCAGTTCCTGGATGACCTCTTTGACGAAGCCGTTGACGATCAGCGCGATCGCCTCCTCCTCGGGAATGCCGCGCTGCAGACAGTAGAACAGTTGATCGTCTGAGATCTTCGAGGTGGTCGCCTCGTGCTCCAACTGGGCCGAGGCGTTCTTCGCCTCGATGTAGGGCACCGTGTGGGCACCACAATTGTTGCCGATCAGCAGCGAGTCGCACTGGGTGAAGTTGCGCGCGTTCTCCGCCTTGCGGTGGACCGCGACCTGGCCGCGATAGGTGTTGTTGGAGCGGCCGGCCGAAATCCCCTTCGAGATGATGCGGCTGGACGTGTTCTTGCCCAGATGGCGCATCTTGGTGCCGGAATCGACCTGCTGGGCGCCGTTGGACACCGCGATCGAATAGAACTCGCCACGCGAATTGTCGCCGCGCAGGATGCAGGAGGGATATTTCCAGGTGATCGCCGAGCCGGTCTCCACCTGGGTCCAGGAAATCTTCGAATTGTCGCCCCGGCAGTCGCCGCGCTTGGTGACGAAGTTGTAGATGCCGCCCTTGCCGTCGGCGTCGCCGGGATACCAGTTCTGCACGGTGGAGTACTTGATCTCCGCATCTTCCATCGCGATCAGTTCGACCACCGCCGCATGCAGCTGATTCTCGTCGCGCTGTGGCGCGGTGCAGCCCTCCAGATAGGAGACGTAGGAACCCTTCTCGGCGATGATCAGCGTGCGCTCGAACTGGCCGGTGTTCATCTCATTGATGCGGAAGTAGGTCGACAGCTCCATCGGGCAGCGCACGCCTTCGGGCACGTAGACGAACGAGCCGTCGGTGAACACCGCCGAATTGAGCGTGGCGTAATAGTTGTCGGTCACCGGCACCACCGTGGCCAGATATTTGCGCACCAGCTCGGGATGGTCCTGCAGCGCCTCGGAGATCGAGCAGAAGATCACGCCGGCCTTCGCCAGTTCCTCTTTGAAGGTGGTGACCACCGAGACGCTGTCGAACACCGCGTCGACTGCGATGCGCGCGCCTTGCACCCCGGCCAGCACTTCCTGCTCTTTCAGGGGGATGCCGAGTTTCTCGTAAGTCGCCAGCAGTTCGGGATCGACTTCGTCCAGCGACTTCGGCCCGTCATCGGCGCCTTTGGGCGCGGCGTAATAATGGATGTCCTGGAAGTCGATCTTCGGATAGTCGACGCGCGCCCATTCCGGCTCGGTCATGGTCAGCCAGCGCCGATAGGCCTCCAGCCTCCATTCCAGCATCCATTCCGGCTCGTCCTTCTTCGCCGAGATGAACGCGATGATCTCCTCGGACAGGCCCTTGGGCGCTTTTTCGGATTCGATGTCGGTGGAAAAACCGTATTTGTATTTGTCGACGTCGATATTGGCGACAGCGTCGATGGTTTCCTGCACGGCAGGCATATCGTCTCTCCATCCTATGCGGGTTCAAGGCCCGCTAGTTGGGTTATGTTCCAACGGCTCTTGTCGATTGATCCAGCCGTTGCACCAGTCGTCTCCAGGCATCGAGGAAATGCCCGGCGCATTCTTCGCCGCTTTCCGGCCCCAGACTGACGCGGATCGCGCAGCCGGCCAGTTCCTCATCCACGCCCATCGCGGCCAGCACATGCGAGGCATGCACCTTGCCCGACGAGCAGGCCGACCCCGAGGACACCGAAACGCCATCGAGATCGAGCGAGATCAGCGCGGTCTCCGCGGCGATCCCGGGCACGGCGAAGCATGTGGTGTTGGCCAGACGCTCGCCCCCCGCCCCGAAAATCACGGGCGCGGCACTGCCCGCCTCCCGCGATATAGTGACGAGGCCCGCCTCTATCGAGTCCCGCAAGTTGCAAACTAAACTCATTCTATCAAGATTTCGAGCGAAAAGCGATGTCGCCGCGGCGAAACCTGCGATCGCGGCAACATTTTCCGTTCCCGCGCGGTGAAAATTCTCCTGGCCGCCGCCGCGCATCAGCGGCTGCGGACGCAAGCTGTCGCGCGCCAGAACAAGCACCCCGGCGCCCTGCGGCCCGCCGATCTTGTGACTGGACGCAATCACCATATCCGCGCCGTCGATAATCGCCTCATGCGCAATACGGCCGAGCGCCTGCACCGCGTCAACGACCAGGATCGCATCGTGGGCGCTTGTAATCCGCGCCACCTCTTCGATCGGCTGGATGACGCCGGTCTCGTTGTTGGCGGCCATCACCGCGACCATGGCCAGGCCAGCGTCGCGGTCGTGCGCGCTAAGGGCCGCATCCAACGCCTCAGAATCGATCACACCGCCTTCGGTGACCGCGACGGTCTCGATGCGATCCGAAGCAAACCGCCCACCCGCCAGCACACAGGGGTGCTCGACGGCACTGACATAAAGTCGGGAGATCGGTTCCTGCCGCCCGGCAATACTCAATGTTGGCGACAGCGCATGCGCGGCCGCCTCGGTGGCACCGCTGGTGAAGACAACGGCGGCAGGTTCTACCCCGAGCACGCCGGCCACCGTGCCACGCGCACCTTCGATCGCGGCGCGCAAGGCCCGCCCGTCGCCATGCACGGACGAAGCGTTTCCGGTGCGCTCAAGCACCGCCAGCATCGCTTCGCGCGCGGCGGCGCACAGCGGCGCGCTGGCATTGTGATCGAGATAGGTTCGCATCGCCCCTTGCCGCGCACTCCCGTTCCCGGCAGGCCCTATGGCCGCACCTTTGAATTCCTGTCAACCGAAAGCCGCGGCCCAGCTCTCATCACCACGGCTTGCCCGGTTGAACCCGAAGCGGATGCGCAATTTCCTTGAAATCGCAACGTTCAACCGTTTAAGAAGAACGCTCGAAACGCGCGCCGATCCGGCGGGCTGAGGCGCGGTTGCGCAATTCCCGCAGTTTTGAATAATTCTAAAGTACTTTAGGTAGCCAGGCATATCAGGTCAAGACCGAACCCGCCCGCCGTCACCGGCAAATGCTCGCGCTTCAACGGCCGTGCTGGTTCCCTTCGCCCCATAATGCCGCGCCTGATGTAGGCAATCGACAGGAGAAAGCATGCCCGAGGTGATCTTCAACGGGCCCACCGGCCGGCTCGAAGGCCGCTACCAGCCCGCAGAGGACAAGAACGCGCCGATCGCGATGATCCTGCATCCCCATCCCAAGTTCGGCGGTACCATGAACAACCAGATCGTCTACGATCTGTTCTACATGTTCCAGGAACGCAAGTTCACTACGCTGAGGTTCAATTTCCGTGGCGTCGGTCGCAGCCAGGGCGAGTTCGACCACGGTCATGGTGAATTGTCGGACGCGGCCGCAGCGCTCGACTGGGTGCAGTCGCTGCACCCGGATTCGCGCGGCTGCTGGGTGGCCGGCTTTTCATTCGGCGCCTGGATCGGCATGCAACTATTAATGCGCCGCCCCGAGATCGAAGGCTTCATGTCGATCGCTCCGCAGCCGAACATCTACGACTTCTCGTTTCTGGCCCCCTGCCCTTCTTCCGGGCTCATCATCCATGGCGACCGCGACAAGGTGACGTCGGTGGAGGATGTTCAGGGGCTGGTCGACAAGCTCAAGGCGCAGAAGGGGATCAAGATCACCCATCAGACCGTCGCCGGCGCGAACCACTTCTTCACCGACCAGATCGACGAATTGATCGAGGCCTGCGGCACCTATCTGGACAAGCGTCTGGGCCTCATCGAAGGTGGTGTGGAAGAGACGATGCTGTTGCGGTAGAGCCGCCGGCTGCACCGCTGCCCTATTCGGTAGATCCCGTCGCGATCAAATCCAGCCCGCCATTGCCGCTCGCCGGCTCGCTTGCAAAAGCGGCGGCGGTTCGCGCAGCACCGTCGATCGCCGCTTCGGCCAGCCAGATGGCGGAAATCAGCGCGTCGTGCACCCGGTCGGAATCGTCGATCGAGACATGGGTGACCCGGCGCACCCTTGTGTTGAGCACCAGATTCTGATGCGAACCGCGATGGCCCAGCCGACCGAAGCCCGGCTGCCCCGAATAATAATTCTCCGCCCATGAGGCGTTGGCCGGCGCCACCGCGCCGACGCCGGGAATGTCGATCAGCCCCAGAAAGGCGACGCGGATGCCCTTGGCCGCCAGCCGCTCGGTCAACCGCATGGCGGTTTTCGCGCCCATCGAGTGGCCGATCAGCGCCACTTCACGCTCGTTACGCCGCAAAATCTCGCGATAAGCCTGGTCCTCCTGCTCGAAGGGCCGGGTCTGGGCACGAATGCCGGATGCGCGCAGCTTGTCCTCCAGGGCGTCCAGGCCGACCGAGAACGGCACCCCGACCAGACCGCGGAACAGATAGACATCGAGCGCAACGGCTGGCCCGGCCGCGGCAAGCAGAACGAGCGCAAGGCCCGTGCGAAGAAAATGGCGAAACACGACAGCAAGTCCCCGTCTTCGGGACGGCGCCGGGTGAAAGCCGGACCGCGCGTCCCTTCAACACATGTAGTTATGGGACGCACTATTGCGATGCCGTGGTTAAATTAGCATTGGCCGATATGGTTAACCGCGCCCTTTTGCCGCGTAGTTATTGTTGCTCAGTCGGCACCAGCCCGCGATAGCGGGATACAAGCTACAATCTAATGCCGGTAGCTGTCGCGGGTGATGTAGGCGCCCTCCTGGGTGCGCTCGAACACCTCCTCGACCTGGGGGTGGCGCACCGGTTCGCCGGATTCGTCGATCAGCAGGTTCTGCTCCGAGACGTAGGCGATGTACTCGGTTTCTTCGTTCTCGGCGAACAGGTGATAGAACGGCTGGTCCTTGGACGGGCGCGCCTCCTCGGGGATCGACTCATACCATTCCTCGGTATTGTCGAACTCCGGGTCGACGTCGAACACGACGCCGCGAAACGGGTAGATGCGGTGGCGCACTACCTGCCCGATATGGAATTTCGCCTCTCTTATGATGCCATTCACGTTGGCAACTCCACCTGCTCTGCGCCACACCGTTTCACAGGTCACGAAAGCACACCTGACCAGGTTGGGCAACTACACCGCCCACACACCGCCAGGTTGGGCCCGCGCCATCCTACCACTGAAGAGAAGCCGCCAACAAGCGCCACCTGCGGGGGCGGTATTGGCAGGGCCGCTGCGGGACGGGCTAGAGCACATCCAGGATAAGTGGGCACCGGTTATCCGCCGAGGATGTGCGCAAAGCAAAGGCCTAGAGCCCGGTTTTGATTCAATCAAAACCGAACAGGCGCTAGGCGAACAGCATCCGGTAGAACACGAACAGTCCGATCGCTCCCAGAGCAGACATTGCCGCGATGTTGTTGATTGGCGAGATCAGGAAGGCGAGCAGCAGATGGTCCACATTGACCAGCGGAATGACGGTGGCATGGGTCATCAGCGCAACGATGTCCTGGACCGACGTGGCGAACAGCCACACACATGCGGCGGCCACCAGCGCGGCGCCGATCCATCCCCAAAAGGACCGACGGCCCGATCTGCCGACGCGGGACATCAGATCGGCCGAGAACGAACGGCCGTCCAGTTCCCGCTCGGCAGCTTCGAACAGGGAACGCAACATGGGATCGTGATGATCGTTCATCGCGGCTTCTCCGCAAGGTCGTCGTCCGCGTAAGCCGACAACAGGTTGCGCAGGGTTTCGCCGCCGCGCTTGATGTGTGACTTGACGGTGCCCAGCGGCAGGCCGAGGGCTTGCGCGATTTCCCCGTGCGTCATGCCGGCATGGTAGGACAACACCACACACGAGCGCACAGGCGCGGCCAGCGTTGCCAGCGCGCTGCGCAGGTCCATCGCCACATCCCTCGTATCGCAGCTCGGCAGCCGGCTTTCGTCCAATTCCTGCATCTCCCGCAAGACGCGGGTTTTGCGCACATGCTGCAGCCACACATTGCTCGCCAGCCGGTTGAGCCAGGCCCCGAACCGGTCCGGTTCGCGCAGATGGCGGATTTTGCGCCATGCCTGCAGAAAGGCTTGCTGGGACAGATCGTCGACCAGGTCGATATCGCCGCTCAGATGCCGCATCAGATTGCGTATGCCCGACTGCCGGCGGCGCACCAGCTCCGCGAACGCGTCGCGGTCGCCGCTGCGCGCCAGGGCGACCACCAATGCCTCGGGGCCCTCGCGGTAATGGTCGGGGATGCGGGACAAGGCCTTGCGTCTCGGATCATTTCGATGTCGGGGACTGGTCGTCGCGGTACGACCCCTCGATCGCCCTCGCGGCCACCAACAGGCCGACGCCGATACACGCTGACAGCACGGCGACGCCCGTCATGGGCATCAGCACCCATCCGGCCAGCAGGCTAAGGAGCCACCCCAGAACAAACAGTCCCGGAGCTGCGAACAGCACGATGATGCCGCCTGCCCGCATGTTGCGATCCAGACGTTTGTCCCCGCCCAGCAACCGGTTCAGCATCTGCTGGTCTATAGGCTGGCCGCTCTCCATCATACGGCGCAGGGTTTCATGGCGAGCTTCCCGCCTGCGGATATCGTGCCATATGCCGAAACCGACAACGGCGGCGATAAAGCCCCAGAAGGCAAGAACCGCCATACCCGCTCCAATTCCCACTTGTTCCATCTTTGTCTCCTGGCGCGTAATTCGCTGATACCCATTAAGATGCATCCGGAGGCGGTTTGGATGCACCCGGCCGTAAATAAATCAACCGCCCAGCCATTCCAGGGCATGGACATGCGCGTCGGCCTTCGCCAACAGCCGCTCTTCCCCGCCCGGCCACAGCCGCAATGTCAGCCGCGGTCCTTCATCGCCGAATTGCTCGAAGGCAAGCCAGGCGAGCGGCGAGGCGGATGTTGCGCGCGCACCCGCCTGCTCCATGCGCGCCGTGATGCGGTCCTTGGCGGCCTGCGGGAAATATTGCAGCGCGATCGAGTGGAACACGACCCGCGCCTGCCCTCCCGGCGCCTCATCGACGATTACCCGTTCGATCCAGTCGGCCGCATCGGCCGCGTCAATGGCGGGCGGGTTCTCGCGCGCGATGGCAATGGCGGCCTGGACACGGGCCAACCGCTCGTCCTGATCCGGCCAGATATAGCCGATCAACCGTTCGCGGTGCGCTGCGTCGGTAACGTCCAGCGGATTGCGATCGCAGCCGCGTCGTCCAACGATCCGCGGCTCGCGGCCGACCAGCGGCGAGCCGGCCCATGCGGGCGCCAGGGTCACCGGGCTGGCCCGCCGACCGAGCATCTCGCCGTTCAACTCGTAAGCGAACCGATCAGGAAACAGATTGAGCCCGGCGCTGGCTCCGATCTCGAACAAGGACAGCGGCAGGCCGGTCTCGCCGGCGATCACCATCATGCCGGGATAGAGCACGCCGGAACGCGCGATCTCGTTGGTTTGCGGCGCATGGGTCAGCCATTCGACGATTTCGTCATCGGCGTCGGCGATCGCTTCCAACGCCACGCCGGCCAACCGATCGGGTGTCGACAGCGGCGCTGGTGGATACAGCGACGCCAGTTGGGGCAGCCGGCCGCGCCGCACCAGCGCGTGCAGCGCACCCGCCAACCGCAGCGGAACCGCGTCGCCCATGGCGTCCGGCGCCCCGGCCCAATCGAGCACCGCCCGACCCGTCGCGGTAGCGCGATCCAACGACCGGCCCAGGCAATCCATCAACATCGCCGTGAACGGCGAACCCAGCCGCTCGCACCACACCGACTGCTTTGCGAAGGCGTCGCGGACGCCGGCCTCACCGCTCACGAGGGACGCGGCCGGCGCGCATCGTCGCCGGCCCGCCACGGCGGCGATGCAAATCCGGTTCCCGGCGCCACGCCCTCCCGCATCAGCGCCCGACGCAGCGGCGGCACCGCCGACAAGGCGAATAGACCGACGCTGCGCATCGCCTGCACCGGTACGAAATCCGAAAGCAGCGAGCGGTTCAGCAGGTCGACCGCGAAGGCCCGCGATGCCACATCGCCCGCCCGGCGGCGGTTGAACTCGCCTACCGCTTCATCAACGCGCGCCAGCCCCACCTCGCCCAACACCGCCATCAGGGTGTCGACGTCACGCAGGCCCAGGTTGAACCCCTGGGCTCCGATCGGCGGAATGGCGTGGGCGGCATCGCCGATCAGGAACACCCGGTCTGCGGCCATTCTGTCCGCCCGCAACCCGCCCAGCGGAAAGCCCTGGACGTCGGTGATCACCTTCGTCTTGCCGAGCACCGAGTGCATGCGGTCCTCGACCAGTCGATCGAGCGCATCGCCGCTCATGGCGGCGATTTTGTCCGCCCGCTGCGGAGTTTCGACCCAGACCAGACTGGAAGCGTCGCCCGGCAGCGGCACCTGGGTGAACGGTCCCGAACGCGTGTGGAATTCGGTGCTGACATCCTCGTGCGGCAGCGTGTGCTCGAAGTCGAGCACGAGGGCCCTCTGCGGATAGGTCCATGTGCGATGACGGATCCCGGCCAGGCGGCGAACCGTCGAGTTGCGGCCATCGGCGCCGATGACGATCCGCGCAGCCAGCACCCGGCCGTCAGACAAGGTAACGTCCGCGCGGTCATCGTCCTGCGTCATCATCTCGACGGTCCCGTCGATCCATTCGGCGTTGGACGCAGCCGTCACCGCAGCGGTCAGATGTTCGACGAGATCGCGATTGCGAACGTTGTAGCCGAAAGCGGGAAGATCGATCTCACCGGCGCGGAACTCCACCGGCGGTGCGCGCAGCAGCCGGTCGGTATCGTCGATGATGCGCATCACCCGCAGCGCCGCCGCCTTGGACGCCACCGCCGACCACAGGCCGGCGCGCTCCAGGATGTCGACAGAGCTTTGCAGCAGCGCCGTGGTGCGCGCGTCGGCGCCTGCCCCGCGCGGCGCGACCAGCGCGATCGAGAAGCCCGCCCTGGCGGCCATATAGGCCACCGTGAGCCCGGCGAGGCCGGCGCCGGCGATCAGCAGGTCGAAAGTTTTCGATGAATGCGACAAGCGCGACGATCTCCTAATCGAGGTGCCGATGCCCGGCCATGATAGCCAACGGGCCGGGCGGGAAAAAGGCGCGATGACTGTGACAAATGCAGCCAGGCCAATAACGCCATAGTTGAATTGTTGTCATCGAAATGCGACTAGGGGCGCCAGTTCGGTGCCTGGCGGATTGGACGGGGATGTGTTCGGGTTCTCAAAAAACGCGCTGTGGGCGTTCGGCGTCCATATCCTGACCGCGTCCGGCGCATTTTTCGCATTTCTGTCCCTGGTTGCCGCCGCCGAGTTCCGTTTCCCCGAAATGTTCATGTGGATGGGCGTGGCGCTGCTGGTCGACGGCGTCGACGGGCCGCTGGCGCGCAAGCTGGAGGTCAAGCGCTGGTGGCCGCACTGGTCGGGCGACCTTCTCGACGCGGTGATCGACTACTTCACCTATGTCATGCTGCCGGCATTCGCGCTCTATCAGAGCGGCCTACTGGGCAAATACGCTTCGTTCGCCGCCGCCGCCGTCATCGTGATCACTTCGGCGATCTACTACGCCGACACCCGCATGAAGAGCGAGGACAGCGGCTTCATCGGCTTTCCGGTCTGCTGGAACATGGTGGTGTTCACCTTGTTCATCATCTCGCCGGGGCCGATCTACTCGCTGGCCGTGGTGGTCACATGCGCGGTGCTGACCTTCGTGCCGGTGATCTTCGTCCATCCCACCCGTGTGAAGGTCTGGCGCCTTCCCACGCTGGCCATTTTTCTCGCCTGGTCCATCGCCGGCATCATCGCGATCTGGTACGACCTCGACAGCCCGCTGTGGATTGACGCGGTGGTATTGTTTTCGTCGATCTACCTGTTCTGCGTCGGCTTCGTGCTGCAACTGCTGGGCAAGCTGAAATAGGCGGCCACCGGATGTCCCATGATTGAACTGTTGCAGGATCCGCACGCCTGGATCGCGCTTGGCACGCTGACCATCATGGAAATCGTGCTCGGCATCGACAACATCGTTTTCATTTCGGTGATCGTCGGCCGGCTTCCACCAGAGCAGGCCGCCCGCGCACGCCGCGTGGGTATCTTTCTGGCGCTGGCCTTCCGCGTCCTGGCCCTGCTGGCGCTCGCCTGGCTGATCGGGCTCACCAGGCCGGTATTCGAACTGTTCGGCCAGCCGTTCTCCTGGCGCGACATAATCCTGCTCGTGGGCGGATTGTTCCTGCTTTACAAGGGCACGGTCGAGATTCACGCCGAATATGAAGGCGAAGACGAGCAGGAAGCCGGCTCAGCCGGCCATGCCGTCAGTTTCACACGAGTCGTGATGCAGATCATCGTGATCGATCTGGTGTTCTCCGTCGATTCCATCGTCACGGCCATCGGCATGGTTGATCACGTGGAGATCATGATCGCCGCCGTATCGATCGCCATGGTAGTGATGTATTTAGCATCCGGTCCCATTGCGGAGTTCATCCGCCGCTACCCGACCACCAAGATGCTTGCGCTGTCGTTCCTGCTGCTGATCGGCGCTTCGCTGGTGGCCGACGGCATCGGCTATCACATCCCGCGCGGCTACATCTATTTCGCCATGGCCTTTTCCGGCGCGGTCGAAGCGATCAACATACTGGTGCGCCAACGCCGCCGCTCCGGTCGGTAGTCGACGGCGATAGACGTCCTCTATCGTCCTGATTGATCCAAAAAATTGCGGACGCGATCGAATCCCACTGGATTTTTCGCAAAAATATCGATCAAATCGCCCCATGGCGAGGAAGGGGACCCAAAAACGGCGGGACGCGAGCGGCACTCCCATGTTGGAGGTGCGCGACATCACCAAGGTCTTTGGTGAGCTGGTCGCCAACGATCACGTCAACGTCGAGGTCGGCAAGGGGGAGATTCACGCGCTGCTCGGGGAGAACGGCGCGGGCAAGTCCACCCTGGTGAAAATGCTGTATGGATCGCTCCAGCCCAACGGCGGCTCGATCCTGTGGCACGGCAACGCGACTACGATTACCAGCCCCTCGGCCGCTCGCTCGCTGGGCATCGGCATGGTGTTTCAGCACTTCTCGCTGTTTGAGTCCCTGTCGGTGGCCGAGAACATCGTCCTGTCGCTGGGCGCCGACAAGGTGCTGGCCGACATCGCCGAACAGACCCGCGAGGTCTCCCACAATTACGGCCTGCCGCTCAATCCCGAGACGATCATCGGCGACATGTCGGTGGGCGAGCGCCAGCGCGTCGAGATCGTACGCTGCCTGCTGCAGAACCCGGAACTGATCATTCTCGACGAGCCAACCTCGGTGCTGACGCCGCAGGAGGCCGACAATCTGTTCGTCACCTTGAAGCGCCTGAAAGACGAGGGCCGCTCGATCCTGTACATCTCCCACCGCCTCGAAGAGGTCAAACAGATGTGCGACTGGGCCACCATCCTGCGCCACGGCAAGGTGGTCGGCGAATGCGATCCGGCCAAGGAAACGGCAGGCTCGCTGGCCTCCATGATGGTGGGCGGCGACATTGCGCAGATCAAGCGCAAGAAGACCAAGGCAGGCGACGGCAAGCCGCTGCTGGAGCTCAAGGACGTCTCCCTGCCCGCCGCCTCGCCGTTCGCGGTGGCGCTCAAGAACATCGACCTTGCCGTCAACGCAGGCGAGGTGCTCGGCATCGCCGGCGTCGCCGGCAACGGCCAGAGCGAGTTCTTCGACATGGTTTCCGGCGAGGTGACGGTCGCGTCCGACGCCGCGGTCACCATCTGCGGCACCCAGGCCGGCGCCAAGGGCATCAACCGCCGGCGCAAGCTGGGCGCGGCCTTCGTGCCCGAAGAGCGGCTCGGCCATTCCGCCGTGCCGGACCTTTCGTTGACCGAGAACCTGATCCTGTCGCGCCACGGCTCGGACGCGGCCATGTTCACCAGCATGGGGCCGATCGGCTTCATCCAGCGCGACAAGGTGCACGAAGTCGCCGCCAAGATCATCGAAGAGATGGACGTGCGCAAATCGGGCGAAGACCCGGACGCCTCCGCCCTTTCAGGGGGCAACTTGCAAAAGTTCATCATGGGCCGCGAACTGGACCGCTCGCCTGCCGTGATGGTCGTCAACCAGCCGACCTGGGGCGTGGACGCGGGCGCCGCCGCGCGCATTCGCCAGACCTTGATCGACCTGGCCAGATCGGGTTCCGCCGTCGTGGTGATCTCCCAGGACCTCGACGAGATCATGGAGATATCCGACCGCATCGCGGTGATGAGCGACGGGCGCATGTCGCTGCCGCACAACGCCGATGATATGTCTCGTGAGCAGATCGGTCTGCTGATGGCGGGCATGGAGGGTGGCTCGGAGCAAGAAGGGGAGAGCGCGCATGTTCATTGAACTTGAGCGCAGGCCCGCTCACTCCACCCTGTATTCGGCGTTGTCGCCGTTCATCGCACTGATACTGACGCTGGTCGCCGGCGCGATTTTGTTCGCGGTCATGGGGATCAACCCGGCCAAGGGGCTCTACTCCTTCTTCATCGAGCCGCTCACCGAAGTCTGGTCGCTGCACGAACTGGCGATCAAGGCCGCGCCGCTGATCCTGATCGCCACCGGCCTGTCGATCTGTTTCCTGTCGAGCAACTGGAACATCGGCGCCGAAGGCCAGTTCATCCTCGGCGCCATCTTCGGTTCCATCCTGCCGGTATTGTTCCATGAGCAGGTGGGCATCTGGGTGCTGCCGGCGATGATGATCATGGGCATGATCGGCGGCGCGTTGTGGGCGCTGATCCCTGCCCTGCTGAAAACCCGCTTCGGCGCCAACGAGATCCTGACCAGCCTGATGCTGGTCTATGTGGCCGAACTGTTCCTGGATTGGCTGGTGCGCGGCGCCTGGCGCAACCCGGAAGGCTTCAACTTCCCCGAGACGCGCTCGTTCTCGCCCGGCCAGATCCTGCCCGAGGTGCTGGACTCCGGGCGCGCGCACTACGGCGCGGTGCTCGCCATCGTCGCGGTGCTGATCGCCTGGTTCATGATGGCCAAGACCATCCGAGGTTTCGAGGTCAAGGTGATCGGCCAGGCGCCCAAGGCCGGCCAATTCGCCGGCTTCGACGCCAAACGCGTGACCATCGTCGCCTTCATGATCTCCGGCGCGCTCGCCGGGCTTGCCGGCATCGCCGAGGTTTCCGGCGCGATCCAGCAGCTGCGCCCGACGATCTCCCCGGGCTATGGGTTCACCGCCATTATCGTCGCCTTTCTCGGCCGGCTTAATCCGGTGGGCGTATTCGCCGCCGGTCTGGTGCTGGCCCTGTCGTTTCTCGGCAGCGAGGCGGCGCAGATTTCGCTGGGCGTCTCCGACAAGCTGGGCCGCGTGTTCCAGGGCATGCTGCTGTTCTTCGTGCTCGCCTGCGACACGCTGATCCATTATCGCATCCGAATCACCGGCTGGGCCGGGCGCGCCAGAACCGGAGAGACGTGATGGGCGTCGCCGAAGCCGTACTGCTGACCATCATCACCGCGTCCACGCCGCTGCTGATCGCCGCGCTGGGCGAATTGGTGACCGAGCGCTCCGGCGTGCTCAATCTGGGCGTCGAGGGCATGATGATCATGGGCGCGGTGGCCGGCTTCGCCTTCGCCCAGATTTCCGGCTCGGCCTATGTGGGAGCGCTGGGCGGCATGCTCGCCGGCGCCGTCTTTTCGCTGCTGTTCGCGTTCCTGACCCTGTCGCTGGTCGCCAACCAGGTGGCCACCGGCCTGGCGCTCACCATCTTAGGTCTAGGCCTGTCCGGCCTGCTTGGCGAGGCCTATATCGGCCAGCCGGGCATCAAGATGGAGCCGATCGTCATCCCGCTATTGTCGCAGATCCCGTTCATCGGCAAGTTGCTGTTCGCCCAGGACCTGATCTTCTATATCTCCATCGCGTTGCTCATCGCCGTGAACTGGTTCCTGTTCAGGACTCGCGCCGGGCTGACCCTGCGCTCGGTCGGCGACAACCATTCTTCCGCACATGCGTTGGGCATCAACGTGATCGCCGTGCGCTATATGGCGGTGATCTTCGGCGGCGCGTGCTCGGGGCTCGCCGGCGCGCATCTGTCGCTGGTCCAGGTGCCCCAGTGGGTCGAGAACATGAGCGCCGGGCGCGGCTGGATCGCCCTTGCGCTGGTGGTGTTTGCATCGTGGCGGCCGATGCGGGTGCTGTTCGGCGCCTATCTGTTCGGCGCCGTCGGCATCGCGCAACTGCACATTCAGGCGCTCGGTTTTTCCGTACCCTCGCAGTTCCTCTCGTCGCTGCCTTATATTGCGACGATCATCGTCTTGGTCATAATATCGGGCAATCGCAGGTTGACGCTGATCAACACGCCCGCTTCGCTAGGGAAAGGTTTTGTGCCGGATCGCTAAGCTTTAGCGCGGGCGCGCACAAATGATCCGTTTCGAGCAGACAACAGGGAGAATAAGACATGAAGAAGACCCTCGCATTGGTGGCCGGCATGGCCGCCGGCCTGGTGGCGGCCGCAGGCGCGCCGGCGCTTGCCGACAGCCACGCCAAGACCAAGGCCTGCTTCGTCTATGTGGGGCCGATCGGTGACTTCGGCTGGAGCTACCAGCATCACCAGGGCCTGCTCGCGGTTGAAGCCGAATTCGGCGACAAGGTTGAGACCGCTTATCTGGAAAGCGTACCAGAGGGCGCCGACGCCGAGCGCGCGGTCGAGCGGTTCGCCCGCTCGGGATGCAATATCGTCTTCACCACCTCGTTCGGCTACATGGACGCAACCAACAAGGTCGCCGCCAAGTTCCCCGACGTGATGTTTGAGCACGCCACCGGCTACAAGCGCGAATCCGACAATGTGTCGACCTATTCGTCCAAGTTTTTCGAAGGCCGCTACATCCAAGGGCAAATCGCGGCGAAACTGTCGAAGACCGGGGTCGCCGGCTACATCGCCTCGTTCCCGATTCCCGAGGTGGTGCGCGGCATCAACTCGTTCATCCTGGGCGCCCAGTCGATCAATCCCGACTTCAAGCTGAAGGTGGTTTGGGTCAACACCTGGTTCGACCCGGGCAAGGAGTCCGACGCGGCCAAGACGCTGATCGACCAGGGCGTCGACATCGTCACCCAGCACACCGATTCCACCGCGCCTATGCAGGTCGCCGCCGAGCGCGGCATCATGGCGTTCGGCCAGGCTTCCGACATGTACAGGTTCGGCGAAAAGACTCAGCTCACCGCCATCATCGACGACTGGGCGCCCTACTACATCGAGCGCGTCAACGCGGTGATGGACGGCACCTGGGAGAGCCAGGACGTGTGGCACGGCATGGATCACGGCAGCGTGGCGATGGCGCCCTACACCAATATGCCCGACGACGTCAAAGCGCTGGCTGAGGAAACCGAAGCCAAGATCAAGTCCGGCGAGTTCACTCCGTTCACCGGCCCGATCACGAAGCAGGACGGCTCACAGTGGTTGGCCGACGGCGAAACCGCCGACATCGGCACGCTGCTGGGCATGAACTTCTACGTTCAGGGCGTCGACGACACTCTGCCCAACTGATCGCCCGTCTTCTGCGCCACGACAAACAGCGGGGCCGGCATTCAGCCGGCCCCGTTCTGCTTGTAGCCCGGCAAGCGCGCCGAGCTTGAAAACAGGCGGCGAATGCCGCATCTACCATCGCGAACGGCCGCCGGAGGGATGGCTGAGTGGTCGAAAGCACCGGTCTTGAAAACCGGCGTGCGGGCAACCGTACCGTGGGTTCGAATCCCACTCCCTCCGCCATGCTGCATTATCTATTTGAAATTATTGAGCAATTTTCTGTATCTTGTTTTCTATCCCACTTTCTGCGCCATCAAACCGACATGGCGGCGCGTGGTCGAGCTGCTTACCCGCTCGATCGGCATCCATTCCATCAAAACAGCGACCACAAAACATCGAGATCGGTAAAATCGGAGGCCGAGCCCTCGGCGACGATCCGACCGGCCTTTAGGACAAACGTGTGATCGGCGAATTCGACGAGGCGGCGGACGTTCTGATCGACGATCACAATGCCCACGCCAAACTGATCGCGAATATCCGAGATCGTGCCGAAGATCTGGTCGACGAGAACCGGTGCCAATCCGGTGGACGGTTCGTCCAGCATCATCAGTTGCGGGTTTCGCAGGAGCGCCATGCCCAGTGCCAACATCTGCTGCTGCCCGCCCGAGAGCTGACCTGCAAGCTGGCGCTGTCGTTCGTCCAGTATTGGAAAAAGCGCGTAGATGGCATCGAGATCAGCAGCCTTGCGGTCTCTGCGCGCGCCGGTGCCCTGGGCGATAAGCAGATTGTCACCGACGGAAAGATCGCGGAAGACGTGATGGCCCTGTGGCACGAACGCGGCGCCGCATCTTGCGATGTGCGCGGTTGGCTGGCCCAGCACGCTGTCGCCAAACAGGCGGATAGAACCGCCACTGGGCCGCACCAGGCCAAAGATGGAGCGCAGCAGCGTGGTCTTTCCTGCACCGTTATGGCCGACCAGTGCCGTTATGTTTCTCGACTCGGCTCGCATGGAGACCTCTGTCAAGATTCGCTTCGATCCGAAGTCCACGGTGAGGTTGCTCACTTCAAGCATTGACGCCCTCGACCATACCGAAATAGAGCGCCCCTAGTTCCGGATCGGATATCAGCTCCTGCGGGGTACCGGTGCGCACCACCCGCCCCTCGGCAAGAAACACCGCCTCATCACAGCAACTGCGTATGACGTCGAGATTGTGCTCCACGAGCACGATCGTGTGACCCCTGCCGCCGAGCTGGCGGATGGTGTCGAGCACCGGTCCGTGCGACGTCGGGTCGAGGCCCGCCGCCGGTTCGTCAAGCAGCAGCGTCGAAGCGCCCAGACCCAGGAGGCAGGCGAACATGAGAAGCTTTTGCTCCGCGTAGCTGAGATCCGACGCCAGCTCGCTGGCGCGGTGATCGAGTTTCACGAACTCCAGGTTCTTTCTGGCCCGTTCGAGAAGTTCATCGCGACCTCGTCCGGTGCGCAACAATCCCACCGACAAGCTGTCGGAGACTTCCGGCAATCCCAACATCGCGTTTTGCTCGACGGTCAGTTCGCCGAAAACCCGCACCTGTTGGAACGTCCGACCGATGCCGCGCCTTGCCACATGATGCGGCGCCAGGCCGGTGATGTCCTCGCCATGAAACAGAACCCGGCCGCCGGTGGGCGGATACATCCCCGTAATCAGGTTGAACAGCGTCGTCTTACCCGCGCCGTTGGGACCCACCAGCCCGGTGATGCGGCTGCCGCCGAAGGTGATCGAGACGTCGCTCACTGCCGCCAGACCGCCGAAGCTCTTACTCACATTGACCAGTTCAAGCTCAGGCACCCTACGATCTCCCGCCGATCAGACCGCGCGGGCGCAGGAAACACACCATGATCAGTATGAGTCCGTAGATGATCTGTCGGATCGGCCCCATGCTCATGGTCGGCAGGGGCAGGAAACGAAGGACTTCAGGCAGAAGGATCAAGATGGCCGCGCCGAGTATCGCGCCCCAGGTCGTTCCCATGCCCCCGACAAGCACCATGGCCAGGACGAAGATGGAAGCGTGCACATCGAAGCTTTCAGGACTGACGAAGGTGATGTAGTGGGCGTACATGCTGCCCGAAAGGCCCGCGATTGCACCGGAAAGCACGAATATCTTGATTTTCAGGCGCAACACGTCCTTGCCCAGCGCCTGCGGCACCAGTTCGTCCTCGCGCACGGCCTGGAGCAGAAGTCCGAACGAACTCGCCAGCAGCCTTCGCAACACCGCTACAATCACAACAGCAATTGCCAGATAAAGCGCCAGATATTCGGCCGGGCTGTCGATGCTCCACCCGAACAAGGAAGGTCGCGGAATGCCCCGCAGCCCAGCCGGGCCGCCGGTCACGCCGTCGAGATTGAGAAACAACCCGTGAAAGACGACCTGCACGCCGAACGAGGCGAGCACGAGATAGTCACCACTAACCCTGAGCGATGGGATGGACGCAAGGGAAGCGACGGCGGCTCCAACGGCGATACCGGCCACCGCTCCACCCCAAAAACCCAGGCCCGTCTCAAGCGAGACAATTGCCGAGGCATAGGCGCCCGACCCGAACATCGCCGCCTGGGCGATGGTGAACAGGCCGGTATACCCGACAAGCAGGTCCAGGCTGATCGCCATCAGGGCGAATATCGTAATCGTGACCAGGATGCCCAGAATATAGACTTCCATGTCAGACCGTCGCTTTCTGGACGGCGCGCCCGAACAGGCCGGTCGGTCTGATCATGATAACCAGCAGCAGAATTCCGTAGGTGATTGAAACCTGCCAGGCCGTCGGCAGCACGAACACGCTGAGATTCTCGACAATCCCGATGATGAATCCCGCCACGGCCGCCCCCAGCGGGCTGTCCACCCCGCCCAGAAACATCGCCATCGCGCCGGTGAGAACCGCTGTGATCCCTACCGTCGGCGAAACGCCGGAGCCGCCCGAGATGAGCAGGAGCGCCGCTACGGGAAGGATGGCGGAGCCGATGGCGAAAGCGTACAGCTTGATGCGCGACACCGAGATTCCGTTGATCTCCAGAAGCTCCGGATTGGTGATTGCCGCACGAAATTCGCGCCCCGCCATGGTGCGGTAGAGCATCAGCGCGAGAAGCCCGGTGATGGCCAAGGCGACCATCGGCGCGATGATTTGAATGGGCATGATCACGACGCCCGAAACCAGCCAGGGGGTCTGCGGATCGATGCGAAGGCTGAGGCCTGACGGCCCGAAGACCAGGTCCATGCTGTTTTCGATGACGACGAAAAGCCCCAGCGAGGCCATCACCACCACCATGTGCGAAACGCCGCGGTTGACCAAGGGCCGGTACAACAGCCGCTCACACCCTGCCCCGGCAGCCGAAGTGAGCGCGATCGCCAGCACAAGGGCGGCCCACAGCGGCAGGGCAAGGATCACGTTGAAGGAATAAAGGGCATAGCCGGCGAGAACGTAGATGCCGCCCTGGGCAAAGTGCCAGACCTTCGTGGGCGCAAAGATCAGTGCGAAGCTGAGGCCGTATAGCGCATATACGGCCCCAACATAAACGCCGTTGATCAACAGCTGAAAGAATAGCTCCATCGCCGTTTCAGACGCTATTGAGGATCGATCACTTTGCGCAAGGCGAACGCGCCATCGCGAATCTCCTTGATCGCGATTGCCTTGACGACCGTGCCGTCGTCCCGGAACACCGTGTCGCCGGTGATCACCGGAAACGTGCGTATGTCCAGAATCTTGTCGCGAAGCGCGGTTCCGGCTTCACCGCCCGTCTTGGACAGCGCGCGCGCAAGGATGGTCATCGCGTCATAGGTGTACGTGATATACGGGCTGACCGGCTCGCCGCCATATCTTTCCATATATTCGCCCACGAACATCCTGACCTGCTCCGCGTCGCTCTTGGGATCGAAATAGGTGGTCGAATAGACGATGCCGTTAGCCGCGTCGCCGGCCGCGTCGAGCAGTTCCTGGCTCTCGATTCCTGCATAGCTGACGATGTTCACGTCGGGGATGATCTGGCGCGCCTGCTTGACGGCGAATGGAAGTTCGGCGGGCGTGCCCACCAGATACACGCTGTCGGGCTTGGCCGCGCTGAGCTTGGCAAGCTGGACCCCGAAATTGGAATCGTTCTGGTTGAACGCCTCCTGCGCCACGACCTCGCCGCCGGCCGCCTTGAACTTGTCGACGAATTCGGCCTGGGTGAACTTGCCGGTGTCGTTGTTGACATACATCACGCCCAGTTTCCTCAGCCCCAGTTCGTCATGGGCGTATTTCGCCATGACGCCGATATCGACGTCGGAAAGCTGCAACGCGTGGAACACGTTCCGGCCGATTCCGGCAACGGCGGGCGATTGCGCGCCGATGTTGAACAGGATGATGTCCTGCTGATCGGCGAGCGGGGCGACCGCCTGCAACGGCGAACTGCCGCCGACCAGAATGATGCTGGCGCCGTCCACGCTGACCAGCTTGTTGAAGGCCTCGACGGTCTTCTGGGCGTTCCACTGGGTGTCTTCGGCGACCAGCTTGAATGTGGTCTCCTCGCCCTGCGCGTTGATCCTCTCAATCGCGGTTTCGGCGCCCTGGACCATCCATTGGCCGATCTGCGCACCGCCGCCGGACAAGCCGGCCACAAGGCCCACGGTTATCTCCGCGGCGCTGGCGACGGTCGAACCGACCGCCACGGTCCCGGCAATCAAAGTGGATGCCAACAGCTTTGTGATCGTCTTCATAGTGCTTCCTCCCATCAAGGCCAGGGCTTACCCGCCCGGGCAATTCCAATCCCGCCATCCCTCAATCGGCGCCGACGGCAGTCTGCTCCGCGGACGCGGGCGCCTGCGAAACGCTTCGTATGTTGAGATTTCCATACGGGTAGACTTCGCTGCCGATCTTCTGGGACAGGGTGCGCGCCGACCTGTGCATCATCTCCACAAGATCGGGCTCGCTGTCCGCATCGACAACGTGAGTGGGAAACGCAATCGTCAGTGAAGCCGCCAATACGCCGCCCTGCCCAAAGATCGGCACGCTCAACGTCGAAAGGCCGCGCGCGGTTTCTCCGTAGTTCCGCGCAAACCCCTTTGCATGCGCTTCGCGCAACATCGCTTTCAGTTCGTCGGGATCCTGCACGGTTTTTGCGGTAAGGGCGGGCATGCCGCGTTGGCTGACGATGTGGTCGATCTCCGCCTCGTCGGCCTCGGCGAGAAAGATCCTGGCCGCAGATGACGCATGCAGGGGCATCCACTGGCCCACGCGCCAGCCCGTGTCGATGAAATGCGGCCCCTCGATCCCCAGCATGTAGAGAACATCGTAATCGACGCGGATACACAGCCGCGTGCTGTGGCCGCTGCGCTCGGTCAACTCACGCATCACGGGAAGGGCCGCCCGCGTCAGCGGGTTGCGGTTGACGAAGCGCGAACCCAGCGCGAATGCGCGCGGTCCCACATTGTAGCGCTGGGTCGCGTCGTCCTTCTCAAGGAAGCCGTTCTTGCGGAACGTGAGCAGGATCTTCGAGACTTGGCTCTTCGGCATCCCGGTCTTTGCCGACAATTCGCTTACGCTGATTTCGGCTTCTTCTCCGGTGAACTGCGAAAGCAGCTTCAAGGCGGCATCGAGTGATTTCACCTTATGACTCCCTATCGAAAGCGGTCATGTTTTCTCCTTCATGGGAAGCTCGACGGTGGCCTGCCCGACCGCCGTGGTTTGGCCGAGCTGGTTTCTCGCCGTCAGGTCGAGTTCGACCAGACCCTTTCCATGCTCGACCCGCTTCGCGACGACCCTCGCCCCGAAAGTGCTGGTGTCGCCAAAAATGACCGGCAGTTTCAGTCTCGCGCTCATGAAGCGGACACGACCGTCGTCTCCGATCCAGTTCGTGACCGGCGTCGTCATCATGCCGATGCGCTGGGGACCATTGTCGTAGGGCCCCGGCATGCCGATCTCGCTTTGCGCGATGACGCCGTCCTGGTGTCCGATCGACGGGCTGACGGCCGCGCCGTAGTAGCTGGGATCATAGTTGTTGGGCAGGATCTGTGGGGCGGTCCGCGCCAGGTGACGATATTTCCATCTGAGCTTGGTGGACTTATAGCCGGATGTACCCACGGCGCCGGCATAGTAGCAGGTCATGTCCAGCCGGTTGAGCGGACCGCGGACGGTCTCGGGAATTTCGGTTCCCTCGGCAACATCCTCGAAATAGAGCCGCTCGCGACCCCGTAGGAATTCCCTTACGTTGGCTTCTTCGATGGCTTCGAGTTCCTCAATCGTGTAGGCGTGCTCTTCGCGCGCCGGATAACGCAATCCATCTTGCGCCGATTGGCGCGGAATGCGGAAACAGTGCGACATGACCTCTGCCACGCATCTGCTGTGTTGGTTTTCGTAGGCAACCTTGCCGGTCTGAACGATCATCCTGCTGACGGACTTTCCTTCGACCTCGCGCGCATCGGCCAGCGTGGCGGTCGCCTTCAACAAGTCGTTGCGGCGAACGGGTTCGTGGAACACCCAGTCCGCTCCGGAATAGACCCACTGGATGTCAGGAAGGCCGGGCGCCACGACAGCATCGAATACGCCGTACAAAAAAGTGGGCGGAGCGATGATTCCGCCCCAGCTGGATCCGGCCGCGTAGTCGGGATCGCAATAGAGCGGATTGTCGTCGCCGATGCCCCAGGCATAGTGCCGGATAGCATCTCTTGTGGCCTCGTGATTCCATTGCTCGATGTTGAATTGCTCGCCAATCCTCGCTTTCGCTTCGGCAAGCGCATCCGTTCCCAGGCTCGGAGATCGCAGCGCGCTGGTCACGGCAGCAACTCCCGCCGGACCTTCTTCGACTCTTGCGGCCGTCCGAACATCACCACGCCTCCTCCAGAAGCTGTTCGACCTGTCGGGCAGACGCGGTTTTCCTCGGATTGAAGAAGAGCCCCCTGTCGCCCATGGTCTGTTCGGCAATTTCCGGCAGGAGCGCCTTGTCCAATCCTGTGTCGCGAAGTCGACGAGGTACCTTCGCCCGCTCCTGGAGGCGGCAAACTGCATCGATTCCCGCATCCGCGGCTTCCCGCGGTGCCATTGTGCGCGTATCGACGCCCATGGCCTCGGCCAATTTGCCCAGTTGCTTGGCGGCAACCTCCCGATTGTAGCGAAGCGCATGCGGCAGCATGATCGAATTGGCGGTGCCGTGAGACAGGCTGCCATGGGCCCCCAGACAATGGCAGACCGCATGGTGGATGCCGACACGCGCGTTCGAGATCACGAGCCCGGAAATATGCGCGCCGGCCAGCACGCCCGAGCGGTGATCGACGGTGGACGGCTCCGCGACCATGGCTGGGATCGACTCGTTTAAGATTCCGATGCCCTGAAGCGCCAATCCCTCGGAAATCGGATTGCGCAGCCTTGAATACAGACCCTCGGCGCAATGCGCGAAGGCGTTCATCGCGGTCGATGCCATCAGGCTTGCCGGCACGTGAACGTTGGCCGTGGGATCAAGTATGATTAATCGCGTTGCCAGTTTCACATCCCAGAACAGAAGCTTTCGGCCCGCATCGTTGCGAATGCCCAGGCCGGGCGTCACCTCTGCCGCTGAGGCGGTCGTGGGAACGGCAATAACCGGCAATTTCGGTTGGTGAAGTTCTTTGGGATAGAACTTGTCCGGCGGGATGAAAGTCGAGGCGTGCTCGCTAATATCACCGCCCTCCGCCAATACGATCGCGATCGCCTTCGCGGTATCCGACGCGCTGCCGCCGCCAACCGCGACCAGCCCGTCGATCGAAGCCCGTCGCGCACTATCCGCCCCAGCCATTACGAGCTCCGTTCCCGAGTGCTCGACCACCTGGTCATAGCTATCGGCGACGAGATCGCCGAGCGCGTCGCGAACCAACGAGTAGACCGCGCTCTTGCGGGTGTTCGCGCCGCAGACGAGCAGCAGGCGTTCGAGACCGATCGCGCGAATCGCCGCCGGCATCTGCGCGATCGCGCCCGGCTTCAGGATCACGGTTTGCGCCGGGCTGGTGTAGTCGATCCAGTGCGAGGGCATGACGTCGGGAAGTGCCATTTCGCTGGATGGTTTTCCCTTTTCCATGGGTCGTACCTGTTTGCGATCGCGGATAGACAGCATCTACGCACAATACAACATAGTTTCGAATTAGGAAACAGCGTTTCAACAACTAAGATGCGAGATGACGGAGCTTTTCCCGGTCCAGGGTAATGCCGAGGCCGGGACCCGTCGGCACGGACAGATTGCCTCCTTCGATTTGAAGCGGCTGCGCTACTGGCGTGTCAGCGAGGTTGAGGTGAAAGCACAGTTCCGCGGGCAACGAACGGGTCTCGGCGAACGCGGCGCAAAAATGAGCTCCGGCTGCAACGCCGATGGCGCTGTCACCCTGGCTGCCGACCAGCGTGCGAACGCGATTGGCCGCGGCCAATGCGAGTATGCGCCGCGAGTTGCGATAGCCGGTACGGGCCACTTTGATGCTCACCAAGTCGATGGCTTCATCTTCGATCTCGCGGGCAACCTCGAAGACCGTGCGGCAACTTTCGTCTCCCAGGACAGGAATGCGAGCTTTTGCCGCCACGCGGCGGCGGCCGATCCGGTCGTCGGCGTGACAAGGCTCCTCGGCCCAAGCGATGCCAAAGTCGGCGGCAACGGACAGGAGCTCGATCGCCTCGGCGGCTCGCAGGGACTGATTGCAATCGATATACAGGAGCGCTTCAGCCTGACGCTTGCGGACTGCGGCGAACATCTGCTCATCGCCGCGCCGGTCCATGCCCACCTTCAGCTTGAACGCGGCAATGCCGTATTGCTCATGCATGGCGTCGACCTCGTCGGCCATCGCGTCGGGCGTGCCGCTTCCGCAAACGTAGGTGACGCGGAGCGGTTGCGGCAAGCCACCCAGCAAGGTCGCAAGGGGCAGGCCCGTTACCTGTCCGGCGATATCGTGCAATGCCAGGTCGAGTGCGCCCTTGGCCGTATTGTTGTGTTCGACAGCGTCCGCTTTCGTCCAAAACCCCTCGACGTCGAACGGATCGCCTCCAATCAGAAGCGGCGCGAACCAGTCCTCAATCGCGGCAACGATGCTCTTTTGCGATTCACCGTAGAAGAAGGGGCGAGAAGGCGCTTCGGCGATTCCCGTTATTCCCTCGTCTGTGGCGATTTCGACGAGCACATGATCGGTTGTCGCCAGCGTTCCGCGAGCAAACTTGATCGGGTTGGCAAGTGGGATCGAAAACGGGGTGCACATCAGCTTCGTTATCTTCATTCAGCCCTCCTTCCCGCCGCACATGCGTTGTCGCTAGGTCGCCCGCTGTTGCGCCTCTATCGTTGCCCGATTGAAGCACAGTCCCAGACCAGGCTTGTCCGGGGGGCGAATGGTTCCGTTGGTGATTTCAATCGGATCTTCGAACAGCGCTTCCCACCACGGCACATATTCCAGAAATAGGGTATTAGGCGCCGCCGCCGCCAGATGCACGGAAATCTCGTGGAACACATGCGAAACGACCGGCAGACAATGCGCATCGCAAAGCGATGCGATGCGGAGCCACTCGGTGATCCCGCCCGCCCGCTGCAGGTCGATCATCGGAATTTGAGCCGCGCCCGCCTTGATAAGCTGCAGGAACTCGCGTCGGCCGTAGTTGTTCTCGCCGGCGGCGATCGGGATATCGATGGCGTGCGCAAGAGATGCCATCGCCTCGATCTCGTCGAAGGGAACCGGATCTTCGATATAGTAAATATCGAAAGGTTCCAGCATACGTGCCCGCGCGATCGCCTGGGAAGCCTCCCATCCCTGCACGACGTCGACCATCAGCCTGATGTCAGGGCCTATCGCATCTCGAACCGCCTTCACCCGCTCGACATCCTTGCGCGGCTCGGCGTTGCCGACCCGCATCTTGATGGATCGGAAACCGCGTTCGACATAGCCGACGGCCTCCCGTTCGATTTGCGATATGGAATCGGAGAGAAACAATCCCCCGGCATAGATCGGTACCGGGTCGTCCGATCCTCCCAGATATCGCCATGCCGGCTCGCCCACCGCGCGCGCGGCAATGTCGGTGATTGCCGTGTCCAGCGCCGAAAGCGCGAAAAACCCGACGCCGCCCCGGCCGAGGAAATTCAGATCCTGCCACGCGCTGTCCCACAGCTTGTTTCGCTGTCGCGGGTCCCTGTCGCGGACCACCTCAAACAAATCCCAAACCATCGCTTCAAGAACGACGGCTCGTCGGGCGCCCAAGGCCCACAGATACGAAACACCCTCCAGCCCGTCGGCAGTCCTCAGCGTGACAAGCACATTTTCGACGGTGTCGATATGGTGGATCGGCGTGATGACCGCTTTGGGCAGCGGCAAGCTCACAATGGCCGTCTCCAGTTGCGTCAGTTTCATCCTGCCCCCGCGATCCGGTGGTGTCTCACAAATTCCTTATCGACGGTCAGCCCCAGGCCGGGCCGATCGGGCGGCGAGGCAAGGCCTGAGCGAAGGTCCAACGGCTCCTCGAAGGGCCACGGCCACCAGGGAACATATTCCAAAGCCAACCCGTTTTGAGCCGCGCACATCAGGTGTACCTGCACCTCCGGTTGCACATGCGAGCCGATCGGAACACGCTGCAGCTCCGCCGCCGCCGCGATTTTTCTCCACGGCGTGATGCCGCCGACCCTTTGTACATTGGGCATGATGATATCCGCCGCGCCACACGCCAGCATGCGTTCGAAGTCGGCAACGGCGAAATTCGTCTCGCCGGCGGCCACCGGCATGGCGACGGCAGCGCGCACCCGCGCCAGTTCCTCGATCCGGTCCGCGGACAGGGGTTCTTCCAGCCACCAGATATCGAACTGGGAAAGCCTGTCGGCCGATGCGACCGCCGTTTTCGCGGTCCAGGCCTGATTGGCATCCACCGCGATATCAACGTTGGGACCGAGCGCCTTGCGAATTGCAGCCAATCGTTTCCGGTCGGCGGCAATCGTGTTTGCGGCGATCTTGATTTTGACCGCGCCGAACCCCTCGCTCGCGAAAGCCACCAATTCGCCAACCAGTTCCGTGGTCGACAAGACCGTCGAACCGGCGCTTGCATAAGCTCGGATACGGTCGCGGGCACCGCCCAGCATCCGCCACAGGGGCAGTCCGGCGGCCTTCGCGCGAACATCCCACAGCGCGATGTCGACGATCCCGAGCGCGCTGGCGACAGGCCCGGCCTGGCCAACGAAGGCAAAGCCATCGAAGAGGTTCCGCCATACCGGTTCCGGCAGCGAGATCTCGACTCCGCGCAACTGCTCTTCGATCACCGCCAGCGCCGAGGCGATGATACGCGCATCGCCGGTTGAAAACGCAAAACCGGTCCCGGTCCCCTGATGGCCCTCCTTCGTCCTTACCTCCACCAGGATGACAACGACTTGGTCGAACTTGCGAATGGCCGCGCTGAAGGGTGGATCCAGCGCCACCGACAGAAGGGTCATCTCAAGCCCTTCGACCGTGCACCCACCCGTCGTTGCGGAAGGCTCGGACGTCATTCCGCCGACTCCGAAATGCCAAGATAGCTTCGGCGGATCAGATCATTTTCCAGCAGGTTGGCGGCCTTGTCCTCGGCGACGATCTTTCCCGTTTCGAGCACATATCCATACGATGAGACGGCCAGTGCGACTTGGGTGTTCTGTTCGACGAGAAATATGGTCGTTCCGTTCTCGGTATTGATCCTCTCGATAATCTCGAAGATCTGATCGAGGACTTGCGGGGCAAGACCAAGCGACGGTTCGTCGAGCAGTAGCAGCCGCGGTTTGGCCATCAATGCCCGACCGATAGCCAACATTTGCTGTTCGCCGCCGCTTAGCGTGTTTGCGATCTGAGACAATCTTTCCTTGAGAATGGGAAAATAGGTGACCACCTGATCGAAATCGGCATCAACCTCGTCATCGGCGCGCGTATAGGCACCCATCATGATATTCTCTCGAACGCTCATGTCCGGGAACAGGTCGCGCCTTTCGGGCACGTGCGAGATACCAAGGCGCACGATCTCGTGCCCACGCGCGCCGACTATCTCCCTGCCGTCGAATCGTATGGTCCCCGCGGCGGCTTTCAGAAGGCCGGAAATGGTGTTGAGCAGCGTGGTCTTTCCCGCGCCGTTTGCTCCCAGCATGCACACGGTGGCGCCGGGCTCCACGCGAAGGGTGACATCGGCGAGCGCGGTGATATTGCCATGGCGCACGGACAGACGTTCGATCTCAAGCATCGTCGCGCCGCCTTCCCAGATATGCCTCGATCACCGCTTCGTTGCTGGTGATCTGCGCCGGCGTTCCGCAGGCTATGCGATGACCGAAATTGAGTACGGTGATCCGGTCGGCCGTGCTCATCACGAAGCGCATATCGTGTTCCACAACGAGGATCGTCATGACGCGATCGTCCCTGAGCTTCTGGATCAGCCGAGCGACCGCCTTCGTCTCTTCCGAATTGAGCCCGGCGGCCACCTCGTCGATGAGCAGCAGACGGGGCTTGCTCATCAATGCCCGCGCCAGTCCCATCAGCCTCGACTGACCGGCCGACAACAGCGAGACGGGCAGCTCCGCATAGTCTTCCAGCCCGACAAGCTCCAGAACCTCACGGGCTTCCGTTCGATAACGCTCCTGCTCGTTGCACGAAGCCGGGGAGCGCAGGAGGGCGGACAAAAGTCCCGCCCGCCCGCGCGAATGCGCCCCGATCACAAGGTTCTCCAGCGCGTTTAGGGAACTGAATAGCTCGACATGCTGAAACAGTCGGCCAATCCCCAGTCCGATGATCTCATGCACGCGCCATCTAAGCAGGTCGTGCCCGTCGAAATTCACAGCTCCGGCGCTGGGGTCGGAGATCCGTGTGAGGATGTTGAGCAGCGTCGTCTTGCCGGCGCCATTGGGCCCGATGAGGGCGTGGATCTCGCCCCTCCTGACGTCAAGATCGACATTGTCCAGTGCGAGCAGGCCACCGAACCGCTTGCTGACACTCTTGGTTTCCAGCAGCAGTTCGCTCATTGCCGCCTCAGCAGGGAACGGACCTTGCCGAACAGATCGGTGGTCCGGTGCAGAGCAAGGCCGGCGATACCCATGGGTGCGAGAATGATGAAGCCCAGAAGCAGGGCTCCGTTTGTGATCTCCTGGAAGCTCTGAGATATGCGCAGAAACTCGGCGCCAAGAATGACGATGATAGGCCCGATTATCGATCCGGCAATCGAGCCCATACCGCCGATCACAATCATCGTGAGCACTTTGATGGTCTCGGTGAGACGGAAGGCATCCGGCGTGATGTAGGACAGAAGCGTCGCAAGCAGCGCGCCGGCCACGCCACCATAAAACGCACTGATTGCATACGCGATCAACCGGTAGCGGACGGTCGAAATACCGAGAACCGATGCAGCTATCTCGCTTTCGCGAATGGCCACGAACGCCCGTCCGATCCGCGACGCGACCAGGTTGCGCGCCGCCTGCACCATCACGATCGCGGTGCCGATCGTGATGTAATACATCGCCAGATTGCTGCTCAGGCCCGGAATTTCGGGACGCGGCACCGGCAATCCCTGGAAGCCGTTGGTCAAGTCACGCCACAGGCTAAGCACAAGCACCACCGTTTGTCCGAATGCCAGCGTAACCAATGCCAGGTAGAAATGGCGCAGCGGCAGGACCACAACGCCGATCGCCAGCCCGAAAAGCACGGCCAGGACGCCAGCGGCGATCACCGCAACCGCAAACGGAAGCTGAAGATGGATCTGCAGGATCGCGGCCGCGTATGCGCCGATGGCGAGAAAGGCCGCCTGCCCCACATCGAACTGGCCGGCAAAACCCATCAGCAGATTGTAGCCGGTCGCGAAGATCACATAGACCGCTATCAGACTGAGGACGTAGAGCTGGTAATTGTCGAGAACCGGTCCGACGACCGCGAATACGACGAGCAGTGCCGCGGGCGCCCGCAGCCAGGAAAACGAGCCGGCCAAGCCTACACCCTCGCCTTGTCCGGTTTTCCGAACAATCCTGTCGGGCGAATCGCAAGAACCGTGATCATCAGCACGAAAGTGGCCGCGTTCTGCCAGTCCGCGCGCAGATAGCCGGCAACGAGATTCTCGCTGACCCCAAGCAGAATGCCGCCGACAATCGCGCCCGGAAGACTGCCGAATCCACCAAGCACCGCCGCTGTAAACGACTTGATGCCGAGTTCGCCCATGTCGGGATCCACCAAGAGAAGGGGGCCGAGCAAAACGCCGCCGATGGCCGAAAGGATGGTTCCGATCACCCAGGTCGCTGCGAAGACGACCGAGATATTCACCCCCATCAGCGTCGCGGCGCGGCGGCTCTGGCTGGTCGCGCGCATTGCGGTGCCCAGCTTGGTATGCTGGAAAAACAGGAACAGCAGTCCGATGATCGCGACT
This sequence comes from Rhizobiaceae bacterium, assembly GCA_028281105.1. Taxonomy (GTDB): domain Bacteria; phylum Pseudomonadota; class Alphaproteobacteria; order Rhizobiales; family Rhizobiaceae; genus JANQKQ01. The sequence goes on from JANQKQ010000009.1 coordinate 80,362, forward strand.
GTGACCACCACGATCAGGATCTCCTGCGGCACAATGAAGATCGGGCCGATGCGGACCGGATCGGTGCTCAGCGCGCTGGGCAGGTGATAGGCATCCGCTCCCCAGATGATGCGGGTGAGCCCCTTCATGATGGCGGCCATCCCCATAAGCCCCACCACGCGAGGCAGCAGTCCGGCCGACATCAGCGGTCGCGAGACCATGCGGTCATAGACCGCGTACCCGAAGGCGCCGGCGCTGAGCAAAGTCAGCGCGAGCGCGACAAGATAGGGAAGATCCCACACGATCCAGAACGTCAGCAGGAAATAGGCTCCGATCATGACGCTCTCGCCCACGGCGAAATGAACCGTTTCCGTCGCGTTGTAGATCATGGTGAACCCGACCGCGATCAGCGCGTAGATACATCCGATGACGACGCCGTTTACGAGGACCTGCGAGAGCATGCCCGCCTCCGAGAAAAGCGCCCGGCCGCGGGGGCCGGGCCGGGTTGATCAGTTGTCGATGCTGTCACCGAAGAAGTAGTGCTCGCCGTTCTTGAAGCCATCCAGATACCCGCCATTAATGGCCCGGTGGTTGTCCGGCTTGAACTTCATGGGATAGGGAATCTCGGATGTGCTGAATTCCGGCATCGTCTCGAATGCCGCGATCAGCCCTTCCTGCGTAAGATCGCGGCCCGCCTGGCGAAGTCCTTCGACAAAGAGCTTGGCCGCCGCATAGCCTTGGGCTGTCCAAACCAGGGGCTTTTGGTCCGGATATCTGGCCGTCCATTTCTCCATGAATTCAGCCGTGCACGCATCGCCAAGCTGGCAAGCCAGAGGGCTGACCGCATAGTATTCGATCGGCGCTTCGCTCGAGACCAGTTCGAAGATTGCGTCCGACGAACCGCCGCCGAAGGAAATCATCGGAGCGGTCAGTCCCTGCTTGTGCGCCTCCCTGATGATGTGGGAAAGCGCCTTTGGCGTGCCGCCATGCAACACTACATCGGCACCCGCCTCCTTGATCTTGGCGATCTGGGCGACCGCGCTCACCGCGCCCGGATCGATCGTCTCTTCCACATCGATCTTCAGGTCGTACTTGGCCAGCTCCGCAACGACGGCTTCGTGGGTGATCGTTCCGTATTCGTTGTTTTCGCGGACGAAGGCGATCTTGGACGGCGAGAAGGATGCCGCCAGCTTCGCTACCGGAATCGCCTGGTCGTCCAATGTCATCTGCGCCTGAAAGGTCAGCTTTCTGAACGGATCGGTCAGCGTCGGGGTGGAAGCCGCCGGCGACCAGTAGATGACGCCCCTGTCGATGACCCGGGGAAATACCGCCAGGGCGACTGGGGTATAAGGGCCACCATAGATCAGCGCGACCTCATCCCTGTCGAGAAGCTTGGTTGCGGCCGCGACGCCCGCGCCCGGATCGCCCCGGTCATCTTCTACGATGAGATCGATCTTGCGGCCGTTGATGCCACCTGCTGCATTGACCTCGTCGAAGACCAGGCGCGCCACCCGTTCATAGGTCAGTCCGAACACAGCGATCGGCCCCGACTGCGAGGTATGCATGCCGATTTTGATCGCGTCGTCGGACACGCCCTGCATCTCCGCGTGGGCGAATTTGGCGCCGGCGCCTGCGAACAGCAGAAGTGCGGCCAGCAAGGCACCTTTGATCGAACCTTGGACAGTCATCGAAATACCCTCCCTTCTCGCCGGCACCGCCGGCTGATCTGCGAGCTACCGGTCGACCCGGTAGCGTTCCAGTTTTTCCTCGTCGATTTTTGCGCCCAACCCCGGAGTCTCCGGGCAGGTCATGAAGCCACCATCGATGTTCGGCGGTTCGACGAGGAGATCGTCCGTGGCTTCCAGAAAAAATGACAACTCGGCCGGCCGCGTCGCGGTATCGGGGTGGCTGCATGCGAATTGCAGGCTCGCAAGCGTCCCCACGCCCGTATCACCCTGGCTTCCCACGACGTTGGCTATTGCGCTGGCTGCGCACAGTTCCCGTATCGTGCGAGAGTGGACAAAGCCCGTGCGGGCGGTCTTGATGCTGATCAGTCTGCAGTCGCCAAGCTGCGCTTCCCTCAGCACCTGCGAAAGATCGGCCGCGCTTTCGTCCGCCATGAGCGGTATTCTCGTATCGCGAGCGACGCGGGAGCGGGAATTGCCGCCGAGACCCAGGCACGGTTCCTCGACCCATTCGATCTCATATTCTTCCCAAACGGGCAGAAGCCGCGCAGCGGTGAGGCTGTCGTAGCCATGGTTGCAGTCGACGACCAGCCGAGCCTCCGCACCGACCGCATCGCGAACCACCCTCAGCATTTGCGTGTCGTTTTTCGAATCGATCCCGGCCTTCAGCTTGAAACTGTTGAAGCCGTAGGCTTCGCGGGCGGCCAACGCATCCTCGGCGATCTGCTCCGGTGCTCCGACACCGAGGATATGAAGAACTTCGATCCTGTCGGTCCAACCTCCCAGCAGATCGCGACACGATATTCCCGCATATTGCGCCATCAGATCGAACACTGAGATCTCGACTGCGGCCTTGGCGGTCGGGTTGTTCTGCAGATGTCTGGCGGATTGGAAAATCCGGGATAGGTGGAACACATTCTCGCCGACGACCGCCGGCGCCAAGTGGTTCTCGATGGCGGCCACGATCGATTGCGGTGTCTCGCCATAGACCATCGGCCGCGCCGGAGCTTCGCCCAGCCCCAGCTTTCCGTCATCCGTCCTAACCATCACCAGCACATGCTCGAGCGCGGCGAGCGAACCCGTGGCGAAGGTCACCGTCGACCGCATGGGAATCCGGAAAGGGATTGCGCTGACACTGTGAATTTTCATTCGCGTTCCGCATTCAGACGGCCGGCAGGTCAAAAAACATTTGCGCAAACTAAAACATAGTTTCATATTAAGCAACAGTGTATCATAAAATGACCTTGCGGTTCCGACCGATTGCGTCGTTGATGCAACCGGCAAAATGCAGGATGGTGGTGATTGGCAGGACAGCTATGGGGGCGTGCGGTGGGGATCACCCGGTAGCGAACCCAGGTCGGTTCGGTCCGCCAGGAGTTCTCAAGATCGCCTGAATGAGAGGCCTACAGAAGGGAAAGGGCATGAAGAAAACGGATATCGAAGCGTCCGTCGAGCGGGGCAAAGCCCATTTCATGGAAACGCTTGGAAACATCCCCGAACCCATCAGAGCGATGATGCAGTTCGTTCCGGAACATTTCTCCGGCTACTTGCAATTCCGCGAAGCTGTCTATCAATCCGAGCCCGCCGAAGGCCATCTCGATCTCAAGACGAAGGAGATGCTGTACACCCTGCTGGACATTGCCACCGGCAATCTAGAGGGCGCCAAGAACCACGGCCGCGCCGCTTTTGAGGCCGGCATGACAAGCCGCGAACTGGCGGAAGGATGCATGCAGGTTATGCATGTGTGCGGCGTGACGACCTGGGGCAAGACCGGGTTCAAAGTCGTTGATTACATTGCCGAGTTGGAGGCCCGCAAATCATAGTTGATTGACTTGCCACCGATGGGTTCCGACACGTTGCCATGAACTTCGGCCATTTTCCCGAGATGCATGCGCGCAGCCGTCCGCAGGCGCCGGCGGTGGCCGATCCACGGTTGCGGCTCAACTACGGCGAACTGGACCGGGCCGCCAATCGCTTTGCCAACCTGCTTATTCGTTGTGGCGCGAAAGACGGCGATCGCGTCGCATTCATTCTGCCCAACCGGGTGGAATTGGCCATCGGCTTTCTTGGCACCTTGAAGGCTGGCGCCATCGCCGTTCCCATCAACTGGCGCCTGAAGGGCGTCGAGCTTGCGGCGGTTCTCGACCACTGCCAGCCGTCACTGCTGGTGAAAAAGTCGGCATTGACTCCGGAGATTCCCTCAGGCTTCGAGTCGCGGGCCCTGACGATCGAAGAAGGGTCTCGCAAGGGCTCGTTCTGGTCTCAACTCGAAGCCGAGTCGCCCGAATTCGCTAGCGTCGGACGGCAATCGGTCGATATCTCGAACCTTCTCTACACCTCCGGGACGACCGGAACGCCGAAGGCGGCCATTCATACGCATGGAATGCGCGCCACGATCGCCGCAACCATGGTCGGTCGGTTCAAAATGAGTGCGAACGATATCGGTATCGGGGTCTCGCCAATGTTCCATACCGGCGGGCTGAGTGTGTTCGCGAACGCCGTTTATGCCGGCGCATCCGTTTTCCTGATGGAGAAATGGGACCTCCAGGAATTCGTGGCGACCGTCAAGCGCGAGCAGATTACCTACACTCATCTGGTGACGACCATCGTCGTTGACCTAGTGCGCGCTGCTCCGGACCTGTTCGAATATCATGACCAGACCATGCGGTTCACCTGGGGCGGCGGCCATTCGGCAGACAGCGGGCTGTTTGAGGAATATGAACGCAGGCTGGGTGGCGTTTTCCTGCAGGGCTACAGTCGGACCGAAGGCGGCATCGCCTACAACAACCCGGCGGACCGCCGTTTGGACATTCATGGTTATCCCAGTCGCGACAACTCTGAACTGGCCATCCTGCGCACCGAGACGGACGAACCGGCCGGCCCCGGCGAGACCGGAGAAATTGCTTTCCGGGGCGACGGGGTTTCGCCGGGATACTGGAGTCCGGAACGCCCGAAACTGTCAGCAGCCAGGGACGAGTGGCAGCGGACCGGCGATGCCGGTTATCTGCGCGAGGACGGTGCGCTGGTGTTTGTCGGCCGGTTGGATGACATGATTAAGACCGGCGGCGAGAACGTTTTTCCAGCCGAGGTTGCGGCGGTCATCCTGGGCATGCCCGGCGTCTGCGACGCGGCGGTCTTCTCCATGCCGGACGAGCGGCTGGGCCAATGCGTTTCGGCCCTGGTCGTTTCGGAGGACGACGACCTGACCACCGAAAAAGTCGAGGCCCATTGCCGCGCATCGCTGGCCGGGTTCAAGATTCCCCGACGCCTGAGGATCGTCAAGTCACTGCCGCGCCTCGGCACCCACAAGGTCGATATAGGCGCCTGCCGCAGGTTGATACAGAACCAGTAGCTGGTCAATTTCGGTGTTCTTCAACCCGATCCGTGTCCCACTTTCCGTCCCATTTGTGCATGAGAACGGGTGGTGTGCCATGAGAGAATTCGAGGATATTGCTCTTCTAAATATGCAATAAAATCAACGACTAGTCCAGGAAACTCGGAATATCATGGGCGCGTACTTTACTTTTGTTTCGTGGCCACTCCCTCCGCCAAGGACGCTTTGCGAAGCAAAGCGTCATCCCAACCAACGCCACTCACATCGCCGCGGCAAACAGTTCGCGCAGGGCTTTGCGTGTCAGTTTCACCGGATTGCCGCCGCACGAAGGGTCGGCGAACGCCCCTTCCACCAACTCGTCCATCCGCTCCGATTTCACGCCCAGATCGGCCAGGGTGCGCGGAATGCCCAGACCGTCGTTGAAATCGCGGACAAAGCGGCGAAAGCCGTCGAAACCGTCGGCGATCCCCAGATAGGCCGCCGCCCGGTCGAACCGGTCGGCGATCGCCGGCGCGTTGAACTCCAGGACCGCGGGCATGCAGACCGCGTTGGTGGTGCCGTGGTGGGTATCGAAAACCGCGCCGATCGGGTGGCTCATCGCGTGGACCGCCCCCAACCCCTTCTGGAAGGCCGTCGCGCCCATGGCCGCAGCGCTCATCATCATCGCGCGCGCTTCCAGGTCCGTGCCATCGGCATAGGCGCGCGGCAGGAACTCCTTGACCAGGCGCATGCCCTCCAGCGCGATCCCCTGGCTCATGGGATGGTAATGGGGCGACGAGAAAGCCTCGACACAATGGGCAAACGCATCGAGCCCGGTGCCCGCGGTAATCGCCCTGGGCATGCCGACCGTCAGCTGCGGATCGCAGATCACGGCGCTGGGCAGGACTTTCGGATGAAAGATGATCTTCTTGGCGTGGGTCCGCGAATTGGTCATGACGCTGGCGCGGCCCACCTCCGAACCGGTTCCCGCCGTCGTCGGCACCGCGACGATCGGCGCGATGGCATCGGCGTTCGCCCGTGTCCACCAGTCTCCGACATCCTCGAAGTCCCAGACCGGGCGGGTCTGGCCGGCCATGAAAGCCACCATCTTTCCCAGATCCAGGCCGGAACCGCCGCCAAAAGCGATCACCCCGTCATAACCGCCCTGGCGATAGGCCTTCAGGCCAGCGTCGAGGTTGATTTCGTTGGGGTTGGCGTCGACCTGCGCGAACAGGGCGCGGCCCAGTCCCGCATCGTCGAGAATATCGAGCGTGGCGGCCGTGATTGGCAGATCGGCAAGCCGGCGATCGGTGACCAGCAGCGGCCGCGCGATGCCCGCATGCGCGCAGGCCTGCGGCAGTTCGCCAATCCGGCCGGCGCCGAACCGGATCGCCGTCGGGTAGGACCAGTTGCCGACCAGACCGACCGTGTCGCCCACGCTCATGCCCGTTCGAACCCGCGCGCGACCTCGTAGTCCGTCACCACCCGCTCGAACTCCTCGATCTCCCACTGCGCACAGCGCGCATAGTGCGCGACCACATCGTCGCCGAAGGTCTCCCGCAGCATCTGCGAACCCAATAGTGCTTCGCGTGCGGCATTCAGCGTGCCGGGGATCATGGCGGTCTCCCCTTCATATGCGTCGCCGCGAAGGGGCGCCTCCAACTCCAGGCCCTCCTCCATCCCGGCGATGCCTGCGGCAAGCTGGGCGGCAATCGCGAGATAGGGGTTGAGATCGGAGCCGCCGATGCGGCATTCGATGCGCACCGAGCCGGTGCCGTCACCGCACAACCGGTAGGCGGCAGTGCGGTTGTCCACCGACCAGGTGATCCGCGTCGGCGCGAACGTGCCCTTCTGAAAGCGCTTGTAGCTGTTGATATAGGGCGCCAGGAACACGCTGGTCTCGCGCGCATACTTCAACAGCCCCGCCACGTAGCTTCTCATCAGCTTCGACATGCCAAGCGGATCGTCGGGATCGTGGAAGGCGTTGGCGCCGTCTTTGAAAAGCGACTGATGGATGTGGCTCGATGAGCCGACCTTGTCGTGATGCCATTTGGCCAGGAAGCTCGCCGCATGGCCGTTCTGCCAGGCGATCTCCTTGGTAGCGTTCTTTGCGATCGTATGATGGTCCGCCGTGGCCAGCGCATCGGCATATTTGATGTTCAACTCCTCCTGGCCGGTCTCGGCCTCGCCCTTGGAATTTTCCACCGGTATGCCGGCCGCCCACAGCGCGTTGCGCAGCGGCCGCATGATGTGCTCTTCCTTGGTGGTCTGCAGGATGTGGTAGTCCTGGTTGTAGCCGGAGATCGGGGTCAGATCGGCAAAACCGCTTCGGCGGATATCGTCGAAACTCTTCTCGAACAGGAAAAACTCCAGTTCCGTCGCCACCATCGGCGCATAGCCCATGCTAGAAAGGCGCTCGACCTGCCGCTTCAGCATGGCGCGCGGGGTATGCGGCACCTCTTCATGGGTGTGGTGATCCAATACATCGCACAACACCATCGCCGTGCCGTCCAACCATGGCAGTACACGTAGCGTGGCCATGTCCGGCTTCATGACGTAGTCGCCGTAGCCTGACTGCCACGATGTGGCCGCGTAACCATCGGGGGTGGCCATCTCCATGTCGGTGGCGAACAGATAGTTGCAGCAATGGGTTTCCTGCCACGCGCTTTCGACAAAATGGCCGGCGTGGAACCGTTTGCCCATCAGCCGGCCCTGCATGTCGACGGTGCAGACCAGGACGGTGTCGATATCTCCCGCCTGCACGGCTTTCTTGAGGTCATCGAAAGACAGATCTGCCGACATAAGCTGCTTGCCGCCTCTAACGAAGGAATTCACGCAGTTCGTTCGCGATGCGCTGCGGCGCCTCGGCCAGCACGTTGTGGCGAAGGTTCTTCAGGATCACCAGTTGGGAATCCGCAATCCGCTCTGCCATCAACGTCGCCATACGCGTGTTACAGCCCCGATCATGCTCGCCCGTCATCACCAGGGTTTTTGACCGGATCCGGTGCAGTTCATCGGCCAGGTCCGTCTCCGTTATCACCCTATATGCGGCGGCATAGCAATCCGGATCGTTCTCCTTGTTGCGTTTTTCAAGCTCGGTGATCGCTTCGGGGTGCGCCTTTTGGAACTCGGGCGAGAAATAGCGGTCCAGCGACTTGCGGAAATGATCTCCCGCGACCCCGCGCTCCAGATTGCGCAGCCTTTCGCGCGCACCGGCCCGCTCCTCCTCCGTTCGCCCCGCGATGGTCGACATAAGCACCAGGCGATCGATGCGATTGGGGCGCCGGATGGCGATGCCCTGGGCGATCAGGCCGCCGAGCGAGAAGCCGACCAGGTGGCATTGTTCGATACCCAGATGATCGAGCAGCGTGGCAAAGTCGTCCACGAAATGCTCGAGCTCGTAGCGGCCCTTGATCTTGGTCGATTTGCCGAAACCCCGCAGGTCGTAGCGCAGGATCGTGTAGCCTTCGCCCATGTGGCCCACCACGCCATCCCAGGATTCCAGGGTCGATCCCACGCCATGCACCAGGCACACGGCGGGGCCCTCGCCCTCCAACACATATCTGGTCGCAAGCGGCCCGTTCTCGAAATAGCGATCTGCCATCAACCTTCCTTTCCAAACGTCCTGCCGTCCCAGCTTGTTGCGCGAGTTCGCTCACCGGGCATCGGTTCATGCGGCCGTCAACTCGATTCGTAGCGCATCCATACCAATCAGTCTTCAAATTTCTTGCATTATACCGACTAGTTCGTATTGCGTATGCTTCAGATGTGCAATAGCCTGTCGGCGCGATGGGCAACGGCATCGCGGAGAGGGAATTCATGGACTGCGGGAAACTCGCCCAGGCGCTGGAGGCGGCGGATTTAAGAGTGCTGCTAATGGCGCTGTTTCATCATACCGGCGACAGGCGCTGGATCGAGCCGCCCTTCCTGCCCAAGCGAGACGTTCAGCTGATCGCCGAGGAGACGGCCGGATTTGACGCCGAGACCCAGGCTCGCATCAAGCATGAAGCGGCTCGAATTCTGGCCGACAGCGACGATGCTCCGGCCGTCGGCGATCCGGGACCGGCGCTGATGGTGGAAATGATGAGCGCGTGCCTGGGCGAAGAAGTTCCGGCCGAATATGCCGGCATGATGCGCGAGGAGATGGGTTTCGTTTCGCGGCAGGTGACCTGGAACGACGCGACACCGGTCGGGCAACCGTTTGACGGCCGCGGACCGCTCATCGCGATCGCAGGCGCCGGCGCAAGCGGCATAGCGCTGGGCGCCAACCTCGAGAAGCTCGGCATTCCATATGTCATTTTCGAGCAGAACGACGAAGTGGGCGGCACCTGGTACCGCAACCGCTATCCCGGATGTGGCGTCGACACCCCGAACCACGCCTATTCATTCTCTTTCGGCAGCCGCTATCCGTGGGGCCGGTATTTCGCCCCCCGCGAGCAATGTCAGGACTATCTGGAGCGGATCGCCGACGAGACGAACATTCGCGCGAACATTCGGTTCAACACGACGGTCGTCGGCGCAACGTGGGACGAAGGCTCAGCGAAATGGCGCATCGCGATCTCGACGCCGAGCGGCGAAGAGACCGTGGTGGTTTCCTGGTTCATCAGCGCCATCGGCCAGCTCAGCCAGCCGTTCCGGATGCCGATCAAGGGCGAAGAGGGGTTCGAAGGCCCGCTGTTTCACCCGATCGACTGGCCCGACGGGCTTGATCTGGCCGGCAAACGCCTGGCCCTGATCGGTACCGGCGCGACCGCGATGCAGATCGTTCCCGAGATCGTCGATACCGTCCAATCGCTGACGGTCTACCAGCGCACGCCCCAGTGGGCGCGTCCCATTCCCCGATATCACGATCCGATCAGCGAAGGGGCGCAATGGCTGCTGAAGAACGTGCCCTACTACGCGCAATGGTTCCGCTTCACGATGTTGTGGCGCTATGGCGACGGCCTTCTGCCGTTCCTGAAAAAGGACCCGGACTGGCCGCACCCGGATCGCTCGATCAACCGCATCAACGATCGCCACCGCGTCGAGATGCTCGAACACATGAAGGCCGAGCTCGGCGACAGGACCGACCTGATCGACAAGTGCACGCCAAGCTATCCGCCCTACGGCAAGCGGATTCTGCTCGATGCAGGCTGGTTTGGCGCGATCCGCCGCGGCAATGTGGAACTGGTGAGCGAGGCGGTCGACCATATTCAGGGCGACACCCTGGTGGCCGCCGACGGGACCCGCCGCGACGCCGACATCGTCGTGGTTTCGACCGGCTACGTGGTCAACCAACTGGCCGCCAGGCTCAACGTCACCGGCCGGAATGGGCAGACGCTGGCCGATCTTTGGGGCGAGGACGACATCAGCGCATACCTTGGATGCACTGTTCCAGGCTTTCCGAACTTCTTCATGATCTATGGCCCCAATACCGGACTGGCCCATGGCGGCAGCGCCATATTCATGAACGAGTGCGCGGTGCGCTACGCGCTGGGTTGCATCGTGGAAGCAATCGAGCGGGATTTCACGTCGATCGATCTGAAACAGCAAGCGCTCGACGACTACGTCGCCCGCGTCGACGCCGAGCATGCGCAACTCGTTTGGACCGCCCCGGGACTGGCAAGCTACTACCAGAACTCGAAGGGACGGGTGATCTCAGCCAATCCCTGGCGCCTGGTGGACTATTGGCAGATGACCCATGAGCCGGACCTTGAAAACTATCGTGTGGCCCGCCGCCAAACGGCGGCCGGCGCATCATCGACATCCCCCAATCAAAGGAGCAGCGCCCCATGAAAGCCGTGTTCTTTACCGGCGAGCGGACCGTGGAAGTGACCGACCATCCCGACCCGACGCCAGGTCCCGGCGAAGTCGTGGTCGAGATCAAGGCTTCCGGCATGTGCGGGTCGGACCTTCACTCGTATCGCGGTCCGCGCAAGGACAAGCTGTATGTCGCCGGGCACGAGCCGGCGGGAGTAATCGCCGAGGTCGGCCAAGGCGTTAACCCCAATATCGCCAAGGTCGGCGATCGGGTGCTGGTGCACACCAACGACGGCTGCATGACCTGCAAGCATTGTCTGGAAGGCTGGCCCCAGCTGTGCCTGGAACAGCCGGTCTTCTACGCCACGACCCGCGACGGATCGCATGCCCAATTCATGCTGGCCAACGACTACAACATCGTGAAGCTGCCCGAGGGCATGACGTTCAAGACGGCGGCGGCCGTGGCCTGCGGCACCACGACCGCCTACGGCGCGATCAAGCGGCTCAAGCTGCATGGTGAGGAAACGCTGGCCGTGTTCGGACAGGGACCGGTGGGGCTGAGCGGAACGCTTCTGGGCAAGGCTCTCGGCGCCCGCGTCATCGCGCTGGACATCTCGGCCGAGCGGCGCGCGCTCGCGCTCAAGTTCGGCGCCGACGAGGTGATCGACCCGCTGAACGACGACCCGGTCGAAGCAATCCGGGATCTGACCCATGGCGAGGGCGCACACAAGGCGATGGAGTGCAGTTCGAACATCGATGCGCGAAGGCAATCGGTCGAGTGTCTAAGGGCATGGGGAACGTCATGCCTCGTGGGCGTCTACGGCGATATCTCGATGGACACGCGGCCGATCCTCTTTCGCAATCTGCACCTGATCGGCACGATGATGTTTTCCCACAACATGCTGGCCGAGTGTGCCGAACTGGTGAACGATCGCAAACTCGACGTGGAATCCCTGTTCACCCACGAGTTTGCGCTGGCCCAGGCCGACGAGGCCTATGCGATGTTCGACCAACAGAAGATGGGCAAGGGCATATTTCTTCTTTGACGGCCCGCGCGGCTAGCCCTCTCCCGCCCCTGCCTTGCGGGCTGTCAGGTGCCAATGCTGTATCTCGCCGCTCTCCAGTGCCTTAAGGCGGGTCCGCGTGAGTTCGTCGCGGCGCTCCAGCGTCGATGCATCGGGGTTCACCGAGGTTGCCCGCCGGGTTTCCGTCTCCGCGACCACGAGTTGCCGCCTGGCGTCCAAAATGGCGTCGCTGGTATGATCGTGCTGGTTAAAGGAGGCAAAGCCCGCGTCGATCATCATTGCGCCGTTCTGGTCCACCGTGCGCCAGGTGGAGCGCAGGCCACCGGCAGCCAGCAGCTCGACATAGCGCTCGCGCAAGCCGCCGGCCACGGATTTTCCAATGCACCAGTCCGCGGTCGCAAGAACGCCGCCCGGCCGTAAGATCCGAAGGATTTCCCGGCAGCATGCGATACGGTCGGGAACGCTGTTGAGCACGTCTTTTGCTAGAACGAAGTCGAAGGATCCGCCCGCATCCGCAAGTCTCGCCGATTCTGCGCCGATGACGCGAAAGTCGATCCTCGCCAACACGCCATGCGCCGCAGCGCGTCCACGCGCCTGCTCGATCATGGGCGCCTGCACGTCCACCGCGACCACGTGATCCACGCCATATTCCCGCAACATCTCAATCGATGCGCCGCCGACACCGCAGCCGAAATCCAGCGCGCGTGCGCCGCTCAGATCCAGGCCGCGCAGCATCACGCGCAGTTCCTCGGACCCGCCCGGTGACAGGTAGCCGTCACCGAACCTCGCCTGCATGCCGTCCAGCAGTTCTTCTGAGTAATCTTGGTGTGCGGCTACCGGATTTCTCCTAATTCTGTGTCGCCAGGCACCGGGTATTTCGAGACGGCCATCGTTGTTGAATGTCGGGCAACGCGGTGAGGCGGCGGGCCGTCGGACCAAGCCCTATCGGCCCCTCCACTGCGGCTTGCGCTTCTCCATAAACGCCCGCGGACCTTCCAGAAAATCGTCGGATTTCTTCATCGCGACATAGGCCGCCGGGGCATCGCGCTCCATGTTCTTGCGCTTGGTGATCTGCATGGCGTCTTTGACCGACAGTTCCATGACCGCGGGCATGATCGCCTTCTGCGCCTGCAGGGCCAGTGGCGAGAACTCGGACATCGTTTGCGCCAGCTCGCGGGCACGATCCATCAGCTTGCCGGACGGGAGCACCTCTGCGACCAGGCCCCAGTGTTTGGCCTCGGCCGCCGGCATGTGCCGGCCCGTCAGAAACAGGTCCATGGCGACGTTGTAGGGAATTCGGCGCGGCAGCCGCTGTATCGCACCAGCGGCGGCCACGAAACCGCGCTCCATCTCCGGCAACCAGAATTCAACGTGATCAGCGGCCAGGATGATGTCGGTGGCGAGCACGAACTCGAATCCTCCACCGACCACATGTCCGTTCACCGCGCAGATAACGGGCTTGTGCAGGTCCCAATACTCGATGATGCCGCAAAATCCGCCGGGCGAAGCCCCCGCCTCGGATTCGGTATCCTCCGGATTGTCGGCTTCGGCGACGGCCTTTAAGTCCCATCCGGCCGAGAATATCTTCTCCCCGGCGGCCGTCACCAGGCCGACCACCAGATCGTCGTCTTCCTGCAACAGCTTGAAGGCCTCGTAGAGCTTCATTGAAGTTGCGTCATCGACGGCATTCACCGGCGGACGGTCCAGCGTGATCTCAAGCACCTTTCCCCTTCGCTCGGTGCGGACGACTTCGTTCATCGCGGTTCTCCTTGTTGCGTTCGGCTTTACGCCGGGCGCACGACAGCAAGTCACTGACTGGTTCGTATATTTTTGTTCGGTAGATGTCTATTCATCGCCTTTGCGTCCTGTCAACATTGACACGGGAGGGTCGTGTGGCTAGGGTGCAATCCAAACATACCAACTAGTCACTACTAGAATTTGGTATGTGATTGGGAGGAGATTCGGCCAGGTCAATCGGTCCTGGGGTCGCTCTGCACCAAGAAACGTTCAGCCGGGTCCCGTGCGCGCCATGGTACGGCGAAACGGGGGGAGTTTCTAAAGTCAATGAACGACTACAGCGCTGATTCGCCAAGGGTGGACCTGAGTCTGAAGCTGAGCAACCGCGAGGGCCGCGAGAACTGGAGCGAGCTGCTTGCGATGGCCAGAGGCCGCGCGCAGACTGCCGACGCGCTAGGCTATCACGGCGTATGGCTGGGCGAACATCATTTCGAACGGGACGGAAGCGACGTGGTGCCGAACCCCGTCATGCTGGGCGCCGACCTGGCCGCCCGCACCGAGCGCATGCGCATTTGCATGGGTGCGGTGACCGCCACTGTCTGGCATCCGCTTCGCCTGGCCGAGGATCTCGCCATGCTGGACCATTTCAGTCGCGGGCGGCTCGAGGTCGCCTTCTCCCGCGGTATAGCCGCTTCCGAGATCGTCAATCTCAATCCGGAGGCCGACCGCCGCGGCAGCCAGGAGACCAGCAAGGCGATCTGGCACGAGAACCTGGAAATCGTGCGCCGCGCCTGGAGCGAGGACAAGTTCAACTGGCAGGGCGAGCGCCACACATTTCCGCAGCCCGGCATTCAATACAAATCCGCCCCGGGCGCGCCCAAACGCGAAGGCTACACCGACGAAAACGGTGAGATGGTCAAGATGAGCCTGGCGCCGCGCCCGCTACAGTCGCCCACCCCGCCCATGTGGTCGGTGACGGAAACCGAGGGCGGTTTCACGGAGGCCGCCGAGGCCGGGCTTGGCGCGATCACATGGTATCCGACCGGCAAGCGGCTGCGCGGTCTGCTGGAACTTCATCGCGATACGGTGGCAAGGAAGACCGGCCGCAAACTGCAGCTCGGCGAGAACTGCGCGCTGTCCCGGCTCACTTTGGTCGCCAAGACCGACGCGGAGGCGCGAGAGCGTTTTGAGCCCGCGCTCAACGACCATTACGAGTTCATCTACAATGCGAGGAAGGAAAACGTCTGGCTCGACGAGGGCGAGGACCCGAACGATCCAAGCCTCGAGGGCGTCAAGCCCTTCGAACTGCTGATGGAAAGGAACCACCTGCTGGTCGGCTCGCCGGAAACCGTCGTCGAGCGCATCAAGGGCTTCGGCAAATCCCACGGAATCCGCCACTGGCTCATCTCAACAACCATGCCGGGCGTTGATCCGGCGGCAGCCGACGAGTCGATCGAACTGTTCGGCCAGGAAGTGCTGCCTGCGTTAACGGGCTAGTATGGCAATGATCGTAAACCGACTCATAACAATGCCCATCGGCGGCAACGCCATCATACAGACCGGTTGGCCTGCGATGATGGCCGATGGCATCGCCGCCGCGCGAACAGCGGCAACGTTTGATCGATTCACGGGCTAGGGATCGAAACATGAAACGCAACAGCTGGAACGACGGCTGGGTGGGAACCGTGCAGGTCTGGATTGCCGTACTGGCGGCGATCTTTCTGATCCTGCCGCTTCTCGTCGTCTATCCGATGGCGTTCAGCACTGCCCAATCGCTGGAGTTCCCGCCGCCGGGATACTCGCTCGATCTGTTCAAGCGGCTTATCGCCGACGAACAGTGGATGTCCTCGATCCGCCTGAGCCTGATCGTCGGGGTGATGGCGGCGTTGATCGCCTCCGTCTTCGCGGTTCCTGTGTCATACGCCATCGTGCGCATCGATTTCAGCGGCAAACGCGCCCTCTACGCGATGCTTCTGGCCCCGCTGGTCGTCTCCAACATCATCATCGCTCTCAGTCTGTTCCTGGCCTTCGCCGGAGCCGGCCTGGTCGGAAATGTGATCGCATTGGCGTTTGCCCATGCCCTGGTGGCCATGCCGTATGTCGTCGTGCTCACGACCGCGGTCCTTCGCGATTTCGACGTGCGCCTGGAGCACGCCGCGCGCAGCCTGGGCGGATCTCCGATCAAGACGTTCTTTTTCGTTACGCTGCCAGGCATCCGCTCCGGCGTGCTGTTGGGTGCGTTCATCGCGTTTGCGATTTCGTTCGACGAAATCATCCTGACGCTCTTCTTGGGCGGTCGAACCGCCAACACGCTGCCCCGCCAGATCTGGAGCGGGCTGACGACCAGTCTCGACCCCATCATCGCTGCGGTGTCGGCGATGCTCGTTACGATCGTTTTTCTGATCTTCGCCCTCGTGTGGGTCCGACAGTTCCTTGCTGATCGGGTCAGACGCAACGCGATGGCGCCGACGTCATGAAGAACGAGCGTCAAGAAAAATCATAAAGGCACCAAACTAACACACGGAGGAAGATCATGGTTTCGAAACTGAGCTTACCCAACAACCGAATTTCAAGGCGCAAGGCGCTTAAGATCGGCGGCGCCGCGGCAGCGACCGGCCTGCTTTACACCCCGGCCATCCACGCAGCGAGTTCGAACAAGGTGGTGGTGGGAACATGGGGCGGCACCTATGGCGCCGACCAAAAAGAGACTTTGTTCGACCCGTTCACCGAAGCCACCGGCATCGAAGTCGAGATCATCAACGGTTCGGCAATGAACTCCGCCGCCGCCAAGCGGTTCGTCGAGACCGGCACCTACGAATGGGACGCCGCTGGCTTCGGTCAGATCGAGTTCACCGTGGCCCACAGCAACGGCCTGTTGGAGCCGATCGACTATTCGGTGGTCAGTTCCGACGACAAAACCCCGGATACGCAGTTCCACGATTTCGGCGTGTCGATCTCGACCACGAGCGAGACCATCTGCTACCGCACCGACGTGTTCGGCGATGACGGTCCCAGAACGTGGGCCGACTACTGGGACGTCGAGAAATATCCGGGACCACGCGGGATGTGGAAGAACGCCTACACCTTCGTCGTGTTCTGCCTGCTGGCCGACGGCGTGCCTTATGAAGAGGTCTATCCGCTCGATCTGGAACGGGCCTTCGCCAAGGCCGACGAGATCAAGGACGACGTGACGGTCTGGTGGACCAGCGGCTCGCAATCCCAGGACGTGATCCGCAGCAAGAACGTCGTGATGACGGAACTGTGGAGCGGCCGCGCCGCCGCGCTCAAGAAGGAAGGGGTTCCCATCGAGATCTCCTACGATTCAGGTGTGCTGAGCAAGGGCTGGTGGGTAATCCCCAAGGGCGCGCCCAACCGGGAAAACGCGATGAAGCTGTTCGACTTCATAGCGGGCCCGAAACCGGGTGCGGATTTCGCCACGCGGCAGCTATACGGTCCGACCAATCTGAAATCGATCGATCTGATCGAGCCGGACCTGCGGCCGTTGATGAATACTTCGCCGGAGAATTTCGACAAGCAGCTGCAATATGAGGGCGGCGACTACTGGGTCGAAAACCTGGCCAAGGTCAACGAACGGTTCCTGACTTGGCTGGTCACCTGACGAACGCTGATAGGAGCGGGGCGGCGAAGCAATCACGCCGCCCTCTCACCACACCAAACGAAAACGGCGATACCGGCGATCGCCGTTTTTGCAACCTGCAATTTATGGACGATCGATAGGCCAGTGCGAAGGTTTGCACTCATCATCCTTGTTGGACCCGCGCTCGGCTTCATGACGGCGGCCTTGTTCTATCCGCTTTCGCTGATGGTCTGGCGCAGCTTCTCCGACCCGGAGTTGGGTTTTCAGCACTACCTGCGCCTGGCCGAGCAGCCCGTCTATCTGCGGATCACGCTAACCACGCTGGAAGTTTCTGCCATAGTCACCCTGGCCTGCCTGCTGATCGGCTATCCGGTGGCCTACGCGGCGTCCAATCGCGGCCCGCGAATGCGGCTTATCCTGCTCGCCACCGTGATGATGCCGTTTTGGACGAGCCTTCTGGTTCGCACCTACGCGTTCATGGTGATCTTAGGACAGGGCGGCCCGTTCACCAGCCTGTTCGACATACTCGCCTGGCAGGAGCCGCCCAGGCTCATCTACAACCGCTTCGGCGCAATCCTGGGTATGATATATGTTATGCTGCCATTCATGGTCATGACCATCTTCGCCGTCACCAGCGAAATCGACGCGAACTACCGCAAGGCGGCGCGAAGCCTCGGCGCGGGACCGTGGCGCGCATTCACCGACGTCTACCTGCCGCAATCCTATCCCGGGATCACCGGCGGCGTGCTGCTGGTGTTCATCGTATCGATCGGATTCTACGTGACACCGGCCCTGTTGGGCGGTCGCAAGGAGACGTTCATCGCGCAGGTCATCCAGCTCAACGTGCAGGAGATCATCAACTGGGGGTTCGCCGCCGGTCTGGCCGTGGTCCTTCTGATCGTCACCATGACGTTGCTGCTCGTCTACGACCGGCTGCTGGGTCATGAAAGCGTCATGAGGCCCAGGGGTGTCGGGAGCGAATGATGAACGCACTTTCACCCGATCGCCAGGGCAACATGGCCGGCGCCAAGAGCCATGACCTCAAGCTGCGCGATCTTTCGAAGAAATATGACCAGCACGGCGAAGAATATGCCGTGCATGACATGAACCTCGATGTCGTGAAGGGCGAGTTCGTCTCGTTCCTGGGGCCAAGCGGTTCCGGCAAGACAACGACGCTGATGATGATCGCGGGTTTCGAATCTCTGACCTCCGGCGATATCGAGATCGACGGCAGGAGCATCGCCGGCTTCCCCCCGGAAAAGCGCAACATCGGCATGGTGTTTCAGAACTACGCGCTTTTTCCCAAGATGACGGTCGCCAACAATATCGGCTTTCCGTTGAAGATGCGGGGCATATCCGGCAACGAAAGGACGCAGGCCGTCGAGCGGCTGCTCAATCTGGTCGACCTGCCGGGGTACGGGCACCGATACCCGCGTCAGTTGAGCGGTGGCCAGCAGCAGCGGGTCGCGCTGGCGCGCGCGCTGGTGTTCGGCCCCAACATCCTGCTGCTGGACGAACCCATGGGAGCGCTCGACCGCAAGCTGCGCGAACAGCTGCAGATGGAGCTCAAGAAGCTCCAGCGCTCGCTCGGGATTACCACGATCTACGTCACCCACGATCAGGAAGAGGCGATGGTGCTTTCCGACCGGATCGTGATCATGGATCAGGGAAAGGTCCAGCAGGTCGGGACGCCGTCCGAAGTCTACTATCAGCCGGCCAACTCCTTCGCCGCGAAATTCCTCGGCGTCGCCAACATGATCGCCGGCGAGGTCGTGCGCGAAAGCCGCGCTGGCGGCATCGGCAAGGCCGCCGTCGCCGGCGCCGAGCTGCACTTCTACTCCGCGAACGCCGTTCCCAAGGGCGCCAAGGTCGACCTGTTCCTGCGGCCCGAGTGCATCGCGCTGGATGGGCACGGTGACGGCGCCGACAAGCTCGAAGGCAAGATCGAAAGCGCGATCTTCGTGGGAGAGGCGACCCGCGTGACCGTGCGGCTTTCCGACGGCACGCTGATGAACGTCACCAACTCCAACAGTTCGGGCTTCGTCGAATTCGCCGTCGGCAACGACGTCACCTTGAGTTGGGATCGCGGCCGGGCCTTGGCGCTGACCGGGTAGCGTTGCAGGTCGATTGAGAATGGAGGCAGAGAAGACAAGATGCTGAAGTTTCTGAGGGAAAGGCCGTCCAACGGCGTCTCGGCCGGATCCGTTACCGATGACTTCGTGTTCTGCGCCGGCATAGCCATCGATTCGGCGACGATGAAACGCCTGCCCGAGGCCGACACCATCGCCAACGAAACCCAGGCGGTTTTGAAGCGTCTGGAAGGGGTGCTGGCGGAAGGCGGCTGCACGCTGCGCGACGTGGTCAAGGCCAACTGCTATCTGACCAAGGACTCCTTCCGCGAAGAGTTCCAGGCGGCGTTCAAGAAGGCTTTCGATCCGGGTCCGTATCCGGTCGCCAACACCTATGTGATCGGGATCGCCGGCGACTGCCGCATTCAGATCGAGGCGACCGCTGTTCCGCCTAAGTCCTGAAGCCGCGACGAACCCATGCGAGCCGACGAGCCACTGCCGGACCTCGAAGCGTTTCGAAGCGAGGTGCGAAGCTTCCTGCGCGAAAATCTGCCACACGACATTCGCGAGCGCGTCAAACGCGGCTGCAACGATTTCACCACCGCCGAACTGCGCGATTGGATGGCGGTCCTCGCCCACCGCGGCGGCTGGAGCTGCCCGAACTGGCCGGCCGAACATGGCGGACCCGGCTGGTCCCACGCGCAGAAATACATCTTCGAGCGCGAATACGCCCTCAACCATTGTCCTAAACTGCCCAACGGCGGCAGCGCCATGCTGGGACCAACCCTGATGCATTACGGAACCCGGGAACAAAAAAACCGCTTTCTGCCGGACATTCTCACCGGAAAGACCTTCTGGGCGCAGGGTTATTCAGAACCCAACGCGGGCTCCGACCTTGCCTCGCTCAAATGCCGCGCCGACCGTGACGGCAACCACTACGTCATCAACGGTTCCAAGATCTGGACGACCGGGGCGCACACATCACAATGGCTGTTCGGCCTGTTCCGCACCGACTCCAGCGGCCGCAAACAGCAGGGCATCACCTTCCTGATGATTAAGCTGTCCTCGCCCGGCATCACGGTTCGCCCCCTGCCGATGTTCGAAGGCAGCGACGAGTTGGCCGAGGTGTTCTTTGACGACGTTCGCGTGCCGGTCGACCAGTGCGTCGGCGAAGAGCACGACGGATGGAACGTGTCGAAATACCTGCTGAGCCTCGAACGGTTCGGCGCCGCGCATATCGGAACCACGACCGCCAGGCTCGACAGGGTCAAAGAACTGGCCGCCACGACACCGGTCGGTGAGGCAAGCCTGCTCGACGACCCGGTATTCGCCAACAAGCTTGCACAGGCCGAAATCGAACTGCGTGCGCTTGACGTCACCGAGCAGCGATTTCTGCTTGGTTCCAGCGGGGCGGAGGCGGCCATGCTGAAAATCCGCGGCACGGAAGTTCAGCAGATGGTGATGGAGCTTCTGGTCGAGGTGGCCGGAGTTCACGCCCAGCTCGCGCCCGACACCGGGCAGGAAGATCGCCCCCGCCACGCACCCGCCGGCGCCGAATATGCCGCCCATGGATACTTTCACTTTCGCAAGACACCGATCTGGGGCGGCAGCAACGAGATCATGCGCAATATCATAGCCAAAGCGGTGCTGGGCCTGTGAGGGTAGACGCCAGTGATTTCGAGTTGACCGAGGAGCAGCGGCTCTTCGGCGAAAGCGTCGCCAGGTTCCTCGAACAGGAATACCCCTTCGAGAAACGCGCACGCATCGTCGCCGGGGAACCGGGGTTTCTGGACGAACATTGGCGGCAGTTCGCCGAGCTTGGCTGGCTCGGGTTGGCAATTCCCGAACGCTATGGCGGGCTCGGCGGCGGCGCCGGCGATGTCGCCGTGCTGATGGAACAGATCGGCAGAGGATTGCTCGCAAGCCCGCTTCTGACCAGCAACGTGCTGGCGGCCGGCGCACTCGTCGCCTCCGGGGACCGGGCACTTTGTGATGAAATCCTGCCCTCCACGGCAGCCGGCGAAACCCGCCTCGCTTTGGCCTATGCCGAGCCGCAGGCACGCTATGACCCCTTCGATGTGGCGACCTCGGCCCGGCGCGATGGGGAGCATTGGAGGATCGACGGCTCGAAGATCGTCGTCGGGTTTGCGAAC
The DNA here is from genome assembly GCA_028281105.1 of Rhizobiaceae bacterium. Lineage (GTDB taxonomy): Bacteria > Pseudomonadota > Alphaproteobacteria > Rhizobiales > Rhizobiaceae > JANQKQ01. The sequence goes on from JANQKQ010000009.1 coordinate 101,660, forward strand.
TGCGCCGACCAACTCATCGTGTCCGCCCGTACTGCCGGAGACCGGCGTGACCGAGGAGGCATTTCGCTGTTCTTGGTCGACCCCGGTTCCCCCGGCATCGACGCGCACCATTACCACACCCACGATGGTGGCAGGGCGTCAGACCTAGCGTTCGAGGCGGCTGAGGCCGTCGCACTCATCGGTAGGGAAGGCGGCGGACTTGCCCCATTGGAACATGCGCTCGATTTTGCCTCCCTGGCCGTAGCCGCCGAGGCCTGCGGGGCGATGTGGGCGGTCTATGAACAGACACTCGCCTACATCAAGACCCGCGAGCAGTTCGGCGTTCCCATCGGCTCCTTTCAGGCGATACAGCATCGCATGGTCGACGTGTTCATGCGCTGCGAACTGGCGCGGTCCATGGTCCACGACGCCGTGGCCGCATGGGGTAGAGGGGATCGCGCCGAAATGGCCAGGGCGGTTTCGGCGGCGCGGGTGAACATCGGCAACGGCGCCCGGCTTGTCGGCGAGGAAGGAATTCAGCTTCACGGCGCCATCGCCATGACCGACGAAGTCTCGATCGGCCACTATCTCAAACGCATCACGATGATCAACGCCAGCTTCGGCGACCCGGCCTGGCATCTGGCCCGCTATGCCGGACTTATGCGCGAGCAATCAGGCAATTCAGGTAATGGGGACGAAAATGCCAGCAAATGACACTAACCCCCGCATCCCACCGCTTCAAGAACATGAATGGGGTGACAAGGCAGCCGAGTTGCTGCGCCCATTTGTCGAGCACGGCAGTCTCCTCAACATCCACCGCACGCTTGCGCGACACCCCGACCTTGCGCGCCGATGGTTCGTCTTTGGCAATCACACGATGATCAAATCCACTCTGCTGCCACGCGAGCGCGAGATGATCATCCTGCGGATCGGCTACCTTTGCGGGTCACTGTACGAATGGAGCCAGCATGTGCGCATCGCCCGCGATCTGGGCATGTCGGACGACGAAATCCGCGCCGCCAAGACGGGGCCGGATACGCCCGGACTGGGTGAAACGGACCGGCATCTTCTGCGCGCGGTGGACGAGTTGCACGCTGACTCGGTGATCGCCGAAGAGACGTGGGACGCCTTGAGCCAACGGTTTTCCACCGAGCAAATGATGGACATCGTGTTCACGATCGGAAACTACAACCTGCTGGCGATGGCTCTGAACAGTTTCGGCGTTCCGGTCGACGAGGGCCTGCCCGGTTGGGAAATCTGAGGCGTTTCAGTGCTCGAACACCGCGTCGACGCCGACCACACCCTGACCCTGCGCCAGCACGATCAGCGGATTGATCTCGACGGCGTTGACGACATCGCCTGCGGCATGGGCGAACTCGGCAAACGCGACAATCGCCTCCGCCGCAGCCTGCAGATCAAACGGCCCCCTGCCGCGGACGCCTTCGATGAGCGTCCCCGCCGGCGTTTCATCGAGCATGCTTAGCGCGGTGGCGCGGTCGACCGGCGCCAGGCGCACCGCCGCACGCCCGACGACTTCCACCAGGGTGCCGCCGACGCCCACGACGATCGAAGTACCAAACCCCTCGACGTAGCGCGCGCCCAGGATCAACTCGACGCCTTCGCCGCACATTTCCTGAACAAGAATTGTCGAGTCGGCCGCCCCCGCCTTCTCCAGCCTTCCGGCCACCGAACGATATGCCGCTTCGATCTCATCGGCCTGCGAAAGGCCCGTGACGACCAGGCCCAGCTCGCTCTTGTGCAGCAATTGCGGAGCCGTCCCTTTCAAGACAACCTGCTGACCGAACTCTTCGGCCGCCGCGAGGGCTTCACCGGCGGTTGAGACGACCTTTGTCGCCGCCATCGGCACACCCACCTGCTGCAACAACTCGAGCCGTTCATGTTCGTGACGTGCGGCGGCAACGCGCTCGCGCAGCCGGGCGTCATCGCCAGGCGAGGTTCTGGGCGCGGGCGCGGCTGCGTCCAGTTGCAACCACTTCACCACGGCGGATATCCCGGCGCGCATGCCCAGCAGACAGGGAACCCCCGCCTGCTTCAAAATTGCCTCCTTCTCCGGTCGAAACCCCGGACCGCTGGTGTTGTTGATCACCACGAAGGGCTTGTCCGCCAGCCGGGCGACTTCTGCGATTGCCGGAGCCATGCCGTCGCTCGACGGCCCCACCCCGGGCTCGAAGAAGTCCAGGCAGAACACGACGACATCCACATTTTCGTCGGCCGCAACCGCTTCGACGATCTTGCGGAAATAGGCTTCGTTCCAGCCGAAGCCGTAGGCGTCGACGGGGTTGCGCGGGGTTTGGAAGTCGGGAAAGCTCTTCTGCAGTTCCGCGACGGTCTGGGGTTTCAGCTCGGACAAGGCTACCCCGGCATCGGCGAACAGGTCCGCCGCCAGCGCCGCCTCACCGCCGGACATGGTCACGACCGCCACCCTGCCCGCCTTTGGCGGATCGCGATAGGCCGCCAGCAGCAGGCCGGCCTCCACCAGTTCATCCATGTCATCGGCGCGCAGCACCCCGCACTGGCGGAAGAACGCGTCATAGACCGAGTCGTCTCCCGCGATGCCGCCGGTATGGGCGGCGACGGTGCGCTGCGCCGTCTCGCTGCGGCCGACCTTGATTGCGGCAATCCGTTTCCCGGCTTCATACGCCGTCCTGGCCGCGCGGGCGAAACCCGTCGGATCGCGTAGGGTCTCCAGGTAGCACACGATCACGTCGATCTGGTCGATGCGGGCAAAGTAATCCAGATAGTCGGAGGCCGTGACCACCGCCTCGTTTCCCGTGGTCACCATGTAGGAAATGCCCAGATTGCGATCGTCCTGGGTGAACACCATGCCGGCCGACCCGCTCTGGCTGATCAGGGCGGTGCGGCCCGTGGGATCGAACTTGGGGATCGGTGACGTCCACGGCACGATGCGGCCGGGATAATTAGCGAAGCCGAGATTGTTGGGACCGCAGATGGCGATGCCGTGACTTTGAGCGATCTGGGTAATCGCGCGTTGCAGTTCGATCCCCTCCGGCCCGCCGTCGGCATAGCCGCTGCCGGGGATCGCCACGGCGCCGACGCCGGCCCCTGCGGCTTGTTCCATGATGTCGGGACCTGCCGCCGCAGGCAGGGCAAGATAGACCAGGTCCACCGGCTTGGGCACCGCTGCTAGGTCGCCGTAGCAGGGCAGACCCAGGATCTCCGTCTCCTTCGGATTGACCGGGTAGATGGGGACCGGACATTCGTAGGCGAGCAATTGCCGCAACACCTGATGGCCATAGGCAGACGCGCGTTTGCTGGCGCCCACCAGGGCGATGGCGCGCGGATTGAACATGCGTTCCAGGTCGGGCACGGCGCGATTAGACATGAACCAATGGCTGAGATGTTAGGCGTTATGGGATGTTGTTGTCGCTGACCCGGTATTGGGTGCAGCGTCATATCACTTTCAATTGAGCGAGTCTTTCCAGCTCGCCGGCGTCCAGATCGAGCAGCTCGGCAAACACTTGCGCGTTGTCGGCGCCAAGTTTGCCGCCGGTGCGGCGCACGGAACCCGGATTGCGGGTGAATTTCGGCACCACGTTCTGCACCTTGACCCGGCCAAAGTCCTCGTCGTCGACTGCGATAATGGCCTCGCGCTGGGCATATTGGGGATCGTCGAAGATCCTGTCGATCGAATAGATCGGGGTCAGCGTGCCGCCCTCGCGGGTAAAGGTTTCGACGGCTTCGTCGGCCGTGTGATCGAGGAACCAGCCGGCGAATATCTCGTCGATCTGCGCCCGATTCTCGATGCGCTTGGCATTGGTTTCGAACCGTGGGTCCTCGCCGAGTTCCGGCCGGCCTATCGCACGCGAATTCGCCCGGAATATCGGCTCGGTGCTGCCCGCCAGGAAGACGAACTGGCCATCTTTGGTGGGAAACAGGTTCGAAGGGGCGGAGTAGTAGCTTTGGTTGCCGTTTCGCGTGGCGATCTCGCCCAACTGATCGTAACCGATGGTTTGCGAATCCAGGACGCGGAAGTTCGCCTCGATCAAGGAAAGGTCGATCTCCTCGCCCTCGCCGATCGTGCCCCTCGCCATGCCGAGCAGGGCCGCCAGAATGGACGTGGAGGCGAACAGCGCACCCACCACGTCTCCCATCGGATAGCCGGTGCCCATCGGCACGCCGTCGGCCTCACCGGTGATGTAGGTAAGGCCCGACATGGCCTCGAACACCTTGGCGAACCCGCGGCGGTCGCGATACGGCCCGGTCTGGCCGAAACCGGTCGCCCTCAGGATCACAAGCCGCGGGCAGGCGCCCCACAACGTCTGCTTGTCGAGGCCCCATTTGTCCAAGGTTCCCGGCCGAAAATTCTCCAACAGCACGTCGAAATGCGGCAGCAGGCTGAGGAAAAGATCCCGGCCCTCGGGTTTGCGCAGATCGATGGTGACGAACCGCTTGTTGCGGTTGGTATTCTTCCACCACAGCGATTTGCCGTCCTTGTGCGGGGGAAAGTGCCGCAGCCCGTCTCCCGATCCGGGCAGCTCGACCTTGACGACGTCGGCGCCGTAGTCCGCCAGCAAAGTCGCGGCAAACGGCGCGGCGATGATCGTCGAAATGTCAAGAACCCGAACGCCCCGAAGCGGTCCACTCATCCATGCTCTCCAACCGGCTGCATGCCGCATCTTCCGTTAGTGACAAGCCCCGCCGCTTCCGGTGAGCAAGAGTTTCCGCATGTGGCGTAGCGGGCGAAGTGGAGCCTCAAGAACCGGACTGAACGGCGATCGCGTCAATCTGCACGCGGCAGTCGCCCGCAAGCCCCAGGGCAAACGTGCAGCGGGCGGGATAACGGCCCTCCTCGAACTGCTCCATATAGACGGAGCGCATCGCTCCCTGATGCGCGAAGTCGCTCAGGTAGACGGTGGTTTTGACAACGTCCCGCAGGGTGCAGCCCGCTTCGCCGAGCGTTTGCGCCAGCCGCGCGAACACCAGCCGCGCTTCGTCCTCGACGGTCTCCGCTTCGGCTGCGCGGCGGTTGGTCTGCGGGTCCAGTGCGCTCGCCACCGCGAACACGAATTGCTCGGTCTCCACGCCGCCCGAAACACCCGCGGACGGCTGAGAATTCAAGAATCTGGTCATGCATCCCACCTTTGCACCTGAACCCGCACGACATACAAGTTTGCACATACGGACTGGTTTGTATAGTTTCAGTATCGACTACCCATGTCAACATTTCCAACGGCTTGACGCTGCTCCGGGCGGGCGATAGCGTTGCCAACATACCAATTGGTTTGAAGCTCGGCGCCAGCCGCTCGATAATAACTTTCCCCATGGGTTAGGAAGAGCCGATGTACGATCACAGCGAATTTGCGCGCAACGCGTCGGCCATGACTCTGCAGGACGGCGAAAGAATCGCCGATATGGGCGCAATGCGGGCCTATCGGTTGGGCCGTGTGCAGCAGCAGATCGCCAAGAACGACTGCGCCGCCGCCGTTCTGATGGGGCCGATCAACATCCGCTACGCCACGGGCCTGGGACGCGGCGACATCTTCCGGATGCACTTTCCGACCCGGTCGGCCGTCGTGCCGCACACCGGCAAGGTAACGATCTTCAATTCAACCGGCGCGGCGCCAGCCTGGGTTCCTGAGACGGTCGAAGAGTTCCTGCCCGACGGCATGTTCACCTATTTCCCGACCGGCGAGCGCAGTCAGGCGGTGGCCAGGGTCTGGGCCCAAGGGGTCGCGGCGATCATCCGCGACGCCGGCGCCGGCAACCGCATTGCGCTCGACATCTGCGATCCATTGGCGTTCAAGTCACTGGAAGCGGAGGGGTTGGAGATCATTCCCGGCGAGCCGTTGATGGACCAGGCGACGGCAGTCAAAAGCGAAGACGAACTGGCCTGCATGCTCCACTCGGTGACGGTCGCCGAAACCGGCATGGCGCGCATGCGCAAAGCGCTGGAACCGGGGATGACCGAAAACGCCCTGCTCGCCGTGCTGCAACACACCAACTTCGAATATGGCGGCGAATGGCTGGAATACCGCTCGCTGTTTTCAGGCGGCCACTCCAATCCGTGGGGTGGCGCGGCGGGCGACAAGATCATTCGCGCCGGCGAGATCGTCGCCTTCGACTGCGGCCTGATCGGCCCGTACGGCTACAGCGCCGATGTTTCTCGTACGTTTCTGTGCAAACCCGGCAAGCCGGCCGATCAGCAGAAGCGGCTCTATAGCCTTGCCTACGAGACCATCCAAAGAAATCTCGAACTGGTGAAGGCGGGCGCCACGTTTAAGGAACTGTCGCTGGGATCATGGATGCCGCCGCAGGAGTTCACCAAACACCGATATCTGATGTCGATGCACGGCATCGGCATGTGCGATGAGTGGCCGTCGATTCCCTGGCCGGTCGATTGGGAGAAGGACGGCTATGACGGCGTTCTGGAAGAGAACATGACGATCTGCGTCGAGGCGTTCGTCGGCTCCGAACACGGCGGCGAGGGGGTCAAACTCGAAGAACAGGTGGTCGTTACCAGCGATGGCTATCAGCTGATGTCGACCTTTCCGTTCGAAGACGAGTTCCTTGCGTGAAGCGCGATCGCTTACGCCGGCTGCGGTTTTGGGAAGACCAGCTGCACATACCGCCCAAACAGCCGTAGCTGTGTCGCCACGGTGCTCGGGTCGCGGTATATGCGGCTCATCACAAACCCACCCTGCACCACCGTTAGGAAATGGTCGGAGAGGTCCGTCAGGTCGATCTCGCCCGCTGGGGGATATCTTTGGGCGATGCGCTGAAAAAGCCGCACATAGTGCTTTCGCCACAGCTTCATATGCTCGTCCATGAAGCTCGCCAGCTTCTCGTCGTGCTGGCCGTAGCAGTAAGACGCAAACAGCGAGCCGGGGAGCGGTTCGCTTTTGCCGAACCATTCGCCGAGCCGGTCGAGGAAGTCGATGAGGCAATCCAGCGGGTCCGACGTGGTGCGCTCGGCCTCGCGCATCAGGGCCAAAAAGGCGTTGTTGTCCTGATTGACGTAGCGCTTGGCCAGTTGTTCGGCCAGGTCGGCCTTGGACTTGAAGTGGTAGAAGAACGCGCCCTTGGTTATCCCGGCGGCGTCAAGAATCATGTCGATCGACGTACCCGCCAGGCCGCGTTCCATCACCAGGACATGCGCTGAATTGAGTATGTTCTCTTTCGAAGACTTGCTCCCTTTTCGGCCACCAGAGTTCTTTGCCGTAGGTTTCGTCATCTGATCGCTCGTCCAAGGTCGCGGCAGCCGCATTCGTCAACGCCGTCCAACTGCCTTGGTATCGTTTTCCATAGAACCTTGTGAACCGGCACCCGAGGATGGCCCCATTTCCATTCGGTCACCCCGACCGGTCGGTTATGGTTCATTCAGTCAGTTTAATCACGTCGGCAAGTGCCGTCGCAAGTTGATTTTCCCCGGTCTCCTACTACAAATCGCCGCGGTCGCCGAGTTGCGGCCGATCATTTGCGGCGGCGAAACAGACCGATCATCGCGCTGGAGATGTGTGCGGGGGTTGGCTATTGTGGAGGCTGAAATACCAACCAGTTACTACAATAACTCAAAATCACCCGCCGAGATTGCGTAAGCCGCCCACCCTATAATGGCACCGGTCAGATTTTTCGATAGCGGCACCCCGCCGCACATGGTCACCATGGTGATCGCCACCGCGTTCGGGGCGCTTGGCACCAACCTGTTTCTCCCATCGCTGCCCGCGATCGCGGAGCACTATTCCAGCCCCTATTTCGTCGTTCAGCTCGCAGTCTCAATCTATCTCGGCGCCAACGGCGTTCTGCAATTGATCATCGGGCCCCTGTCCGATCGCTTCGGCCGCCGCACGATCATGCTGGCCTTCATTCTCCTCGCTCTGGTTGCGACGCTGGGCGCGATCGTTGCGCCTACAATCTACTGGTTCTTGCTGGCACGCGCACTGCAGGGTTCGGCGATCGCCGGCCTGGTGTTGTCGCGCGCCATCGTCCGAGACATGGTCAGCCCCGATGAGGCGGCCGGAATGATCGGCTACATCACCATGGGCATGACCGTGGTGCCGATGACCGCGCCATATGTTGGCGGCTATCTGCAGGAGTGGTTCGGATGGCAGGCTTCGTTCGTCGTTATGGCCGGTTTCGGCGCCGTCGCGCTGTCGCTGGTTTGGGCGGATCTGGGCGAAACCAATCCTCGCGTGGCCGGCGGATTTCGCCGCCAGTTGCAGGCCTACCCCGACTTGTTCGCGTCCCGCCGGTTCTGGGGTTACTGCGCCACCTCGGCTTTCGCCGCCGGCGTCTACTTTGCCTATCTCGGCGGAGGTCCGTACGTGGCCAGCCAGTATTTCGGCCTTCAGCCGTCGCAATACGGTTTCTATTTCCTGTTTGCCGGCCTGGGCTACATCGTCGGCAACTTCCTGTCAGGCCGCTATGCCGCCCGCGTCGGGATAAATCGAATGGTCCACGCCGGAAATGCCGTCACCTGCCTGGGGATGATCATATCGATGTCGCTGCTGATCGCCGGCTTCCACCACCCGCTGTCGGTTTTCGCGCCGATCTCGCTGCTCGGTGTCGGCAACGGCCTGACCATGCCCAGCGCGAGTGCGGGGATCGTATCGGTGCGGGCGCATGTTGCCGGTGCGGCTTCGGGCCTGGGCGGCGCATTGACGATCGGCGGCGGCGCCTGCCTGTCGGTTCTCGCCGGGGCGCTGTTGACGCCGGATTCCGGCCCCATGCCCCTGATTGCGCTGATGTTGGCGATTTCGGTTCTTGCGATCGTCGCAGGTCTATATGTGGCGTACATCGCCAGCATCAGCGGCGAACTGGACCCATCAGCACCGATAGCCGACCACCCGACACCGTGAGGATGGCCCGATCGGGCCCGTCCACTCACATTGCAAGCCCTTCCTCCTCGATGACCTCCTGAAGGACAGTCAACCCGTTCACGCCGTTCGGCCAACCGCTGTAATGAGCCGCGTGGATGATCAGCTCCTTGAGCTCGGCTGGCGAAAGCCCGTTGGCAACGGCGCCGCGCAGATGCGCCTTGAGCTGCACCTCCTTGCCCGTCGCCACCAGGATCGAGACCGTGACGATCGAACGATCCCGCAGTTCCAATCCCGGCCGGCTCCAGATTTCGCCGAACAGATAATCGTTGGTGATCGTCCGAAACTCCGCAGTAGCGGCTCGCCCGTCGGGCCTGGCCGCACCAAACATTGCTTCGAAGATCTTCTTGCCCTTTGATGATCGATCCATGTTTCCTCCACATACCAACTACCGCCCGCCGACCTGCCGGCAGGCTCCATCAGGGCGACGCGCGTTCAATCGACGCGTCGCCAACGCGAACCAGACGATCGTCGCCAAGATCATCACAGCATAGGTCGCGGTCGCAACCCGATGGCCCATCTGTGAGTAACCGGCCTGCGTCTGCGGGAAGGCGTCCAGAATGATGCCGTAGAGGCTCTGCAGGACGAAGGTGGCAAGCATCAGGAACAATGTCAGGCAGGCATTCAGCCGCCCGATCAGCCCGGCGGGAAACCGTTGTGCCAATGCGGCGAAGTTGACCCAGTTCAAGGCGCCGAGGAAACCGAATACCGTCCACGTCACATAGACGGTGACGTCGTTGGGAGCCCACTGCATCGTGAGCACCAGGAAAGCGATCGCGAACAGCGCCGCCACGCCCACGCAAAACCCGGTCGCGGAAATCCCGACACGGCGGCACAGGCCGGCAAGTCCCCCAGTTGAGACGCCGGCCACGGTGATCGCGGCAGAAAGCAACAACAACATCGTCGCGGCCTGGGCAGAAGTCATCCCGGCAACGTCGCGTGTCCAAAGCCCGCCCCAAAGCTGGGTGAGCGAGACGAACGACCCCAGCGTAACCGTCACCAGCGGCGCCGTTCGCCAGAAAACCCAACTGCCCAGAACAGCCTTGAAGCCATCGATCTGCGCGGCGAGGGACAGGACGGGATTGGCCCGCCCTGCCGAAGGCACAGCCACATAGATTGTCGCCGCACACACCAGCAGGACGCCGGCAAGGATTATGTGGATCGTCCGCCAGTCCATCAAAGTAAGTGCCGCTTCAACCGGCACCGTTCCCGCCATCATTCCCAGCCCGCTGACCGCCAGGTTCATACCGTTAACAAGCGTCAGCTTCTCGGATGGATACCAGACCGCGTAAGCCTTGTAGGCAGCGACAAAGCTTGTGGCCACGCCGAAGGCAATGAGGATGCGGCCGGCGGCCAGGGTAAATGCGTCCGCCGCCATGGCGGTTACAAGCGAGCCGGCCGCGGCAATGACGAGAAACCATGAAAACACGACCCGCAGGTCGTATCGGTCGAGCAGCACGCCCAGTGGCAGCTGCAACAGCGCCGCGCCCAGGAAATATGCGCTGACGGCAAGACCGAGCCCCGCCGCCGACAACTCCAGATCGCGCGCAAGGTCCGGCGCGATGACCGCGCTCATCACCCGGAATACGGCGGCCCAGAAGCAGGCGAACGCAAACGGCGCGAACACTCGAAGCGCCAGATTGCTTCCCCCGCCGGCTAGTCGTCGGGATTCGTGGACCATCGCGCGGCGCCGCCGCCGTCTTGAACGGCAACCCGGCATCGGATCAGGTTTGCGCCCATCGCCGCAGGCCTAGCTGGGCCGCAACGCGGGCAGCACCTCTTTTCCCATCAGCTCAATCGACTGATCGCCCGCTTCCTCGCTCACCCCCGGCATCGTCTGCGCCAACAGCCAATGCCGCACTCCATGGGACTTTCCGAAGGCTTCCATACGCTCGACCACGGTTTGCGGCGATCCGACAAACAGATGTCCGCGCTCCATCAACAGATCGAATGGCTTCTTGCCGGCATTTTTCTCGTCGTCGGGATCTTCGTCGGTATCGAACCAGACCTGCTTGCCGCGCACCCGGTCGATGAATTCGAAATAGTGGTTGAGCGCCGGCTCGAACTTCTCGCGCGCCTCGGCATCGCTCTTGGCCACCAGAGTCAGGCGCAACAAGGCACAGCCCTCCCCGGTCGAAGGACTGGCGCCGGTGGCTTCCTCGGTCGCACGCCGGTGCGCCTCGAACAGCTCGGCCAGGTACTTGCCGGTCGGGTACCAGGTTATCGCGCCAATTCCGGCGGCCCCGGCTTCGGCGAAGCCGCTAACATGTTCCGTCGTCGACCATAGCGGCGGCATGGGCTGCTGTACCGGCCGCGGCGCGATACTCATCTTGATCATCTCGCCGTTGACGCCCGTATAGCCTTCGCGCTTTGGCGCGCCCGGGGCGGATTTATACTGGATGCCAGGCTGCGGGAAAGTATGGCGTTCGCCCTTCCAGTTGAACTTGTCCTTGGCCCAGGCGTGGCGAACGACCTCCAGATTCTCGGCGAATATCGCCTTGCTGCGCGTCTGATCGCCGCGACGATCGGCTTCCGGGTTCAGATTGACGATCTCGGAGGCAGCAATGCCGCGGGAAAAGGCGACCTCCAGCCTGCCGCCGCTGAAATGGTCCAGCATTGCCAGATCTTCGGCCACGCGAAGCGGATGCCACAGGGTCAGCGTCACCGCCCCCATGCATATGCGTACCCGCTCGGTGCGCGCGGCGATATCAGCGCCCAGAAGCACGGGATTGGGAACGACGTCGGTGCCGTCCCTTTCGAAATGGTGCTCGCCCATCCACACGCCGTCGTAGCCCAGCCTGTCGGCGACCTGCGCGCGCGATCGGCCTATTTCCAGCAGTTCACTCCAGTTCGACCGACCCTCGCGGTTGCTCAGGGGCAGAAACATGTCCACCCTTGGAGAGACCGCGCTGAACTCCCTCATGGGCTCTCGGTTTCCGGAGCATCCGGGGCCTGGCCTGCGAAGAACGTTTTGTCGGCATAAGCCATTGCGGCCCTGCCCCGGGTGCTGCTGCCTTCGAATACGCGGCCGACCAATATGATGTGGTCGCCGGCCTCGACGTCCTGCTCTAGCGCACAGGCGGCATAGGCGGCGATGTCGCCGGCCAGAATCGGCCCGCCGAACCCGCAATCGGGCTTCAACCAATCGCAGTCGTTGAACTTGTCGTGGTCTTTGGACGCGAATTTCAGCGCCAGCGACTTGGCTCCCGCGGCAAGATAATTCACCGTGAAGGAGCGCATCGTCCTGATGGCCGCCAGAGTGTTGGACCTGCGATCGAGGCACGCCAGCAGCAGCGGCGGATCGAGGGATACCGAGCAGACCGCCGAAGCGGTGAGCCCGTAACAGGTCCCGTCCGGCCCTTGGGCGGTGACCACGGTAACCGGACCGGGGGCTTTGGCCATGATCGCCTTGAACGACGCGACGGCTATCTCGGTTTGCGGTTTTATGGGAGGTGCGATGGCTTGATGAATATTCATTCTCGCGAAGGCCCTTCGCCTGGTCATTTGAGCGATTATTAAAGTGACTAGTTGGTATGTTAGATTCCCGCGCACTCTATCCAGCCGCGAAACCCCTGTCAACATTGACACGAGAGGGGCCGATTACGATACTCGCTGGCGTCACCAAAGATACTAACCGGTCTGTATATGGAGCAACCCATGGTGGAGTACATCTATGCCCCGGGCACAGAGGATTTGTCGAAATACGGCCTGTCGAAGGCTACTGTGACCAATCGTTATGTCTTTACCGCCGGGATGGCTCTGGACCTCGAAACAATGAGCAGAAAGGCGGCGGCGGACACGATCGCGAACGAAACGCGCATATGCCTGCAAAGCATCAAGGATACGCTCGAAATCACCGGCTGCTCGATGCGCGACATCGTTAAGACCAACTGCTACCTTTCTTCCAACGACTATCGCCGGGAATTCTGGGACGCTTACAACGAATTCCTCGCGCCCGGGCCCTATCCGCACCGCTGCACTTTCGTCGTCGGCATTGCCCGGGACTGCCGGGTCGAAATCGATGTCATCGCACTACGGCCGGAGGCCCGGGGGTGAGCAAGCCGCAGCCGGCATGGCGACCGGGCTCGGACGAAGATGGCGCGCCCGAGACGTCGACCGGAGCCGAACTTGCCGAAAACCGATGGCCGGACGCCGCGCCCGGCCAATCGCCTGATCGCGATGCAGTCTCCTCCACCGAGGAGATCATCGAGGACGCGCGCGACGGCAGGATGTTCATCCTCGTTGACCATCGCGATCGCGAAAACGAAGGCGATCTGATCATCCCCGCCGAGATGGCCACGCCGCAGGCGATCAACTTCATGGCGACCCACGGCCGGGGCCTGATTTGCCTGGCGCTGCCGCCGGAGCGGGTCGACGCATTGGGACTGCCCCTGATGACGTCCACCAACACCTCTCGCCACGAGACCGCCTTTACCGTGTCGATCGAAGCGCGCGAGGGCGTGACGACAGGAATATCCGCCCACGACCGCGCAAGAACGATCGCGGTGGCCATCGATCCCGCCTCGCGGGCAAAAGACATCACCACGCCGGGCCATGTGTTCCCGTTGCGCGCGCGCAGCGGCGGGGTGCTGATCCGAGCCGGGCATACCGAGGCGGCCGTCGATATCGCCAATCTGGCCGGCCTGACGCCGGCCGGGGTCATCTGCGAGATCATGCGCGAAGACGGAGACATGGCGCGGCTTCCCGATCTGCTCGGCTTCGCCCGGCGACACGGCCTAAAGATCGGCACGATCAGCGATTTGATCGCCTACCGCCGTCGCCACAACAATCTGGTCAAGGAAACCGCCCGGCGCAATGTGTCTTCAGCGTTCGGAGGCGATTGGGAACTGCGCATCTTCACCGACGAGATCGAGGGAACGGAGCATGTGGCGCTGATCAAGGGCAATATCACCACCCGCGCGCCCGTGCTGGTGCGCACCCATGCCCTCAATGCGCTGGAGGACGTGCTGGGACTGGGCCCGGCGCCAGCCGACGAGCTGCCTCGCGCCATGGAACTGATCGCGGCTGAAGGGCGCGGTATCGTGTTGCTTTTCCGTGAGTCGGCAAAGAAGATATC
>JANQKQ010000044.1 GCA_028281105.1 Rhizobiaceae bacterium
CGCTCGACTGTATCGACGGATACACCCTTCGCGACTAAGCTTGGCCCTGACGCAAATCCACTCCGTCAGAATGCAGCTGATGTATCGACCGATGCTCTAAGCACCTTGGAACAGGCTTCACGGCTCACGCCGGTAAGGCGACGCTCGTTGAACCGCCTGAAGGCGGTACTCCAGTTGCCGAAATGCGCTCACAGGTCATGCCATGGGCTGCCCGTGCGCGCGATCCAAGGAACACCGCAGTCGACCGGCAGCCCCGCCAAGAGTGCCGACATAGCGGCCGACTTGGGGCGTGCTCCCCTGCAGATATAGGCGCCCACAGCGTTCTTTCTCACACCGTGACCGAGAGGCCGTTTAGCGCCTGATAAAGGGGTTGGCGACCGCGACGGGCTCGGCCAGCCAGACGGATTTCGGTTGCAGATATTCCTTGATTGCCTCGCTGCCGTTCTCACGTCCGAGCCCGCTGCGCTTCCAGCCGCCGAACGGGGTCGTGTAACTCGTCGAACGATAGGTATTGACCCAGACTGTGCCGGCCTGCAACCGGCGCGACATCCTCAGCGCCCGCGTCAGATCGCGCGTCCACACCCCGGCCGCAAGCCCGTAGAGCACGTCGTTGGCGATGGCGACCGCTTCATCCTCGTCGCGAAACCGCATAACGCTCAGAACGGGGCCAAACACCTCCTCCTGAGCGATCCGCATATCGTTGCGGACGTCGACGAAGATGGTCGGCTCGACGAAATGCCCTCCGGAGCCCTCCGGGCGCGCGGCCTTGCCCCCCAACACACAGCGCGCCCCTTCCGCCCGTGCCGTCTCGATATAGGAGAGGACTTTTTCGTGCTGCGCGCGTGTTGCAACGGGCGAAATATTCGTTTCAGGCGCCATCGGGTCTCCGAGACGGGCTGCCTTGGCCATCCCGACGAGCCGCGCAAGGAAGTCGTCATAAATGCTCTCTTGCAAGAGAAGGCGCGAGCCGGCGACACAGGTCTGTCCCGAAGCGGCGAAGATACCCGAAACCGCCCCCGGCACTGCCGCATCGAGATCGGCGTCATCGAAGACAATGTTGGGGGATTTACCGCCGAGTTCCAGCGTCACCTTTTTGAAGTCGCGTGCCGCCGCCTCATTGATCGCCTGCCCCGCCGATTCACCGCCGGTGAAGGCAATCTTGCGCACCAGCGGATGGGTCACGAGCGGCATTCCGGCCTCGGCGCCGAACCCCGTGACCACATTGACGACGCCCGGCGGGATTCCCGCCTTCTCCACCAGCACCATCAGTTCCAGCGTCGAGGCGGAGGTATACTCGGAGGGCTTGATCACCACGGTGTTTCCAGCCGCGAGCGCGGGGGCGAGCTTCCACGCCAGCAGCAGAAGCGGCGAGTTCCACGGCGTGATCAGGGCGCAGACGCCAAGCGGTTCGTAGTGCACCATGTTGACGACGCCGGGCTTGTCGATGGGCGGCACATGGCCCTCCACCTTGTCGGCAAGGCCCCCGTAATAGGCATACCAGTTCGCCATGTAGCGGCACTGATTACCCATCTCGGCCATCAGCTTGCCGTTGTCGCGCACTTCGATTTCGGCCAGCCGTTCCGCTTCCTCGGTGATGAGGCCCGCAAGCCGGGTGAGCGCGGCTCCGCGCGCGGAGGCGGTCCAATTCGGCCAGTCACCCTCGGTAAATGCCAGATGGGCAGCCTCTACCGCGCGATCAACGTCCTGCGCGTCCGCGCGTGGAAACCGCGCCCAATTCTCCCCGGTATAGGGGTTGGCCGAGGCAAATGTGGCGCCGCCGGCGGCATCGCACCAATCCCCGCCGACCCACATCCGGTAATCCTGCATTGCGTGTCTCCCCTGCCCGTCACTCTCCACCGGCACCCAGCGGCAGGCCCGGCATCACCCGCTGACGCAGCCACAGGCCCGGCCGGCAATCGGTCCCTTCTGCTCCTGCAGCGCCAGTGTGTCGCCAGGCACCGTCATACGATGCCGATAGCCGAATACATCCCTGACTGAGTGTCGGCTCCCGGTCCGGCTCGCCAAACAAGGCACTAAATCTCTAATTCGATGATCAGGTTGCCGTGCGGATCGGCCTTGGCCGTGGCGGCGGGTGGCACGATAATCGTGGACTCCCGTTCCTCAAAGACGGCGGGACCGGAGACACACACCCCCGGGCGTACCCTGTATCGATCGTGAACCGGCGTTTCGACGAAACCGCCCATCTCGCTGAAATAGACCTGCCGATGCCCGGTCAGGCTCTCGCCCTCTCGCGAGGCCGCCGTTGGCGTTAGCATCGGCCGGGGGCCTGACACGACGACGCGCCAGGAGATGATCTCCGGCGGCATCGCCTCGGCCCGGCCGAAGAGCTCCCGGTAACGGACCTCAAAAAGGCGGCCGAGTTCGCCCGGATCGCCTGCCTCAATCGCCGCCCGCGGGATCGTCACTTCCACTTGGTAGCCTTGCCCCTCATACCGCATCAGCGCACCGATCGCGGTCGTCGCGGTCTCAGGGCTCACGCCCGCCGAGGCGACGAGGCCGAGCCCTTCCTGCTCCAGTTCGGCAACCATTGCTGCCACGCGGCCAAGGTCGAGTTCGCAGAGCGGCTCAATCGCAGCGCGGACAAACTCGAACGAGGTCGGCGAAGCGAGAAAGCCAAAGGCCGAGGCAACGCCTGCGCCGAGCGGGCACAAGACCCGCCGCACACCCATCCGCCGGGCGAGATTCGTGGCGTGCACCGGCCCCGCGCCGCCGATGGCCAGAAGCGAGAAATCCTGCACCTTGCGCCCGCTTTCAAGCGCGTGGATCGTTGCGGCCTGCGCCATGCTTTCGTTGACCGTTTCATAGACGCCCCATGCCGCATCGACGACCGAGAGGCCGAGCGGCTCGGCAAGTTCCCTGCCGATCGCCTCCTCGGCGGCGGCTCTGTCGAGCACCATGTCGCCCCCCAGGAACGACGCAGCGTCAAGATAGCCGAGCACCAGATCGGCATCGGTCACCGTCGGCAATCGCCCGCCGCGGCCATAGCAGGCAGGACCGGGCTCTGAACCCGCGCTTTCGGGGCCGACGCGGACGAGATCGAGCTTGTCGACCTGCGCGATCGAGCCGCCGCCCGCACCGATCTCGATCATGTCGATCACCGGCACCTGCAACGGCAACCCGCTCCCCTTAGCGAAGCGAAACACCCGCGCCACCTCGAAATTGTCGCTTTTCAGCGGCTCGCCGTCCTGGATCAGACAGGCCTTGGCCGTGGTGCCGCCCATATCGAAGCAGAGGATGTCCCGCTCTTCGGCCAGACCGCCATAGACGGCGGCCGCCTGCGCTCCGCCGGCGGGCCCCGATTGCACCAGCCGAATCGGAAACGCCACCGCCGTGTCGTGCCGCACCGTACCGCCGTCCGCAAGCATCAGATAGAGGTCATCCGGCAGCTTGAGACGCACCATCTCGGAAACGAGCCGTTCCACATAGGTGCGGAAGATCGGCTGCACGAAGGCGTTGGCCACCGCGGTCGAGGTGCGCTCATATTCTCCGATCTGCGGCATCACCTCGAACGAGGTGCAGATGGTGGCGCCTGGCAATTCCTCGGCGAGGATCTCCTTCGCCACGCGCTCGTTGGCGTCGTTGCGGAAAGCGTGGAGGAAGACGATCGCCACCGCCTTGACCTCAGCCGCCCGCAGCTCGGCGCCCAACGCCCGCAGCCCGGCTTCCTGCGGCGCACGCAGTATCTCCCCACTGCCCAGCATCCGTTCGTCCACCTCGAAGCGCAGGGCGCGCGGGACCAGCGGCTCGGGCATGTCGATGAACAGATCATAGATCGAGTAGCGCAGTTCACGGCCAATTTCGAGCACGTCGCGAAAGCCCTGCGTCGTGACCAGCGCGGTCTTCACACCCTTCCGTTCGATCAGCGCATTGGCGACCAGCGTGGTACCGTGAATGATTGTCTGCACGGCCTCCGCCGCCACGTCATTTGCACCGAGAATGCGGGTAACACCGTCGAGCACACCCTCGGCGGGATCCTCTGGCGTCGTCAGCACCTTCTCGTTGACCAGCCGGCCCGAGCCGGTGTCAAGCATGACCACGTCGGTGAACGTGCCGCCGATATCGACGCCGATGCGGAAGGGTCCAGGATGTGCGTTCATGTATCGTATCCGTATCGAGCCTTGGCCTGCGCGGCACTGACGAGACCGCTCGCGATATCGGCGCGGATCGCCTGCGGGTCGCGATCGACAGGTGACCCCATGCCGCCGCCGCCCGGTGTCTGGAAGGTGATAACGTCGCCCGGCGCAATGGGGGTCTGGGTTTTGGCGGGGATGCGGTCGCCGTTGATCAGGTCGATCCCGGCCGCCCCCGGTTCGCCCCC
The DNA here is from genome assembly GCA_028281105.1 of Rhizobiaceae bacterium. GTDB lineage: Bacteria > Pseudomonadota > Alphaproteobacteria > Rhizobiales > Rhizobiaceae > JANQKQ01. Next base: position 4,340 of record JANQKQ010000044.1, read on the forward strand.
GAGAAGTCCGCGCGGCGGATTGTCGACCCGTTCGTGCCGGATGGTGACGGTTAGCGGGGTCTCGCCTACATTGCGGAAAGAAAGCCGCTGGGCATTGCCGCCTCGAAACCGGCCGGCGCCCCCGGTATCCGGCACCAGCGCCTTCTCTTCCACCAGAAGCGGCGTCTGGTTCTCGAAGTGCTCGATTGCCTGGTTCGAGACATTCGACGGGAAGCTGAGGCAGCCCGGTCCGTCCTGTGTCGGCCGTGCGCCATGCCCGCCATTCATGAAGAACATCTTGACAAAGGGGCGCTCTGCGCCGCGCCGGCGGCCCTTGAAGTAAACGTTCCACAGAGGCGATCCGCAATCGGCGATCACCTTGTCGGGCGCAACCTGTGCAAGCGCGCCGTAGATCGCCGGCGGCATGTAGTGCCCAGAAAGGTGCCGCCCCCACACAGGCGCAGGACGCCGCGGATTAACCAGGCTGCCCTCGGGCGCCGCAATCGTGATCGGACGGAACGCGCCGTCGTTGATCGGCGTTCCCGGGTCCAGCGCGCATTTGATGGCATAGCAGCTATAGGCCTGGGTGAACGTCAGGGGCGAGTTCACCGGGTGCTCGATCTGACCGCTCGTGCCCGTGAAGTCGACCGCCAGTTCCGAGCCCCGGATTGTAACGGCACAGCGGATCACCAGTGGATGATCGAATCCGTCGGCGGTGAGCTCGTCTCTATATGTTCCGTCCGGCAGCGCGTCGATCGCCCGGCGCAGGCTTGCTTCGGAGCGGTCCAACGCTTCATCGGCGAAGGCCTCCAGATCGGGCAGGCCTTCCTCGTCCAGCAGCGGGAAGAGGCGACCGGCGCAGATATGGTAGGCGGCAAACTGCGCGCGAATGTCTCCAAGGGTCTCGTCGGCCTCCCGCAGGTTCGCCTTGAGGATATCGATGAGAAGCGGGTTCTCCTCTCCCCGGATCAGGATCTTCGAGGGCGGGATGTTCAGACCCTCTTCATAGCAATCTTTCGCCGACGGCGAGGGCGCACCGCCGATATCGACGGTGTGGAAGATCGAGCCGATGAAGCCGATATGCCGCCCGTCCCTGAAGAGCGGCTTGATCATCGTGATGTCGTTGAGGTGTCCGGTGCCCAGCCAACCGTCATTGGTGATCAGCACATCGCCGTCGCTTAACGTCTCGATGGGAAACTTCTCAAGCATGGCCTGCAGCGTGCGCGCCATCGTCCCGATGAACGAGGGCACGCTGCGCCGGCTCTGCGCGATCTGGCGGCCGCGCGCATCGAGCAGGCCGATGGCGAAGTCGTAGTTTTCGCGCACGACCGAGGAGAAGGACGTCCGAACGCAGGTTTCGCCAACCTGATCCATCAGACCGCTAATCCGCGCCCAGACAACGCCAACCTTGATCGGGCTCAGTTCCGTCATTCCGACTTCTCCAATTGTCTCTCGACCGGTGTCAGCCAGCCCTTAGGCGTCGCGGCGGCGCCCCGGACTTGGGCGAAATAAGCGTCCTGCAATTGCCGCGTCACCGGGCCGCGCCGCCCATCGCCCACTGCGAAGCGGTCGATACCGACGACCGGCGTCACTTCCATGCCGGTGCCAACCAGCATCACCTCGTTCGCCGCGTAGAGTTCGGTGCGGTCGACCGTGCGCTCGATCACCTCGCGGACGCCGCCACCCTGTCGTGCGCAGGCCAGTACCGTGTCCCGCGTGAGGCTCTCGAGGATATCGGCCGTCACGGGCGGCGCGACGAGCACGTCGTCACGCACCATCAAAAGGCACGCCCCGGGCGCCTCTGAAACGTCGCCTGCCTCGGTCAACAGGAGCGCGGTATCGTAGCCGTCGGCGCGGGCCTGCAGCCCGGCGAGGCGCCCGTTGAGATAGTTCGCCGCGGCTTTCGCGCGGGGCGGGCTCGCATTGTCGGAGAGCCGCCGCCAGCTCGAGACCTGGCATCGCACCCCGCGCTGAAGCCGTTCAGCCAGCTGAGGCCGCGGCCGGGCAAGGATCGCAACGCCGGTCGGTCCACGCGCCGTCATCTCCCCGTCGCCTCCGACATAGACCTGAATGCGGATGTAGCAGTCTTCGTCCACCGGGTTGCGCGCCATCAGGCCCAGCGTCGCCGCCTCCATCGCCTCCACACTCGGGATCTCGTCGAGCCCCAGGACGTCGCACGAGCGGACGAGACGCTCAAGGTGCTCCCCCAGCCGGAAGAGCGCGATGCGTTGGGCGTTCTCCATCCGATAGCCCCGAATTCCTTCGAAAACCGAAGCTGCATAGGTCACCCCCGGCGCCAGCAGCGGCAGACGCACCTGCTCTGCGGCAACGAACGCGCCGTCGAGATAGCCGACCGGATAAGCCTGTCCCCCCGCCATGTCAGCCTCCCTTCATCCCGGCCGCGCGCGCCGCCTGCCGGTCACGAAAAATCCGACGCAGCACGAGGATCAGCAGGAGTGTCATCACAGCCATCAAGGTGACGAAAGCAGGTCTGGCGAAGAAGTAGGCAAGCGGGTCGGGGACCGATCCCGCGATCAGCATCGAAATCCGCAGATTCGACTCCAGGATCGGCATCAGGATGAACCCGATCAGAAGCGGCACGGTTGGAAAGGCCAGCTTTGTCAGCGCCCAGCCGAGCAGGCCGAACACGACGACGAGTTGAATGTCGAAGAGCGAGCCGCGCATCGCGTAGGCGCCTGCGGCGGCGATGACGATCACGACCGGAAAAAGCACGCGTTTGGGAACCGTCACCACACGCCGCGCTATCCTGATCAGACCGTGTCCGAGGATCAGGTTGACCAGGTTGGCGAGCAGCAGGGCGGTGAAGATGGCATAGATCGGCTCGGGATTGTCGCGAAAGATGACCGGTCCCGGCGTGATCCCCTGGATCAGAAGCGCCGAGAGGATCAGCGCCGCCGCGATGTCGCCCGGAATGCCGAAGGCCATCATCGGAACCAGGTTTGCGCCCGAAACGGCGTTGTTCGCGCTTTCCGGCGCCGCGACGCCCTCCAGAGCGCCCTTGCCGAACTTCTCAGGTGTCTTCGACGTACGCCGCGCCTCGTTATAAGCCAAAAAGGCCGCGACCGTCGCGCTGATCCCAGGCAAGGCGCCGACAGCGGTTCCCAGCGATGACGACTTCAGGAGTGTCGGCAGCACACCCCGGAATTCCAGCCATGATACGCGCCGGTCCGCCGGATCGTCGGAGAATGAAACCGTGCTCGTCGCCAGTTGCTTTCGCGGAAGCTCCATCTGGCGCAGCACCTCCGCCACGGCGAGGAAGCCGATCAGCATCGGGATCAGTCCGATCCCCTCCTCAAGCTCAAGGAAGCCCATCGTCAGTCGGGGCGTCGCGGTGACCGGGTCGAGCCCGACGATGCCGAGAAGCATCCCCAGCAACATCGCGAATATCCCCTTCCAGATCCGTGCACCTGAAATGAAGCCCATCGTCATCAGGGAAAAAGCGACGAGGAGCGTGTATTCCGCAGGGCCGAAATTGAGTGCGATCGCGGCGAGGAACGAGGCCCCGAAGATCAGTACGATGTCCGAAAAACTGTCGCCGAAGACCGAGGAGTAAAGCGCCATCTTGCACGCCTTCTCTCCCTTGCCCTGCTGCGCGAGGGGATAGCCGTCCATCACGGTGGCGGCAGCGGCGGGTGTCCCCGGCGTCTTGACCAGGATCGCGGTGATGGAACTGCCGAAAAGCGAGCCCTTGAACATGCCAAGCAGCATCGGCACCCCCACCCAGGGTTCGAGGTAGTAGGTGTATGGGATGAGGAGCGCAACGGTCATGGTCGCGGTTAGTCCGGGAATGGCGCCGAGCAACTGCCCGGCGACGACCCCCGCGATAACGGCCAGAATCGACTCCCATGTCAGCGCAAGCGCGATGCCGGCAAGGATGCTTTCCATCATGGATCAGCCCCCAAATTGCTCAATGAAATCGCCAAGCGCACCGTCCGGCAGGCGCACACTCAACAGGCGTTCGAACAGCAGGTAGACGAAAACGGCGCAGGCGAACCCGATCAGCCCCGCCATCCAGGGCCGGTCTTCGCCGAGCCGGTGCACCAGATAACCAACGAGCGCAAAGCTTGCGACGTAGAAGCCGGCGACGGGGATCAGGAGGAAGGCATAAAGGTTGGTCAAAAGGTTCAGTATGATACCGCGCCGCGTTTCCTTGCGCGTGCCCAGGGCGGGGGTGATATCGGCCTCGGTTTCGTCGAGCCTGCCTGTGAGAGCCGCCGCGCCGAGCACGATAAGCCGCCCGATCATTACCACGGCCATGATCGCCGAAAGCAGATAGGGCGTGAAGCGAGGCGAGATCTCGCTGTCCGATCCAAAGCTCCTCGGCACGTCGATCGAAGCAGGCACGTACCATAACGCGAAGGCAGCGACCGCCAGCATCAGCACCGCGATCACTATCAGTTCTCCTCGCACGTGATCGGGCATGTGTCCGGCTCCTGTGGAAACGCCTGGTCGGCAGTGTTTGGGGCGTCCGGCGGCGGATCGGGCCGCCGGACACTTGCGGCGGCCTATTCGGCCAGACCGAACTCTTTGGTCGCCTTGCCCATCGCCTCGTAGTCGGTCATGACCTGAGCGGTGAAGTCCGCGGAGTTCAGGTATGCACCCTCGGTCTTGATGCGCTCCATGAACTGGGCGAATTCAGCGCTCTCGGTGATCTGCTGGAGCGTGTCGTCCCATGCCGCGGTCACTTCGTCGGGCAGGCCCGCCGGTGCTGCGAGACCGAAGAAGTTCGCAAGCTCCAGCGGATAGCCGAGCTCCGAAAGGTTCGGTGCGTCGGGTGCCTGCGGGTTCGGCCCCGGGCTCGTCTCGCCGATAATCTTGATCTCACCATTGTCGAGCGCCGGCCCATAGTCGGAAATCACCGCGAGATCGATCGTGCCGGCGAGCAGATTGGCTAGCTCAACCGCGCCGCCTTTCGAGGGCAGGAAGGTGGTTTGCGCACCTTCGGCGCGAAACATCGCCTCGGTGGCAAGATGCGGGCCGCCCCGCGGCACGGCTGCCGACCAGCGCAACTGACCCGGCTTGTCCTTGGCGTAGGCGATCACCTCTTCGAGACTGTTGAACTTACCATCATTGCGCACGATGATCGGTTGCTTCGAAAGCAGGAACTGGCCGAGATAGGTCAGGTCTTCCGCCGGGTTGTAGGGGGCCTCGATGACATGCGGACGCACGGTGATCGGGCTCGTCGAGACGAAGCAGATTGTGTAGCCGTCGGGGTCGCTGTTGGCGCAGCTGTTGATCCCGATGAACGCGCCGCCGCCGGCCCGGTTTTCGACCACGAACTTCACACCCATGATCTCGCTGGCCTGATCGGCAATGAAGCGCGAGGTGATGTCGCCGTTGCCGCCCGGCGAATAAGGCACGATCAGCGTGATCGGTTCGGATGGGTACTCCTGGGCAGCGGCGATCCCCGCCGTTAGCGTCAGCGCAAGCGCGCCCTTGACAAGTCGATCGAACATGAGTCCTCTCCTCCGGTTTTACGCGCATTGCGCGATGAGTGCGCCGCTGCCGCCGGCGCGTTTGTGATGCCGGGCCAGTGCCGACGCACGGGCCGCAGCATCGAAGCTGGGGGGTTCGGTATGGCCGAACAGGATGTGGCGAACCTGCGAGAGAGCCTTGCTGCCGGCTCCGCGCGCGCGGTGCGCGAGGCTATCCGAGCGGGCCGCTGGCGCGGCACGACACATGGCCTCGCGGGTGGCTACGTCCAGGCAAACCTCGCCATCGTCCCCGAGGCCAGCGCGCTTGATTTCATGCGGTTCTGCCACCGCAATCCCAAGCCCTGTCCGCTTCTCGACGTCACCGATACGGGTGATCCGGAGTTTCGCGAGGTCGCCCCGGGGTCCGACGTGCGCACCGACCTGTCGGGCTATGTCGTCTACCGTGACGGCGCTCCGGCCGGCGAGGTCGGCGACCTCCGCGACCTCTGGCGGGATGACCTCGTGGCCTTCGCCATGGGCTGTTCGCTCTCGTTTGATCAGGTGCTTCTGGCGAACGGGCTCGACGTCGCACATCTGCGCAAACCGGGCGGGCGCATCGCGGTCTACACGTCGGGCATTGCCTGCACCCCGGCCGGTCCCTTTTCGGGTCCGATGGTCGTTTCGCTGCGTCCGATCCCGCAAGCGCAGCTCGACCAGGTGATCGCCGTCACCCGCCGCTACCCGGCAACCCACGGCGCCCCGGTGCATGTAGGCGACCCCGCCAAAATCGGCGTCCATGACATCAAGGCGGTCGACTGGGGAGAACCGCCGGAGATCGGTCCCGATGACGTGCCTGTGTTCTGGGGCTGTGGTGTCACCCCGCAGGCCATCGCGATGGCGGCGCGCCTGCCCTTTATGATCACGCACGCGACGGGTCATATGTTCCTCACCGACCTGACCATGAAGGACATTGCGCAATGACGATGGCCGTGACGGGCAGCCTGCGCGACAAACTCGCAACACGCGCCTGCTTCGGCATGAGCTGCCGCCTGACGCGCACGACCGACATCGCCGCGATGCTCCGCGATGCAGGCTATGACTGGATGTTTCTCGACCTTGAGCATGGTCCGCTCGGGTTCGACCAGATCTGCCAGCAGGCGCTCGCGGGTGTCGAGGCCGGCGTGACCCCGATCGTGCGTGTGGCCGACCCTGCGCCCGGGCCTATCCACCGCGTGCTCTCGAACGGTGCGATGGGCGTGATCGTGCCCCATGTCGACGATCCCGAAACGGCTGCCGGCATTGCCCGCCAGTGCCGCTTCCCTCCGCGCGGTGACCGCTCCGTGCCCGGCCTCGTGCCGCAGCTGGGCTACCGCCCGATCAGCTTCCGCGAAGCGGCCGGGCAGCTCGATCCGGTCACGCTGTGTGTGGTCATGATCGAAAGCGCGCGGGCCGTGGAGGCGGCGGACGAAATCGCCGCTGTCGAGGGTGTCGACGTCCTCTTCGTGGGCGCCTCGGATCTCACCTTCCAGCTTGGCGTGCCCAGTGCCTATGGAGACCCGCGCGTGGCAGGCGCGATGGAGAAAGTCGCCGACGCCGCGCGACGCCATGGCAAGATCGCCGGGTTCGGCGGTGTGGCAGACGCCGAGATGGCTCGCCGCTATATCGGCCTTGGCATGCACTTCATACTCGCCGGCAACGATACGACGGTGTTCATGCAGGGCGCACGCGCACGCCTCGCGACGATGAAGGGAGAGTGAGCGCGCCGCCATCCTGCTACCCCCGCATCGCCTTGAGTTGTGCGGCGTAGCCCGCCGGGTCAAGCACCACGTCGATCAGCGCGGGGCCGTCGACCTCGCGCGCGGCTTCAAGCGCAGCGTCGTACTCGGCCGCCGTTTCCACCCGCCAGGCAGCCACGCCGAAACCCCGTGCAACCTTCGCGAAATCGGTGCGCGGCCAGCGCACGCCCGCGGGCCGCATCTTGCGCTGCTGCTGCTTGAGGTCGATCAGGGTCAAGGCGCCGTCGTTGAACACCACCGTTGTGACCTTCGCGCCGTATTGCACGGCCGTCGCCAGTTCACCGATGCACATCTTCAGCCCGCCATCGCCGGTGAACGCGATCACGCGCCGGCCGGGACTGGCGAGCGCCGCGGCAATGCCGGCCGGCAGCGCGAAGGCCATCGAGGCGAGCCCGTTGGAGATTTGCACGTCACCCGGGCGCTCGGCCGGCCAGAAGCCCGTCGCACTCAGCATATGCGCGCCGGCATCGACCGTGATGCACGCCTCGGTCCCGAAGACCGAGGCCGCGCGCTCGACGATACGCTGGGGGTCGAGCGCCTCGCCCGGCGGGAAGCCGATCGCGGTTTTCATTGCCTCGCGAAGCGTAGCGATTTGGCCCGGAGCCCAGTCGCTCGCCGCGTTGCGCGCCGAGAGCGCATCCAAGATGGGAGCAAGCGGACCATAGACGCCGGCAGAAGGCTCCACGTAATGCGGCAGGTGCCTGGTGCGCGCGATATCGAGCACGGGGGCCTCATACCGCCAGGGCTGAAGGATCAGTTCCACGGGATCGAGTCCGGCGAGCACGATCAGGTCTGCCCGGCTGATCGTCGGTGCCTCGGCCGCGCCGCCGGTGAAGAGGCCGACGCGGCCCGGATGCCCATCGGGCACGACTCCCTTGGCCTTGTAGGTGGTCAGCACCGGGCAGCCGAGCGTGTCGACGAAGCGCCGGAGGGCAGTGGCGTCTTCGGCGCGCCGCGCCTCAAGCCCGACCACGACGACCGGGCGGTTCGCCTTTGAAAGCAGCGCAATCGCTTCCGACAGTTCGGGCAGGCCGGGCGCTTTGCCCTCAGGCGCCTGCGCTGCCGCCGGCTGAGCCTCGCGCCGCGCCGCCGCCGCCGCCGCCGTCAATTCGATGTGGACCGGTCCCTGCCGAGGCGCGAGCGCGAGGTCGATCAATCCCTCGATTTCCTCGGCCGGCGCCTCGCCTTCAAGGCGGCTGTAGCCCTTGACCACCGGCGCACTCATCGCCTTCTGGTCGAACACCTGATGCGTCACGTAGGCGGCAAGTGCCTGCGAAAAGCCGTCGGAAACCAGCACCACAGGCGACCGGTCGAGTGCGGCGTGGGCGATCCCGTTCATGGCCTGCGCGAGACCCGGCCCCTTTGTCGTCAATGCCGCGCCGGGGCTGCCGGTCATGTCGGCATCGGTCGCGGCCATCATCACCGCGGCGTTCTCGGTGCGCGTCAGCACGAAGGTCATCCCGAGCGCCTCGGCCGCTGCGATCAGGTCAAGGCTGGAGCCGCCGCCCGGCACCCCATAGACGCGTCGCGTCCCGCGCCGATAGAGCGCCCCGATCAGAAGCTCCGAGAGCGTTTGGCTCGCCGGAGCGGTGTTTTTGATCCGCTCGTTCATCGCAGACTCGGCACGAGACCCTCACACAGATGCGCGAGCCTGGGGCCGAGATCGCCCTCCAGCCGCCCTCGGTCCACACGGAACGCCGGAGCGCCGCACATCATCGACATCACCGTGTTGCGGCCGGCCGCGACAAGGGGGGTGGCCACCGCGCGCATGCCCCGGTGCCACTCGTCCTCGACGTAGCAAAAGCGGCGATCATGGACCTGCGCAATTGCATCGAGCACACGCGGGCGCAACGCGGTCCAGTCCTCCGCTCCCATCCGCTTCTCGAAACGCTCGAAGTAGAAGTCGCGCTCGTCCTCGGGTACTCCGGCCAGGAAGGCCCGGCCGACTGCCGTCGTTGCCATCGGCACGCGCGAGCCGACCTCAAGGTGAAGCGTGGAAAGCATCCGGCTCTTGCAGACATCGACGAAGATCAGGCTCAGCCGGTCGCGCGCGGCAAGGCCGACCGATACGCCGTGCTCAAGCGAGAGTTCCATCATGGGGTCGTGGGCGACTTGACGCACCACGATGTTGGAGAGAACCGCATAGCCCAAAGCGAGGATCGCTTCCGTCGGTTCGTATTTCCCGTCCGCCTTAAGGTGGCGAAGGTAGCCGAGCTCCGCCAATGTATGCGTCAGCCGCGACACGGTGGCCTTTGGAATCCCGGTAGCACTCGACAAGTCCTGATTGCCCAGGGCTCCGCCGCCCGGCTTGAAGGCACGCAGAATCTCGAAGCCGCGAGCCAACGCCGTGACAAAGCGTCGATCTTCGACACCCTCCACGGCGTTTTCCCGCCAGATCTTCGTGTCTTGGTTCATCGAGCTCCTATCTTCAGACAGGGATTCTCACTTAGCGGATAGCTAGGGCTAAAAAATGACTTCAATCAAGGAAAAAATCATTTTCTAATTCTGCTATGCGGAATTTAGGGTTTGCATCATGGATTTCCCGAACATAGCGACCCGGGTGGTGCCAAACGCCTGCAGGCCCCGTAGAAGAAGGCCGGCCACGGCATGGATTGCGTACACAGTAGAACGGTGCTTCACCCAGTGGCGGGCGTCGCGGCGCAGTCCCCGCAAACGTGTCACGGTTCCCCCATTTCTCGGACGCGGTCGTGGAATTGCGCGATCGCTCCAATGATTGATTGTACCAATTTAGAGTATCCCTCTTTTTTTAAGCGAACTTCAGTGTTAGAAAGATTATACCAATTTGAAGTTCGGAAGGATCTGCCATGTTCCTGGGCAAAGATGTCCGGCTCAGCCGGCTCGTTCACCCTACCTCCGGCCGAATGCTCGCCGTCACGGTGGACCACCCGATCACACGTGGGGTGCTGCCAGGGCTGGTCGATATACGCTCGGTCATGAAGCGCGTCGTTGCGGGCAAACCCGACGCCATCACCATGCATAAGGGCATCGCAGAGAAGGTTTTCGCGCCCTATGCCGGGCAGACCTCGATCATCATGAAGGCGACGGCCTATTCGGTGCACTATCATCCGACCTATGATGCGCCGGTCGCCGATGTCGAGGAGGCCGTCCGCCTGGGCGCGGACGCGATCTCGGTGGGCTGCATCGTCGGTGGCCCGGACCAGGCCGGCCAGCTCACCTTTCTCGGTCAGGTGTCCAAGCAGGCCGCGACGGCCGGAATGCCGCTCGTTGCCCATATCTATCCAAAGGGCGCCCTGGTCAAAGACCAGCAGGATGCCGCGGCGCTGGCCTACGCCGTCCGCGCGGGCGCCGAACTGGGCGTCGACATCATCAAGACCTTGTGGACGGGCTCGGCGGAGAGTTTCCGGTCGGTGATTGCGGCCTGTCCGGCCATTGTTGCGCTGGCCGGCGGGGAGGCCGGCGAAACGCTGGAGGACTATCTGAGAATGACGCGCGAAGCGCTCGATGTCGGCATGGGCGGCGTCACCTATGGCCGCTTTGTCTGGTCGCATCCCCAAACCGCCGCCGTCATCCGGTCCCTTAACGCGATGATGCACCAGGACATGGGCGTGGACGGGGCTTTGCGCGCCTTCGACCAGGCGGTCGAGGAAGAAAAGGATCTGGGTGCATGAAGGCGGCTGTCCTGCATGCGCCCGAGGAATTGCGGCTGGAGGAGCGTCTGACGCCCCAGGCCGGCGCCGGCGAACTCGTGCTCCGCGTTCGCGCGGCCACGGTGTGCGGCACCGATATTCGGATCGTGAGCGGTCGCAAGACCAGGGGGGTGCGGTTTCCGTCGGTTCTGGGGCATGAGTTGGCGGGTGAGATCGTCGATGTCGGTGTGGGCGTGCGCGATTTTGCGGTCGGCCAGGCGGTTGCGGTCAACCCGGTGATGCCGTGCCGCCATTGCGCCTATTGCCGGCGCGGCCGGGAAAATGTCTGTCTGAACCGGCAGGCGCTCGGCTACGAATTCGATGGCGGCTTTGCCGAATATGTGAAGCTGCCGGCCCTGGCGCTGGAGGCCGGCAATGTCATGCCCATTCCCCAGGGCATGTCTTTCGAGACCGCCGCGCTGGCCGAACCGCTGGCGTGCTGCGTCAACGGACTGCGCAATGTGGGCGTTTCGCTCGGCGATGTGGTCGTGGTCCTCGGCGCCGGCCCGATCGGCCTGATGCATGTGGCGCTGGCCCGGCGTGCCGGCGCGCGCGCGGTAATCGTGAGCGAACCGAACGCGGAACGGCGCGAGGCGGCGCATGCGACGGGCGCGCTCATCGTCTGCGATCCTTCCAGCGAGGATGTTTCAAAGGCCGTCGATGCGGCGACGGACGGTCTGGGCGCCGACGTGGTGATCGTCGCCATCGGCCTTGCGCCGCTCGCCAACGAGGCTCTGGGGCTCGTGTGCAAGGGGGGACGGGTCAATCTGTTTGCCGGATTTTCCAAGGGAGCGCTGGCCAGTTTCGACGTCAATCTGGTTCATTACCATGAGATCGCGGTTACGGGCGCCAGCGCACTGCGCCGCGTGGACTATGAAACGGCGTTCGGCCTTTTGCGGAGCGGGCTGATTGCGACGGATCGGCTGATCACGCATCGTTTCGACATGAGCGAGGCGGTCCAGGCCATTCAATTTGCGCGCGGCGGCAAGGGCTTGAAGGTGGCCATCTGCAATGGGTGAGGCGTTTCTCGGCATCGATGCGGGAACGAGCGGGGTCAAGGTCTGTGCCTTCGACCGCAACGGCACACTGTTGGCCAAGGCCCACCGGCCGATCCCGGTCGTCACGCCCCATGCGCTGTGGGCCGAGGTGGATCTGGAGCGCTATTGGCAGGCCACGGCGCAGGCGATTTCGGAAGTGGCCGGCCGGGTGCCGGGCATCGTTTCCGTAGGGCTGGCCTCGACATGCCCGACCACCATACTTCTGGACAGGGACGGAAGGCCGGTCCGGCCGGGCATCCTCTATCTCGATGGTCGCGGCGAGGCCTCGCTTTCGCAAGTCGTCGGCGACGGCGGCGAGGCGTATCGCGCAAAGACCGGCAACCGGGTCAGCGCGTCGACATGCTGGGTGGCCAACCTGGACTGGATCCGGCGGAACGAACCCGAAGCGTGGCGGCGCACCGTGCAGGTAACGATGCTCAACGGCTATATCGGGCAGTGTCTCACGGGCGCCGTCGCGATGGAGCCGACCCATGCTTCGTATTCCGGGCTGATGGATCTGGCGGCGCCAACGGCCGATTGGGACGACGATCTGCTCGACCTTTGGGGTCTGGATCGCTCGCTTCTGCCCGATCTGCGGCCTTGCACGCACCGCCTGGGCACGGTCACGTCGCAAGCATCGTTGCATACCGGGCTGGGGCCGGGAACGGTGGTCGCGCTCGGCGCGGCCGATACGGCGGCTGCGGCATTCGCGGTGGGACTTGTCGAGGGCGGCGGGGTATTTGAGTCCGTGGGCACATCCGGAGTGATCACGTTCAGCCTGGACAGGCCGGATTTCGAGGCGACCTTTCTCAACCGCCAGCATGTCGTTCCGGGCCGCTGGCTGGCGCATGGCGCGATGTCGACCCTGGGGGGCACCTTTGGCTGGCTGAAGTCGAAAATATGGCCCGAAACCAATGCCTTTGCCGAGCTTGAACAGTTTGCGCAGGAGTCCGTGCCCGGCGCCAACGGCCTCATCTTCCTGCCCTATCTGGCCGGCGAACGAACCCCTGTGTGGGATGCGCATGCCAGCGGCGCCTGGCTCGGGCTGCAGCTTCGCCACGGTCGCGCCGACATGGTGCGCGCGGTGTTCGAGGGAACGGCCTATGCGCTGCGTCAGATCTACGAGCGAGGCGCGGACCGCTGGGGCGTGCGGCCCGGCCAGATGATCGCCGTGGGCGGAGGCGCGCGCAACAGCTTCTGGAGCAAGATGAAGGCCAGCGTTCTGAACCTGCCCTATGCGACGTCGGCCACGCCGGATGCGGCCGGCCTTGGCGCGGCTCTGATCGGGGCGATCGCGGTCGGCGCCTTTTCCGGCCCGCGTGATGGCGAATTGCCCTTCTTGGCGGCGCAAGGGGCGCCAATACATCCTGCCGATGCAGATGCGCGGCGGATATATGACGAGATGTATGCCGTTTTCGCCGACGCCTATCCGCAGACACGCAGCCTCATGCACCAGTTGGCCACTGTCGGCGACCACTCGCCGATACGATCTACCCGGAAGCGGCAGAGTGCGCGCCCTATGGCGAAGGAAGATTGATGGACGGCGAGGACGACATCCTGTCGCACATCGTTCAGGTGGCGATGGAGGTGCAGCCCGACAGCAAGGGTCGTATTCGTCTGCCGACCGAGCGGGATCTGGCGCAACGGCTCGGCATTCAACGCCCAACCTTGCGCGACCGTCTCACGGTTCTGGAAACATTGGGGCTGATCGAGCGCGTTCAGGGCAGCGGCACCTACCTGGCCCTGCCCAATGCCCGTTTTTTGCGTCTTCATGTCGAAGTCGCCCACAAGCTGGGCTTCATCAGCCTGGAGCAGATTCAGACCGCCATGGAAATGATCGGCCGCGAAGTGGCCGCGGGCGCGGCGATCCAGGCGACGCCGGCTGATTTCGCCAAGCTCGAGCGGTTGGTCGACCAGATCGCGGAGGCCGCGGACATCAACGAACTCATCGACCGGCAGTTCGAGTTGCATGCCGGTCTCGTTGCTGCCTGCCACAACCCGGTGATGGCTTTGATCATGGACGCGCTGTCGTCGGTGGTCCGATCGCTGATCGCCAGCAAGCTCAGGATCATCACCATGGTGAGCGGCGCGTTTGAACGCAATGTGGAGGTCTATCGTGCCCTGATCGACGCGCTGCAGGCACGCGAGCCGGAGCTGGCGCGTGGCGCCGTTCAGGAATGCTACTGGCTGTGGCGCAGGGAGGAAGCCAAGGTCACCGATCTCTGGCTTGGATAAATCATGATCATGAAGCCGACCCGAAAAGAGGTGGACTCCGTGCCAGGTCTGGTATACCACATTCCAATTCAGAGGAATACGGTATACCAGATGACCAAACTAACCATGGCACCCGTGCCCAAAGCCAGCGAGAGCGTCTACCAGACGCTCTTCCGGGCAATCGTCGAAGGTGAACTGGAGCCCGGCGAGTCGCTGAGCGATCGGGCCCTGGCGTTACAGCTTGGTGTGAGCCGGACCCCCATCCGCGAGGCGTTCCATCAGCTCGAGGCTGCCGGATTGGTGCGCCGGCGGGGGCGGATCGGATGGGTGGTCACGGCCTTTGACCGGCGCGACGTTGAAGAACTGATCGAGTTGCGGACCGTGCTGGAAGCGACCGGGATCCGCAAGGTCGTCGAGTTGGCCACGGCGGATCTCAATCGGATTGCCGGCCTTTTCGACGGTTTTTCGCTGCCCATGCCGGCCGATGAGATCAGCCGCTATCTGGCCGTTGACCATGAATTGCACCTGGCCCTGATCGGCGCGACCGAGAACCGGCGGATCATCGAGGTCTATCGGCATGTCGAGTGGCACATCGACCGGGTGCGCCACTTCGTGTCCTACAGCGCCCACCGGCGTGTGGACGAGAGCCTGGAGGAGCATCTTCGCATTTGCCGCGCGCTCAAGGCGCGTGACGCCGAGGAGGCAACCCGCGCCTTGAGCGCGCACCTGCTCAACGTTCGCAAGAGCTTTCTGGACCTGTTCGACCAGGCCATGGCTGCGGTCGATCAAGGGCAGGATGGTGGCGCGATAAGCCGCCGATAAACCGCCCATAGGGCGCACTACAGCGTTTAAGAGGAGGAATCTATGAAAACGCATACTCGCACATTGGCAGGATTTCTGGCTGGCACGGCGCTGGCTGCGGGCCTTGTGGCGGCTGCTCAGGCGGAAACGACCATTCGGCTGGCCGTTGGCGATCCGATCGGCTCGGCGGTCGGCGCCACGGCGCAGGATTTCGCAAAGCGCGTGGACGACGCAACAGATGGCAAGGTCACGGTCCAGGTCTTTGCCGACGGCGTCCTGTTCGGCGGAGACCAGAACGCGGCCGTCAACATGCTGCAGAACGGCTCGCTCGACGCCGTCATCCTGTCGACCTCGGTTTATGCGTCTTTCGAGCCTTGCATGAATTCGATCAGCCTGCCCTACCTGTTCGAGGATTACGACCAGTTCGCCGCCTATCTGGAAGGCGAGCCGGGCCGGAAATTGCTCGGTTCCCTCGATCGGCTGAACACCGAGGGTTTGGCGCTGATGATCCGGACGTTCCGCCACGTGACCAACTCGGTGCGCCCGATCGAGACGCCGGAAGATCTTGAAGGGCTCAATCTGCGCGTGCCCAACAACAAGCTCTGGGTGGAATTCTTCGGTCCCTTGGGCGCCAACCCGGCGCCAATGGACTTCAAGGAGGTCTATACCGCCCTGCAGCTTGGCACGATCCACGGGCAGGAAAACCCGGTCGAGGTGCCGCTGGCCAACAAGTTCTTCGAGGTGCAGAACCACCTGTCCCTGACGGGTCACCTTTCGGATGGCTATATTCTGGCCGTCAACCAGGATCTGTGGGACACGTTCGACGCTCAGACGCAAGAACGCCTGCGCACGGCCGCGCAGGAAACGGCGAATTTCAAGTTCGAGCAGGATCTGAGCGAAGAAGAGCGCATCGTCGCCGAGCTCGAGGACCTGGGAATGGCCGTCAACCGGCTGACGCCCGATCAACGCGCCGCGTTTCAGGAGCGGGCGGTGGCGCTCTATCCGAATTTCGTGTCGCTCGTCGGCGAGCAGTGCATGGCCGAAGCGCTGGAATTCGTTGGCCGTTAGCGGTCGATGCGTCCGAACAATCAACAAGGCACGCGGCCGTCCACCGATCCGGTGGACGGCTCGCCAGGCACCGGCGCGTCGGCTCCGCAGGAATGGACCGGCCGCAGGAGCTGGCTCTGGCGCGCGGTCTATGGTGCCGTTTTTCTGGGTGTTCTGGGCATGTTGACCATGGTCGCGATCCAGGTTGTTTCGCGCCTGTTCCAGCAGTCGCTGCCATGGACCGAGGAAATCACCCGCTACCTGTTCATCTGGACCGTGTTTCTCGGGCTTGCGGCTGGCTTTCGCTCGGCCGAGCACACCCGCATAACCTTGCTGCTCCACGTCGTTCCCCGGCGGTTGCGTGCCGTTGCAGCGCATATCTATTTCCTGGCGGGCGCGGTGTTCTTCTCAATCGTCGCCTTCACAGGCTGGCGGCTGGTCGTCCAGCAGTTTCAAAGCGGTGAAAGCTCGCCGGCGCTCGGCATGGGCATGTTCATGGTCACCGCGGCCGTGGTCGTTGGCGCCGTCCTGTCGCTGTGGGCTCATATCGAAACGGTCTATCTGGATGCACGCGTGCGCAGCGTTCTCGATGAAGAGGCGATCGACGCATGAGCCTGACCCTGCTCGCCTTCTTTTTCGTGCTGGCTGTGCTGGGCGTGCCGCTCGCGGTGTCGCTGGGCCTTGCCGCCGCGATCACGCTTTACCTTTACGACCTGCCGCTGTCGGTGGTGTCGCAGGCCATGTACACCTCGATGAACAGCTTTCTGCTCGTGGCGGTCCCGCTTTTCATCCTGGCCGGCCGCGTCATGGAGCGGGGCGGCGTCTCGGACCGGATCTTTTCCGCCGCAAACGGCGTCGTCGGGCGCTGGCGCGGCGGGCTGGGCCAGGTCAACATCGTCGCCAGCATGATCTTCGGCGGCATATCGGGCTCCTCGGTGGCCGATGTCAGCGGGCTGGGGCCGCTGGAGATCCGCGCCATGACCGAGCGCAAATATCCCCGGCCATATGCGGCCGCCCTGACGATGGTCACGTCGACCATGGCATCGGTGGTGCCGCCGAGCATTCTGATGATCATCGCCGCCGCCACTGCAGGCCAGTCGGTCGGCGCGGCCCTCGCAGGCGGCCTTGGACCGGCCATCGTGCTGCTGGTTCTGTTTGCCACGGTCAACTACGTGCTTTCGGTGCGTCGCGGCATGGGTGACGTGGTGCCGCTTCCGGGCCGCCAGGCGCTGATACAGATTGCCGTTGCGCTGCCGGCGCTGGGCGCGCCCCTCATCATCCTGGGCGGGATCTTCCAGGGCTTCGTCACGCCGACCGAGGCAGCGGGTCTTGCCGTGCTCTATACGCTGGCCATCGGTACCGCGATCTATCGCGAGGTCCGCTGGCGGGAACTGCCCGTGCTGATCACCCGCGCCGGGATCAATGCCGGCACGATCCTGTTCATCGCCATGGCCGCCTCGGTCGCCACCTACATCTTCACGATCGACGGTCTGCCGCTGAAGGTCAGTTCGACCATCCTGGCGCTGTCGGACAATCCCGTCGCCGTCCTGCTGCTGCTCGGCGTGGCGCTCGTCGTCGTCGGCATGTTCATGGACATCATCGCCGCGATCCTGATCCTGACGCCGGTGCTGCTGCCGACCGCACTCGCGGTCGGCGTCGACCCCATACACTTCATCGTGTTCCTGGTGACGGCCCTGTCGGTCGGCCTGTCCACGCCGCCCGTCGGGATATGCCTGTTCGCAACGGCCTACATATCCGGTCTGCGCGTTGAGACCATCGTTCGGGCCGCCGCGCCCTACTACGTCGTCATGCTGCTGGCGCTGGTCCTGCTGGCGCTGTTCCCCAACCTGGTCCTCTGGCCCGTCCAGATCCTGATGTGATGTCCCGCAAAGGCAGTGCGTGGCATCGCCGGCTGTCTAAGGAGCGCTTGTGTGAGTTACGTAGTCAAACAACCATGGACGAGTTTCATCGACGGCAGCTGGGCTTCGGGTGAAGGCGGCCGGCTGGTCGAGATCGCCGACCCCGGGCGCCTCAGTGCGGTGGCTTCGCGATATCGCACGAGCGGCGCGGAGGATGTGGAGCGGGCCGTGCAGGCGGCGGCACGGGCCTTTGCCGCCTGGTCGGCCACGCCCGCCGCCACGCGGGCCAATCACGTCTACGCCCTGATCGATCTGTGGCGAGACCGGATCGATGACCTGGCCGAGGCGACCACGCGCGAGATGGGCAAGCCGCTGGCCGAGTCGCGCTCGGAAGCCATGCGCGCCGTAGACGAGATGCGCTTTTGGGCGGGCGAGGCCCTGCGGCTCGGCGACCGGACGTTCGAGAGCACGAGGCCGTCGACGGAAGCGTTCACCATCCGGCAGCCGATCGGCCCGGTCGCCGCCATCGCGCCGTGGAACTTCCCCGTACTGACGCCGGTGCGCAAGCTGGTCCCGGCGCTGATCTGCGGCTGCACCGTTGTGCTCAAGCCGGCGCTGCAGGCGTCCGCCGCATCGGTTTTGCTGATGGGGATGCTCAGCGAGGTGGGGCTGCCGAAGGGGGTTGCGAACCTGCTGATCGGCTCGGGCGGCGAGATCGGCGACGCGCTGGTGCGCCACCCGTTGATCGCCGGCATATCCTTTACCGGATCGACGCAGGTGGGCACCGGCATCGGGGTGGCCGCCGCCGGGCGCAATGCGCGGGTCCAGCTTGAGATGGGCGGCAAGAATGCCGCCGTCGTCGCATCCTATGGCGACACGGACCGCGCGGCCGACGAGATCGTCAAGGCCGCTTTCGCCGTTGCCGGACAGCGCTGCACGTCGATCAGTCGCGTGATCGTGCCGCGTGAGGAGAAGGCGGCGCTCGAGGAGGCGCTTGTGCGCCATGCCGAAGCGCTGCATGTCGGATACGGGTTCGATGACGGCGTGCAGATGGGGCCTTTGGCCAGCAGGGACCAGTTCGAGACCACCGAACGATATGTCCGCATGGCCAGGGATGGCGGCGGACGGATCCTGACCGGCGGTCATCCTTGCGGCGAGGCCGGCCATTACTTCGCGCCGACCGTCGTTACCGATGTCGCGCCCGGCTCACCGCTGGCGACGGACGAGATCTTCGGCCCCGTTCTGAGTGTCATTCCCGTGGCCGACTTCGATGAGGCGCTGTGCGTCAACAACGAGGTTCAATACGGACTGACGTCGGCGATCTTCACCGACGATGCGGATATGGCACACGCCTTCACGGTCGGTTCCCAGGCCGGAATGGTCCATGTCAATCACGGTACATCGAGCGAAGGGCATCTTCCCTTCGGCGGCTGGAAGCAGTCCGGTCAGGGCCCCTACGGCATCGGCGATACGTCCGCCGAATTCTACACCGCGCTCAAGGCGGTCTACCGAATGCACAGGGCCGTCTGACGCCCCCCTCCCCGCCCCACGGAACATCTTGGAAGAGGCAAGGCATTGAACGACCACCGCACCTTCAGCTTCGAGTTTCCCGCGCGCATCGAGTTCGGCGCCGGCGTGGTTGCGCGGCTCGGCCAGTTCGTTCGTTCGCTGGACAGCGACCGGGTCCTGATCGTCACGGATCCGGGTCTGGTCGAAGCCGGCATCGTCGAGCGCATCACCTCGGTCCTCGATGGGGCCGGTATCGACCATCTGGTCTTTCAGGATATCGAATCCGAGCCCGATGCCCGTTCCGTACACGCGGCCGTCGATCTCTATCGTTCGGAAAAATGCTCTTCCATTGTGGCGGTGGGCGGCGGCAGCGCCCTGGATGCGGGCAAGGCGGTCTCGGTGATGGCAACCAATCCCGGCCATATCCGGGACTATGCCGGTCTCGGGCTGGTCCGGAAGGCCGGCGTGCCCTTTATCGCCGTCCCCACCACCGCCGGCACCGGCAGTGAAGGCACCATCTGGGCGGTCATTTCGGAAAAGGACCGGGCCGACAAATACGGGGTGGGCAGTTCCTATCTGGTGCCACGGCTGGCCGTCTGCGATCCGGACCTGACGCTGACCCTGCCGCAGCGCGTGACGGCGCTCACCGGCATCGACGCGATGAGCCACGCCATGGAGTCCTATATCAACAAGGCCACCCAGCCGATATCGGAGGCCTTGTCGGAGCAGTCCATGCGTCTGGTCGCGCGGTCCTTGCGCAAGGCGGTCTTCGCCGGAGACACGGTTGCCGCGCGGTCCGACATGCTGCTTGCCTCGACGATGGCGGCCATGGCCTTCAACTCCACCCGCCTTGGCATTGCGCATGCGCTTGCCATGCCGCTGGGAGCACAGGCCAAGATCCCGCATGCCGACGTGATTGCCGTGCTGATGCCGCCCGTCCTGCGGTTCAACATGGTCGCCAATCTGGAAAAATTCGCGCGCATCGCCGAGATTTTCGGTGCGTCCACAACGGGCCTGCCGTTGCGCCTGGCGGCCGAGCGCGGCATCGAGGCGGTCGAACAGCTCATCGGCGACGTCGCGCCGCCGGCAAAACTGAGCGATTGGGGTGTCAAGGAGGCGCATCTGCCCGCCTATGCGGAGGCGGGAATGCAGACCGGCAACATTCCCGTCAATCCGCGGACACCTCGCGCCGAGGATCTGGTGGCGATCATGAGGGACTGCCTGTGACACACACCGCCGACCGGTCCGAAGCCAGTCCGTTGCCGCTCTGTCCGTCAGCGCTCTTGACGGATCACTGCGCGACGCTGCTGGCGGCGCGCGGCCTGCCGGCGATGGAGGCGGAGACCGTCGCGCAATCGCTGGTTCACGCCAATCTGCGCGGGGTGGATTCGCATGGCGTGACGCGGATGCCGATCTATATCGACCGGCTGGAACGGGGCATCGTCAATCCCAGGCCCGACATCGGCATCGCGCATGACCGCGGGGCCACGCTTTCGATCGACGGCGACAACGGCATGGGCGCGGTTGTCGCCAGTCGCGCCCTCGATCTGGCACTCGACCGCGTCGAAACCCATGGCAGCGTGACGGTCGGTATTCACAACAGCAACCACTACGGTTCCGGCGCCTACTACGCCGAAAAGGCGACGCGGCACGATACGGTGGCTTTTCTGTATTCGAACGCCCCGCCCACCATGGCGCCCTGGGGCGGTGTCGATCCCTATCTGGGCACCAACCCCTATACATTCGCCGCGCCGGCGGGCCGCTTTCCGCCTATCATGCTCGACATGGCAACCAGTGTCGTGGCCAGGGGCAAGATCATCATGGCCGCCAACGCCGGCAAACCGATTCCACCCGGTTGGGCGATCGACAGGGACGGCGTTGAAACGCGCGACGCGCTGGCGGCGCTCGAGGGCAGCGTGCTGCCCTTCGGCGGCGCCAAGGGCTACGGAATCGCAATGATGATCGACATGATGGCGGGCGTCATGACGGGTGCGGCCTTTGGCCCGCGTATCGGCGATCTCTACAAGACGCTGGACGTGCCGCAAAATGTCGGCGTGTTCATCCATCTGGTGCATGCCGGCGCCTTCCAGCCGGCCGAGGCGTTCAAGCGGCGCATGGATGAAATGATACGTGAAATCAAAGCGAACCGGCCGGCGCGCGGTGTCGAGGAGGTGATGGTCCCCGGCGAGATCGAAGCGCGCATGGCCGAGCGGCGTGCCCGCGACGGAATCCCGCTTCCGGTCGAACTGGTGGATCAGCTCGACCGTCTCGCTTCGCCCGACATGTCGTCGCTGGGCCGCGCGCTCGGCCTTGACGGCCACCGACCCGAGGAAACCGAAAGATGAACACGCTTCGCCTGTACGAGCCGGCGCCTCGGATCGAGGCAGCCATGATCGCCCGGTCCCGCGTGCTGCCCACGCCGGCCCTGTCCGATGGCATGGAGCGCCACCAGGGTGCGTCGGGGCTGTTGCCGGTGGGGCGCTGCCTGGATGGCTTGGACGGCCGGTCAATGGCTGGCACCGCGCTGACGGTTCGCACCAGGCCGGGCGACAATCTGGTGGTTCACAAGGCGCTGGACCTGGCGCAGCCGGGCGACGTTCTCGTCATCGACGCACGGGGCGAAACCGAAAACGCGATCCTGGGCGAATTGATGTGCAGCTATGCGGTCACACGCTCGATCGCCGGGATCGTGGTCGATGGCGCCATTCGCGATTCGGCGGCGCTGTCGCGCGGCATTCTTCCTGTTTTTGCCCGTGGAGTATCGCATCTGGGACCCTATAAGAGCGGGCCTGGCGAGGTGTACGGGCCGGTGCAGGTCGGCGGTATGACCGTCCACGACGGCGATCTGGTTGTCGGGGATGGAGATGGTGTCGTGGTCGTCCCGCGCGCCCGCGCCGAGACCGTCCTCAAGGCCGCCGAGGCGATCGTCGCCAAGGAAGACGGTCAGGCCCGGGCGATCGCCAACGGTACCTGGGACCGCAGCTGGATCGACCAGGCCGCCTGCATCACCCGTGTCGGCAATGGGCGGTCATAGGCGGCAGCCGGTCGACCCGTTTGGATAAGCAGGATTACGCAACGCACATGCATCAATGGGGACGCATCCATGGCATCCGACAAGCCACGCATCGTCTTTCTGGATCGCGCGACCCTTTCGGTGCCCATCCAACCGCCGGGCTGGCCGCATGAATGGGAGAATTTCGACGCCACCGGCCCGGCCGAAGTGCCGGACCGCGTTGCCGATGCCGAGGTCGTGATCGTCAACAAGGTGGAATTGAGGCGCCAGACCATCGAGCGGGCGAGCCGGCTCGATCTTGTGCTGATCGCGGCTACCGGCACGGATAATGTCGATATGGCGGCCTTGGACGAGCGCGACATCGCCTGGCACAATGTCGTCGGTTACGGCGCCACATCCGTCGCTGAGCATGTGATGGCGCTGATCCTGACGCTCCGGCGCAACATCGTCGCTTACCGCCAGGCCGTCCTGGGCGGGCGCTGGCAGCAGGCAGGTCAATTCTGCTTTCACGACTTCCCGGTTGCCGAGCTTGAGGGGGCGACGCTGGCGATCATCGGCGGCGGCGCGATCGGCCAGCGGGTCGGGCAACTGGCTCAGGCATTCGGCATGAGCGTCCTTCTTGCCGGGCGGAAGGGTCGGCCTGGCCGGTCCGGGCGGGTCGATTTCGAGCACGCATTGGCCAATGCCGATGTGATCAGCCTGCATTGTCCTCTCACCGACGAGACGCGTCATCTTCTCGATGATGCGGCTTTCCTTGCAATGAATATGCGCCCCCTCATCATCAACACCGCCCGGGGCGCGCTGATTGACACCGCGGCTCTGGTTCGCGCTCTCGACACCGGACGCATTGGAGGAGCCGGGCTCGACGTGCTGGAAGCCGAACCCGTTTTACCCGATGATCCGATCATGGCGGTGATGGATCGGCCCAATGTTCTGGTTACGCCGCATATCGCCTGGGCCGGCCGGCATGCACAGACCGTCGTCGCCCGGACACTGAGCGCGCGCCTCGATGAGTGGCATCGCCGATGGGACAAATCAGTGTTCTGAGGTTTGTGGCTCGACTTGCCAACTTCAGCGCCGACGATTTCGAGCGTTTCGTTCCTGAATGGGCGAACGGGTATCTGCGGACGAAGCTGCCTGGCGTCGATGACGTACAGCAACGCGGTGGTTCGGGCACCAATGCCCATCTGACAAAGCCGGTCGATGTCAGCGCGTTCTTGGAGACGATAGGCCAGCCCCCGGCCCCACACTGATGACGACCTTTCCTCCGCGGTCCGGGCGACGGCGCGGCCCGCGGCGGGGAGTTTGAATCTCGCCGGACTCCGGCCTATGTGCGCCTCACGGCCATCGCCTCGAGTCGCTGGAGCAGCCAGTGGCCGGCCGGGCCGGGATGTCGTGTTTGCGACCAAACAACGTCGACGCCCTGCAGAACATCGGCCTTTTCAAAAGACAGATCCAAGGCGACAAGCGCTTTGGATTTCAGCTCTTCGTCGACGACAGCCTCGTTCAGCCGCGCCCAGCCAATACCCGCGCAAACGAGGTCAACGGTGACGTGAGGGCTTTCGAGGAGCCAGGCACGCGGGCTGAGCTTGCGCTTGAGATGGCTATCGTCATCGGGGTTGCGGCTGTGGGGGATGAGTTGCCTGAATTGCCGCAACGCCAACTCCGTCACGGGCTGCCGCCGGGCAAGCGGATGATCCGGACTGCACACCGTGATGAGATGCGAATGCCCGATTCCCTTGAAATGAATACCCCGTGGCAGCGTCTCCGGCGCGATCATCACGCCGATGTCAGCGCGGCCGTCTCGCACGAGCTGTCCGACATCGCTGCTGCCCGGATCCAAGAGCTCGAGGATTACGTATGGGAATGCACCTTCGAAATCCGAGAGAATTGGCAGGAAAGCCGGCGACCAGACGCTTTGTTCGATCGCCACGCACAGATGGGTCTCCGAGCGCGTGCTGAGGGATGCGGCATGCGCGGCAAACTCGCCGTGACCTCTGAGGAGATATTCCGCATCGGCAAGCAGGGATGATCCCGCCTCGGTCAGCGTGGGGTTCCGTTTGCTGCGATCGAACAGCTCGAAGTCGACCTCGATCTCCAGGTTGATCACCGCACTGCTGATCGTCGACTGCGCCTTGCCCAAATGACGGGCCGCCGCCGAGAACGATCCCTTTCTGGCCGTCGCGACAAAAGCCTCAAGCTGCTCGATATTTGCCATCCGCTGGCCCAACCTATCGGTTTAGTCGATAGTATCTAATTTTGGCCTACAGAGAAATACGGTATTTTTCCACGCCTCCCTGCCACCGGTGACAGGGACAAACACGGTGAACGCCATCGCCGAACAAGGGACCGCCCGAATGACACTTCGCGTCGCCGACAGATGGTTCGAAAGACGTCAGATCGACGCAGATGTCACCGTGCTCTGGGAGCCTCACGTCGTGCCGCTGGACCGTTGCAATATCTGGCACATCCGCGGACGGGACCGGGATCTCCTGATCGATTCCGGATTGGGTGTCTGCAGCCTGCGGCAGGCGGCCCGCGATCTCTTCGATCACCAGACGATCGCGGTCGCGACCCATTCCCACTACGACCACACCGGTTGCTTCCACGAGTTCGAAACCCGCATCGCTCACACCGCCGAAAGCGAGTCGTTTGTGGCCGATGCCGCAAGGTCGCTTCGCGTGGATAGCCTTTCACCGTCCTTTCGGCGCTATCTCGATCGGGTCGGATACGCGCTCCGGTCCGAGTACCTGATAACGGCATTGCCGCACGGAGAATTTCCCCTCGACACCTGGCAGCAGACCGGTGCCGCGCCGACATGGCTGGTCGAGGAGGGTGACGTCATCGACCTGGGCGACAAGACGTTTGAAGTGCTCCATTTGCCGGGGCACTCGCCTGGGAGCATCGGTCTTTGGCACGCCGGCAGCGGCACGCTCTTCTCCGGTGATGCCATATACGATGGCCCGTTGCTCGACGAGCTGCCGGAGAGCGATATCGATGTCTACATCGCGACGATGGAGCGCCTCTTGGCGCTTCCTGTGAACACCGTGCATGCCGGGCACGAGGACAGCTTCGGCAGATCACGGCTTGCCGAAATCGCCCGGACCTACATCAGTTCGCGGAGATAGCAGTGTCCGACAAGGTCTTCATGCACTATGACGACGCGGCGCTAGACCGACAGTTCTGCATCGATGTTCGCGACGAATGGGACAAGTACGAATATGAGTATATTCGAGCGTCGGCGCGGGCGCGGGAGATTTTCACGGCCGCGCGCTACAACATCCAATACGGCGACAGTCCGAATGAACGTTTGGATGTCTTTCCCGCTCGCTCGCCGAACGCACCGGTTCTCATGTTTATCCACGGCGGATATTGGCGTCCCGGGGACATGGCGCTCTGGCGGTTCGTGTCTTTAGGGGTCGCCGGAAACGATGTCACGCTCGTCCTGCCCACCTATGACATCGGCCGTGATGTCAGGCTAGGCGTAATCGTCGAGCAGGTTCGCAGAGCCTTCGCGTGGACCATCGACAAGATATCCGACTATGGCGGCAATCCGGAGGACATATCGGTGTCCGGCCATTCCGCCGGTGGCCAGCTCGCCGCCATGCTCTTGACAACGGACTGGGCGGCCAGGGGATACATAAGCCCGCCCATTCGCTTGGCGACGCTGATCAGCGGCCTCTTCGATCTGGAGCCGATCCGGATTTGCCGTCACTTGCGCAGCACCTACGGACTGCATCTGAACACCGACGAGGTGACGCGCCTAAGTCCTTATCGCCTGGCGCCGAGGGTATCGTGCCCGGTCAATGTCGTGGTCGGCGCAGGCGAGACGGAAGAGTATCTGCGCAGCTCGCACCTCTTGGCCGGGGAATGGAAGAAACGAAACGCCGCGGTAACGTTCGCGGCGCTCGAAGAGCACCGCCACTTTTCGATTGTGTTCGAACTCGCCAATCCGGAGAGCCGGCTCTCCAAGATGGTCTGCGGATTGGCTCAATCCTAATTCGCCGCGTCATCGGGCGATAAACGACCCGGGTCACACAATCGCATGGACCCCGTTCGGCGTAGGCGCCGCCAATCACGAGGAAGAAAACGATGAAAGAGCTGTCTCAACTCCTCACCGAACAGCAAATCGCCAAGGTTCGGGCCCCGTTGCAGGACTCCTATTGGCTTCCGAACATTTCCTTTAAATCGCATGCGTTTTTCGAGCTTGAGGCCAAGAAGCTGTTTTCGAGAACCTGGATGAGCATCGGGTTCTCCTTTGAGGCGGAGTACCCCGGCGATGCCCATCCCGTCACCGTGCTCGGGAACGTGCCGCTCGTCATGGTTCGCGACGAAGCGGGCGCGCTCCGCGTCTTCCACAACGTATGCCCGCATGATTGTAGCAAGGCGGTCTTCGGCGATGCCAAAGGGCTGAGCAGGATCGTCGGACAATACCACGGGTGGGTCTGGAACCTGGATGGCACTCTTCGCAACGCGACGCTCTTCGACGGAACCAAGGGGCCGCACACACTACCGGACCGAGACGCCAACCTGAAGGAGGTCCGGAGCTGCGTTTGGAACAACACCGTGTTCGTGAACCTGAGCGGCGAGGCATGCCCCTTTGCCGACTACATTGCCCCGGTCGAAGACCTCTACAGTGACATCGATCTCTCCGACCTAAAGCCTGGACGAACCAAAGAGGGCGATCAGGTTTTTGTCGAGCGCGCCATCATCGAAAGCAACTGGAAGAGCGTCTACGAGAATTTCGCCATCAACGTCTATCATGAAGGATTCGTTCATGAAGGCTACAAGGCCGCGCCGAACGTACCGCGCGTGACCGACGACGGGGAAAAGACGTATGAGGAGATCGATGACAGGGGATATCAAGGTCTGCGGTTCACCGGCGCCGAAGCCGACCTGGCTTACGGACTGGCGCGATCGCCGATGTTGCCGATGAAGGACGGCGGCGTGCCGAACAAGCACACGATTATGAGCCTTTATCCCAACACCAACATTTCGGTTGCGCCGAACAACATGCTCATAACGGTTCTGACGCCACAAGCGCCGGACAGAACCGCGTATGACAGCATGATGTTGCTGCCCAGTGATGTCGCGCACCAATCCAAATTCGCAAAGCAAAGAGAGTATCTGCTGACAGTGGACTGGGCCATTGCGCGCGATGAAGACGGCGCCGTCTTGAAAACCGTCCAGGCCGGGAGACACTCTCCAGCCTTCGATCAGCACTTCATTGTACCGTTCTGGGGCGCGATGTGTCACAGCTTTTGCAATCGCATTTTGGACGACCTCGAACGCTCGGACCCATGACGATGATATGAAGACCGCTTCATGCCCTCGGCGCTTAGAGTCCGTTTGAGAACCCTGGTCAGTGAGCTATACGCTTGGGAAGGAGGCTGCCCATGGCGACCTGGACATGGCCTCGGAGACGTCGATGCGCTGCTCGTAATCGCGCACCAGGCGCCGCCATCGCATCATCCAGCCAAAGGTTCGCTCAACGACCCGGCGCCGGGGCAGAACCTTGCGAAGATCCACTTCACGCTGTCGTCCGATCCGCGCCGGCTTCGGCACACCGGCTCGACCCTCGCCCAGTCCTCATCCCTCAGATCACCCGGAGCCGTTCATCAAGACCAACGCCGGTGTCCGGCGACACAACACCGGCTTCACGGATCTGAGCGATGATCTCGTTGCGATAAACAAGGCCAGTGTGATTGTAGTCCCAGCCGCGAATATCGAGGCTGGCAATCTCACCAGGCACGCCACCGGAAATCGACGCTCCGTTCCAAGCTTCTCCGAAGGCACCGAGCTGGATGTAGCTGTTGATCGCCAGCGTGAAGGTCCGGTCCATCTGATCAGCCAATGGCGCACCGAGTACTTCCACTTCGACCGCACGCGCTTCCGCTGCCGAGCCACCCAATGCAATCGCGTAGCGCAAACCGCTCGAAAAGTGGAGGAAGCCTCGCTGCACAAATCCGGTCAGATCAGCACCGTCCGCTTCTTCAGGGCGCAAAATGCGCTTGGCGTTGTTGTCCAGCATCGCTTGCAATTGCTGCGCCGTGATCGACGCCACATGAACTTGGTCGGCGTAAGGCATGACATCAAACCATTCGCCGAAGGTTAGCGGTCCCTGACCGACCCCGGCGGCGAGGCCTGTGGCATTGAAGAGCGCCAGATCGACAGTACCATTGGGGAACGTGGCCGACCGGTGGACCAGCGCGTCGTTCATAAAGTTGGCGATCGCCGTTTCGCGGATGTAGCGGTCGGCGATGGTCCGGTCGGTGGAGATCAGGCTTTCTGGATCATCGACATCGGCGATTGTCTCGACCATCTTTTCGTCGATCGCCGCGATCATGGGCGCCATGACCGTCTGCTCGAACGCCATGTCGTAATCGTCATCTTTCTCGGCTGCCTCATAGCCATCATCGCCTGGGCTCAGCCGGTCATCGCGGCGCTTGGTGGCGCGCAGAGAGACATTGGTGAACCAGCCTTGGCGGCCATTGGCGGCAGCGATCGACATCGAGATGTCGCCAAGGTGCCGGCCATTGGCGTTGGCTTGCGCGATCAGGACGCCCGACAGAATGTTGTCCGGATTCAGGCCCGTTTCATTGAGCGTGGTATGGGTGTGGCCGCCAATGAGAATAACCGGCTTGTCTGTGAGCGGGCCAGCGGTCTCGGCTAGCACATAATCACCATCGTCGATCCGGCGTGCAAAAGCGGCGCGTCCGCTTTGGTGCGCGCCGGCACCAAACCCGCAGTGCGACAGGATCACCACCACATCGGACACGGCAGAGACAGCCGGCATCAGGTTCTTGAGCGCATCGACCGGGCTCGCGACCGCGAGCGTCGGATCAGATTCGGTGCCGACGCGCGTGTCGACCGAAGTGGTCAGGCCGATCACACCAACGCGTAACCCCTTGGCTTCCAGAATGGCTGCGCAATGATAGTCGGTGTCGCGCGCCATGAATCCAGAACCGTGAATGTTTGCGGACAACACTGGGAACGCCGCGTCCTGGTCGATGCCGATCTTCAACATCTCGGCGCCGCGGTCGAATTCGTGATTGCCGAGGACGGCAATGTCGAGGCCGGCCTCCGATGCGGCGCGGTAGCCGGCATCGGCGACAAACTCGTCGGGTGCCCAACCCATAAGCTCGTCGAAGACCGAGCCGGTGTGGTCGTCGCCGGCTGAGACAAACAGCGTCACTTCATTGTCAGCGGCGTCGGCGCGGGCCTGCTTGACCATCTTGACGATCTGGCTGAAGCGGTGCGTGTCGCCGCGCGAGGCATGCATTTCGGTCAGATGATTGTGCATGTCGTTGACGTGCATGAGCCGCAGTACGCGTCGCTCGCCCTCAGGCAGCGCCGACGCCGGGAACGTGGCCCCATCTTCCGCCACCAGCCGCTCGATGGGCCCCGCCAGCGGATCGCCAGTCAACAGATACAATCGCTCGACATTGCCAGCCGGGTTGGGCGTTGCCTCAATGACGGCGAGCTCACCCGGGCCGGCCTGCGCGCTGGCCCGGAAGACGATCATTGGAGAAAGAGCAGCGGCGGATGCACCGACCAGAACGGCCCGGCGTGATAGACGGAAAGATGATGACATGAGCTCCCCCTGTCCATGAGACCTGACAGGCAGGCGCTAACAGCGTTTGACTACAAGGATACGACAGCAGGTTCCACAACCGGGCCGGTCGGCAAATGGCAATCATTCATGGAGCCGTTGTTGGAAGGCTGATTGTCGTCGTGTCATCTGTCGTCGTGTCATCTGATGACGGCAAACCTACCGGAGCCGCCGCTGCGTCAGCCAGTTGCACACGCTCGCCGCCGACGCTGATCGTCCCGGGCTGCGTTCGCTCA
Source organism: Rhizobiaceae bacterium (assembly GCA_028281105.1). Taxonomy (GTDB): domain Bacteria; phylum Pseudomonadota; class Alphaproteobacteria; order Rhizobiales; family Rhizobiaceae; genus JANQKQ01. Next base: position 34,546 of record JANQKQ010000044.1, read on the forward strand.
TCGACAAGCTGCGTGCGAACTTCAACGGCGACTTCCTTCGGGATGACGGCGTCTGCGGCTCGGGGCTCCTGCTCACGACCGCCTATCGTCGGTTTCCGGTATTGCTGAAGGCTCGCGTGGGCCGGCAGTTGGGCTTTGCCGAGCGCGGTGACCTTCTAAAACGGCGTATCTTCGGAGCGCAGGAGCGCGATGGAACCAGTCGTCGATGGAGGTGCCGGTCTTCCCGCGCCCGTCGCCGCGTTGACCGGCCGCCGCATGGCGGTGCCGATTCGACCATAGATACTTGTCATCGACAATTGTCAGTGACATAATTCAACCGAACAGGGAGACAGGAAGGTGGAAGCAACACGTCTCGACCATCCTTCAGGCAAACGCGGCACGAACGATGCCGATCTCTTCGACGCCAGCGAACTGGACGTGCTGGCAGGCGCCATGAGCTTCTTCGTTCGCAGCGTCAATCTGTCGGTGTCGCGCTATCTGGAGACGCACCTCGCCGGCACGCCCCTTTCCGGTGGCACCGGCAAGGTCACGACACTGTTCATGGTCCAGAAGCGACCGGGTATCACGGCCGCCGAGGTCGCGCCCTACGCCGGCAAGGATGCGCCGGCCATGGCGCGCCTTGTCGACCGGCTGATCGCAAGCGGCTTGATCGATCGTCGGCCCGACCCGCGGTCGCGGCGGCGTCAGCTCCTGTTCATCACGCCGAAGGGCGAGGCGCATCTGGATCTGGTGCGCGACATCGTCAGCCGCGAGCGCCGCGAGGCCTTCGGAATGCTCAGTGACGAGGAGCACGAACAGGCTGTTCGACTGCTGCGGAAGGTGGCGGGCGCCTACCTCCGCAAACCGAATGGCAAGGTCGTCCCGGGAGCAGGAGCCGCATGGACAGGAAAGTAATGCTGCTGACCGGCGGCTCGCGCGGGATCGGCCGCGCCATTTCGATCGAGGCCGTCAAGCGGGGCTGGTTCGTCTCGATGGGTGTTCGCCAGCCGTCGGCATTGTCGGATAAGCGGGAAGTCGCGTCGGGCGACGCCGAGGTGGTCGGCTACGACGCGTCCGAGGGGCATGAGGCCGGCTGGGTCGAGGGGGTTGTCGCGCGCCGCGGACGGATTGACGCGGTCGTGGCCTGCGCCGGCATCTTCGACCCCGAGAGCATCGTCACGCGGGACGACGCACGTGTCGTCGATCTGTTCGAGGTCAATTTTCACGCCCCGCGACGACTGGCCGCCGCCGCCTGGGACGCGCTCGTATCGTCGGGAAACGGCCGCGTCATCATTATGGGATCGCTGTCGGGCAAACGCGTGAAATCGGCGCGGATGGGGCTTTACTCGACATCGAAATTCGCTGCCGTCGGCCTGGCCCACGCCTTGCGGCACGAGGGCTGGGACCACGGGATCCGGGCGACGGCCATTTGCCCGGGCCTGGTTGCAACCGACATGGGCGTGGCAGCCGGAAGCCCGCTCCCGCCGGAGACGTTCACCCAGCCCGAAGATGTCGCGCGGCTCACGCTGGATACGATCGAGCAGCCCCCGACATTGTCTCAGGCCGAAATCACCCTGAACTGTCAACCCGACGGGATCTTCTGATGCCCGGACCCCGCGTCGTATCGGTGCAAGGGGATGACGCGCTTCCCTCACGCGTCGACGTCGTTGTCGTCGGCGGCGGGATCGTCGGCGCCTCGACGGCGCTGGAACTCGCGGAAAGAGGTCTTGCGGTCGCGCTTTGCGAAAAGGGCGAGATCGGCGGCGAGCAGAGTTCGCGCAATTGGGGCTGGGTCCGGATTACCCGGCGGGATCCCCGCGAGCTTCCGCTGATGGCCGAAGCGTTGCGGATCTGGCCGGACCTGCACTCCAGGACCGGACGCGATCCTGGCTATCGCCGGACCGGGATCGGTTTTGCCTGCCACTCGGACGCCGATCTCGAGGCTGCCGAGAGATCCTGCGAGCAGCTAGGCGCCTTTCAGCTCAAAAGCGACGTTCTCCGCGGCTCGGATATTGCCGAGCATCTGCCCGGTTTGCGCGAACCGGGCAAGGGCGTCCAGTTCACGCCCGCCGATGGCCGCGCCGAGCCGCAGATGGCGGCACCGGCGATTGCCGAAGCCGCCCGCGATCGCGGCGCCAGCCTGTTGACCGGGTGCGCGGTGCGCGGGATCGAGACCGCCGGCGGCAGGGTTTCGGCTGCGGTAACCGAGCGTGGCGCCATTGCCTGCGATGCCGTGGTTCTGGCCGGTGGTGCCTGGTCACGGCTGTTTTCCGGCAACCTCGGTATCGACCTGCCGCAGTTGAAGGTGATGAACACGGTGATGCGCACCCATCCGCTGGCGAACGGCCCGGAGGTGGCCTACTGGACCAGGGAGGTGGCGTTCCGGAAGCGTCAGGACGGCGGCTACACCATCGCCAACGGCTCGCTGAACTATGCCGACATCGTGCCGGACTCGTTCCGACTGGCGGTGACGTTCCTGCCGGCGCTGATCTATCAATGGCGCGATTTGCGGCTGCGGCTGGGGGGGCGTTTTCTCGTCGAGGCGGGTTACGCGCGCAAATGGTCGCTCGATGCGCCGACACCGTTTGAGCACACCCGGATCCTCGACCCCGAACCGCACCGCAGAACCATTGCGTCGACCCTGGCGAAGGCGGCTGAGATCGCGCCGGTTTTCGCCGGCGCGCGGGTTGCGCAAAGCTGGGCCGGGCTGATCGATGTGACACCCGATGCCCTGCCGGTCATATCGCCGGTGGATGCGCTTCCCGGTTTCCACATCGCGACCGGGTTTTCGGGTCACGGCTTCGGTATCGGACCGGCGGCCGGGCGTCTGATGGCCGAAATCGTCTCCGGCGCGTCGCCTTGCGTCGATCCGCATGATTTTCGCCTCTCCCGGTTTTCCGACGGAACGAAAATCGTGATCGACGGGGGTATCTGACTTGGGCGGCGGTGGCGAATCCACTGCGAAGTAACGACGGCAACAGCGCAACAGGAGCGTACGAACCTAAGGAGCAGGAAGATCAGGATGTCCGATCGGTTCATCGCAATTCGACAAAGATGTTTCGCGGGATTCGTTCCGACACGGACCGCCCCGGGCCGCGCCCGTTGCGTGCGCGTGTTTTCGGCCCGGCTGTGCACCGGCTCGGCCGAAGGCACGTCGGCGATGATTGCGCACGAGCGGACGGATACGGCATGACGGCGTTTTCGCCCTTCGAGGAAACACTCTGGCATGCGACGGCCATACCGGCGCCTGAAACCGGACCGCTGGAAGGCGAAATCGCAACGGATATCTGTGTCGTCGGCGGCGGCTATACCGGCCTGACGACCGCGATCGAACTGCGCCGGCGCGGGTGCAGTGTCGTTCTGCTGGAGGCACAGGAGGCCGGGTTTGGCGGGTCGGGCCGCAATGCGGGCCATTGCACCCCGACATTCACGCATTTTTCGCTGAACGACCTGCGCAAGCGCCTGGGACGGGAACGGGCCGACCGCCTGATCGCCCGGCAGACGCGGGGCGCTGATATGGCCGCGGAGTTCATTCGGCATTATCAGATCGAGTGCGAGTGGAAGCAGAACGGCTACTTCCAGGGCGCGCTCACGCCCGGCCGGATGGCCGCCGTCCAAAGCCTGGCGGAAAGCTATGCCTCGGCCGGCTGCCCGTCGAAGGTCGTCGATGCCGGCGAGGCGGAACGGCTGACAGGGTCGCGGCGTTTCCACGGCGGCTGGCTTCTGCAATCGGGAGGCCACCTCAATCCGCTCGGCTATGCGCGCGGCCTTGCCCGCGCGGCCCTTCAGGAAGGCGTTCAGCTGTACACCCGCTCGCGGGTGAACGCCGTCGAGCGCAGCGGAACGCGCTGGTGCCTGCGGACGTCCGACAGCAGCGTCCTGTGCGACAAGTTCATCATGGCGACCGGTGCCTATACCGATGGCGGCGGACTGGGCGTCGAAAAGACCTACCGGATCATGCAGGCCCTCATTGCCGCGACCGAGCCGCTGCCGCCGGAGGTCCGCGAACAGGTCCTCCCCTTCGACGGCACCATGCATGACGGCTGCGGCGATATCTTCGTCTACAAATACGACCGCGCGGGACGAATGGTCGTTTCGATGATCCCGCTCGGCCGCAGGGGCCGTGACCGGCCCTACACCAAGAAGCTGCTGATGGATCGGCTGCGCTGGCTTCATCCGGCCGTTCCCGAGGCAACGCGGTGGGCGTTCTACTGGACCGGCGAACTGGACATGCAGCGGGAGACGATTCCCCGTCTCTACGCGCTCGGCCCGGGCGCTCTGGCCTGTACCGGTTTGTCCGGGCGCGGTGTTCCGACGGGGACGATGCTGGGGGGCATCCTCGCCGACTGGGCTCACGCCGCCGCGCCGGAGGACCTGCCGCTGCCGGTGGAGCGTCTCAAGGCCGCTCCGGCCTACATGTCGTTCGCGCCGTCACTGATGCTGCGCTGGTACGGCTTGCGGGACCGCATCGCGGCATTCAGGGACGGGGCCGAATTGCCCCCTCGGGCATGAGGAGGGCGGCGTTTTGATGGAATCTGGAGGGCGTGTTCATCGACCGGTTTTTATGCATCGCCACAAACCTGTGGCGCTGCGTTCCGGGCCGCGATGTCGGGTCCCCAGCGAGGCGTGCGTTGTGTCCGTTGGTAGGCGAATACGATCCCGGGGAACCTGGTTCGAAGCGGATGCAACCCACGCGGGACTGTGCCGCCCGGCGAATTGGCCGGGCCGGCGAAGCAACGACAACCGATAGGAGGGATGTCATGTCGTTCAAACTCAAACAGATGATCGCAGGAGCCGCCATCCTCGCGGCAACGGCCGTGGCCGGTCAGGCTGATGACGTCAAGCTCAAGATCGCGAGCACGACGCTGGAAAATCAGCCGGCGTTCGAGCATCTGACCCAGATGATCAAGGACATCGAGGGTGCCGGTGTCAATCTGTCCGTCGATTTCTTCCCCGCAGGTCAGCTGGGATCCGGCGAGGAGCTCCTGGAAGATGCCAAGTTCGGCAATGTCGACATCGTCCACGCGGCAATCTATGCCCAGGCCGATCAGCGTCTGGAGTTCATGAGCCTGCCGTTCATGATCACCACGCTCGACGATATCCAGGCGATCATGAGCAACCCCGATTCCGAGTATAACAAGATCCTGACCGGAATCCTCGCCGACCACGGCCTGCAGCACCTGGCGACGATCGGAGAGGGGCTGATTGGCGTCGTTGCCTCGAAGACGCCGGCGGATGTCGACGGCACGGGCAACCAGGAAATGAACCTGCGGGTCTGGAGCTCGCAACTGGTGAAGTCGACCATGGAGGTGCTCGGCTATCAGACCACGACGATGGCCTGGGCCGAGGTGTTTCCCGCCGTGCAGGCCGGCACGATCGACGGCGCGATCTGCTGTACGTCCGAGCTGGCCTTCTCGTTGTTCGCCGAAAGCGACGTCGGCAATACCTTCATCCCCTACAATGCCTTCGTGGAAACCAACGTGATCTACGTGAACGCGGCAAAATGGAACAAGCTGTCGGCCGAGCAGCAGGCCGCCATTCAGGCTGCGGCAACCAAGGCGGCGACCGGCATCAACGATAGCTCCTGGAACCGGAACGAGGAGTTTCTCGCCAAGCTCCGCGACAAGAACTGGGATGTGGTCGACTTCAGCGATGAAGAGCGCGCAAAGTTCAAGGCGCTCATCGCCGAGAAGGTCTGGCCCAGCGTCGGTGATCTCGTCGGGAAGGACATTCTAGACAAGCTGACCGGCAACTGAACCGCCTTATCGGGGCGGAGCCGGATACTTCGCCCCGGCAACTGCGACCAGGGGGACAAGGCGTTGAGGGAACTTGCTGACCGTTTGCCACCCAGGCTGGGTGCGACCGTGAGAAAGATGGTGGCCGTGAAGATCACCATTAGCGCTATCGCGACGTTGATCCTGCCCGTTACATTCTGCCTGGTCGTCATATTCCGATATATCCTGCACAGCGATCTCTTCGCCTACGAAGAATGGCTGCTGCCGATTTCGTTCTGGCTGTATTTTCTGGCGAGCGCCGTCGGCAGCTATGAAGACACGCAAATCCGCGCGGATATATTCGAATCCTATTTCAAAACCGCGAAGTCAATCTGGCGCCGCAAGGTCTTCCTGCACATCGTCGAAACACTGCTGGCCTTTGTCATGGTCTATTGGGCCTGGCTGATGATCGCAAACGATGTCAATTCCTACCCGTTCTGGCAGAAAACGATCGCGTTGAAGATCCCCTACTTCGTGGCGCATCTTGGCATATTCGTCGGCCTGGCATTCATGGCGTTCTACGGCGCCTTGCATGTTTACGTGTTGCTGAAATTCGGTCCGAAAGTCGTCGAGGAAGACCTGAGGATCAGCAACAAAGACGCACAGGCCGCGTGATGCTTCTGTTTCTCTCCATCCTCGTCATTGTCCTGCTGCTGCTGGCCGGCGTCGCCGTTCCCATGGCGTTTGGCGGCGTCCTGCTGCTGATCGCGCTGATGGGCGATCACAACATCACCGCCTTCATGGGCACCGGCCACTGGAAGATGAATACGGTGATCATCCTCGTGATACCGCTGTTCATCGTCGCCGGCGACCTGATGCAGCGCGGTCGCGTCGCCTCGCCGATCGTCTCGGTCGCCGAATTGATCCTCGGCGGCATCAAGGGCGGGCTGAGCGGGGCGTGCGTGCTGGCGAGCGCGATGTTCGGCGCGATCTCCGGCAGCGGCGCGGCGACGCTCACCTGCATCGGCTCCATCATGATGCCGCATCTGCGCAAGGCCAACTATCCCAACGGGTTCTCCGCCGCGCTGCTGGTCAGCGCCAGCCCGCTCGGCCTGCTGATTCCGCCAAGCGGCACGCAGCTCATCTATGCCTGGCTCACCCAGCAGTCCGTTCTGAAATGCTTCCTTGCCGCGCTGGCCGCCGGTCTTCTGCTCTCGGTCTTCCTGATCATCGTCAACTTCATCATGCTCCGGAAGGTCGACGGCATCGAGCTGACGAAAGTCGAAGGCAACCCGGTCAAGGCGCTGGGGAAGACGACATTCAACGCCATCCCGGCACTGATGATGCCGGTCATTATCCTCGGCGGCATCTATGGCGGCATCATGACCCCGACGGAAGCCGCCGGCGTCGCCGCGATATACGCCATTCCCGTCGGGTTCTGGATCTACAAGGGCCTGACGCTCAGAACGTTCTGGGAGACCCTCAAGGCCTCCAGCGTGACGATCGGCGTGGTCATGGTGATGGTCTTCATGGTGCTGATCGTCAGCAAGTATCTCATCTTCGAGGACATCCCGACGATCGCCCGCAACGCGATCTACTCGGTGTCCGACAACCCGCTGGTCATCATGCTGATGATCAACATCGTGATGATCGTCATAGGCATGCTGATGGATGATTTCAGCGGCCTGGTATTGAGCGCTTCGCTGCTGACGCCGATCGCCAGGGATGCCGGTGTGGACCCGGTCCATTTCGCCGCCGTCCTGGGGGTCAATCTCGGCATGGGCAACATCACCCCGCCGACGGCGCCGCTGCTTTTCCTGGGCGCCCGCGTAACCGGCGTTTCGGTTCAGGCAATGATGAAGCCGACGATCCTGTTCATCCTGTTCGCCTGGTTGCCGACACTGATGCTGATCACCTACATCCCGGAAATCGCGATGTTCCTGCCGAACCTGTTCTTCGGCTGATCCTGGGAAGCCTCGGGACGTCCCCGAGGCGTCCCAGGGGCGTTAATGTGAAAGCGTGGCCTTTCCCTTTCGCTGGATCGTGAGCCGGAGCTGTTTTTCCAGTTCCAGCAGGGCAAACAGCGCAACGCCGACCAAAACGATAACGATACCGTCGAGGATCCCGACCGCCGCCATCCCGAAGACCGCCTGCAATGGTGGTACATAGGTGAGCGCGAATTGCAGCGCCGTGACCGTCAGGATGCAGGCCCATATGATTCTGGTCCCCTTCACCGCCTCCCAGGTCAGCGAGGTGCCGTGAATGTTGCGGATGAAGAACAGGTAGGCGATCTCCAGCACCACAAGCGTGTTCACCGCCATGGTGCGGGACACGGCGAGATCGTATCCGCGCTGCGTGGCATAGGCGAAAACGCCGAAAACACCGGCGCAGAACACGGTCGAAACGAGCACGATCTGCCAGACGAGCTGACCGTCGAGGATTGGCTCGTGGCGCGGGCGCGGCGGACGTCGCATGGTGTTGGCCTCGGTCGGCTCGAAGGCCAGCGCGATCCCCAGGGTGATGGCCGTGACGAGGTTGACCCAGAGGATCTGCACCGGGGTCACCGGCATCGCCATGCTGAACAGCAGCGCGACGAGAATGGTCATCGCTTCGCCGCCATTGGTGGGAAGCGTCCAGCTGATGACCTTCTTGATGTTGTCGTAGACGGTGCGGCCTTCGCGAACCGCCGCGGCGATGGAGGCGAAATTGTCGTCGGCGAGGACGATTTCGGCGGCTTCCCTGGCCGCCTCGCTGCCCTTCCGCCCCATGGCTACGCCGGCATCGGCGCGCTTCAGCGCCGGAGCATCGTTGACGCCGTCGCCGGTCATGGCCACCGTCAGCCCCTTCGACTGCAGTGCCTTGACCAGGCGCAGTTTGTGCTCGGGGCTGGTGCGGGCGAAGATGTCGGTCGCAAGGGCCGCCCCGGCGAGCGCCTCGTCGTCGAGGGCATCAATATCCGCGCCCGTCAGCACCGTGTCGGTGCGCTCCAGCCCGATCTCGCGGCCGATGGCCGCTGCTGTGCCGGCGTGATCGCCGGTGATCATCTTCACCGCGATGCCGGCATCATGGCACTCGGCGATCGCGGCCACGGCCTCGGGGCGCGGCGGGTCGATCATGCCGACCAGCCCCAGAAAGACCATTGAGCCTTCCACGTCGCCCTTTTTCAGGGCGCTCTCGCCCGGTTCAGCGTTGCGCGCCGCAAAGGCCAGCACACGTCGGCCTTGGGCAGCCTGATCATCCGCGGCGATGCGCCAGGCCTCCGGATCGAGATCCGTTTCTCCACCGTCGGCGGGTCTCTCCGACCGGCACATGGACAGAATGGTCTCCGGCGCGCCCTTGACCAGGACCATGCCGTTTCCGTCGGCCCGGCGGTGCAGGGTGGCCATGTAACGATGGCGCGCGTCGAAGGGGATGGCGTCGAGCCGGTCCCAGCCTGCGCCGATCTGTTCAAGCCCGCCCCAGGCCTTCGCCGCAAAGGCCAGCAGCGCCCCCTCCATGGGGTCGCCATTGACGCGCCAGGTGCCGTCCTTCACCTGCAGCTCGGCATCGTTGCACAGCCCGGCCGCGACGGCGAGCTCGCGTAGCGCCGCATCTTCACCCGGGCGAACGGGCGCCCCGTTGTGGAAGATCGGGCCGCCGGGATGGTAGCCCGCGCCATCCACCTCGAAGGCACGCTCCTGGATTGCCGCGGACGTGACCACCATCTCGTTGCGGGTAAGCGTGCCGGTCTTGTCGGTACAGATCACCGACACCGACCCGAGCGTCTCGATCGCCGGCAGGCGCCGCACGATGGCGTTGCGTCTCGCCATCGCCTGGACGCCGATGGCCAGGGTGATGGTGAGCACGGCGGGCAGGCCTTCCGGGATGGCCGCCACGGACAGGCCGACCACGGCCATGAACATGTCGAGAAAACTGTAGTGCTCGACGAAATAGCCGAACACGAGAAGGAGGGCGGCGACCAGTAGAATGAACAGGGTGAGCCACTTGGCGAAGGTGTTCATTTGCTGGACCAGCGGCGTGGTCAGGGTCTCGACCTGTGACAACATCCCGCTGATGCGGCCGATTTCCGTTTGCGCCCCGGTGGCGACGACGACGCCGCGTCCTTGTCCGGCCGTGACCAGTGTTCCGCTATAGGCCATGCAGAGCCGGTCGCCGAGCGGCGCCTCGGCCGCGACCGGCGCGGTCGCCTTCTCGACGGGCACGGATTCGCCGGTGAGAATGGCCTCCTGAACCTGGAGGCCGTGGGCGCGCAGGAGACGCAGGTCGGCGGGAACCTTGTCGCCGGCTTGAAGCAGCACGACGTCGCCGGGGACGAGCTCGGCGCCCTCGATGTCCATGCGCCTGCCGTCCCGGATGACATTGGCATGGGGTGCGAGCATGTCCTGGATCGCCGCCATGGCCTTTTCGGCCCGGCCCTCCTGGAGGAACCCGATGATCGCATTGGCCAGAACCACCGCCAGGATGACGCCCGTGTCGATGGTATGGCCGAGCAGGAAGGTCACCAGCGCCGCGCCCAGGAGCACATAGATCAGGATGTGATGAAAATGGGCCAGAAAGCGCATCGCCAGGCTGCGCTGTTTCGCGGCCGGAGGCTCGTTGCGCCCGTAGTGTTCCAGCCGGCGCGTCGCCTCTGCGGCGTCAAGCCCCGTTTCAGAGGCGTTCTGGGACGCAAGCACGGCGGCGATGTCCTGCGTATGGGCCTGGGCGGCCTCGCCGGCGCGGGAGGGAAGATCGGCCCGGAGCGTGAGGTCATCCATGATCGTGCTGCTTGCTCTAATGGTCGGATCCGGCCCGGTCGATCCCGCTTTCAGCCCCGCCGGGGCGCGTCGAACGCCGGGTTTCGGGGACGGCTTGCGGATCCTTCGGCGCGATACGCCGCTCCCGGCCCGCGTCGATCGCGCGGGGGTCTCCGGCGTGGCTCCAGCGCCTCGCCCTGGTTTGGCGGACTTTCAGGTGTCCAGCGACGTCGCGGGCGCACGGAAACGGTCTCGACGGCATTGCGAGCCTCTTGAACTGCATTGACGTTACAATAGCGCGACTGAACGCGATTGAGGTCCGGTTTTTGTCGTCGACCGCTTGTCGGCGCGATTGGGAGACCCGCCACCGCCGCATCCCTCTGTATCCTTCCTGATTGGCCGGGGCGCCAGGCCCCCTACAGTGTCTGGACAGCACGCAAGAACCGGAAGGAAACGGAAGTCCATGAAGATCTGCTACCAGAGCTATGTCGATTACGAGAACGGCAAGTCCTATTGGGACCGGCTGAAGCCGCATCTCGACGCGGTCTCGGCGGAGGGAACCGAGATCGACATTCGCGGCATCACCCCCTTCGACAGCTACGCCCACCCCCTCGTCGAGTTCCGCTGCGCCCGCGAGATGATCTGCAACGCGATTGCCGCCGAGCGCGAGGGCTATGAC
>JANQKQ010000045.1 GCA_028281105.1 Rhizobiaceae bacterium
TCGATCCGGCCGGAAATGATGCGGGCGGCCAGTTCGCGGCTGATCCTGACGGCAAGGGGTTCGTCTTTCGCGCTCGACATGAAATTATAGATAATCCGCCCGCCACCCGCCGTCGAGGGCGGCAGATGGTTCCAACCAGTGGGTTGTGAACAGCAGGATGTGGCCTTGGACAGGCTAAGGTTTCGGCGCTTTCTCAGGTCTCGGCAGGGCGAGGATGCCGGCGCCGGCGATGACGAAATGCGCGGGTGGCCACGAACCGCTTCAGCGACCACCCGGCCGATTGTCTATGGTGCCGTTCGACGAGTATCAGTCGAACGAGAATGCCAAGGACAGGCTCCAGGCGTTGAAGGAAAACGTCCGGCAGGGCATCCGGAACGGCGCGTTGCGGCCGGTCGGCTCGGCCTGATCCTACGCCAAGGCGCCGAGGTAGGTGCCAACACCGTCATGAGGCGTCTGCACAAGCAAAGGGCGGGGCCGTTACCGACCCCGCCACACAAACGTCATCGCGACAATCAGTTGCCCCGCAGTTCGGCCAGCGCACCGCGGATGCCGTCGACAACTTCGACCCCGATCGTTGCGGCGTGACGGTCATAGACCGGCGCCACCGCATCGCGGATGCGTTGCATTTCCGCTTCGTCCAGCTCGTTATATTGCATGCCGTTTTCCTGGATGTTGGCAAGCGACTGGTCGGACAGGGCCCGGCTCGTGGCGCGCTGCACGTCACGTCCGATCACCGCGCAGTCGAACAGGATCTGCTGCTCTTCTTGCGAATAGGTGCCGAAGATCGGCCCGGAGAACAGCACCATGAACGGCGTGTAGGCGTGGCGGGTGGCCGAGACATAGTCCTGCACCTGGTAGAACTGCGACGTCTCGATGGTCACGAACGGGTTTTCCTGGGCATCGATGGCCCCGGTCTCAAGCGCGGTGAACACTTCGCCGAACGCCATCGGCATGGCATTGGTGCCCAGCGTCTGGAACGTGTCGAGGAAGATGTTGTTCTGCATGACGCGCACGCGCATGCCCTCGAAGTCGTCAAGGCTTTCCACCGGCCGCACCGAGTTGGTGAGGTTGCGGAAGCCGTTCTCCCAGTAGGCGAGGTTGACGACGCCGGCTTCGGCGAGCTGGTCGCTGATCATCTGGCCGAACTCGCCATCCAGGATGGCGTCCGCCTCTTCGGCGTTGGCGAACAGGAACGGCAGGTCGAACACGCCGAGCGCCGGCTCGATGCCGACCAGTGGCGAGGTCGAGGTGATGACCATTTCCTGGATGCCCGAACGCAGCGCCTGCGTGGCCTGAAGATCGTCGCCCAGCGAGGACGACCAGAACGTGTTCAGCGTCCAGGCGCCATCGGTGCGCTCGCTCATGCAGGCGCGCATGGCTTCGACGCCATCGGCGACCGGGTGGGTTTCGGAGACGCCGTTCGACACGGTGATCGTGCGCTTGGAAATGTCGGCCAGGGCCGGAGCGGCCAGACCAACTGCCAGAATGGTCGTGACGCCCAGCCGCGTCAGAGTTTTACGGGCCAGAGTTCTAGATGTCGGTTTCATGGTTGGTTTCCTCTTTGAGTGGGGTGCGGTCTCTGGGAGTGGCGGGCCGTTTGCCTCATCTTAGAAAATCAAGCGGTATCAACACGATCTGCGGGAAGGCGACGAGCAGGGCCAGGACGACGACCTGGGCGAAGAGGAACGGTGCGACGCCGACGATCACCTGGCCGAGGGGGACGCGCGACACACCGCTGACCACATTCAGCACCACCCCGATCGGCGGCGTGATGAGCCCGATACAGGTCGTCATCACGAACACAACGCCGAAATAGACCGGATCGATCCCCGCCTCGCGCACCAGCGGCATGAGGACCGGCGACAGGATGAGGATGGTCGGCGCCAGATCGAGGACCGTGCCGACGACCAGCACCAAAAGCACGATCACCAGCATCAGAAGCTGTGGCCTGTCGATCAACGGCTGGATGATGTCGCCGACCTCGGCGGGAATGTTGGCGCGGGTGATCAGCCAGGACGTCACCAACGCCGAGGCGACCAGAAAGAGGACCACCGAGGTGGTCTTGGCGGCGTTGACGAACACCGCATAGAGCTGCGTGACGCGCAGCTCGCCGTAGAGGAACAGCCCCACGAACATGGCGTAGACGGCCGCGATCACAGCCGCCTCGGTCGGCGTGAATACGCCGAACCGGATGCCGCCGAGAATGATGATCGGCATGATCAGCGCCCAGATCGCCGCCACCGACGTCTTCAGGCGCACGCGGCCCGACTGGCGCGGGAGCGTCTTCACATCCTCCTTGCGCGCCACGAACATCCACATCGCCGTCAGCGACAGCGCCATCATCAGACCCGGCACGATGCCGCCCATGAAAAGGCCGGTGATCGACACGTTGGCGGCGACGCCGAAGATGATGAACGCGATGGAGGGCGGGATGACCGGGGCGATCACGCCGCCCGCTGCCATAAGCCCGGCCGAACGCGGCACATTGTAGCCCGCTTCGCGCATCATCGGGATCAGGATGGCGGCCAGCGCCGCCGAATCGGCGGCCGCCGAACCCGACAGGCTGGCCATGATCACGGCGGCGAAGATCGCCACGATGCCCAGCCCGCCGCGGATATGCCCGACACAGGCGATGGCGAAATCGACGATGCGCTTGGACAGCCCACCCGCGTTCATCAACTCGCCGGCCAGCAGGAAGAACGGAATCGCCAGCAAGGTGAAGGTGTTGGCGCCGGAAATCATCTGCTGCGCGACGATCTGGGTGTTGAAGATGTCCATGTAGAACATCAGCACGATGCCGCAGAACATCAGCGCGAAGGCGACCGGAACGCCGAGCGACAGCGTGCCGAACAAGGTGACGAGGAAAACCGCGATCGTCATATCCGGCCCTCCTGGTGAGGATCGTGCTCGTTCTCCGCATACTCGCCGGCGAAATGGGCGATTTCGGCATCGCTCATCCGCCCGATGGCAATGCGCAACAAGCGCCAGGCCGCGATGGAGCCGACCCCCAGCGAGGTGAAATAGCCGACACCGAACACCCAGATCATCGAGATGCCGACGACTGGCGCCGTCATCGACGCGTTGATCGCATGCTGCTGCCAGGTGCCGTGGAAGAAAACGACCGCGCAAAGCAAAATGATGGCGTTGGATAGCGCCATGCACACCAGCCGGCCGCGCCGCCCGAAAAGCCGCACCATCGTCTCAACGCCGATATGCCCATGCTCGGCAAACGCCAGAACCGCGCCGATGAAGGTCAGCCAGACAAAGAAGTAGCGTGACATCTCCTCGGAGAAGTTCAGCCCCGTGTTGAACAGGTAGCGCAGCACCACATTGCCGAAGACCATCAGCACCATGCCGGCCAGCAGGCAAAACAGCGCGAATTCGATCGCCCGCGCGATCCAGCCGGTGGTGCGGGTCATGAACGCACACCGTGCGTGCGGCGGGTGGTGCCAGAACAGGGTGAGCCGGAACAGGGTGTGCCGGAACAGGGTGTGCCGGAACAGGGTGTGCCGGAACAGGCTGCGCCATGCGGGCGGCCATCATGCGGGGGGCAATTGAGGCCGCGCCGCGGAAAGCGGCGTGAAACGAAGGCATGCAAGGCGTGTCGTTCTCCCTCGCCATGGACCGGACGCCGGGCGCCGGCCTAGCGTCACCGCAATCTCTGAGCGGCGCTGTTGATTTTCACTTGAGTTAGATGGTAGCGTATATCATTGTCAATCAAAAAACGCCGTTTGTGATAAGAAGCGACACCCTGAAAATGGTAGAAAAATATAGAAATAATAAGCCGGTAACATTAAAAGATGTGGCGGCGCATGCTAATGTAAGCGTTATCACGGCTTCGCGCACCCTGCGAACGCCGGAGATCGTGTCGCCCGAAATGCGCGATCGTGTGAGGCAGGCGGTGAAGGCGCTGGGTTATGTGCCCAACCCTGCGGCGCAGGCGCTGGCCTCGAACCGGTCGAACATTATCGGCGTGGTCATTCCCTCGGTCGCCAACTGGGTGTTCGCCAAGGTGCTCAGCGGCATGCTCGACGCCGCCGAGAAGACCGCCTACGAGATCCAGTTCGTCACCAGCCGTTATGTCACCGCACGCGAAACGGAGCTGCTGCGCGTGCTGGCCACGCAAAGGCCGGCAGGCGTGATCGTCACCGGGTACAATCAGACGCCCGATGGGCGCCGCATTCTGGAAGGCATGGGGTGCCCGGTCGTGCAGATCATGGAGATCGGCCCCGACCCGGTGGATCTGATGATCGGGATCGATCATGCCGCCGCCGCCGGCGCGATGGTCGAGCATCTGCTCGAGCAGGGCTATCGCAGGATCGGTTTCCTGGGCGCGCGCATGGATCCGCGCTCGCAGCGGCGTCTGGCGGGCTACCGGGCGGCGATGGAAAGAGCCGGGCTCGATCAGCCCGAGCGCGTGTTGACGACGCCGGAAGCGACCAGCGTGTCCAAAGGCGCGGAGATGCTGGCGGATTTCCTGGCCCTTGCGCCGGATCTGGACGCCGTTTTCTGCAACAACGGCGATCTGGCGCTCGGCGCTTTGTTCGAGGCCCAGCGGCGGGGCATTCGGGTTCCGCAGCAACTCGGCATTGCCGGCTTCAACGATTTCGATATGGAGGCGGCCGCCTTTCCTTCCATCACAAGCGTGCGCACCCGGCGCTACGAGATGGGGTGCCGGTCGGTGGAGATGCTGGCGGCGGCGGTCTCCGGCGAACGGCCTGACCCGGCCGTCATCGATCTGGGTTTCGAGATCATGGCGCGGCAAAGCACCGCCCGTCTGGGCCCCGCCGCGTAAGACCCATCAGCGAACGTGCTGCAGCGCATAAGGAGTATTTCGTGCACATTCTCATCATTGGCGCCGCCGGCATGGTCGGCCGCAAGATCACGGCGGCGATCCTGGCCGACCCGGCCATTGGCGGCCGGACGGTGACGGCCCTTTCGCTGGTTGATGTAACAGCACCGCAAGCGCCGGATTGGCCGATCGGTCGGGTGTCCGCCAAGGCGGTCGATCTCGGCGATCCGGCCGCGCCGGCACAGTTGATCGCGGACCGTCCGGACGTCATCATCCATCTGGCGGCCGTCGTCTCAGGCGACGCCGAGATGCATTTCGACAAGGGCTACAGGGTCAATGTCGATGGTACGCGCGCGCTGCTGGACGCTATCCGCCACACGGGCCGCCACACGGGCGATGCGTATAACCCGCGTCTTGTCTTCGCCTCCTCGCTGGCGATCTTCGGCCCGCCCTTCCCAAACCGCATCCCCGATGATTTCGCGCCCACGCCGCGCACCAGCTACGGCATCCAGAAGGTCATCGCGGAACTGTTGATCAACGACTATTCGCGCAAGGGCATGATCGACGGCATCTCTCTGCGCCTGCCGACCATCTGCGTGCGTCCGGGCAAGCCCAACGCGGCCGCTTCGGGTTTCTTCTCCGGCATTATCCGCGAGCCGCTGATCGGCCAGCCGGCCGCCCTGCCGGTGCCCGACACCACACGCCACTGGCACGCCAGTCCGCGCAGTGCCGCGGGCTTCTTCCTGCACGCCGCCGGCATGGACACCGCGTCGCTTGGCCACCGCCGAGCGCTCAACATGCCGGGTCTTTCGGCGACCGTCGCCGAACAGATCGAGGCCCTGCGCGCGGTGGCCGGGCAGGGCGCTGTCGACCTGATCCGTCCGGCGCACGATCCGCTGGTCGCCGATATTGTCGGCGGCTGGGGCGAGGACTATGAGGCGAGCCGCGCCCGCGCGCTCGGCTTCACCGCTGAGAGCAACTTCGAAGACATCATCAAGGTTCACATCGAAGACGAACTGGGCGCCGCTCTGCCAGCGCCCGCCGCGCAATAGGCGGACCGAACACGTGATTGAAAGGAAACGAGCCCAATGAGCAGGAAGACCGCGATCGTGACCGGGGCGGGAACAGGCGTGGGGCGCGCCGTCGCCCGCGCGCTGGCCGACGATGGCTGGCATGTCGCCTATGCCGGCCGGCGCGAGGCGCCGCTCGCTGACGCCGCCCGACAGATCGATCCGACCGGCGCGTCAAGCCTCGTCGTTCCCACCGATGTAACCGACGTGGAGGCGGTGAACGCCCTGTTCGACACGGTTACCGCCGAATGGGGCCGGGTCGATCTTCTGTTCAACAATGCCGGAACCGGCGCGCCGCCCGTGCCGATGGATGAACTGGACCCGGAAGACTGGCGCGCGGTGGTGGATGTCAACCTGTCGGGCATGTTCTACTGCATGGCGGCGGCGTTCCGCACCATGAAGCGGCAGGAACCGCGGGGCGGACGCATCATCAACAATGGATCGGTCTCGGCGACGACCCCGCGCCTTCATTCGGCACCCTACACCGCCACCAAGCACGGTGTTCTGGGCCTGACGAAATCCGGCGCGCTGGACGGCCGCCGCTTTGATATCGCGGTCGGTCAGATCGATATCGGCAATGCAGCGACCGACATGACCGAGAAAATGTCGCAAGGCGTGTTGCAGGCGGATGGGTCCACCGCGCAGGAGCCGGTGATCGATGCCGCCCATGTCGGCCGGTCCGTGGCGCACATGGCGTCCCTGCCGCTCGACGCCAATGTTCTGACCATGAACGTCATGGCGCTCAAGATGCCGTTCGTCGGCCGCGGCTGATCAAGCACAGGAAGAAACCGAATTTGAGGAGCTTTCATTAGGTCATCGACCCGCACCCTATCCAGAGCGGTACCGGAACAAGGCCTTCGCACTTGAGGAACTGCTTCGGATCGGCCGGTGAGCGGCATGGCCGACGCCCGCATGGGAATAGGGGCGCGGCCCTCCGTATCCTTCCTGATTGGCCGGGGGCACGCGGCCTCTTACAGTGGCCCGCATCATCCGCGAGACGCCTTGAGGGAAACGGAAGTCCATGAAGATCTGCTACCAGAGCTATGTCGATTACGAGAACGGCAAGTCCTATTGGGACAGGCTGAAGCCGCATCTCGACGCGGTCTCGGCGCAGGGAACCGAGATCAACATTCGCGGTATCACCCCCTTCGACAGCTACGCCCACCCCCTCGTCGAGTTCCGCTGCGCCCGCGAGATGATCTGCAACGCGATTGCCGCCGAGCGCGAGGGCTATGAC
>JANQKQ010000040.1 GCA_028281105.1 Rhizobiaceae bacterium
CCCAGCCACCCCCTCGAGGATACTGCCGTGGGGTGGCTGGGAGGGGGAGCGGGCCGGAGCCGATCCCGCGCCAGCGGGAAATAGCTTAAGTGAAGGCGAACCATGGCGGGCAAATCACCGGTCAAGATGATCATCGACACGGACCCGGGCGTCGATGACGCCATGGCGATCCAGTTCGCGCTACTGCATCGCGATATCGAGCTGATCGGGCTGACCACCATCTTCGGCAACGTCACCACGCAGACGGCGACCCGCAACGCGCTGTACCTGGCAGAACTGGGCGGCGCCTCGCTGCCGGTGGCGGCGGGTCCGGCCACGCCGCTGGCGATCGAACCGCATCCGATCGGCGATTTCATCCACGGCAAGCAAGGGTTCGGCGATCTGGATACCGTCGATGCAAAAGGCGCGCCCGCGCCATTGTCGGCGGCCGAGTTCCTGGTGCGCGCATGCGCCGCCGCGCCGGGGCAGGTGACCATCTGCGCCGTCGCGCCGCTCACCAACCTGGCGCTGGCCCTGAAGTTGGATCCGGGCATCGCCAAGACCGTCGGCCAGGTGGTGGTGATGGGCGGATCGGTCAACGCCGGCGGCAACGCCAGCCGCTACGCCGAGGCCAACATCTGGCATGATCCCCACGCCGCCGACAAAGTGTTCGCCGCCGACTGGCCGGTGCGCATGATCGGCCTGGATGTGACCAACCGCATCACCTGCACGCCGGCCGATTTCGAGGATCTCAAGGCGCGCTCGCCCGTCATCGGCGGCTTCCTGCACCACATCTCCCAGTTCTACATGGACTTCTACCAGTCCCGTCGCGGCGAGCGCGCATGTGCCCTGCACGACCCCGCCGCCGTCATCGCCGCCATCCGCCCGGACCTTTTCGAACTGACCGCCGCGCCGCTGTGCGTGGCGCTGGAAGGCGACGAGGCCGGCAAGACCTATGTGGACGCGGATGCGGACCGCTCGTCTTGCAAGTTTGCATCCGATGTCGACATAGAAGCAGTTAAGGATTTGTTTCTAAAGGTTTTCTAGCGACAGTTCGCACGTTCGCGGCGACCTGGTCCGGCCTACCATCAAAGGTTGAAAGCTCGGTGCCGGGGCCGCCACTACGACTTGAAATGTCATTTTGGACACGATACCGTCATCGCCTGAAAATCCTAGCGCCCGCAAAAAGGGCAGCGCGGATCGCCTTATCGCGGCCGCGTTTAGAAGAGCAAGGCATACCATTCCAAACAGGGAGCACAGGCATGAGAATTCGCACCATACTACTATCGATCGCTGCGTTTGCGATGGCATTCGCAGCGCATGCGATGGATTTCAAGCCCGCCGTCGTCTACGACATGGGCGGCAAGTTCGACAAATCCTTCAACGAAGGCATCTCCAACGGCGTCGCCAAATTCGCCGAAGAGACCGGTGTCGAGGTGATGGAGTTCGAAGTCACCGCCGAGCCTCAGCGCGAGCAGGCGATGCGCCGCATGGCCGAGCGCGGCGCGACCATCGTGCTGGGCGTCGGCTTCGCCCAAGCCGATGCGATGAACAAGGTTTCGGCCGAGTTCCCGGACGTGAAATTCGCCATCATCGATGTGTACTGGCTCGATCAACCGAACCTGCGCCAGTACTCCTTCAAGGAACATGAGGGCAGCTATCTGGTCGGCATCGCCGCCGCCATGGCCTCGCAGACCGGCAAGGTCGGCTTCGTCGGCGGGATGGACATCCCGCTCATCCGCAAGTTCGCCTGCGGCTACGTCCAGGGCGTGATGGCGACCAATCCGGACGCCGAAATCTTCCAGAACATGACCGGCTCGACGCCTGCCGCCTGGAACGACCCGGCCAAGGGTGCTGAACTGACCCAGAGCCAGATCGACCGTGGCGCCGACGTGGTCTACCACGCCGCCGGCGGCACCGGCACCGGCGTCATCCGCGCCGCCGCCGACGCGGGCAAGCTGGCCATCGGCGTCGATTCCAACCAGAACCATCTGGCTCCGGGCTCGGTGCTCACCTCGATGCTCAAGCGCGTCGACGTGGCCGCCTACAACACCTTCAAGGACGCCATGTCCGGCGACTTTGAAACCGGCATAAAGGTGCTCGGCCTGGCCGAAGGTGGCGTCGACTGGGCGCTGGACGACAACAACGCCCCGCTCATCAACGACGCGATGAAGGCCGCGATCGACGACGCCAAGGCGAAGATCATCTCCGGCGACATCGTGGTTCACAACTACGAGTCCGACAACAACTGCCCGTCCTGATCGACTCAGGCGCGGCACATGGCGAAAAACAAGAAGAAAGACGGCGCTTCGGCGCCGTCTTTGGCACTTAGCCTCAGCGGAATCTCCAAGAGCTTCGGACCGGTTCACGCCAACCGGGACGTTGCGCTCGACGTCCACAAGGGCTCGATTCACGGCATCATCGGCGAGAACGGCGCCGGCAAGTCGACCCTGATGAACATTCTGTATGGGCTGTATTCGGCCGATGCCGGCCAGATCGCCATCGACGGCAAGCCGGTCCGCATCGCCTCGTCCTCCGACGCCATCGCCCACGGCATCGGCATGGTCCACCAGCACTTCATGCTGGTCAAAACCTTCACCGTTCTGGAAAACGTCATGCTCGGCGCCGAGAAGGGCTTCCAGCTCGACTCGTCCGTCGAAGCCACCCGCGCGCAGCTCAAGAAGATGGGTGACGAATACGGCCTGTCGGTCGACCCCGACACGCTGATCTCCGACCTGCCGGTCGGTCTGCAGCAGCGCGTGGAGATCCTCAAGGCGCTGCGCGGCGCCAACATCCTCATTCTCGACGAACCGACCGGCGTGCTCACGCCCCAGGAGACCCAGGGCCTGTTCGAGATCCTGCGCGCGCTGCGCGATGAAGGCACCACCATCCTGTTCATCACCCACAAGCTGCACGAGATCATGGCGCTGACGGATCGCGTGTCCGTGATGCGCCAGGGCGAGATGGTCGCCCACCGCGAGACCGCCAAGACCGATATGGAGGAACTCGCCCAGTTGATGGTCGGCCGCAAGGTGCTGCTGCAGGTCGAGCGCACCAAGGTCGAAGCCGGCGAACCGGTGCTGCAGGTGCGCGATCTGGAATATGTGGACGCCGCCGGGGTCAAGCGCGTCGACGGGCTCAGTTTCGATGTGCGCGCCGGCGAACTGCTGTCGGTCGCCGGCGTCGCCGGCAACGGCCAGACCGAACTGCTGTACATGCTCTCCGGCATCCTGGCACCCACGGGCGGCTCGATCGAGATCGGCGGCGCAAAGGTCACCGCCGACAATCCGGTCGACGCGGCGCACATGCGCGATCTGGGCGTCTCCCACGTGCCTGAGGATCGGCACAACCGCGGCCTGGTGCTGCCATTTGACGCGAAAGAGAACTCGATCCTCGGTCATCACAACGATCGTGAGCTCGGCGGCCTGCTGTTCGATCGTGCCGCGATCGCCGAACGCGCCACCCGGCAGGTCACCGAGTTCGACGTGCGCCCGCCCAATATCGATCTGCGCGCCGCGCAATTCTCCGGCGGCAACCAGCAGAAGCTGGTCCTGGCGCGCGAGATCGACGCGGCGCCATCGCTGTTGCTGATTGGCCAGCCCACCCGCGGCGTCGACATCGGCGCCATCGAGTTCATCTATTCGCGGCTGATGGAGATGCGCGCGGCCGGCTGCGCCATCCTGCTCGTTTCGGTGGAACTGGAGGAGGTGATGAGTCTGTCCGACCGCATCCTCGTCATGATGGACGGCCGCCAGATCGGCATCGTCGACCGCGACGCGGCCGATGAGAACATGCTGGGCCTGATGATGGCCGGCGTTTCATCGGAGAAGGCGGCATGACCTCCCACGGCCTTCCGCGCTGGGCCGATGTGGGCCTGTTGCCGCTG
Organism: Rhizobiaceae bacterium; assembly: GCA_028281105.1. Classification (GTDB taxonomy): domain Bacteria; phylum Pseudomonadota; class Alphaproteobacteria; order Rhizobiales; family Rhizobiaceae; genus JANQKQ01. The sequence goes on from JANQKQ010000040.1 coordinate 3,866, forward strand.
ATCAACATCCTGGCCGCGGTGATCGTCTCCGGCGTGCTGATCTGGGTGATCGGCGAGAACCCGTTCGAGGCGATGGCGGTGATGTTCAACGGCGCCTTCGTCTATTCCGGCGGCTTCGGCTACACGCTCTACTACACCACCAATTTCATCTTCACCGGGCTCGCCGTCGCCGTCGCCTTCCACGCCGCCATGTTCAACATCGGCGGCGAGGGCCAGGCCTATATCGGCGGCCTTGGCGCCGGCCTGGCCGTGCTGATGGCCGATTCCTTCCTGCCCGGCTTCCTGCTGATCCCGTTCGCCGTGGCCTTTGCCGCCCTGTTCGGCGCCGCCTGGGCGTTTATTCCCGGCTACCTGCAGGCGACCCGGGGCAGCCACATCGTCATCACCACCATCATGTTCAACTTCATCGCCGCCTCGGTGATGGTCGGCCTGCTGTCTGGGCCGATGATGCGCGAAGGCCAGGGCTCGCCGGAAACCCGCATCTTCGAGCCCAACGGGCACATGCCCTACATGCACGAGATGCTCGGCTGGATCGGCATAGAAGTGGCCCGCTCGCCGCTCAACCTTTCGCTGGTGATCGCGCTGGCGGCCGCCGTGCTGGTCTGGTTCATCATCTGGCGTACCCGCTTCGGCTACGCCGCGCGCACCTTCGGCCACTCACCCGGTGCCGCCGAATATGCCGGCATCAACACCACCTGGCTGATCATCGCCGTACTCGCCCTGTCCGGCGCGCTAGCCGGCATGATGGCGTCCAACGCCGTGCTGGGCGAGCCGCACAAGATCGTGGTCAACTTCACCAGCGGCTACGGCTTCACCGGCATCGCCGTGGCGCTGATGGGGCGCAACCACCCGGTCGGCATCATCTTAGCCAGCCTGCTGTTCGGCGCCCTGTTCCAGGGCGGCACCGAGCTCGACTTCGAGTTCCAGACCATCACCCGCGAGACCGTCCAGGTGGTTCAGGGCCTGATCATCCTGTTTTCCGGCGCGCTCGCCTACATGTTCGCGCCGATGCTGGCGCGCATCCTGTTCATGATCACCCCGGAGCGTGAACCGGCATGAGCGATTTCCTGTTGCAACTGGCCTTGGCGCTCGATGCCATGTTCCGGGTGGCGACCCCGCTGATCCTGTGCGCCATGGCGGGCATCTTCTCCGAGCGGTCCGGCATCATCGACATTTCGCTCGAGGGCAAGATGCTCGCCGGCGCGTTCGCCGCCGGCGCGGTCGCCGCGCTGACCGGCTCTCCATGGGCCGGGCTGGGCGCGGCCATCATCGTCTCCATCCTGCTCGGCCTGCTGCACGGTTTCGCCTGCATCACCCATCGCGGCAACCAGGTGATTTCCGGCCTGGCGATCAACATTCTCGCTTCCGCGCTCGCCATCGTGCTCGGCATCGCCCTGTTCCGCCAGGGCGGCCAGACGCCGTCGCTCGGCCAGTCCGAACGCTTCCGCCCGATCGAACTGCCGTTCGCCGAAGCTCTGCAGAATGTACCCGTCCTGGGGATGATCTATTCCGAGATCGTCTCGGGTCACAACCTGCTGGTCTACGTCGCGCTCGCCGCCGTCCCGATCACCGCCTGGGTGTTGTTCAAGACCAGCTTCGGCCTGCGCATCCGCGCCGTCGGCGAGGCGCCCGAGGCCGTCGACAGCGCCGGCATCTCGGTCTACCTGCTGCGCTACCGCGCGGTCATCATCGCCGGCCTGTTGTGCGGCATCGCCGGGGCCTATCTGTCGATCGCCCACGGCGGCGCGTTCATCCGCGACATGTCCGCCGGCAAGGGCTACATCGCGCTGGCGGCCGTGATCTTCGGCAAATGGCGGCCGATGGCGGCCCTGTTCGCCTGCCTGCTGTTCGGCTTCCTAGAAGCGGTGACCGCGCGGCTGCAGGGCGTCGAGCTTCCCATCATCGGCGAGGCGCCGGTCGAGTTCATGTTGGCCGCCCCCTATATCCTGACCGTGATCCTGCTCGCCGGCTTCATCGGCTCGGCGATCCCGCCGCGCGAGATCGGCGAACCTTATCCTAAAGAAAAATAACTCCGCTTCCCCGTGGCGGAGGCGCCATCGGCGTCGGCTTTCGGCCGGCCTTTCGACAAAATTTACCGTTTGATAAAAATTCTCCCTTGCGTTACCAATTGGAGCGGTTCCAAACAAGCGAACCGGCGGCACATGGGAGGAATGGATGGCGCCAGACCGACTGCGCGAGGGCATCGCGCCGGCCCGCCTGGGTGCGGAACAATATGCCGACAATTTCGCCGACCTGCATCCGCCGCTCAGCGAGCACGAGGCGATGGTCGCCGCCGACCGCTGCTACTTCTGCTACGACGCGCCCTGCGTGACGGCCTGCCCGACGCAGATCGACATTCCGCTTTTCATCCGCCAGATCGCCACCGGCGACCCGATGGGCTCGGCCAATACGATCTTCGACCAGAACATTCTGGGCGGCATGTGCGCCCGGGTCTGCCCGACCGAGACCCTGTGCGAGGAGGCTTGCGTGCGCGAGATCGCCGAGGGCAAGCCGGTGCTGATCGGACAGCTGCAGCGCTACGCAACCGACGTGGCGATGAGCCAGGGCCGCCAGTTCTACGAACGCGCCCAACCCTCCGGCAAGAAGGTCGCCGTCGTCGGCGCCGGTCCGGCCGGGCTCGCCTGCGCCCATCGCCTGGCCATGCACGGCCACGACGTCGTCGTCCATGATGGGCGGCCCAAGGCGGGCGGCCTCAACGAATACGGCATCGCCGCCTACAAGACCGTGGACGGGTTCGCCCAGGCCGAGGTCGACTACGTAACCGCCATCGGCGGCATAGAACTCAAACACGAAAGCGCGCTCGGCCGCGACATTCAGCTCGATCAGCTTCTGGAGGACCACGACGCGGTGTTCATCGGCATCGGGCTGGCGGACGTCAACTCGCTCGACGTGGAAGGCGAAGAGGTCGAAGGCGTCGCCGACGCGGTCGACTATATCGCCGGCCTGCGTCAGGCCGATGACCTGTCGAAGCTGCCGGTGGGCCGCCGCGTGGTGGTGATCGGCGGCGGCATGACGGCCATCGACGTGGCAGTGCAGTCCAAGCTGCTGGGCGCCGAGGAGGTGACGATCTGCTACCGGCGCGGCAAGGACCGCATGAACGCGTCGGAGTTCGAGCAGGACCTGGCCACCTCTAAGGGAGTGGCGATCCGCCACTGGCTCCAACCCAAGCGGGTCGTCGCCGAAGGCGGCAAGGCTGCAGCGATCGAATTGGAATATACCGAGGAACAAGGCGGTAAGCTCGCCGGCACCGGCGAGACCCTGACCCTGGCTGCCGATCAGATCTTCAAGGCGATCGGCCAGAAACTCGTTTCCGATTCACTGGGCGACGCCGGCGTCAAACTGACCGGCGGACGCATCGACGTCGACGGCGAGGGCCGCACGGCCAATACGAAAATCTGGGCCGGCGGCGACTGCACCGGCGAAGGCGAAGACTTAACCGTGACCGCCGTCGCCCAGGGCCGCGACGCGGCCGAGAGCATTCATGCCGCGCTGTCGGGCGGTGACGCCTGATTGAAAGGAAAGCAAGTTGACCCAGGCGGGACTTGAGGCCGGCGTCGCCGACCACTACACGACCAGCACCCTGCTTGAACGCATCGCCGACGGCCTGGCCAAAGCCGGCAAGGACCTTCACAGCGCCACGGCCGAGGATCTCAAGCCGGTCGACGAATTCCACATCGGCGGTCTGGTCGCCACGCAGGCGCTGCTTGATCAGGTCGAGCTTTCCGCGACCAGCCGGGTCATCGATCTGGGCAGCGGCATCGGCGGCACCGCGCGCCATATCGCGCAACGCTCGGGCGCGAAGGTGACCGGCATCGATCTGACGTCCGAATTTGTCGAAGTTGCGCAGAAGCTGAGCGATCTGGTCGGCGTCAATACGATATTCAAGACCGGCTCCGTTCTGGACATTCCCGAACCCGACGATGAGTTCGACCTGGCCACTCTTATCCATGTCGGCATGAACATCGCCGACAAGGACAAGCTGTTCGCCGAGGCCGCCAGGGTGCTGAAACCTGGGGGGTCATTCGCCGTTTACGACGTGATGCAGACCGCTGACGAGCCGATTTCCTTTCCCGTGCCGTGGGCGACGACCCCGGATCAATCCCATCTTGATCGTCCGCAGGTCTATCGCGATGCGGCCGCTGGCGCGGGTTTCTCGCTCGTCGCCGAACGCGACCGCAGCGATTTCGCCCGCGATTTCTTCGCCAAGCTGACCGCCCGCATCGCGGAAAGCGGGCCGCCACCACTCGGTCTGCCGCTGATCTTCGGCGCGCAGGCCGGGGAAAAAATGGCCAACATGCTAGAAAATGTCGACGCCAAGCGCATCGCACCGGTAGAGATGATCTTCGCGCTCGGCTAACCTTGTGAGGAGGAAGACATGGCTGATCTTCGCAACGACTTCGTCGGCATCAAATCGCCGAACCCGTTCTGGCTGGCGTCGGCCCCGCCCACCGACAAGGAATACAATGTGCGCCGCGCCTTCGAGGCCGGGTGGGGTGGCGTAGTGTGGAAGACCCTGGGCCTCGATCCGCACATCGTCAACGTCAACGGCCCGCGCTACGGCGCCATATGGGGCGCCGATCGCCGCCTGCTGGGGTTGAACAACATCGAGCTGATCACCGACCGGCCGCTGCAGACCAATCTCGACGAGATCAAGGTGGTCAAGCGCGACTATCCCGACCGCGCCGTGATCGTCTCGCTGATGGTGCCCTGCGAAGAGGTGTGCTGGAACGAGATCCTGAAAAAGGTCGAGGAGACCGGGGCCGACGGCATCGAGCTCAACTTCGGCTGCCCGCACGGCATGAGCGAGCGCGGCATGGGTTCGGCCGTCGGCCAGGTGCCCGAATATATTGAGATGGTCACCCGCTGGTGCAAGGCGGGCACCCGCATGCCGGTGATCGTCAAGCTCACCCCGAACATCACCGACATCCGCTACCCGGCCCGCGCGGCCAACGCCGGCGGCGCCGACGCGGTCTCGCTCATCAACACGGTCTCGTCGATCACCTCGGTCAACCTGGACACGTTCTCGCCGGAACCCTCGATCGACGGCAAGGGCTCCCATGGCGGCTATTGCGGCCCGGCGGTCAAACCCATCGCGCTCAACATGGTCGCCGAGATCGCCCGCGACGCGGAAACCGCCGGCCTGCCGATCTCCGGCATCGGCGGGATCACCACCTGGCGCGACGCGGCCGAGTTCCTGGCGCTGGGCTCGGGCAACGTCCAGGTGTGCACCGCTGCGATGACCTATGGCTTCAAGATCATCGACGAACTGACCGCCGGTCTCGCCAACTGGATGGACGAAGCCGGCCACGGCGACCTCGATTCCTTCGTCGGCCGCGCCGTGCCCAACGTCACCGACTGGCAGTACCTGAACCTCAACTACGTGGCCAAGGCCAACATCAACCAGGACCTGTGCATCCAGTGCGGCCGCTGTTTCATCGCGTGTGAGGACACCTCCCACCAGGCGATCACCTCCACCGTCAACGGAGTGCGCAAGTTCGAAGTGATCGACGAGGAATGCGTCGGCTGCAATCTGTGCGTCAACGTCTGCCCGGTGGAAAACTGCATCACCATGGACCCGCTTCCCGAAGGCGTCATCGACAAGCGCACCGGGTTGAAGGTTGACCCCACCTATTCCAACTGGACCGAGCATCCGAACAATCCAGCCAGGCAGGCGGCCGAGTAACGCGGCCACGCGCGTACTGGCGGCTCAACAAGGGACCGTATGGCCGAAAACAAAACTCGCCCGACCGGCAACGATCCGTGGGCGTTCATCGAAGGCGTCGAGAACGAACGTCGTCGGCAAGATGCCCGCACGTTGATGAGCCTGTTTGAACGCGCGACCGGCTACCCGGCTCAGATGTGGGGCGAAGCCATCATCGGGTTCGGTCGATACCACTACCGGTACGCATCGGGGCGCGAGGGAGATCATCTCATCACGGGCTTTTCGCCGCGTAAGTCGGCGATGGCGGTGTATGTTATGCCGGGCTTCGACAAATACCAGGCGGAGCTGAGCCGCTTGGGCAAGCACCGTCACAGCGTCTCGTGCCTGTATATCAACCGGCTCGACGACATAGATATGGAAGTGCTAGAGGCAATCGTTGCCGATTCAGCGGAACGGATGCGGCGCAAGTACCCGCATTGGCCCAAATAGGCACTGTCTTCGGTGTCCATCGACAATGACAGGATGCCGCTTTCATGCAGGCAGTGACAACCGCTTCCCTGGCCACCGGCCGTGAAAAGTGGCTCGGCCACGCGGCGATGCTGTTGTTCGCCACGCTGATCGCCGGTTCGTTCTCGATCGGCCATCTGGCCGCTCCCCATGTCGGCTCGGCGGCGCTCAACGCGGTGCGCTTCACCTTCGCCTGCTTGCTGATGGGTGCGGCGGTATTCGCCGTGCTCGGCCGGGCGCCGGCGCTGCCCGGTCCCCGCGCCGCAGGCCGCCTGGCAATCTTAGGCCTGCTGATGGCCGGCTATTTCATCTTGATGTTCTACGCACTGAAGTTCGCCAGCCCGGTCTCCACCGGCGCGGTGTTCACTTTGATCCCTTTTATGAGCGCCGGCTTCGGCTGGCTGTTTCTGCGCCAGGTTTCGCGGCCCACCGTGCTGATCTCGCTCATCATCGCCGCCGCCGGTTCGATCTGGGTGATCTTCCGCGGCGATCTGGAAGCCATACTGCGCTTCGACATCGGCTGGGGCGAGGGAGTCTTCTTCTTCGGTTGCGCCTGCCACGCGGCCTACGCGCCGCTGGTGAAAAAGTTCAACACCGGCGAGCCGGTGGTCGAATTCACGTTCTGGACCCTGGTGGCCTCGACGGTGTGGATCGCCGCGATCGGCGCCTCGCAGATCGCGTCTACCGACTGGACCGATCTTCCGGCGATCGTGTGGTGGGCGATCGGCTATCTGGCGATCTTCACCACCGCCGGCACCTTCTTCCTCGTCCAGTTCGCCTCGATGCGCCTGCCGGCCTCCAAGGTGTTGTCCTACGGCTACCTGACGCCGGCCGTCATCATCGTCATCGAAGGCGCCGTCGGCCATGGCTGGGCTACCGCCTCGGTTGCCGTCGGCGCGCTGGTCACCGTGATGGGCCTGGTGTTCCTGGCGCTGGCGCCGGATGGGTGAGGGGCTATCCAAACCACACAAGCGACCATTGCCGTTATTGCAACACTCTCCTTCGTCATTGTCGCCCCACTCTCCTGCGGCATCCTCGCGCTTGTGGCGAGGATCTAACCCCGTTGCCGATGGGCTGCAGAACTGGATAGGTGGTTGGATCCTCGCCACAAGCGCGAGGATGACGCCGAGAGGGCATGGAGAGGACGACGGGAAGAAAGGTTGAACCCCTAAGGCGCCAGCCCCCTCATGAACAGCGCGTCGAGATGCTCCGCCGCGTCGGCGAACCGCGCCGGCGCGGCCCTGCCCAACACGCTCCTGACCTGTGCGTCGAAATCCGCGTAATGCTGTGTCGTCGCCCAGATCGAGAAGATCAGATGATGGGGATGGCAGGGCGCCAGCCTGCCTTCATCGACCCAACTCGCGATCACTTTCGCTTTCTCGTCCACCAGTTCCTTGAGCGGCCCGGACAATTCATCGCCGATATGCGGCGCGCCCTGCAGAATCTCGTTGGCGAACAGCCGGCTTTCGCGCGGATAGTCGCGCGCCATCTCCAGCTTGCGCGCGATATAGGCTTGGATCTCCGGCAGCGGATCGCCCTTGGGGTCGAGCGCGCGCAGCGGCGCCAGCCAGGTGTCGAGCAGCCGGTTCAACAGCGCCCGGTGAATATCCTCCTTGCGGCGGAAGTAATATAGCAGGTTGGGCTTCGACATGCCGGCGGCCGAGGCGATCTGGTCGATGGTCGAGCCGCGAAACCCGTGCTTGGAGAACACCTCCAGCGCGGACTCCAGGATCAGCTCCTCGTTCTCGCGCTGGATGCGGGTGCGCCGCTTGGTGGTGGCCGCGCGCGATTTCATCGCTCGCCGGAGAACGCCGGCTTCGGGCCGGCAGTGCGACAATTATTTTGTTTGTCCATTTGGTAAAAATTGCTATCACGAATGGGTCGGATTTCAAATCCGCGATGCGGGAAAATGGGAGGAATGGCGATGTCCAACCGGCTGGCGGCGACGCCTAACGATCTGCGCGCGTTCTGGATGCCGTTCACGGCCAACCGGCAGTTCAAAGCCTCTCCGCGCATGTTCGTGGCGGCCGAGGGCATGCATTTCACCACAGCCGACAACAGACAGGTGCTCGACGGCACCGCCGGGCTTTGGTGCGTCAACGCCGGCCATTGCCGGCCGAAGATCACCGAGGCGATCCGTGAGCAGGCCGGCGAACTGGACTACGCCCCGGCCTTCCAGATGGGCCATCCCAAGGCGTTCGAGCTGGCCAACCGCCTGGTCGATCTGTCGCCCGAGGGTATGGACCACGTCTTCTACACCAATTCCGGTTCCGAATCGGTCGACACCGCTCTGAAGATCGCGCTTGCCTATCACCGGGCCAGGGGCGACGGCGCCCGCTTCCGCCTGATCGGCCGCGAGCGCGGCTATCACGGGGTCAATTTCGGCGGCATCTCGGTGGGCGGCATCGTCGCCAACCGCAAGCTGTTCGGCACGCTGCTGACGGGCGTCGACCACTTGCCGCACACCCATCTGCCAGGCAAGAACGCCTTTACCCGCGGCGAACCCGAGCACGGCGCGGATCTCGCCGATGAGCTGGAGCGCATCTGCACCCTGCACGACCCCTCGACGGTTGCCGCCGTCATCGTCGAGCCGGTGGCCGGCTCCACCGGCGTGCTGATCCCGCCCAAGGGCTATCTGCAACGGTTGCGTGCCATTTGCGACAAGCACGGCATCCTGCTGATCTTCGACGAAGTGATCACCGGCTACGGCCGCCTCGGCGCTCCCTTCGCCGCCCAGTTCTTCGACGTCAAACCGGACATCATCACCACCGCCAAGGGGCTCACCAACGGCGTCATCCCGATGGGCGCGGTGTTCGTCAAGAACGAGATCCACGACACGTTCATGGACGGGCCGGAGCACCTCATCGAGTTCTTCCACGGCTACACCTATTCCGGCAATCCGATGGCCTGCGCCACCGCGCTGGGCACGCTCGACACCTACCGCGACGACGGCCTGTTCGAGCGCGCCGCCGACATGGCGCCTTATTGGGAAGACGCGCTGCATTCGCTCAAAGACGCCAAACACGTCATCGACATCCGCAATCTGGGTCTCGTCGGCGCCATTGAACTGGAGCCGATCGCGGGCGCCCCGACCAAGCGGGCCTTCTCCGCCTTCGTGCGCGCTTATGAGAAGGGCTGCCTGATCCGCACCACCGGCGACATCATCGCCCTGTCGCCGCCGCTGATCGTGGAGAAAACCCATATCGACGAACTGATGGACTGCATCCGCACCGTCCTGGACGAGGTGGAGTAGGCCATGCAGACGATCGAAAACGCCGTCAACGGCGCCCGGGCCGTTTCCGCCTCGTCCCGGCGCACCCCGGTCTTCAACCCGGCCACCGGCGAGCAGATCGCCGAACTGCCGCTGTCCTCCGTAGACGAGGTGAACGTGGCCGTGGCCAGCGCCAAGGCGGCGGCACCCGCCTGGGGCAAGACCCCGCCGCTCAAGCGCGCCCGCGCGATGTTCAAGTTCAAGGAACTGCTGGACCGGCACGCCGCCGATCTCGCCCGCGAGATCTCCCGCGAGCACGGCAAGACCCATGACGACGCCCTGGGCGAAGTCACCCGCGGCATCGAGGTGGTCGAGTTCGCCTGCGGCATCCCGCAGATGCTCAAGGGCGAGTTCAGCCGCAATGTGGGCCCGTCGATCGATTCCTACGCCGACCGCCAGCCCCTCGGCGTCGTCGCCGGCATCACCCCGTTCAACTTCCCCGCCATGGTGCCCATGTGGATGTATCCGGTTGCCGTGGCCTGCGGGAACACCTTCGTGCTGAAACCGTCCGAGCGCGACCCGTCCGCCCCGATGCTCGCCTGGGATCTGTTCAACGAGGCGGGTTTCCCCGAAGGCGTGCTCAACATCGTCCACGGCGACAAGGAAGCGGTTGACGCCATCCTCGACCATCCCGACATCAGGGCGGTCAGCTTCGTCGGCTCCACCCCGATCGCCGAATACGTCTACACGCGCGGCACCGCGGCCGGTAAGCGCGTCCAGGCCCTGGGCGGGGCCAAGAACCACATGATCGTCATGCCCGACGCCGACCTCGACCAGGCCGCCGACGCGCTGATGGGCGCGGGCTACGGCTCGGCCGGCGAGCGCTGCATGGCGATCTCGGTGGCGGTGCCCGTCGGCGAGGAGACGGCAGACGCGCTGGTCAACAAGCTCAAGCCCCGCGTCGAATCCATCAAGATCGGCCCGTCCACCGATGAGGCCGCCGAGATGGGGCCGCTGATCACCAAGGCCCATCAGGAAAAGGTGCTCGGCTACATCGACCAGGGCGTCAAGGAAGGCGCCGACCTCGTCGTCGACGGCCGTGGCTTCAAGCTGCAGGGCTACGAGGACGGCTATTTCGTCGGCGGCACCCTGTTCGACCGGGTGACCCCGGACATGACCATCTACAAGGAAGAGATCTTCGGCCCCGTGCTTTCCGTCGTGCGCGCGCCCGACTACGCCGGCGCCGTCGACCTGATCAACAAGCACCAATACGGCAACGGCACCGCCATCTTCACCCGCGACGGCGACGCCGCGCGCGAATTCGCCGACGACATCGAGGTCGGCATGGTCGGCGTCAACGTGCCGATCCCGGTGCCGGTGGCCTACCACTCCTTCGGCGGCTGGAAGCGCTCCCTGTTCGGCGATCACTCGATCTACGGCCCCGAGGGCGTGCACTTCTACACAAGGCTGAAAACCGTCACCACCCGCTGGCCCGCCGGCATCAAGGAAGGGGCGGTGTTCACCTTCCCGAGCTGATCGTCGCCCGCCGCGCAAAGAACAACGAGGAACCGCACATGTCAGCACCCGGCGAAAACCTGCGCATCAACGGCGATCGGCTGTGGGACACCATCCACGAGATGGCGCAGATCGGCCCGGGCGTGGCCGGCGGCAACAACCGCCAGACGGTGACGGATGAGGACGGCGAGGGCCGCAAGCTCTTTCAAAAATGGTGCGAGGACGCCGGCATGACCATGGGCGTCGACCAGATGGGCACCATGTTCATGCGCCGCGAGGGCACCGACCCCGATGCGCTGCCCGTCTATGTGGGCAGCCATCTCGACACCCAGCCCACCGGCGGGCGCTATGACGGGGTGCTCGGCGTGCTGGCCGGCCTGGAACTGGTGCGCACTCTGAACGACATGGACATCAAGACCAAGCACCCGATCGTGGTCACCAACTGGACCAACGAGGAGGGCACGAGGTTCGCCCCCGCCATGCTGGCCTCGGGCGTGTTCGCCGGCATGCACACCCAGGACTGGGCCTATGACCGCGAGGACGCCGAGGGCAAGAAGTTCGGCGACGAACTGGCCCGCATCGGCTGGAAGGGCGACGAAAAGGTCGGCGACCGCGAGATGAAGGCCTTCTTCGAACTGCACATCGAGCAGGGCCCGATCCTGGAGGCCGAGGGCATCGACATCGGCGTGGTCACCCACGGCCAGGGTCTGTCGTGGACGCAGATTACCCTGACCGGCAAGGACGCCCACACTGGCTCGACCCCGATGCCCATGCGCAAGAACGCCGGCCTCGGCATGGCGCGCATCCTCGAACTGGTCGACGAAATCGCCTGGTCCCACAAGCCCGACGCGGTAGGCGCCGCCGGCCATATCGACGTCTATCCCAATTCGCGCAACGTCATCCCCGGCAAGGTGGTCTTCACCATCGACTTCCGCACCCCCAAGCTCGACGTGCTGCGCGACATGGAAGCGCGGCTGGAGGCCGGCGCCAAGAAAATCTGCGACGAGATGGGCTTGGGCCTGGAAATGGAAACGGTGGGCGGCTTCGACCCCGTCGAGTTCGACGAAAACTGCGTCAAGGCCGTCCGCGACGCCGCTGAGCGCCTGGGCTACTCCCACCGCAACATCGTCTCCGGCGCCGGCCACGACGCCTGCTGGATCAACCGCGTCGCGCCGACGGCGATGGTGATGTGTCCGTGCGTGGACGGGTTGTCGCACAATGAGGCGGAGGAGATTTCCAAGGAATGGTCGACGGCCGGGGCGGAAGTGCTGTTTCACGCGGTGGTGGAGACGGCGGAGATTGTGGGGTGAGATTGCCGCTCGCCCCCTCACCCGGCCACCGCTTCGCGCTGGCCGACCTCTCCCCGGCGGGGAGAGGTGCGCATCGCACCAGGCTCTGGAAGAAGTTATGCGCAATGTGAGGCACCGAGCTGGCGAATGCGTCCCTCTCCCCACCGGGGAGAGGGTGGCCGCGCAGCGGTCGGGTGAGGGGGGGTATGCCCGCAAACCCGACCCTCGCACCAAACCATTTGCTCGCGCAATGCGCGCCAAACCGACCGACGCGGAACATTTCCTGTGGTGCGAACTTCGCAACCGTTTGCTGAACGGCCACCGCTTCAGCCGGCAGGTTCGCATCGGGCGATACATCGCCGACTTCGCTTGCCGGTCACACAAGCTCATCGTGGAAATCGACGGTAGCCAGCACGTGGAGGACGCGCATGATGAACGCCGCACCCGTTTTCTCAATGGGCAAGGCTATTCGGTGTTGCGGTTTTGGAACGACGAAGTGATGTTCGAGCGTGCCGCCGTTTTGGATACGATAGTGGCGGTGCTGGAAGGCCGCATCCATTCCCCCTCACCCGGCCTGCGCTTGCGCGCAGCCGACCTCTCCCCGGCGGGGAGAGGTGCGCGTCGCGCGTTGCGATCAAGGAGCTAGACCCATGACCACCAAAGCCATCAAGAACGGCACCATCGTCACCGCCGACCGCACCTACAAGGCCGATATCCTGATCGAGAATGGCAAGATCGCCGCCATCGGCAAGGATATCAAAGCCGACGAGACCCTCGATGCCACCGGCTGCTACGTCATGCCCGGCGGCATCGATCCGCACACCCATCTGGAAATGCCCTTCATGGGCACTTATTCCTCGGACGATTTCGAATCCGGCACCCGCGCCGCGCTGTCGGGCGGCACCACCATGGTGGTCGATTTCGCCCTTCCGGCGCCCGAGCAATCCCTGCTGGAAGCCATCCAGATGTGGGACAACAAGTCGACACGCGCCAATTGCGACTACTCCTTCCACATGGCGATCACCTGGTGGGGCGAGCAGGTGTTCAACGAGATGGAGACGGTGGTCCGCGACAAGGGCATCAACACCTTCAAGCACTTCATGGCTTATAAGGGCGCGCTGATGGTCGACGACGACGAGATGTATTCCTCGTTCCAGCGCTGCGCCGAACTGGGCGCGCTGCCCCTGGTGCACGCCGAGAACGGCGACGTGGTGGCGCAGATGCAGGCCAAGCTCCTGGCCGAGGGCAATGACGGGCCCGAGGGCCACGCCTATTCGCGCCCGGCCGAGGTCGAGGGCGAGGCCACCAACCGCGCCATCATGATCGCCGACATGGCCGGCGTGCCGCTCTACGTGGTACACACGTCTTGCGAGCAGGCCCACGAGGCGATCCGCCGGGCCCGCCAGAAGGGCATGCGCGTCTACGGCGAGCCGCTGATCCAGCACCTGACGCTCGACGAAAGCGAATACTCAAATCCCGACTGGGACCACGCCGCGCGCCGGGTCATGAGCCCGCCCTTCCGCAACAAGGCGCACCAGGACTCGCTGTGGGCGGGCCTGTCCGCCGGCTCGCTCCAGGTGGTCGCCACCGACCACTGCGCGTTCACCACCGAACAAAAGCGCACCGGCGTCGGCGATTTCACCAAGATTCCCAACGGCACCGGCGGTCTGGAAGACCGCATGCCGATGCTGTGGACCTATGGGGTGAGCACCGGCCGGCTGACCATGAACGAGTTCGTCGCCGTCACCTCCACCAACATCGCCAAGATCCTCAACATCTACCCGAAAAAGGGTGCCATCGTCGAAGGCGCCGATGCGGACCTGGTGGTCTGGGACCCACAGGTCGAAAAAACCATCGCCGCGAAAACCCAGCAGTCGGCGATCGACTACAACGTGTTCGAGGGCAAGCATGTGAAGGGCCTGCCGCGCTACACGCTGACCCGCGGCGAAGTCGCCATCGAGGCGGGCGAGGTCAAGACGAAAGAGGGCCACGGCAAGTTCGTCGCCCGCGAACCGTTCCAGGCGGTCAACACCGCCCTGTCGACCTGGAAGGAGATCACCGCCCCGCGCAAGGTCGAGCGCACGGGTATTCCGGCGAGTGGGGTGTGAACGGGTGAGCTTGCGCGCGAAGGCCTCTACCCTCACCCCTAACTCCTCCCCACAAGGGGGAGGGGGACTGGGCCGTGCCGTCCCTGCACTTCGTCATCCTTGGGCTTGTCCCAAGGATCCAACCCGCCATCCAACGCCACGGACGTCACTGATCGCATTAGATCCTCGCCACAAGGGCGAGGATGACGGCATAGACTTTGGGCACAGGCATTGCCCCAACACCTTCCCTCCCCCTTGTGGGGAGGGAATGAGGGTGGGGGTCTATGCTAATGCCTAATCCCGTCGTCTCCGCCAAAAATCTCTCGCTGACCTTCGAGACCAACGACGGCCCGGTTCATGCGCTGTCAGACATCAATCTGGACGTGGACAAAGGCGAGTTCGTCTCGTTCATCGGCCCGTCCGGCTGCGGCAAGACTACGTTTCTGCGGGTGATCGCCGATCTGGAGACGCCCACCGGCGGCACGATCGAAGTCAACGGCATGAGCCCGGGCCAGGCCCGCATGGCCCGCGCCTATGGCTACGTGTTCCAGGCCGCCTCGCTCTATCCCTGGCGCACGGTGGAGAACAATGTCGCCCTGCCGCTGGAGATCATGGGCTATTCGAAAGCCGATCGGGCCGAGCGCGTTAAGCGCACGCTGGAGCTGGTCAACCTGACCGGCTTCGAGAAGAAGTATCCCTGGCAGCTTTCCGGCGGCATGCAGCAGCGTGCCTCCATTGCCCGCGCGCTCGCCTTCGACGCCGACCTGCTGCTGATGGACGAGCCGTTCGGCGCGCTTGACGAGATCGTGCGCGATCACTTGAACGGGCAGCTGCTGGAGCTATGGGCGCGCACCGACAAGACCATCTGTTTCGTCACCCATTCGATTCCCGAGGCCGTGTATCTCTCGACCAAGATCGTTGTGATGAGCCCGCGCCCGGGCCGGGTCACCGAAGTGATCGAGTCCACCTTGCCGAAAGAGCGCCCGCTCGACATCCGCGAAACGCCGCAGTTCCTGGAGATCGCCCACCAGGTGCGCGAGGGGTTGAAGGCGGGGCACAGCTATGACGAATAAGCCATGACCCGCGCGCTCACCGAAGGGCGGACCATCCCCATCCTCACCGTCGTCGCGGCGCTGGTGGTGATCTGGTACGCCTTCGCCGTCTGGCTCAACTCGCCATGGCAGATCGACCGCTACGAAAAAGCCGAGGTTGAGTGGACCACCGGGCAACTGATCAACGACACGCTCAACCAGGAACGCCCGGTCCTGCCCGCCGCCCATCAGGTAGCGGTCGAGATCTGGAAGACCACCGTCCAAAAGAAGATCACCTCGAAGCGCTCCCTGGTGTTCCACGGCTGGATCACCCTGTCGGCCACCTTGCTGGGCTTCGCCATCGGCACCGTTCTGGGCGTCGCGCTCGCCGTTTTTATCGTCCACAACCGGGCGATGGACAAATCGATGATGCCGTGGATCATCGCCAGCCAGACCGTGCCGATCCTGGCCATCGCGCCGATGATCATCGTGGTGCTGAACGCCATCGGCCTGTCCGGGCTTCTGCCCAAGGCGCTGATCTCCACCTATCTGAGCTTCTTCCCCGTCGTCGTCGGTATGGTGAAGGGCCTTCGCAGCCCGCAGGCCCATGAGCTGGACCTGATGCACACCTACAACGCCTCGCGCGCCCAGACCTTCTGGAAGCTGCGCTGGCCGTCGTCGATGCCCTATCTGTTCACCTCGCTGAAGGTCGCCGTGGCGATTTCGCTGGTCGGCGCCATCGTCGGCGAGCTGCCCACCGGAGCGGTTGCCGGCCTGGGCGCGCGCCTGCTCACCGGCTCGTATTACGGCCAGACCATCCAGATCTGGTCGGCGCTGTTCGTCGCCGCCGCGCTCGCCGCCTGCCTTGTGATGATCGTCGGCGCGGCCGACCGCATCGTCATGCGCCGCATGGGGCTGGCGCGATGATGTTGCCGGCCGTAATCGCGCTATGGTTCGCCGCCTGGGCATTGAACGAGTGGCTGGTTCGCCGCCGGTTCGCCTCGCCCGCGTTGGCGCGCGTGCGCGATCTTGCCGTGCCGGTGATCTTCGGCGCCACCCTGCTGATGCTGTGGGAGGCGGTCACCCGCGGCTTCGACGTCCCCACGGTGCTGCTGCCGCCGCCGTCGATGATCTGGGAACGCATCGTCAACTCGGTGCCGATCCTGTGGGCCGACTTCCAGCAGACGTTCCTCAAAGCCGTGCTGTCCGGCTATGTGCTCGGCTGCGGTTCGGCCTTCCTGGTCGCCATCGCCATCGACCGCTCACCGTTCCTGCAGCGCGGCCTGCTGCCTTTGGGCAATTTCGTCTCCGCGCTTCCCATCATAGGCATCGCGCCGATCATGGTCATGTGGTTCGGTTTCGACTGGCCGTCGAAGGCCGCCGTCGTCATCGTCATGACCTTCTTCCCGATGCTGGTGAACACGGTCTCGGGGCTGGCGGCTTCCTCGCATATGGAGCGCGACCTGATGCGCACCTATGCCTCGTCCTACTGGCAGACCCTGTTCAAGCTGCGCCTGCCGGCGGCGGCGCCCTTCATCTTCAACGCATTGAAAATCAACTCCACCCTGGCGCTGATCGGCGCCATCGTCGCGGAATTCTTCGGCACGCCCATCGTCGGCATGGGCTTTCGCATCTCCACCGAGGTGGGCCGGCTGGCCGTGGACATGGTGTGGGCGGAAATCGCGGTGGCGGCCTTGGCCGGCTCCGCGTTTTATGGTGTGATCGTGCTAATCGAACGCGCGGTCACGTTCTGGCACCCGTCGGTTCGCTCCGCACGGGCAACGTGAAACAAGGGAGAACAAAATGAAAAAAATGATGACACTGCTAATGGCCGGCGCCATGTCGCTTGCCGCCGGGGCCGCATTGGCCGCCGACAAGGTGACCCTGCAGCTTAAATGGGTCACCCAGGCTCAGTTCGCCGGCTACTATGTGGCCAAGGACCAGGGCTTCTACGGCGAGGAAGACCTCGACGTGGAGATCAAGCCGGGCGGCCCGGACATCGCCCCGCCCCAGGTAATCGCCGGCGGCGGCGCCGACGTCATCCTGGAGTGGATGCCGGCCGCTCTCGCCAGCCGCGAGAAGGGCGTGGCGCTGGTCAACATCGCCCAGCCGTTCAAGAGCTCCGGCATGATGCTGACCTGCCGCAAGGATTCCGGCATCGCCTCGCCGGCCGATTTTGCCGGCAAGACGCTGGGCGTGTGGTTCTTCGGCAACGAGTATCCGTTCCTGTCGTGGATGAGCCAGCTCGGCCTCCCCACCGAGGGTGGCGCTGACGGCGTGGAAGTGCTCAAGCAGGGCTTCAACGTCGACCCGATCCTGCAGAAGCAGGCCGACTGCGTCTCGACCATGACCTACAACGAATACTGGCAGATCATCGACGCCGGCATGACGCCGGACGAGCTGGTGGTGTTCAAGTATGAAGACCAGGGCGTCTCGACGCTGGAAGACGGCATCTACGTGCTTGAAGACAATCTCAAGGACCCCGAGTTCGTCGACAAGATGGTCCGCTTCGTGCGCGCCTCCATGCGCGGCTGGAAATGGGCCGAGGAGAACCCGGACGCCGCCGCCGAGATCGTGCTGGAAAACGACGCCACCGGCGCCCAGACCGAGGTGCACCAGAAGCGCATGATGGGCGAGATCGCCAAGCTGACCGCCGGCTCCAACGGCGCCCTCGATCCTGCCGACTACGAGCGCACGGTCGAAACGCTGCTCAAGGGCGGCTCCGACCCGGTGATCTCCGGCAAGCCGGAAGGCGCGTGGACCCACATGATCACCGACGAAGCGCTCAAGTAAGCGCGCCGGCAATCACTGAACGGGAAGGGGCGGGTGACCGCCCCTTTCTTTTTTCGATGAGTTGCTTCCCGCATCACCGGGATTCACCACCACCCCTAACCCCTCCCCTCAACGGGGAGGGGGATACCGCCGATACCTGCCTGAACACCGTATCAACCAGCCGATGCATTGGATTGGCGACGGGTGGGGGTCAAAACAATGAGAGTGGAAGTAATTGGCCGCCCTACACCCCTCCACCAAATCGTCGGTACACCCACCCCATCAGCAACGGCGTGGCGTACATCGGCACCTGGTAGCAGCCGATGAACAGCAGCCATGGGTCCATCACCGAAGCCGGCAGCGAAGCCAGGAACAGGGCCAGGTTGCGGTTTCCCGAAACCACAGCCAGATCCGGCCACTCCGCCGGGATGGCGCGGCCGCGCCCGACCACGACCAGGCCGCCAAGCGTGATGAACTGGAGCCCGAGATTGATCGCGAACGCCAACGCCAGCATCTGCAGGCAGTAGACGGGTGTGTTGAAGATCGCCGGCCGGATCGCCTCCATCAGGCCGATGACGAACAGGGCGAGCGCGATCGCCGTCATTCCGTCGAGCACCGTATTGTCGAGCCGGCGCCCGGCCCTCTGCCAGGCCCTGCGAAACAGCCATCCGCACACCGTTGCGATCGCAATGATGACGAGCAATCGCACTACCGCCTCGATGACGGTGACCTCGCCCAGCAGCTGGCCGGTGAATTGGAATACCAACGCCGCGGTCGCCGGCAGCACGACGGTGCCGGCGATCGTCAGCCGCAGCGCCAGGGTGCCGGGCAGTCCCATCAGCAGGCACATATTCGTTCCGCCCAGGATCGCCGGCGCCGCCGTCACCAGCACCAGGATCGGCCAGACCCCGTCAGTGAGCCCGCCGGCCAGCAGCAGCGCGATGACGATGAGCGGAGTAACGATCTGAAGAAACACCAGCGCCGCCGCATCGCCGATCACGGTGATGCGGCGCATCTGCGTGCGCCCCCAGTCGATGCGCAGCATCGCCAGGAACAGCAGGACCACCACAAGCGCGGGAATGAGCGCTCGAAAGAAGCCGGCCAGCTCCGGCAGGGCGATGCCCGTCATCAGACCCGCGAGCAGGCTCCATTTGCCGTGCCGGCCGGCGAAGGCGAGAAAGCCGGTCACGCCGCCGTGTCGCACATTGCGGCCCGCACGCCCGGCAAGTCACAGCGGCTCACCGCCGACCCCGCTCAAACCGTCGCGGGCTGAAGGCGCTCAGATCGATGTTGGATGTCCCGCCGCCGATGGCATCGGCGACGAGGCGGCCGGTTTTCGGCCCGCCGGTCATCCCCACATGCTGGTGGCCGAACGCCAGATGCGCGTTGGAGAACCGGCCGGTCCGCCCGATCACCGGCAGCGAGTCGCTGGTCGCCGGGCGATGCCCCATCCATTCCTCGACGCGGTCGTAAGTGAGGTGGGGCAGGGCGTCCCGCGTCTGGCGTTTGAGCAGCTCGATCGGCGCCGAACTCGGGCCCGCATCGAGGCCGCCGAACTCGGCCACCCCGGCGCATCGCAACCGTCCTTCCATCGGGGTGATGACGAACTGCCCCTGAGCAATCATCGTCGGTGCGCGTGGAACGACGTTGGGATTGACGAACTCGACATGGTAGCCGCGCTTGCTCTCCAGCGGCACCCGCACGCCCAGCCTCTGCGCCATCGGTCCCGACCAGGCGCCCGCCGCGACGATCATCTCGTCAGCGTCGATCCTGCCCTTGTCGGTAATGACGGCGGTAACCCGGCCGTCCTCGGTGGCCATGTCGACGACTTGGGCGATGCGCAGCGCGCCGCCCCGGGCTTCAAAGTGATCGCACAAGGCGGCCACGTAGCGGCCGGGATCGCTGATATAGCCGTGGCCGGGCAGGCGCACGACAAAGCCGTCCGCGTCGGCGAAGGCCGGGTCGTATCGGCGAAACGCGGCCGCCTCCATTTCCTCCCATTCGACGCCGATCTGACGCCGGATCTCCCATTCGAACCGCTCGCCTTCGAACACTCCCTTGTCCGCATAGGCGTAGATGAAGTCCGACGGCACGATCCACTTGTCCGCGCCGGTTCCCTTCGCCAGCGCCTGATGCTGCTCGATGCTGTCGTGCAGCAGCGTGGTCAGCACGTCGGCGGCGCCGCGCACCGTCGCCGCGCCCGAATGCGACAGATAGCGCGCCAGCCACGGCAGCGCCCTTGGCAGATAAGACCAGCGCACGAACAGCGGGCTTTGCGGATCGACCAGCATTTTCGGGATCCGCCAGATCAGGCCCGGCGTGGTCGGCACCACCACCGACGAAGGCGTCAGCACGCCGGCATTGCCGTGCGATGCGCCGGCCGCCGGTCCGGTCTTGTCGATGATCGTCACCCGGTGACCGGCGCGCTGCAGCCAGATCGCCGCCGATACGCCGACGATGCCGGCGCCCACCACGGCCACATGTTTGGAACGGTCCGTCACTGCCGCGCCCGCCGCCGGCAACGACCGAACCGAAGCGCGGCGGCCTTACGGGCCGGCGGGCTTGATGGTTCGCACAACTTCAAAATCTCCAAGCTTTGCTGGCGCGGCGACCAGGCCGTCGGTATTTTCGATCTATAGTTTCATTGCCCGGCTCCGGCAATCGCCGGAACGGCTGGTCAAATCGACGGAAGGGTATCGTGAGCAAAATCATCCTGCACAACTATTTCCGCAGCTCCACCTCGTTCCGCGTGCGCGCGGCGTTGAACCTGAAGGGCATCGAATACGACTATGTGGCGCACCATCTGCGGCTGGGCGGCCACCGCGAGCCGGGGTTCCTCAACGTCAACCCGCAAGGGCTGGTGCCCAGCCTGGTCTGGTCCGACGGCACGGTCGTTCATCAGTCGCTGGCGATCCTCGAGTTCATCGACGACGTGGTACCCGACCCGCCGCTGCTGCCGGGCGACGCCCATGGCCGCGCCCGGGTGCGCATGCTGGCGCAGATGATCGCCTGCGACATCCACCCGGTCAACAATCTGCGCATCCTCAATGGGTTGCGCTCCCGCTTCGGCGCCGACGATGACGCGGTGGCCGACTGGTTCCGCCACTGGGTTGAGGAAACCTTCGCGCCGATGGAAACCATGCTGGCCGACGATGCGGCGACCGGCGAATTCTGCCATGGCGATACGGTAACCATCGCCGATCTCTGCCTGGTCGCGCAAATCGCCAACAACGCCCGCTTCGATGTGGACATGAGACCTTATCCCACGCTGGGCCGCATCCACGAACGCTGCATGGCGATCCCCCAGATCGCCGCCGCCGCACCGGCCAACCAGCCGGACGCGGAGTAGGGGGCTTCACCCCCTCTGTCCCGAAGGGACAGAGGGGGTGAGCGGCAGGCACATACCCGGCAGCGAGCACTACCGGCGAATACCCCGACCTCAAGCCACTTTCAGCCCGGCGACGAACTCCGCGGTCCGGTCCGGCCCCACCTCCGACTGCCGGATCAGGTCGTCAAAGCGGGCGGTGAGCGTGCGGATATGGTCGACCGAATTGACCACCAGATACATGTCACCCAGATAGACCGCCGCCCGCTTCGGCCCGAACACGGTGAACGGCGCCGAGAAGTTCCGCCGCGCGTCGTACAGAAACAGCCGAAACGTCGGGTAGAGCTCGTCGAGCAGGCCGCACATATGCTCCAGCTGCGCCTGGCGCGCCCCGCGCGTCAGCCCGGACCACACCCCGGTGCCGCCGGCGAATTCCTCCAGCCGCTGGCGCGGCATCACCGTTTCGATGTCGGTCTCCGGCCGGCGGGAGTAGTTGAGCTGGTTCTGGGACTGGCCGGCCTTGGCGTCGATCACCTGCCGCTGCTCCTCGCTGAATTCGTACTTGATGACCGCGTCGGTGCGCAGCAGGTCCGGCAGGGACGACGGGATGTAGCGGATCTTGTAGCCGGTGGCCTCGCGGTGCCAGTGGTCGATCACCGGCTGACCGTCGGCGTCCGACGGCACCTCGATGCCGAACATCGGGGCCACTTCGCCGATCCCGGTTTCGCTCTGCGAGATGCCGAGCAGCCAGTCGACGGAAACGCCTTCGCCCGCTGCGATCGCGGTCAGCGTCTCGGCGCGCGGCAGCCTGGTGGTGCCGTGCGCGAGGAACTGGCTGAGCGCCGAGCGGTCAAGCCCGCAGCGGTCGGCGAACTGCGACAGGTTCTCGCCCTTTCGCGCGATCAGGGCGCGCAGCCGCTGGCGGAAGATGTCGGCGATTTCCCGTTTGTCCATGGATCGGAACGCGGCCGTTTCAAATTGATGTGAAAATACCACGTTTCGTTACAAATCACAAAAATATTGCAGAAAATGGCGCATTGTCTCGTTGCCGATCTCCTGACATTCAGCTGACAATCAACGCCGGGAAGGGACGTGGGCTCACGTCCCGGGCGGGACAAATGAGACAATGAGATTTCGGATCGAATGGCCGACGGTGGGGCTGATCGCGCTCGCCTACGGCCTGTGGATGATGATGGCGATCGGGCCGGGACAGGATCTGTCGCCGATCTTATGGGTGGCGGTCACCGGCGTGGTTTCCACCCTGTTCTGGTCGATCACCCATGAGGTGTGCCACGGCCACCCGACGTCTTCGAAGTTCGTCAACGGCGCGCTGATCTTCCTGCCGATCTGCTGGACCTTCCCTTATGGCCGCTTTCGCGACACCCATCTCGAGCACCATGCCACCGGTGAGTTGACCGACCCGTTCGAGGATCCCGAAAGCGCCTATCTGTTCACGGACCGGTGGAAGGCGATTCCCTCGCCGCTGCGGCTGATACTGACGTTCAACAACACCCTGGCCGGCCGGCTGCTGATCGGGCCGATCGTCGCCACTATCCGCTTCTACCTGTCCGAGATCGACCGGCTGATCACCGAGCCGGCAACCCGCGCCCGCATCGTGCGCGACTGGCTGCTGCATCTGGTTGGGATCGCGCTGCTCGTGGCGATCCTGGTCAACTATTCGGCGGTGCCCGTGTGGCAGTTCGCCGCCGCCGCCTATATGTCGATCTCGCTGTTGCTGATCCGCACCTTCGTCGAGCACCAGGCGGAGATCGAGCAGGATCACGCCACGGTGGTCATCGAAAGCAAAGGGCCGCTGGCCTTCCTGTTCCTGTTCAACAATCTGCACGCCGCCCACCACCTGCGCCCCGGCCTGCCCTGGTATCGCCTGCCCGGCTTCTACCGCCGGCACCGCGAGGCGATCCTTCGGCGCAACGGCGGCTATTTCTTCCCCTCCTACTGGGCGGTGATCTGGCGCTACTTCCTGCGGCCGAAGGAGCCGGTGCCGCACCCCTTGCGCGACCGGCCGATCGGGCGCAAAAGCACGGTCTGACCGCCTGCAACCGATCGGGCGCGGCGCGAGCCAGCCGAGACGCCAGCCAATGCACCATCAATCCTCCGACAGCCCGGTCGCGTCGCTGCCGATGTACGATTGGCCGGAAGTGGGCGGCGCGCTCGATGCGCTGTGGCGGGGCATCGCCGACGAACTGCGCGACGCCGGCATCGCCGCCCCCGACGCCCTGTCGAGATACGATGACGACGCGAGCGACTGGCTTCATCCCGACCTGGTGCTCGGACAGACCTGCGGTTGGCCATACATCTCCCGGCTGAAGGGCAGGGTGACCCTGCTTGGACCGTTCATCTTCGATCGCATCGACTGCCCGCCCGGCGCCTATGACAGCGTCATCATCGCCGCCGACCACCTACGCGCGGCCTCGTTTTGTGCGGACGAGTTGGTGCGGCCGGGGGTTCGCATAGCCGTCAACGGCACCGATTCCCAATCGGGCTTTCGCGTGTGGGGCGAGTGGTTCGACGCCGATCCCGCCACCTGGCTCGCACCAGGCTCGATCGTGCTCACCGGTTCCCATCGGGCCTCGGTGCGGGCTGTAGCCGGGGGAAAAGCGGACTATGCCGCCATCGATGCGGTGGCCTGGCGGCTCGCCCGCGATCACGAGCGCGAAGCCGCCGACAAGGTGGTCATTGCCGGCCGCTCGCGCCCACGGCCCGGCCTGCCGCTGATCAGCTCGCTGCGCCATGCCGATCGCCGTCCGGCGATCATCGACTGTGTCACCCGCGCGATCGACAAGCTGGCGCGCGAGCACCGGCGCGCCACCTTGATCACCGGCATCAAGCCCGCCGAGCCTGGCGACTACGAAGTTTTGAAGTCTTTCGCCGCCTGACGCATCATATCGGCCGCCTTCTCGGCGATCATAATGGTCGGTGCGTTGGTGTTCCCGCCGATCAGCGTCGGCATGATCGAAGCGTCCACCACCCGCAGGCCTTCGACGCCGCGCACGTGAAGCTGTGGGTCGACGACGGCCGTCTCGTCCACTCCCATGCGGCAGGTGCCGACGGGGTGATAGATCGTATCGGCGCGGGCCCGGATGTGGCCGATCCATTCCTCGTCGCTTTCGATGCCTTCGGTATAGACTTCCCCGTGCCGGAACGGGGCCAGCGCCGGCGATTGCAAGATCCGCCGCGTCATCTTCGTGGCCTTGAGCAGCGCACGCAGATCGGCCTCATCGCTGAAATATCGCGGATCGATGCGCGGCGGCGACAGCGGGTCTGCGTCGGTGAGCCCGACCTCGCCCACCGAACGCGGCCGCAGCACGCAGATGTGGCAACTGAAGCCATAGCCCCAATGCAGCGAGCGCGCGTGATCATCGGCGATGCCGATGACGAAATGCAGTTGAACGTCGGGACGGTCGAGCGCCGGGTCGGTCTTCACAAACGCTCCGGTCTCGGCATAGGGCGTGGCGATGAGCCCGGTGCCCGTGCGCCGCCACAGGCCGATCTGGCGCAAAATATTGATCGCGCCCGCCGGCCCGAATCCCAACAGGCTGGAGTCCTTCGACTTATAGATCAGCGTGAAATCGATGTGGTCGCGCAGGTTGCGGCCGACGCCGGGCAACTCATGGCGCACTTCGATCCCATGCCGCCCCAACTCGTCCGCCGGCCCGATGCCCGACAGCATCAGCAGTTGCGGCGAGTTGAACGCCCCGCCGCACAGCACGACCTCCCTGCCTGCGCTCACCGTCCTTTCCCTGCCCTTGTGCCGGTAGACCACGCCGCTCGCGCGCTTGCCCGCCATTTCGACCCGGCAGGCATGCGCCCGCGTCACGATGGTGAGATTCGGCCGGTGACGGTTAGGGTACAGATAGGCCGCCGCCGCCGAACAGCGTTCGCCCCGGCGCGCGGTGTCGTGGAATTGCGTCACCTGATAGTGGCCGGCGCCTTCCTGGGTTTCGCCGTTGAAGTCGCGATTGTGGCGGATCTGGTTCTGGCCGGCCGCCGCGATAAAAGCCTCACCGATCGGGTGCGGCCGAGCCTGGTCGCAGACCTTTAGCGGCCCGTCTCCGCCATGCAGATCATCGCCGCCGCGCTCATTGCCCTCGGCCCGCTTGAAGTAGGGCAACACGTCTTGCCAGGCCCAGCCCTCGCAGCCGGCGGCCGCCCACCCGTCATAGTCCGACGGGTGGCCGCGCACATACAGCATGGCGTTGATCGCACTCGACCCGCCGAGCACGCGCCCGCGCGGCTGGTAGCCTTTGCGCCCGTTCAAGCCCGCCTGCGGCGCGGTCTCGTAGGCCCAGTTGTTGATGGCGATGGGCCGGCCGCGCAGCATGATCGCGAGAGCGGCGGGCGCGCGCACCAGAAGCCCGTCCCCGCGACCGCCGGCTTCCAGCAGGCAGACCGTCACCGACGGATCCTCGCTCAGCCTGCCGGCCAGGGTGGCCCCGGCCGATCCGCCGCCGACGATCACGTAGTCGTATTTCATCGCGATGCCCCGTCTGTTGGAAAACCATAGCTTGTCTCAGTCGCCTTTGAGTGGCAATTCGCGCCATCGACTTGACTTGATTTGGCGGCAGGCTCTATCGCAACCCCACGCCAGCAGGCGAACCTCGCCCAAACGACAATGACCGGCGGTTTGCCGGTCGCGCAATTTCGACGACCGTGGAGGTCGACCTTGATAAGCGACGAGCGACCTAGCAGCGCGGCACAGGCGGTTTCACCGCTGCTCGACCAGCTGTTGCAGGCCGGCCTGCTGGAGGCGTTCAGCGATCTGGCGCTCGCCGGCGCCAAGGCGGCGATGAAGCACTATGGCCGGATCGGCGACGTCCGGCTCAAGGCGGACGCCACGCCGCTGACGGCGGCGGACCTGGAGGTCGACGAGATATTGTGCGCCGGGCTTGCCGCCCGCTTTCCCGAGATCGCGATTGTGACCGAGGAGCGGGCCGCGTCGCACGAGGCGGCGCAGGCGGAGCAACCCTTCTTCCTGATCGACCCGATCGACGGCACCAAGGAGTTCATCGGCCGCCACGACGATTTCACCATCAACATCGCGCTGATCGAGAACGGCGATCCGGTCGCCGGCGTGGTCTGCGCCCCGGCTTTGGGCAGACTGTACGTCGCCGCCTCTGGCGTCGGTGCGCAGCAATGCTCGTTTACTTGCGCAAGCTCGACACCGGACCCGTCGCGGCCGGTGGAACCGCGCCGGCCGGATAACGAGAAGCTGACGGTGGTAGCGAGCCGTTCCCACCTGTCCGCGGCAACCCAGGCGTTCATCGACGCAAACCATGTTGACGAGCTCAAGTCGGTGGGCTCTTCGCTGAAGTTCTGCCTGGTCGCCTGCGGCAAGGCCGATCTCTATCCGAGATTCAGCCCGACCATGGAGTGGGACACGGCCGCCGGCCACGCGGTTCTCGCCGCCGCCGGAGGCATCGTCGCCGATATCGGCGGCGCGCCACTGAAATACGGCAAGCCGGACTTTCGCAACCCGTCCTTCATCGCCCACGCGCCCGGCGTGTCGTTTGCGACGCCCGGCGCAAGCGGAACGCTCGCGTGAGCGCGCTCGGCCATCTGCAGGCGCTGGAGGCGGAAGCCATCCACATCATGCGCGAGGTCGTCGCCGGCACCGACAAGCCGGTGATGCTGTATTCGATCGGCAAGGACAGCGCCGTGATGCTGCACCTGGCGAGGAAGGCGTTCCATCCGGCCAAGCCGCCGTTCCCGCTGCTGCACGTGGACACCACCTGGAAGTTTCGCCAGATGATCGAGTTCCGCGACCGCACCGCGCGCGAGATGGGCCTGGAGCTTATCGTGCACATCAACCAGGACGGCGTGGCGCGCGGCATCAACCCGTTCGACCACGGCTCCGCCGTTCACACCGACATCATGAAGACCCAGGCGCTCAAGGACGCGCTGGATAAGCACGGTTTCGACGCCGCGTTCGGCGGCGCGCGGCGCGATGAGGAAGCCTCGCGCGCCAAAGAGCGCATCTGCTCGTTCCGCACCGCCGATCACCGCTGGGACCCGCGCGCCCAGCGCCCGGAACTTTGGAAACTGTTCAACACCCGCCTCAGCCCCGGTGAATCGGTGCGCGTCTTTCCCCTGTCCAATTGGACCGAGGCCGACATCTGGCTCTACATCGAAGCCGAGGACATCCCCGTCGTGCCGCTCTACTTCGCCGCCGTCCGCCCGGTCGTCGAGCGCGACGGCACGCTGATCATGGTTGACGACGAGCGCATGCCGCTCGCCGACGGCGAGACCCCAAAGATGCGCAAGGTGCGCTTCCGCACGCTGGGCTGCTATCCGTTGACCGGTGCGGTCGAGAGCGAGGCGGCCACCGTTGCCGACATCGTTGCTGAGACCCAGGCGGCCACTTCTTCCGAGCGCCAGGGCCGGTTGATCGATACCGACCAGGCCGCGTCGATGGAGATGAAGAAGCAGGAAGGGTATTTTTGAGCGTTATGGCCCAAGCCGCTGACAGATCCGATGCCCATGGCGGCAAATCGCTGCTGCGGTTCATCACCTGCGGCAGCGTCGACGACGGCAAGTCCACCCTGATCGGCCGACTGCTGCACGATTCCGCCCTGGTGTTGGAAGACCAGATGGCGAGGCTGGAGGCGGACTCCGCCAAGTTCGGCACCCAGGGCGCCGACATCGACTTCGCGCTGCTGGTCGACGGCCTGGCCGCCGAGCGCGAGCAGGGCATCACCATAGACGTCGCCTGGCGCTATTTCGCCACCGCGCGGCGCAAGTTCATCGTCGCCGACACCCCCGGCCACGAGCAATATACCCGCAATATGGCCACCGGCGCTTCGACGACCGAACTCGCCGTGTTGCTGGTCGATGCGCGCAAGGGAATGACCACCCAGACCCGCCGGCACGCCACCATCGTGAGTTTGATGGGCGTGCGCCACCTGGTGCTGGCGGTCAACAAGATGGACCTGGTCGACTTCGACGAAGCCCGTTTCCGCGAGATCGAGGCCGATTTCTCCGACTTCGTCGCCCGGCTGGCCGACGACAAGGCCGCGGTCACGAGCATCCCGATCTCCGCGTTGAAGGGAGACAACGTCACCACCGCCAGCGAACACATGCCCTGGTACGACGGGCCGACGGTGGTCGCCCACCTGGAAACGATCGACGTCGCCAGCGACCGGGCAGGCGAGCCGTTCCGCCTGCCGGTGCAGCTGGCGGTGCGCCCCGACCAGAGCTTTCGCGGCTTCGCCGGGCAGCTGTCGAGCGGGAGCGTCGCGGCCGGCGACGCCGTGGCCGTCCTGCCGTCGGGCCGCAAATCCGTCGTGAAGTCGATCGTCACCATGGACGGCGAACTGGAAACGGCGGTGGCCGGCCAGTCGGTGACGCTGACGCTGGAAGACGAGATCGACGTGGCGCGCGGCGATGTCTTCTGCCCGCCCGATGTGCCCGCCGGCGTGGCCAACCAGTTCGAGGTCACGCTGATCTGGATGGGCGACGAGCCGATGCTGCCTGGCCGGCCCTATGCCTTCAAGCTCGCCAGCGCCAACGCGCGCGCCACGATCACCTCGCTGAAACACGCCATCAACGTCAACACCGGCGAGAAGCTGGCGGCCAGCAAGCTGGAATTGAACGAGATCGCCACCTGTAATATCTCACTCGACCGCCGCATCGCCTTCGATGCCTATAGCGACAATCGCGACATCGGCGGCTTCATCCTGATCGACCGGCTCACCAATCATACCGTCGGCGCCGGCATGATCCACTTTGCGCTGCGCCGCTCCTCCAACATCCAGTGGCAGAGCCTGGACGTGGACAAGCGAGCCCGCGCCGCGATGAAGGACCAGCGCTCGGCGATCCTGTGGTTCACCGGCCTGTCGGGCGCCGGCAAGTCCAC
Source organism: Rhizobiaceae bacterium (assembly GCA_028281105.1). Lineage (GTDB taxonomy): Bacteria > Pseudomonadota > Alphaproteobacteria > Rhizobiales > Rhizobiaceae > JANQKQ01. The sequence goes on from JANQKQ010000040.1 coordinate 33,159, forward strand.
CATCGCCAACCTGGTGGAGAAGAAGCTCGCCGCCATGGGCAAGCACACCTACACGCTGGACGGCGACAATGTGCGCCACGGCCTCAACCGCGACCTGGGCTTCACCGACGCCGACCGGGTCGAGAACATCCGCCGCATCGGCGAAGTCGCCCGGCTGATGATCGACGCCGGGCTGATCACGCTGGTCTCGTTCATCTCGCCGTTCCGCTCCGAGCGCCGGCTGGCGCGCGAGCTGGTGGGCGAGGGCGAGTTCATCGAAATTCACGTGGACACGCCCCTGGAAGTGGCCGAATCCCGAGACGTCAAGGGCCTCTACAAGAAAGCCCGGGCCGGCGAGATCAAGAACTTCACCGGTATCGACTCGCCCTACGAGCCGCCGCAGAACCCCGAAATCCGCGTCGACACCGCCGCCATGTCGGCCGAGGATGCGGCCGATGAGATCATCGAGCATCTCGTGCGTGCGGGTATTATCGACTAGGTTTTCTAGTGTTCGGCTAGCGCCAACCCCCCTCTGCCCGCTGATGCCGACATCTCCCCCGCAAAAGGGAGAGATTGGGCCTCGCCACGCTCTCCTCCCGTCACCCCGGCGAAGGCCGGGGTCCAGGTGCGCCTCGGCGGGTTCGTGGTTTGCTGGGGATTTCCGCATCTCAATTTAGTCATCCTCGGGCTTATCCCGAGGACCCGAAGCCCGGGCGCTGTGGCGTGTGGCCTCTGGGTCCTCGCCACAGGGGCGAGGATGACCAGGTGGAGAGGTTCAACCAAGGGCAACCCGCACCGAGCAAGCGGTGATGCATCTGGATCCCGGCCTTCGCCGGGATGACGGTGGTGGGTGGGGCGATGGCCGTGCCCCACCCTCCGATTCCCCCCCCTTGCGGAGGAGATGTCCCGAAGGGACAGAGGGGGCGAGAGGCCACTTGACTCTCCGTAAGTATCTGCTTACCGTAAGTCATGCCTTACGAAGAGTCTCTGTCCGCCCTTTCCGACCCCACCCGCCGGCGGGTGTTTGAAAGCCTGCGGGGCGGCGGCCTGTCCGTTTCCCAGATCGCCCGGCGCATGCCGGTCAGCCGCCCGGCCGTATCCCAGCATCTCAAGGTGCTGTACGCGGCCGGCCTGGTGCGCGCGCGCGCGGCCGGCACCGCCCGCATTTATACCGTGCGCCGCGAGGGCCTGGTCGAGCTGCGCGCTTATTTGGACGGGTTCTGGGACGATGTACTGGACGCATACGCGCAAGCGGCCAACCAGCAAACGGGAGAAGCAGATGATTCCACCGGTAAAGAAGACGATTGAGGTCGGCTGCGATCCCGCCGCCGCGTTCGAGCTGTTCGTCGCAAAGACCGCGACCTGGTGGCCGCTGGGCAGCCATTCGGTCTCGGCGATGGACGGCAAGACCGCCAAGGCGGTGACCATCGAGGGCAAGGTTGGCGGTCGCATTCTGGAGACCGGCCACGACGATAAGGTGCATAGCTGGGGCTCCGTCACCCACTTCGAGCCGGGCCGCAAATTGGTGCTCGCCTGGCACATCAACACGCCGGCGGAAGAGGCCAGCGAAGTCGAGGTGAATTTCGTCGCGCTCGATGGCGGCCGCACGCGGGTCGATCTGGAACACCGCAACTGGGAGCGCGTCGGCGACAATGCCGCGCAAGCGCGCGAAAGCTACAACACCGGCTGGGTCGGCGTGTTCGAGGAGGCCTATGCCGGCGCCTGCGCGGCTTGAGCCGGTGGGGCCGGCGCGCCCCGGATTTTTCCGTGACCCGGATCGGCCGTTGCCATAGGCTGCCGCCCGAGGCAAACCGCCGTGTGGAGACAGTCTATGTACAAGCTGATCGGCTCGCCCAAGTCCCGGGCGTTTCGGGTGATGTGGATGTTCGAGGAACTGGGCGTCGACTATGAGATGGAGCCGGCGCGGCCCCATTCCGAACCGGTGCTGAAGGTCAACCCGGCCGGCAAGGTGCCCGTGTTGCAGGTGGGCGACGACGCGGTGATCGACTCGGCGGCGATCGTGCAATATCTGGCCGACGCCCACGGCCGCTTCACCCACAGGCCGGGCACGATCGAGCGCGCGCGACAGGACAGTTTCCTGCATTTCGGCCTCGACGACATGGACGGCATCTGCTGGACGGCGGCCAAGCACACCTTCATCTTCCCCGAGGCCAGGCGGTGCCAGGGAGTCAAAGAATCCTGCGCCTGGGACTGGGACAACGCCATGGCGGCGTTCGCCAAGCGGCTGGGCGACGGTGACGACTATGTGATGGGCGACGAGTTCACCGTCCCCGACCTCATCATCGGCCACTGCGCCGGCTGGGCCAGGAACTCCGGTTTCGCCTGGCCCGATGGCAGGGTCGGCGCCTATTTCGAGCGGGTGCGCTCGCGGCCGGCGTTCTTGAAGGCTTGGGAGATTCGTGAGAATTCGTGATCGAGTGGTCTCCGGGCGACGGCTTGGTTTACCCCCACCGCTGACCTCTCCCACAAGGGGGAGGGGGACCTGGGCGGTGCCACCCTCTCCGCCGTCATCCTCGGGCTTGTCCCGAGGATCCAACCTGCCATCCACGCTGAATGCGCCGCCGATCGCATTAGATCCTCACCACAAGGGCGAGGATGACGCAGGTGGACTTGGGCAGGGTGGGGGTAAGACAACGCCAAAAACCCAAAACCGGCGCCGCCCGCCGCATTATCGGTTTCTACCCGTCGCCCTCCCAGTGTATGGGTAAACTCCCACATCGACACCGGCGAGCACACCCATGACCGACAAACCCGCATCCGCCTTCCGCAAGCTGCATCAGCCCGGCAATCCGTTCATCCTGGCCAACGCCTGGGATGCCGGCTCGGCCAAGGTGCTCGCCGCGCTCGGCGCCAAGGCGATCGCGACGACTTCGGCAGGCCACGCCTTCGTGCTGGGCACCAGGGACATGGGCCACATCACCCGCGACCAGTCGCTCGACCACGCCAGGGAATTGATCGCGGCGACGCCCCTGCCGGTGAGCGGCGATTTCGAGAACGGCTACGGGCGCGAGCCGGAGACGGTCGCCGAGACCGTTCGGCTGGCGGCGCAGGCGGGTCTCGCCGGTTGCTCGATCGAGGACACGGACTTGCCCGATGCCGCACCCTACGACTTCGCCTTCGCGGTCGAGCGCATCGAGGCCGCGGTGGCCGCGTGCAAGGATCTTCCCGAAGATTTCGTGCTATGCGCCCGCGCCGACGGCATGCTGACCGGAACCTATGACACCGACGAGGCGATCCGCCGTCTGCAGGCGTTCGAAAAGGCCGGCGCCGATCTGCTCTACGCGCCGATGCCGCCTTCCATGGACGATCTTGCGCGCATCTGTTCGGCCGTCGATGCGCCGGTCAACGCGCTGGCCGCCGGCCGCTTCGTCAACTATTCGCTGGCGCAGTTCGCCGATATCGGCGTCGCGCGGGTCAGCCTCGGCTCGGCGCTGGCCCGCGTCACCCACGCCGCCATCATCAACGCCGCCGGCCCGATGCTGGAAGCGGGCGACTTCATCGGACTGAAGGCGGGTGTCGGCGGAGGCAAGGTCGACGCCCTGCTAGACGCCGGCGGGCGGGGCTAGAGCCTTTTCGGTTTTGATGGAATCAAAACCGGGCTCTATCTCTTTGTTTTGCGCACTTTCGCGAGCGCAAAAGTCTGCAACTTTTGCTGAAAGTGCTCTAGCCGTAGATGCGTCGCATATCCGGCTTTTCTACCGTGAAGTAATGCACCCAGATATAGGCGTGGCTGAATGCGGCTGCGATCAGCGCGGCCGTTGACTGCAGAGCCAGGCCCGGAATCCACAACCCGGCGATCCCGAACACGTACATTCCATTGCTGGTGTATTTGAAGATGCCGTCGCGCACGAACGGCCAGTTGCGGGCGTCGGGGTCGAAGTGGTCGATGCCGAAGGCGCGGCGGAAACCGAAATACGTCTTGACCGAATAAAACAGGTAGACGGCCGGGACGGCGATGATCGCGGCCAGCAGATAGCCCAGCCAGGGATCCATGGCCAGCGAGCCGCGGTTCGCCACCGCAAGCAAGGTGATGATCACGAACCGGGCGGCGAACAGCACCGCGAATATCGTCGCGTAGATCCGAAACGCGCGCTCGGTTCCACCCATCCAGCCGGTGAGCCGGCGGCCATGCAGTTCGAGCCGCCACGCAAGCCATACGAACAGCTGGTGGGCGATCGTATCGGCGAGTAGGAGGACGAACCAGACCCGCGTGGAAACGCCGAACAGCGAGCCGTCCATCGCTCCATCGACGCCCGCCAGCCAGATCGTTGCCGCCAGCAGCGCCACCAGGAGAAAAGCGTGCGCCAGCTGTCCTTCGAACAGCGACGAAGATTGCGAAGATGTGTCGCTTCGGTTCACGATTGCCGGTTTCCAGGCCCGGCCCGGCATCGCGTGGCGAGCAGCCACACCGGCCCAGGGTGATGTTTGCGCTCACGCTATCCTATCAGGAACCCATGCGCAAAGGACAGTCCGCGGGCCGTCCGCCCCACAGGTTGAGCGCGAGAACCGCTCAACTGCGGCCCGGCAACGCCACTTCCCTGTCGATCTCGTAGACTTTCGTTTCCATCGACTTGGCCTCGAACCCGCTGAACACTTTGCGGAAATCCGCCATGTGTGGGGTTTCGAAGTGCGGCATCAGCGCCTCCACCGAATCCCACATCTCGTAGATGCGCAGGATCTTCGGATCGTTGACGTCGACCGACGAGACATATTTCAGGCAGCCGGGCTCCTTCGCCGTCTCCGCGTCCATGACGCGGAACGCCTCGCGCGCGCCGCCGATGACGTCTTCGGTAAATTCCACCTCTACTGTGACGATGATCATGATGGTTCCTCCGGTTTGATGGTTGGTTTATCAAGGTGACAAATTATGTCGTTTTGTCATTTATTGACAAAGCGTCATGATTTGTCAAGATGTCTGACATGAGCAAGGCGAGCAAACAGAACGAAGCCATCCTCGACGCCGCAATCCGGGTGTTTATGCGCTACGGCATCCGGCGCACCACGATGGCCGACATCGCCGGCGAGGCGGGTCTGGCCCGCCAGACGCTCTACACGGTGTTTTCCAACAAGGAGGAGGTGTTCTGCGCCGCGATCCGCTACTCGTCCGACCGCTCGCTATCGGCCATCCTGGAAGGCTGGAGGAATGCGGCGGGTCTCGGCGACAAGCTGGACATCTACTTCCAACACGCCATCATCGCCTCCCACGCCATCATCCGGGCTACGCCCGATGCGGCCGATATGATCGGCGGATACAACGAGGCGGGAAAGGCGGAGATCGCCAAGGCGCAGACCCGCAAGAAGGAAGCGATCGCCGGGATCCTCGCGCCCCATGAGGCGCGGATCGCCAAGGCCGACATGAGCATCGACCAGTTCGCCGACTTCATCCAGAACGCATCAATGGGCATCCGCGATTCAGCGCGCGATGAGAAACAGCTCAAATCGCTGTTGGCTGCGTTGAAGACAGCGGCGTTGTCGGTGGTGGGGGAGGGCCCCGACTGACACCCCCACCCTCATTCCCTCCCCACAAGCGGGAGGGAAGGTGTTGTGGCTGCTCCCGTGCCCAAATCCACCTGCGTCATCCTCGCCACCCCACCATCGTCATCCTCGCCACCCCACCATCGTCATCCTCGCCCTTGAGGCGAGGATCCAGGGACGACCGGTTACGGCAGTTCAGTTCTGGGTCCTCGGGTCAAGCCCGAGGATGACGAGAAGGATAGGTTCGAGGATGACGGGAGTGAAGGGGTGGCACGGCCTTATCCCCCTCCCCCTTGAGGGGAGGGGTTAGGGGTGGGGGTACATGCTATCTAAAGCCGATGGCCTGTTCACGTCCCATCCATCTCCTCACCCGCGCCGGGTATATCCAGCGCAGCTTCGAGCCGGGTGAGCGCGGCCTCTACCGCCTCGCGCCCGCCGATGCCCAGTTCGGCCAGCACCTCGCGCTCGACCGCCAGCACCAGCGGCACGATCTCTTCATAGGCGCGCCGGCCCCTCGATGTGAACCGCAACAGGTGCTCGCGCCCGTCTTCCGCCGAGCGCACCCGCTCCACCCAGCCGATCTCGATCAGTCGCGTGACCGCGCGGCTGATGGTGGACTTATGCGTGCGGGTGGAATGCACCACCGCCTGGGCGGTGACCGGCTCGTGCCGGCCCAGGGTGGCCAGCACCCGCCACTGCGGCACGTCGATGCCGAACCGCTCCCCATAGATCGCCGACAGCCGCCGCGACATCTCGCCGGCCAGCCGGTTGAGCCGAAAGGGGAGGAATTTGCTCAGTTCAAGGGACTCGGCCACGGCTCACAAAAAGTTTCAATTGCAACTATTATGGGTTTACTCTAAGACCCATATGGCAGTCCAATCCGAACGACAACCCACGCGAGCCGACGGGAGGCGGCGCTCGCGCCGCCCAAGCCGTTCCGGCCACCGCGTAGCTTTACCAGGTGGTTCATCCATGTCCGTTTCCTACATGCCCGGCTTCGGCAACGACTTCGAAACCGAAACCCTTCCCGGCGCGTTGCCCCAGGGCCGCAACTCGCCCCAGCGCTGCGCCTACGGTCTGTATGCCGAGCAGCTCTCCGGCTCCCCGTTCACCGCGCCGCGCGGCACCAATGAGCGCTCGTGGCTGTATCGCATCCGCCCGTCCGTGCGCCACACCAAGCGCTTCAAGACGATCGAGTACCCGTTCTGGCGCACCGCGCCGGCCAACCATGAGGCCGAGCTGCCCCTGCAGCAGATGCGCTGGGACCCGCTGCCGATCCCCAACGAGAAGACCAATTTCCTGTCGGGTATCCGCACCATGACCACCGCCGGCGACGTGATGACCCAGGCCGGCATGGCCTCGCACGTCTATGTGATGAACGAGGACATGGTCGACGACTATTTCTTCAACGCCGACGGCGAGCTGATGATCCTGCCCCAGGACGGCGGCATCGAGGTATTCACCGAGATGGGCCGCATCGAAATCACGCCCGGCGAATTGTGCATCGTCCCGCGCGGCATGCTGTTCGCGGTGAAGCTCATGAATGGTCCCTCACGCGGCTATATGTGCGAGAACTACGGCGCCAAGTTCACCCTGCCGGACCGCGGCCCGATCGGCGCCAACTGCCTGGCCAACCCGCGCGACTTCAAGACCCCGGTCGCCGCGTATGAAGACAAGGAAACGCCCTGCCGCGTGCACATCAAGTGGTGTGGCCGCTTCTATGTCAGCGAGATCGACCACTCGCCGCTCGACGTGGTGGCCTGGCACGGCAACTACGCGCCGTACAAATACGATCTGTCCACCTTCTCCCCAGTGGGCGCCATCGCCTTCGACCACCCGGACCCGTCCATCTTCACCGTGCTGACCGCGCCCACCGAGGAAGCGGGCACCGCCAACATCGACTTCGTCATCTTCCCGCCGCGCTGGATGGTGGCCGAGGACACCTTCCGCCCGCCCTGGTATCACCGCAACATCATGAGCGAGTTCATGGGGCTGGTAAAAGGCAAATACGACGCCAAGGAGAAGGGTTTCGTGCCCGGCGGCATGTCGCTACACAACATGATGCTGCCGCACGGGCCGGACACCTTCGGCTTCGAGAAGGCATCGCACTCCGACCTGGCGCCCGAAAAGCTCGACAACACGCTGGCCTTCATGTTCGAGACCCGGTTCCCCCAGCAGATCACGCAGTTCGCCTCCAAGCTTGATACCGTCCAGGACGACTATATCGATTGCTGGACCGGCCTGGAGCGCCGTTTCGACGGCACCAAGGAAGGCCGCTGGTGACGCGGGCCAAGGCGGCGGCTAAGCTGGCCGCGATCGGGGAGGACGGCCGGCGATGAAACTGGCGACCTTGAAAGATGGCAGCCGCGACGGCCGCCTGGCGGTGGTGTCATCGGACTTGTCTCGCCACGGCTTGGCCGAAGCTGTGCCCACCATGCGCGCAGCGTTCGACGATTGGGCGGCCGCCGAGCCGGCCCTGCGCGCGCAATGGCGGCGGCTGGAGGACGGCGGCGAAGGCCAGCCCTTCGACCCCACAGAGGCCATGGCCCCGCTGCCGCGCGCCAGCCAGTGGGCGGACGGCTCGGCCTATGTCAATCACGTCGAACTGGTGCGCAAGGCGAGAGGCGCCGAACTGCCGGACAGCTTCTGGCACGACCCGCTGATGTATATGGGCGCGCCCGACGCCATGCTGGGGCCTCATGACGACATCGAATGCGCCAGCGAGGACTGGGGCATCGACATGGAGGCGGAGGTGGCCGTCATCGTCGACGACGTGCCCCAGGGTGCTTCGGCTGAGCAGGCGGGCGGGGCGATCCGCCTGGTGATGATCTTGAACGATGTCTCCTTCCGCGCGCTGATCCCCGCCGAACTGGCCAAGGGCTTCGGCTTCTTCCAGTCGAAGGGGCCGACCGCGTTTTCCCCGGTAGCGGTGACGCCCGACGCGTTGGGCGAACATTGGCGCGACGGCATGATCCATCGGCCGATGCTGGTCGACTACAACGGCGCACCCTTCGGCCGCGCCGACGCGCAGCTCGACATGACATTCAACTTCCCGAAACTGGTCGCCCACGCCGCCAAGACCCGCTCGATCCAGGCCGGCGCCATCATCGGCTCGGGCACCATATCGAACAAAGACGCCGACGGCTCGCCCGGCAAGCCGGTCGCCGATGGCGGCAAGGGCTATTCGTGCATCGCCGAAATCCGCGTGATCGAGACGATCCGCGATGGCGCCCCGAAGACGGCGTTCATGAAATTCGGCGATACGGTGCGTATCGACATGGCCGACGACGATGGCCGCTCGATCTTCGGCGCGATCGAACAAAAGGTAGTGAAATATGGCTAAGGCATTCGCCTCCCAGGGCGATATGGAGGAAAAGCAGATCTCGTTTACCGAGGTTGGCGACGGGCTTTGGGCGTTCACGGCGCAGGGTGACCCCAACACCGGCGTCATCATCGGCGATGACTCCGTGATGGTGATCGACGCCCAGGCCACCCCGCGTCTCGCCAACAAGGTGATCGAACAGGTGCGAGGCGTCACCGACAAGCCGATCACTCATGTGGTGCTGTCGCACTACCACGCCGTGCGTGTGCTCGGCGCCTCGGCCTACAACGCGCAACAGGTGATCATGTCGGAGAAGGCCCGCGCCATGGTGGTCGAGCGCGGCCAGGAGGACTGGGACAGCGAGTTCGAGCGCTTCCCCCGCCTGTTCCAGGGCCATGAATCGATCCCCGGGCTCACCTGGCCGACCACCACCTTCAACCAGCGCATGACCGTCTATCTGGGCAACCGTCGCGTCGACCTGATGCATCTGGGCCGTGCCCACACTGCCGGCGACATCGTCGCCTATGTGCCCGACGCCAATGTGATGTTCACCGGCGACATCGTCGAATACAAGTCCGCCTGCTATTGCGGCGACGGCCATTTCCACGACTGGCCCGGCACGCTCGCCGCCATCCGGGGTTGGAATGTCGACGCCATCATGCCCGGCCGCGGCGGCGCCCTGGTCGGCGAGAAGATGGTCAACGAAGCCCTCGACCTCACCGAGGACTTCGTGCGCTCCACCTATTCCCCGGTCGCCCGCGTCGCGCTGGGCGGCGGCTCGCTGAAGGAAGCTTGGGACGCCTGCCGCGCCGCCTGCGATCCCAAATTCGCCGACTACGCCATCTACGAACACTGCCTGCCCTTCAACGTCGCCCGCGCCTACGACGAAGCCCGCGACGTCGACACCCCGCGCATCTGGACGGCCGAACGCGACAAGCAGATGTGGGAGGCGTTGCAGGGGTAGCTCAGTTCTAGCGCCGTCTGAGAACTCCGTCGTACAGAGCCATGACGCCACCCGCAAAAAGGGAGAAACCAGCAAAAGCAATGCCGGGTACTACGAGAAGCAAGGCCTGCCACCACTCCCAGCCCCAGCCCATGGTCGCTCCCATGTATCCAAGAATGGCGATGCCAATTGAGCCACCCGGAATCCAAACCAAGACAAAAAAACCTAGGATGCTCAAGATGGGGCCAAAACCAAGCCAGACATCCATACCCTCCATCATGGCGACTAACTGCACCAATGCGATCGCTAACACTATGACAAATGCCAGTAATTGCATCTCAATCGGTTCCTTCTCATGGAATATCTCCGATGAAGCCATAAATATTGAGAGAATACAAATCAGATCGAATTGTGATTGCATTTAACGCGACCGAAACGAGCTCCAGATGAACACGCTTCCCGACCACTTCCGCGCCATGGCCGCCAATAACCGTTGGGCCAACCACCGCCTGCACACCGCGTGCTGCCAACTATCGGCAGAGGAATTTACCGCCCCGCGCACCGGCTTCTTCCCGTCGCTCGCCGAAACCCTCAACCACATCCTCGAAGTCGACCTCTACTACATCGACGCTCTGGAAGGCGGCGGCAAGGGCAGGGCGGTCTATGCCGAGTTCGTGCCCTTCACCGAGCCCGCCGGCCTGGCCGCCGCCCAGGCGAAGGCCGACCAGAGGCTAATCGCTTATTGCAAGGCGCTCACCGAGGATCAATTGACGAGCCCGGTCAAGCAAGATCGCGGCGAGCGCGGCATCATGACGGACCCGGTCGCCGCGCTGCTGCCGCATCTGTTCCAGCACCAGATCCACCATCGCGGCCAGGCCCACGCCATGCTGTCTTCTACCAAAGTGCCGCCACCGCAGCTCGATGAGTTCTTCCTGGAAATCGACCGCGGCGACGACATCGACGAAGCCCTGGCTACGGGAAAAGACTAATGCCGCGCTACGAATACAAGCCCTTCGGTTACGAAACCCCGCCGGAACTGGCCGCTGGCCGGCCCGCGCCGGAGCGTTACCCGGTGGCCATCGTCGGCGCCGGCCCGATCGGCCTGGCCATGGCCATCGATCTGGCCCTGCATGGCGTCGCCTCGGTCGTCCTCGACGACAACGACGTGGTCTCGGTCGGCTCGCGCGCCATCTGCTGGTCGAAGCGCACGCTTGAAATCTTTGACCGCCTCGGCGTCGGCGAGCGCATGGTGGACAAGGGCGTGACCTGGCAGGTCGGCCGCCTGTTCCACGGCGACGAGGAAGTCTATTCCTTCGACCTGCTGCCCGAGACCGGCCACAAGATGCCGGCCTTCATCAACCTGCAGCAGTATTACGTCGAGCAATATCTGGTCGAGCGCGCCCGCGACTTCCCCGACTTGATCGACCTGCGCTTCAAGAACAAGGTGGTGGCCGTCGCCCACGACGAGACCGGCGCCACCGCGACGATCGAGACGCCCGACGGCACCTACGCCCTGGCCGCCGACTATCTGATCGCCTGCGACGGCGCCACCTCCGATATCCGCGCCATGCTCGGCCTCGACTTCGCCGGCAAGCTGTTCGAGGAGCGCTTCCTCATCGCCGATGTGGAGATGAAGGCGGACTTCCCGTCCGAGCGCTGGTTCTGGTTCGAGCCCACCTTCCATCCCGGCCAGTCGGCGCTGCTGCACAAACAGCCCGACGACATCTACCGCATCGATCTGCAACTGGGCTGGGACGCCGACCCGGAAGAGGAGAAGAAGCCCGAAAACGTCATCCCGCGCATCGCCAAGGCGGTGGGCGACCGACCTTTCGAGTTGGACTGGGTCTCCGTCTACACCTTCCAGTGCCGCCGGCTGGAGCGCTTCGTCCACGGCCGCATCCTGTTCGTCGGCGATTCGGCTCACATCGTCTCGCCGTTCGGCGCGCGCGGCGGCAATGGCGGGGTCCAGGATGTCGACAATCTGAGCTGGAAGCTGGCCGCCGTGATCGGGGGCTCCGCGCCCGAAAGCCTGCTGGAAAGCTACAACCGCGAGCGCATCCACGGCACCGACGAGAACATCCTGAACTCCTCGCGCGCCACCAACTTCATGACTCCCAAATCGCCGATGGAAAAGATGTTCCGCGATGAGGTGCTCAACCTGGCCGCTGACATGCCGTTCGCCCGCAAGCTGATCAATTCAGGGCGTCTCTCCGTGCCGTGCTCGCTGGCCGGCTTCGAGCTGGAGACTGCCTCGCCGGGCGCCGACCTTGAGCCCGGCTCGCCGGCGCTTGACGCGCCGCTGACCAACGGCTCCGGCGAGGCCTGGCTGCTGAACCAGATCGGCGGCGGGTTCACCGTACTGAACTTCGGGCGCAAGCCCAATCGCCCGTTCGCCGACCTGCCGACGATCACCATCGCCCGCGAGCCGGGCCAGGGCGATTTCGCCGATGCGAGCGGGTTGGCCTTCGAGCGTTACGGCGAAGACATCGCCTATCTGATGCGCCCCGACCAGCACGTGACCGCCGCATTCACCGAACCCACGCAGGCCGCGATCCTGGCCGCCCGCGATCGCGCGCTGGGAGGAAGCCGATGAGCGATGAGCAAATCGCCGCCGACAAACTCGGCGCCGCCGGCGATGAATTCTACGAAGCCCTGATGGCTGCCCATGAAGGCCTCACCGACGACCAGTCCGCCCGCCTCAACGCCCGTCTGGTGCTACTGCTGGCCAACCAGGTGGCCGATATCAACACGCTAAAGAAGGCGCTGGCGGCGGCGAAGGGACGGTAGCCTCGTCGCCCCACCCTCTCCCGTTATCCTCGCCACCCTCACTCCCGTCATCCTCGCTACCCTCACTCCCGTCATCCTCGCCCTTGTGGCGAGGATCTAACCCCGGTGCCGACAGGTTTGTGAGCGTGAGAGGTGGGTGGATCCTCGGGACAGGCCCGAGGATGACGAGAGTGGGGGTCGCGCCACCCAATTCGCCTTCTTCTTGTGGCGAAGGGTAGGGTGCGCAGATGGATTGGGCGAAAACATGCAGTGGAGTGGATCCACTACACCCGACGCCGCAAATCCCCATCACCGATGTCGCATTCCCGGTTGGAACTGCAGGCTGCATTTCCTAAGGTCCGCCGGCCTTCGTCGCCCATCGAACCGGAGAAAGCCCCATGACCGCCCAGATTATCGACGGCAAGGCCGTCGCCGAAGACGTTGTCGAACAGGTGAAGGCCGCCACCGCCGACCTGGTCGCCAAATCAGGCGTCAAACCCGGCATCGCCGTCGTCATCGTCGGCGAGGACCCCGCCAGCCAGGTCTATGTGCGCTCGAAGGGTAGGAAGGCGACCGAGTGCGGCTTTCATTCGGTAACCCACACCATGGACGCGTCGATCTCCCAGGATCATCTGCTGACCCTGGTCAACCAGCTCAACGCCGACCCAGCCATTCACGGCATCCTGGTGCAGCTGCCGCTGCCGGACCACATCGACGAAGGCGAGGTGATCCAGGCGATCGCGCCGGACAAGGACGTGGATGGCTTCCACTTCATCAACGTCGGCAAGCTGGGCACCGGCCAGACCGACACCGCCTTCGTGCCGTGCACGCCGGCCGGCTCGATGCTGCTGACCAAGCGCGCCCTGGGCCGCGATGATCTGTCGGGGCTCACCGCCGTCGTCGTCGGCCGCTCCAACATCGTCGGCAAGCCGATGGCCAACCTGTTGCTGGCGGCCAACGCCACGGTGACCATCGCCCATTCGCGGACCCCCGACCTGCCCGGACTGGTGGCCACCGCCGACATCGTTGTCGCCGCCGTCGGCCGGCCGCAGATGGTGCGCGGCGACTGGATCAAGCCGGGCGCCTGCGTCATCGACGTGGGCATCAACCGCATCGACGCGCCGGAGAAGGGCGAGGGCAAGACCCGTCTGGTCGGCGACGTGCATTTCGAAGAATGCGCGCAGGTCGCCGGCTCGATCACCCCGGTGCCGGGCGGCGTCGGCCCGATGACCATCGCCATGCTGATGGCCAACACCCTGACGGGCGCCTGCCGCGCGGCAGGGGTGGAGCCGCCGCCTCTGTAGCCGTCAGGGCTTGCGTCCATTCGAGCATATTGCGAAGCGCGTCAGTCCGGGTGGGAAAGAACATTGAGGACCTTTCCCGTAGGGTCGACCACGTAGAAGCGGCGCACGCCCCATGGTTCATCCGTCAACTCGTACTCGATTGTGTGGCCCAGCCTCCTTGCGCGCTGATAGACGGCATCGACGTCTTCCACCTCTACGGATAGATCGGGAACCGCGGTTCCCGATCCGCCCTCGCTCGCGATGCTGATCTGGGTCTGGCTGGTCGCGCCCGTCGCCAGGGTCACGATCCATCCCTGATCCATGACGACGGCGAGCCCGAAGAGGTCGCAGTAGAAGGCCCTTACTTCGTCGATCGAGCTCGCCGCGATGTTCGAGACAATGCGCTTGACCGTCATTCGGTATCCTTACTGCTCCTGCCCAGACATCTGGATGCCGCCGCGTGGGGAAAACGCTCGGCGAACCGTGTCAGAGCAGCCTGTTGGCGACCTCGACGAGATTGTCGTCGGGGTCCCGGAAGTAGACCGACATCAACTTTCCCACCGCACCTGATTTCTGCGCAGGCCCTTCCACGATCTCGACATCGTTCGAACGCAGTTGCTCGACCACGTCGTCAATCGGCGTATCGGTGACCACGCAGAAGTTACCGCTGCCCGGCACGGTTTTCTTCGCCAGACGCGGCGCCGTGCGTGCGTCCTGAAGGCTGATCTTGCTCGACCCGAAGTGAAGCGACCACTTACCCGCGCGCTCCTCGATTGCCTTCATGCCGAGAACGCGCTGATAGAATTCTATGGTTGTGTCGACGTTGCCGACGCACAGGACAATGTGGTCGAAGCCATAGATGTTCATGCTCGGACCATATCGGCCTCCAATTCGCCTGGCAAAACCGCACTTCCAGGCCCGATAGGCCCACCATACGATTGGCCGTTCAGCCGCCCAACGCCCGATCCAGATCCTCGATCAGATCGTCCACATGCTCGATGCCCACCGACAGCCGGACAAGGTTTTCCGGCACGCCTGTCACGTCGCCCTCGACCGTGTGGCGATGTTCGGCCAGGCTCTCAACCCCGCCCAGCGACGTTGCCCGGTGAATGCCGCTGAACCGGCCGCAGACACCAAGCGCCTCGTCCCGGCCGCCCTTGACCAGGAACGACAGTAGCGAGCCGAACCGGCTGTTCATCTGCCGGGCTGCCAGGTCGTGGCCTTCATGGTCGGGCAGGCCGGGATAGAGCACCTGCTCGATGCGCGGATGGCTCGCCAGGTGCAGGGCCACCGCCATCGCATTGTCGCTCGCCCGTTCCACCCGCAGCGCCAGCGTGCGTATGCCGCGCACCAGCAGCCATGCCTCGAACGCGCCGAGGATAGCGCCGGCGTCGTGCCGGTCGGTGGCGATCGCCTGCCAGGCCGGCGAACCGGTATCCTTCGTTGCCAGCACGCCGGCCAGCACGTCGGAATGACCGTTGAGCGATTTCGTCGCCGAATGCATGACGATGTCGGCGCCCAGCTCCAGCGGCCGGCTCAGCACCGGCGTCGCGGCCGTCGAATCGACCACCAGCAGCGAGCCGGCCGCACCGCAGGCTTTCGCCGCCGCCTCGATGTCGACGATTTTGAGCCACGGATTGGACGGCGTCTCCACCAGCGCCACCTGCGGGCGGGCCTTCTCGATTGTCGCGGCAAAGGTCTGCGCGTCGCCGGCGTCGACTTCGGTCAAATCGATCGCCCGGCGCTGGCAGAACTCGCGCAGCCACTTGGTCGTGCCCCAATAGATGCCGGACTGGGCAACGATCGCTCCGCCATTGGGCACGGTGCGCATCACCGCGGCGGTCGCGGCCATGCCGGACGGAAACAGCAGCGCCGCATCCGCCCGTTCCATCGAAGCGATCAGCGTCTCGCCGATGCGCACAATATCGCTGTCGTCGCGGCCGTAGACGTTGGCCTCGACCAGCGGCTCGTAAGCTTCGTCGCGCACGAAGGTAGTCGACGGCTGGATCGGCGGCACCACCCCGCCGCTGGCGGCATCGATGAAGCCGCCGGCGCGTGCGGCCAGCGTCTCGATCCGTTCCTTGTCGCGCCCGGCCAAGATCAGGCCGGCTGCGGCGCGCGCCGGCCGATCCACCAGGCGTAGCCGAAGCCGGTGGCCAGCATGATCAGCCCGTAGACGGCGGCGGGGATCGAGATGGCGTCGACCTTCAAGAATGTGAGAGCGACCACCAGTGCAATGGTGGAGTTCTGCAATCCGCATTCCAATGTGATCGCGATCCTCTGGTCCCGCGGCAGCGAAAGCACCACCGCGAACAGCCCGGCGACGATCATGGTGAACAGGTTCATCGCCAGCGCGGCGACGCCGGCCTGGGCGAAGAACGGCACCACATCGTCGCGATTGGCATAAACCGCCGCCACCACCACGGCGACGAAGATCAGTGCCGACAGCGGCCGGAACACCCGCTCGGCCTTACGCGCGAAACCCGGCGCAAAGCCGCGCACCAACATGCCGAGCGCCACCGGCACGGTGGTGATCACCAGAATGCCGATCATCGTCTCGCCCAGCGGCAGATCGGGCGCAGCCTCGCCCATGAAGTTACCCAACGCCCAGCCGGTGATCAGCGGAATGGTGATGAAGCCGACCAGGGAGATCACTGCGGTAAGCGAGACCGAAAGCGCCGCGTCGCCGCGGCCGATATAGGTCAGGATGTTCGAGGTCACCCCGCCGGGGCATGCTGCCAGAAGCATGAAGCCGACCGCCAGCGGCGCGGCCATGGGAAACACCGAGACCACCGCCAGCGCCGCGAACGGCACCATGACGATCTGCAGCACCACGCCGATCGAGAACGCCTTGGGCTTGGTGAACACGCGTGTGAAATCGCCGATTGTCAGCCCCAAACCCATGCCGAGCATCATGATGGCGAGCGCGATCGGCAGACCGGTGTTCAGTATCGCATCTTCCATGTCGGTGTTCCTCCCCGTGAGCCGGGCGCCACACTGGCGCGATTGTCAAGACAATGCAATCGCCCACACCGGTTGCGGGATCAAATCGATTTAAATATAACCCGCACCGGCATCATCGGCGGGTGGGGCGCGACCGGCTCGGCTGCGGTGAACGGTAGAAACCGGCTCGGCTTCATCGGGCGGAAAGTTTGGGAAAGCCCGTCCATGACCAGCAAGTTCATACCCGTCGAGGAGTTCGACTATGTCGTCTTCGGCGGCACCGGCGATCTGGCCGAGCGCAAGCTGTTGCCGGCGTTGTACCGCCGGGCGGCCGATTTCCAGTTCACCGGCGATTCAAGGATCATCGGCGCCTCGCGCGCCAAGATGACCAGCGAGGAATACCGGCAGTTCGCGGCCAAGGCGCTGGATGCCCATGTGGGCGACGAGGAGCGCGACCAGACCTCCGTCGCCGACTTTCTCGAACGCCTGCACTATGTCTCGGTTGATGCGACCCAGGACGCCGGCTGGAGCGAACTCAAGGCGCTGCTGGGCGATGAGGATCGCGTTCGCGCCTTCTATCTGGCCGTCAGCCCGCGTCTGTTCGGGCCGATCGCGAGCCGGTTGCACGGCGAGGGGCTGGTGAACGAACATTCGAGGCTGGTGATCGAAAAGCCGATCGGCCACGACCTGGCCTCCGCGATCGAATTGAACCGCGCGGTCGGTGAGCACTTCCGCGAGGATCAGGTCTACCGCATCGATCACTATCTGGGCAAAGAGACCGTTCAGAACCTGATGGCGCTGCGCTTCGCCAACGCCCTGTTCGAGCCGCTGTGGAACTCCGCCCATGTGGACCATGTGCAGATCACCGTGGCCGAGTCCCTGGGCGTGGAAGGGCGCGGCAACTACTACGACCACTCCGGCGCCATCCGCGACATGGTGCAGAACCATCTCCTCCAGCTGCTGTGCCTGGTGGCGATGGAGCCGCCCGCCTCGATCGACGCGGATGCGGTCCGTGACGAGAAGCTGAAGGTCCTGCGCTGCCTCGAACCCATCGGCCCTGCCAACGTCGGCGACGTCACCGTGCGCGGCCAGTATGTGGCCGGCGCCAGCGGCACCCAGGCGGTGCCGGGCTATCTCGACGAGATCGACAACGACCAAAGCGACACCGAGACCTATGTGGCGATCAAGGCGGAGATCTCCAACTGGCGCTGGGCGGGCGTGCCGTTCTACCTGCGCACCGGCAAGCGCCTGCCCGAGCGCGTCTCGGAGATCGTCATCCAGTTCCGTCCGGCTCCGCACAACATCTTCGGCGAGGAGGAGCGCTTCGAGGCGAACCGGCTGGTGGTGCGCCTGCAGCCGGATGAGGGCGTCAAGCAGTGGATCATGATCAAGGACCCCGGTCCCGGCGGCATGCGCCTGCGTCATGTACCGCTCGACATGAGCTTCGCCAAAGCCTTCAACGTGCGCTCGCCGGACGCCTATGAGCGCCTGCTGCTCGACGTCATCCGCGGCAACGCCACCTTGTTCATGCGCCGCGACGAGGTCGAGTCCGCCTGGACCTGGGTCGACCCGATCATCGCCGCCTGGCGCGAGACCGGCAAGAAGGTGCAGCGCTACACGGCCGGCAGTTGGGGGCCCACCGCCTCGATCGCGCTGATCGAAAGGGACGGGCGCACCTGGTACGAGGATGAAAATGCATGAGCGTGCGCTTTGTCGAGTTCTCCGATGGCGGCGCGCTGGCCAATGCGTTGGCCGCCAAGGTCGCGGCCACGCTGCAGCGCGCGATCACCGCCCGCGGCGCCGCCAGCCTGGCGGTCTCCGGCGGGTCGACGCCCAAGCGGTTCTTCGGCGCGCTGTCGCGCTGTGAGCTGGACTGGGCCGCGGTCAAGGTGACCCTGGTCGACGAGCGCTGGGTGCCGGCTTCCGACCCGCGCTCCAACGAGGCTCTGGTGCGCGCCGAACTGTTGCGTAACCGGGCGGTCGAGGCCCGGTTCGTATCGCTGTATACCGGCGAAGCGAACCCGGAAGCCGCGCTCGAACGGGTGGCGGGAGAACTGGCCAAAGGGGTGCTGCCGCTCGATGCGGTGGTGCTCGGCATGGGCACGGACGGCCATACCGCCTCGTTCTTCCCAGGCGGCGACCGGCTGAGCCAGGCGACTGACCGGCTGTCGGCCGATGTAGTCGCCTCCATGCGCGCACCGGGCGCCGGCGAGCCGCGCATCACGTTGACCCTGCCGGCGATCGCGGCGGCCGGCCTGGTCGCGGTGCATTTCGAGGGCGAGGCCAAGCGGCAGGTCTGGGACGAGGCCCGCAGCGGCGGCGACGCCGACGAACTGCCGATCCGCCATGTGCTGTCGGCGGTCGAAGAACTGGAAGTCTACTGGGCGCCGTGACGCGCCGCCTTGACGACAAATCGCTTGACGACAAATCACAGGAGAAGACCCGTGACCGTCGACAAAACCATCGCGAAAGTGACCGACCGGCTGATCGAGCGCTCGCGCGACGCGCGCGCCGACTACATGGAGCGCATCGACGCGCAGATTGAGGCCGGACCACACCGCACGGCGCTGTCGTGCTCCAACCTGGCCCATGGCTTCGCCGCCTGCGGCGCCGGCGACAAGCAGGCGCTTGCCGGCGACGTGGTGGCGAACATCGGCATCGTCACGGCCTATAACGACATGCTGTCGGCGCACCAACCCTACCAGGGCTTCCCCGACCAGATCAAAGCAGCCGCCGCCGAGGCCGGCGGCGTCGCCCAGGTCGCCGGCGGCGTGCCGGCCATGTGCGACGGGGTTACCCAGGGCCAGCCGGGCATGGAATTGTCGCTGTTCTCGCGCGACGTCATCGCGCTGGCCACCGGCGTCGGCTTGTCCCACAACATGTTCGACGCAGCGATGTATTTGGGCATCTGCGACAAGATCGTGCCCGGCCTGATGATCGGCGCGCTCACCTTCGGCCACATCCCGGCGGTGTTCGTGCCGGCCGGGCCGATGCCCTCGGGCCTGCCCAACGACGAGAAGGCGAAGGTGCGCCAGCAATATGCCGAGGGAAAAATCGGCCGCGACGAACTGCTCGCCGCCGAGAGCGCCTCGTATCACTCACCCGGCACCTGCACCTTCTACGGCACCGCCAACTCCAACCAGATGCTGATGGAGTTCATGGGCCTGCACCTGCCCGGCGCCAGCTTCATCAATCCCGGCACGCCGCTGCGCGATGCGCTCACCCGCGCCGCCACCAAGCGCGCGCTGGCGATCACCGCGCTCGGCAACGAGTTCACGCCGGTCGCCCGCGTCATCGACGAAAAGGCCGTCATCAACGGCGTCGTCGGCCTGCACGCCACCGGCGGTTCGACCAACCACGTCATCCATCTGGTGGCGATCGCGCGGGCCGCCGGCATCCGCCTCACCCTCGACGACATCTCCGACCTGTCCGCCGCCGTGCCCCTGCTGGCGCGGGTCTATCCCAACGGCCTGGCGGACGTGAACCACTTCCACGCCGCCGGCGGCCTGCCGTTCATCATCCGCGAACTGCTGTCGGGTGGCCTGTTGCATGAGGATGTGAAGACCATCTGGGGCGACGGGCTGTCCGCCCACGCGCAAGAACCTAAACTGGGCGCGGACGGCGAGGTGGTCTGGCAGGCCCCGCCCGCCGAGCCCGGCAACGCCAAGATCGTCGCGCGGCGCGCCGAGCCGTTCGCCCCCACCGGCGGGCTCAAGGTCTTGACCGGCAATCTCGGCGAAGGCGTCACCAAGGTCTCCGCCGTCAAGCCGGACCGCCATGTGATCGAGGCCCCGGCGATCGTCTTCCACGACCAGGGCGAAATCGTGGACGCTTTCAAGGCCGGAAAGCTCGACCGCGATTTCGTCGCCGTGCTGCGCTTCCAGGGCCCCAAGGCGCGCGGCATGCCCGAACTGCACAAGATGGTGCCGCCGCTCGGCGTGCTCCAGGACCGCGGCCACCGTGTCGCCCTGGTCACCGACGGGCGCATGTCGGGCGCCTCGGGCAAGATCCTCAATGCCATCCACGTCACCCCCGAGGCGGCCGAAGGCGGCCCGATCGCCAGAATCCGCGACGGCGACACCATCCGGCTCGACGCCACCACGGGCCGGTTCGACGTGCTGGTCGAAGAAACAACCTTCGCCCGGCGCCGCCCCGCCAAATGCGACCTGTCGGCGGCGCAGGCGGGTATAGGGCGTGAACTGTTCGGCCCGTTCCGCGCCGGCGTGACCAGTGCCTCGGAAGGGGCAAGCGCGCTGGGGCTGTAGGGGCTGGGCGTCCTTCGCGCATTTGCCCCACCCCCAACCCTCCCCACACAGGGGAGGGGAACTTGGGCCGTGCCGCCCATCCACTCCCGTCATCCTTTGGCTTATCCCAAGGATCTAACCCGCTATCAGCAGATCCCGCGGCAACGGGGTTAGATCCTCGCCACAAGGCGAGGATGACGGGAGTGGAGTTGGGCCGAAGCGGTGCTATACGACCCTCCCTCCCCCTGGTGGGAAGGGAATGAGGGGGTGAAAGGAAGACGGAAATAGCGGCCTATCGCGAAATTCCATAAATCGCGCAACTTCACCCAACCATCCACACCATCCCGTCACGCTCCCTTGCCACCTGTGCGAATCTGCGCCAACACTCCGCCCGGACCCAGGAATCGCCGGTCGGCGGAGCCGGCGGACCGGCAAACTCACATGTTCGGGGAGAAACCCATGAAACGCTATATCGCGGAGATGATCGGCACCTTTACCCTGGTCTTCTTCGGCTGCGCCACGGTCATTTTCATGGTCGGCCAGGTGGGCCTGCTTGGCGTCGCGTTCGCCTTCGGCCTGACGGTTGTCGCCATGGCCTACGCCATCGGCCACGTGTCCGGGGCGCATCTCAACCCGGCCGTCTCGCTGGGCGCGCTCGTGGCCGGCCAGCTCGATGTGAAGGATTTCATCGGCTACGCGGTCGCCCAGGTGATCGGCGGCATCATCGCCGCGTTCGCCCTGTATCTGATCGCCAGCGGCCGGGTCGGGGGCTTCGATCCCTCCAACGGGTTCGCCACCAACGGCTGGTCGGACTATTCGATGATGTCCGCCTTCGCCTTCGAGGTCATCGCCACCGCGATCTTCATCATGGTGATCCTCGGCGCCACCCAGGACGGGGTCACCACCGGCAATGAGGGCCTGATCATCGGGCTCACCTTAGTGGTCATCCACCTGGCCGGTATCCTGGTCTCCGGCGCCTCGGTCAACCCGGCCCGCTCGATCGGCCCGGCCCTGTTCGAGGGCGGCCGCGCGATGGAGCAGCTGTGGCTCTACATCGTCGCCCCCCTGATCGGCGGCGCCATCGGCGGGGTAATTCATAAGAGCGGGATCACGTCGAAGGACTAAGTTTTACCCGGCTCCGGCCCTCTCCCCGCCCAACCACCCCCTGCAAGGATACTTCCGTGGGGTGGTTGGGCGGGGGAGAGGGCCGGTGCCGCACTACTGCCACCACATTACCAAGCTTTAATTTGCCGTTCCCCGGGGCCGCCCCAACATGAATGCTCAAGGGGTAATCACATTTCGGTGAAAGGGAACATCATGCTTGGTCTTCGAAAACGCACCTGGATCATTGCCGGCGTCGTCGCCGCGCTCATCGGCACCGCGGCGGTCGCCGGACGCTACCATCATCGCGGCTACTCGCCCGAGGACCGGGCGGACTGGGCCACCTATATGGTGACCAAGCGGCTGGAACTGAACGACGAACAGCAGGCTTCGTTCGACCAGATCGCCCAGTCCTACGTGGAGCTGATGGGCACCCGGCGCTCGTTCATGAGCGACATGGCCGGCAAGGCGAAGGAATTGGCGCAAGGTGACAACCTGACGGTCGAAGCCGTCAACGAACTGCGCGGCGAGATCAGCGCCGAGTTCGACCGCCGCGCCGACCTGCTGGTGCCGCAGCTGGTCGCCTTCTACAACACGCTCGACGATGAGCAGAAGGCCAAGGTCGCCCAACGCCTCGACCGCATGTCCGAACGCGCCGGGCGCCGCTGGAATCGCGATCGCGACTGAGCAGCGGCTTTGTAGGGCAAAGGGCGGCTTATCGGCCGCCCTTTCCTTTGTTGCCCTTGCTAACTCTGTCACCTCCACCCCACAAGGAGGGAGATTGGAGGGGCCTCGCCCCAACCACCAACGTCATCCCGGCGAAGGCCGGGGTGACGGGAGAAGAGGGCGCCGCCCGGGCATTGCCCGGCACATCGCCCGGACAACCAACGAAATCCACCCGCCGCAATGTTCTACCACAGCGGCGGGTGGAGCGGCTCTATGGGGAAAGCCTTAGCCCTGTTTGACGATCACCGGGGTCAGCAGATCGCCGAAATTGCCGTCGCCGCAGTGGTGGCGCGCGGAACGGATCAGTTCGACCGACACGCCTGCTTCGACCGCCTTCATGACCGACTGATTGAGCCGATGCAGGTCGTTGGCGACCATGCGGATCACCGCTTGCTGGTCGGCGTTCATCAGCGAGGCCATTTCCTCGCTGCGCTCCTTGACGGGCGGTTTCGCGTTCATGGCTTCATCTCCTTTGTTCGAAAACCCGTTACTCTGCTGCCTGGCGGAACTGGGCGCTCTCGGTCGATTCGCCCATGGCGGTCGTCGAGGAAGCGCCGCCGCTGATCGCCATCGACACGGCATCGAAATAGCCGGTGCCGACTTCGCGCTGGTGCTTGGTGGCGGTGTAGCCGTTGGCCTCGCCGGCGAACTCGGCCTCCTGCAGCTCGCAGTAAGCGCTCATCTGCCGGTCCTTGTAGCCGCGGGCCAGCTCGAACATGCCGTAATTGAGCTGGTGGAAGCCGGCAAGCGTGATGAACTGGAACTTGTAGCCCATCGCGCCCAGCTCGCGCTGGAACTTGGCGATGGTCGCCTCATCCAGATTGGCCTTCCAGTTGAACGACGGCGAGCAATTGTACGCCAGCAGCTGGCCGGGATGGACCTTGTGAACGGCTTCGGCGAAGCGCTTGGCCTGCTCCAGGTCCGGCTTCGAGGTCTCGCACCACACCAGGTCGGCATGGGGCGCATAGGCGATGGCGCGCGCGATGCACGGCTCCAGGCCGTTCTTGACCCGGTAGAAGCCTTCCGCCGTGCGGCCCGCATCATAGTCGACGAAGGGCCGGTCGCGCTCGTCGATGTCGGAGGTCAGAAGCTTGGCAGCTTCCGCGTCGGTGCGCGCGATGACCAGCGTGGCGGTTCCCATCACGTCGGCGGCCAGCCGCGCCGCGTCGAGATTGCGGATGTGCTGGGCGGTAGGAATCAACACCTTGCCGCCCAGATGGCCGCACTTCTTCTCGGAAGCCAACTGGTCCTCATAGTGCACGCCGGCGGCGCCCGCTTCGATATAGGCCTTCATCAATTCGAACGAGTTGAGCGGTCCGCCGAAGCCGGCCTCCGCGTCGGCGACGATGGGCGCGAACCAGGTTTCCACCGAGCGCTCGCCTTCCGAGGTCTCGATCTGGTCGGCGCGCTGCAGCGTGCGGTTGATGCGCTTGGCCAGTTCCGGGCCGGCATTGGCCGGATACAGCGACTGGTCCGGATACATGGCGCCGGCGGTGTTGGCGTCGGCGGCGACCTGCCAGCCGGACAGGTAGATCGCTTTCAGACCCGCGCGCACCATCTGCATCGCCTGGTTGCCCGACAGCGCGCCCAGCGAATTGACATAGTCTTCGGTGTGGATGAGCTGCCACAGCCGGTTGGCGCCCATTTCGGCCAGCGTGTGCTTGATATCGACGGAGCCGCGCAGCCGGCGCACCTCGTCCGGCGTATAGGGCCGCTCGATGCCGTCATAACGGCCTTCCGGGGCGCTTGGAACGAGATTGTAGAAATCGGTCACGGCTTCATCCTTTGTCTGTCGACACGAAAACCCGGGTGGGTCGATCGGTGCTCGTGTCAAAATTTTCCAACTCTGGCGTGAGTGTATTTTACATTGCGCTGCACATTTCCAGGAAAATCAGCGGAATGAGTTGGAAAAAGAGGTGAAATTGTCGCAATTTAACCTGGATAGCTTGTAAATTTGTCAAAATTGTAAAAAATGAACTGCTTGAATATCGTATTGGGCACGCGACCATGGCCGAACAGAAAATCTTCGCCGGACCCCGCATCCGCCGCATCCGCACCGGTCTGAAGCTGACCCAGACGGCGATGGCCGCCGAGTTGGGCATCTCGCCCAGCTATCTGAACCTGATCGAGCGCAACCAGCGCCCGCTCACGGTGCAGTTGCTGATCAAGCTGGCGTCCACCTACGACATCGACATGGACGAATTGCGCGGCGCCGGCGAGGCCGATCTGGTGGCCCGGCTCAAGGAGGTGTTCTCCGACCCGCTGCTCGCCGCCGACCTGCCCGATCCCAACGAACTGGCCGAACTGTCCGACGCCGCACCCAACGCGGCCGCCGCCATGATCAAGCTGCACCGCGCCTATCGCGAGTCCGGCGACCGGCTGAGTGGCCTGACGCGCACGCTGGCGGGCGAGGGCGGCCAGTCGGGCGACGACGCCACACGCCTGCCGATCGACGAGCTGCGCGATGCGTTCGAGCAGCGCAGCGGCTATTTCCGCGCCGTCGAAGCCGCCGCCGACGGCCTGTTGGAGCAGATCGACGCCGACGGGCCGCTGATGGGTGAGCTGCGCGCCTGGCTGGAGCGCAAGCACAACATGACGGTCCGCGTCCTGCCGGTGGAGACCATGCCCAACTGGCGCCGCCGCTACGACAAGCACACCGGGCGGCTGTTCATTTCCGAGCGGCTGGCGCCGGCCGACCGGGTCCTCGAAGTGGCCATGGAGGTGGCGCTGCTGGCCGAGCCGCACCTGATCGAGGAGGAGGTGGCGTTTCTGAACCTGGGCTCGGATGAGGCCCGCCGCCTGGCCCGTTTCGAGTTCGCGCGCCTGATCGCGCTGGCGGTGATGATGCCTTACGACCGGTTTTTGTCGACGGCCCGGCGCCTGCGCTACGACATCAACCTGTTGCGCGCCCGTTTCGACGTCACCTTCGCCCAGGCGGCGTGGCGGGCGACGATGCTCGGCAAGCACGGCCAGGCCGCCGTGCCGTTTTTTGTCATGGAGATCGACGCGGCGGGAAACCGGCTGCGCAGGGCCGGCGCGGCCGGCTTTCCGCTCACCCGTTTCGGCGGCGACTGTCCGAAACTGATCGTCCATCAGGCGTTCACCAGCCCGGGCCAGATCTTCGCCGAACCGGTGATCACGCCGACCGACGCGCGCTTCGTCGTCGTCGGCCGCACGGTGGAGGGGCTGCGCTCGGGCTTCGCCGACCGGCCCCAGCGCACGGCCCTGCTCGTCGGCTTCGACATCGCCCACGCCGCCGACGTGGTCTATGCCGACGGTCTGGCGGGCGAGGGCGCGCGCGCGCCGGTGGAAATCGGCCCGACCTGCCGCCTGTGCGAACGACAAGGCTGTATCGCCCGCGCCCACCCCCCGATCACCCGTCCCCTCGGTCTCGACGAGATGGTCACGGGGCTGAGCGTGTTTGATTTTCAATGATTCTCGCTCGCGGCTATTCCTCGCATTCGCTCGGGCCTGCGCGGGCGCAGGCTTTTTGTTGCGCTATCGCCTATCGGCTAATTGAGCGCAGTCTGACCGCGCGGCGGCCGTTCGGCCTTGCGAACCCTTTGGGTTCGGGGCTGCCCCCACCGCTCTGCATCACCCCCTGGGCGGGCGGAACAGATAGACCACCAGCCACACCGGTACGATCACCATCGATCCGAGCACGATATTGGGCACCGCCCAGCTCACCCCGTCCTGCAGCCAGGTCATCACCGCTTCCGGGGTCAGTCCCATCTCGGCGAGGATCTGCTCCGCCGACAGGTCGAGCTGGGTGAGCACCGCGCCGGTGATCAGCGAGGCGATGATGATCTTCACCAGGGTCGAGATCAGACGAAACATGGCATCGGCCGTCATCCCGGCGCACGCGCGCGCCGGATTCGGCGATTGTCCACCGCGTTCTCGCGCCGGTCAAGCAGCCGTCGCGAGCACCTTGGCTGGCTTGGGGATGGTTTGTCGACCGACGCCGATCAGTTGCGGCCCAGCGCCGGCACCGGCGCGCGGGTCACCAGCGGCGTTCGGATCGTGCCGCCGAAGAATATGCGCGCCGGCGCGGCATCGGTCCCGTCGGCCGGCGTCGCCGGGTCGATGTCGGCGTTGATCGCCAGCCCGCCGCGATACAGATCCGCCTTGCCGAACAGCCGCACCCGGTTGGCCGGACCGACGGTCTCGCCCTTCAAAATCCAGGCGACGCCGCGGAAGATGGAAAGCTCCAGCTCGAGCTGGTCGAACGCGGTCTCGCCGGCCAGGGCGCCGATGGTCACCGGGACGCTCTTGTCTTCCAGCGCGGCGGCGGCCTTGTCGAGGTCGACGCCGGAGATCTTGCCGTTGGCGATCGAAAGCCGCAGATTGCCCGACAATTCGTCCACCACCGTGGCGAACGCGTTGCCGCCGGATTTGAGCTTCAGATCGATGTCGCCGATGCCCTCGGGAAATATCTCGCCGGTGTACCAGGTGCGCGACAGCGTTCCCATGTCGACCCCGGTCAGTTTGGCGTCGGCCGACATCGCCAGTCCGCCATCGGCGACCATGGCCTCGAACTTGCCGGAGACCGTGCCGCCGAACATCGACGCTTCACCCACATCGAGCTTGAACACCTCGTCGCGCAGCGTCGATGCGGCGGCGAGGCCCGAGACCAGCGTTTCGCCCAGCACCGCCTGCTCGGCGGAAAGGCGCACGTCCAGGTCGAAACCGCCGGGCAGGCCGAGTTCGGCGCGCGGGCCGTTTTCGCCGCCGGTCTCCCGGCCCGCCGCCAGGGAGCGCAGGTAAGGCGTCAGATCCAGCGTGTCGAAGGCGAGCGTGCCGGAGACCACCAACCGTCCGTCGCCCTGTCTGGAAAGTTGGACGAGGCCCGACGACTGGCTCTCGCCGATCGACACGGTGGAATCGGTGAACCGGATCTCCTGCTCGTTGGCCGAGACCATGCCGCGCACCACCAGCGCGCCCGATGCCGGCGCCTGGTCCTGCGGCCCGCCGAAAAACCGGATCATGCGCCGCAGCGACGGCGTCTCCACGCTGGCTTCGCCTTCCACATGCAGGCCCGAGACCATCGCCGCGGTGCCGTCGAAACGCGCGCTCATCGGCGCCGAAGTAACCGCCAGCGACAGCTGCGAGACACCGCCCGCCAGCACCGGCAGCGGATCGGTGATCGCCGCATCCAGCCGGACTTCTTCGCCGCGCCAGATGCAGGCGCCGGCGATCTGCAGCGAGGAATTGATATTGGGCCAGGCGATGGCGCCGTTGACGTTGGTCACCTGTTCGCGCTCGCCGGTTTTCTGGTTTTCGAAATCGATGATTCCGTCGACTACCTCCAGCCGCCCCAGGCTGGGAATCGGACCGTCGTCCAGCACCACGCGCTGCGCCGCGTCGATCTGCTCGGCATCACCCCCGGCAAGGCGCAGGGTCTCAACGATGCGCCCGCCGGGAAACCGCCAGTTCGCGCTCCCATCGGCGCGCAGGATCAGATGGAACTGCGGGCGAACCAGGCGGAAGTCGGTGATGCGGATGCGCCCGAACAGCAGCGGCAGGACCTCGAGCCTGGCGTTAAGCCCTTCGGCTTGCAGCAGTTCGGGTTCCTCGTCCGGGCCGGCCTCGTCGCGCAACGTCACATCCGTCAGCTTCAGGCCGAGAAACGGGCGCAGCGACAGGCGTGGATCGTCCAGATACGAAATGCGATAGCCGGTCAGTTCGTGCACCTGGGTGGCCAGCCCCTCCTTCACCGTATTGGTGGAGATAGCATAGGGCATAGCCACGGCGACCGCCGCGACGACGAGGCAGGCGATGACAATGCCAGCGGCGACCCGCCTTATCAGCACATCTATTCTCCAGGGGTTCCCAGGGGTTGTAAGGGTGGCGCGGGACCCGGCCCGGCGACGAACGGTACACACGAATGCGCCGCCATCCAAGCAAACCGCTTGGGATTTGTCACCCGGCGCGTGTATAGATCGTCGCCTGGCGGGTGCGGCTTACCGTCCCGCCCACGCATCGTTATCGCTACCACGGGAAAATCGGGATCATGACATCGGGTGAACGGCTTTGGGCGCCGGCTGAGTCGCGCGTTCAGCGCACCAATCTGCATGACTTCATGCGCTGGCTGGGGGAACGCGAAGGCCACCAATTTAGCGACTACGATGCGCTGCATCGCTGGTCGGCCGACGAGATCGGGCCGTTCTGGGATGCGCTGTGGGACTATTGCGGCGTGACCGGGTCAAAGGGCTCGCGGGTGGGCGTCGATCTGGACAAGATGCCCGGCGCCCGGTTCTTCCCCGACGGCGAACTCAACTACGCGCAAAACCTGCTCACCGGCTCCGGCTCCGAGGATGCGCTGGTCTTTCGCGGCGAAGACAAGGCGAACGAACGCTGGTCGTGGGACGAACTGCGCGCGCTGGTCTCCCGCCTGCAACAGGCTTTCGCCGACGCCGGCGTGGGCAAGGGCGACCGGGTCGCCGCGATGATGCCGAACATGGCGCAGACCATCGCCGCCATGCTGGCGGCGACTTCGCTCGGCGCCATCTGGTCGTCGTGTTCGCCGGATTTCGGCGAGCAGGGCGTGCTCGACCGTTTCGGCCAGATCGAGCCGACCGTGTTCGTCGCCTGCGATGGCTACTGGTACAATGGCAAGGCGATCGAGGTTAGTGACAAGCTTGCCGCGATCGCCGCCGAGCTCGGCTGCCGCCGCACGATCGTGGTGCCCTATCTGGGTCGTGCCGGGGAAGTGGCTGGCGCCGTCGCCAACGGTGTGACGCTGGACGACTTCATCGCCGCCTATGAGCCCGGCGAAGTGCGCTACGAGCCGGTCGCGTTCAATCACCCGCTCTATATCCTGTTCTCGTCCGGCACCACCGGCATTCCCAAATGCATCGTCCACAGCCATGGCGGCGCGCTGTTGCAGCACCTAAAGGAACACCGGCTCCAATGCGACATCCGGCCCGGCGACAAGGTGTTCTATTTCACCACCTGCGGCTGGATGATGTGGAACTGGCTGGCGAGCGTCCTGGCGAGCGGCGCCACCGCGATGCTCTACGACGGCTCCCCCTTCTTCCCGGACGGCAATGTGCTGTTCGATTATGCGCAGGCGGAAAAATTCACTTTGTTCGGCACCTCGGCCAAGTTCATCGACGCGGTGCGCAAGGCCGGCCTTTCGCCGAAATCGACCCATGATCTTTCCACGGTTCGCACCTTCACCTCCACCGGCTCGCCCCTGGCGCCGGAGAACTTCCGCTTCGTCTACACCGACATCGCCGAAGACGTTCATCTGGCCTCGATGTCCGGCGGCACCGATATCGTCTCCTGCTTCGTGCTGGGCATCCCCACCAAGCCGGTGTATGTCGGCGAGATTCAGGGACCGGGTCTGGGCATGGCGGTGGAGGTGCGCGACGATAACGGCCGGCCGATCCGCGGCGCCAAAGGCGAACTGGTCTGCGTGCGGCCGTTCCCGTCGATGCCGGTCGGCTTCTGGAACGACGAGGGCGACGCCAAATACCGCGCGGCCTATTTCGAGCGCTATGACAACATATGGTGGCACGGCGATTATGCCGAATGGACCGCCACCGGCGGCATGGTGATTCACGGTCGCTCCGACGCCACGCTCAATCCGGGCGGCGTGCGCATTGGCACTGCGGAGATCTATAACCAGGTCGAAAAGCTCGACGAGGTGGTCGAGGGGCTTTGTATCGGCCAGCAATGGGACGACGACGTGCGGGTGGTGTTGTTCGTGCGGCTGGCCGACAATATCGAGCTCGACGAAGCGCTGGTCGCCAAGATCAGGAAAGCCATCCGCGAGGGCGCCTCGCCGCGCCACGTGCCGGCGATCGTGATCGCCGTCGACGATATTCCGCGCACCAAGTCCGGCAAGATCACCGAACTGGCGGTGCGCGACGTGGTGCACGGCCGCCCCGTCAAGAACACCGACGCGCTCGCAAATCCCGAGGCTCTGGAACTGTTCGCGAACCTGCCGGAACTGGCGCCGCCGGCATGAACCGACCGGCGTTGCGCCCGGCTATGGTTAGCGATTTATGACCAGGAAATTAACTTTGCACTCAAGTACTTGGCGCTGACGGCCAACTACGGCGGCCTGTTAAGGACTTGTTAAGAGGCGGCGGTCAATCTCGCACGCAAGCTTCGGCGGACCTGGATGATCCCCCGTTTACTCCTATCCTCCAAACGCACGTGCCTACACTGATTCAATGCGGGTCTTCGGACCCGCATTTTTTTGTGTTTGCCGTTTTCTTGGCGGCACCGGCCCTCTCCCCCACGACAGTATCCTTGCAAGGGGTGGCTGGGTGGGGGAGAGGGCCGGTGCCGATCCCGCGCAAGCGGGGTACACCTAAGTCGGAGAACGATCGGCCAGCACGCGCTGGGAAGGGAACTGCATGCGCGCGATCGTGCCTTCTTCCGGCATGCTCTCGATCGCGAACATCGCCTTGTTGGCCTCGACCAGCGCCTTGGTCAGCGGCAGGCCCAGGCCGGTGCCGCTGCCGCGCGGCGCATCGACGCTATTGATCTGATGGAACGGCTTCATGGCGTCGCGGATGTCCGCCTCGCTCATGCCCTTGCCGCTATCGCGCACGCGCACCGCCACCTCGCCCGAATCCTCATAGACGGTGGAGACCACGATCTGGCCGTTCTCGGGCGTGAACTTGATCGCGTTGGAGACCAGATTGAGCACGATCTGGCGGATCGAGCGCGCGTCGGCCACCACGTTGGGCACCGCGCGAGACAGCGAGGTGCGGATCAGCACCCGGTTGCCGTTCGCCTGCGGCTGCAGCAGGGCGACGCTCTCGCCGACGATCTCGTTGAGATCGACCGACTCGAACGACAGTTCCATCTTGCCGGCCTCGATCTTTGAGATGTCCAGCAGATCGTTGATCAGATCGAGCACATGCACGCCGGACCGGTTGATGTCGCGCAGATACTCGCGATAGCGCTCGTTCTCGACCGGGCCGAAGCGCTCCTCGATCATCACGTCGGAAAAGCCGATGATCGAGTTGAGCGGCGTGCGTATTTCGTGGCTAACCCGGGTCAGGAACTCCGTCTTCATGTCGGAGGCCGACTCGGCCGCCTTGCGCGCCGCCTCCAGCTCTTCATGGGTCTGCTTCCACGACGTCATGTCGCGCAGCACGGCGCAGTATCGGTCGGTGGAGCCGGCGCTGCCGATGGTGATGAACAGCGGGATCAGCCCGCCACCGGCCTCGCGGCCCACCACCTCGCGGCCGCTGTTCAAGATGCCCTTGACGCCCGGCTGGCTGAGCCCGCCCAGATAGTCGGTCAGGATCTGATGGCTGTCGGTGGCGAACAACTCGCCGATCGGCTTGCCGTTGACCTCGTCAAAGGAGCGGTTGAACAGCGCCTCGGCCGACGCGTTGATCGATTCGATCGTGCCTTCGCCGTTCATGATCAAGATGCCGTCGGTGGCCGCATCGAGGATGTTCTGCAATTCGCTCACCCGCATCATGTCGAGCGCGACCCGCTCGTCGGCGGACGGCTCGGTGACGCGTGGATGGCGGAACGATAAAAGCAGCGCCTTCTCATCGCCCCAGGGCACCGTCTGCAGCAGGGCGCTCACCTGCATGGTGCGGCCCTGACGGTCGGTCAGGGTGACGTCGCGGCCGTCATCGATGTCGCCGCGCTCGTGGCCGCCGAACAGCGCGTCGACGCCGCCGGCGGCGTGAAGCTGCTCTACCGAATTGTATCCGCTCAGTTCGAGCAGCTCCGGATTGGCGTACAACGTCACCCCGTTGCGAAACACCACCACGGGGACGGGAAGCTTGTCGAGGACCGAAGTATCGACCGGCGCGGCGGCGGGCTCGACCGGGTCCGAAACCGGCTCGGGCGCGGTCACCGCCGTTTCCGCCGTGGTCAGCGGAGCCTCGTCGCCGGCACGCACCGACGAAAAATCGACGATGTTGGAAGCCGGGAACAGTGCCGGCGCGACCGTTTCCTGATCATCATCCGCCAGGCGGACGCGGATATCGCTATCGTCGTCGGCGTCAGGGCCGGACTCGGCGATCTCCGGCGTGTCGGATTCAGCCGGCTCGGGCTGTTCGGGCTGAGGCCGGCGGTCTGTGAGCGCGAGTCCGATCTCGTTGGGATCGATCACCGTATCGCCCATGCGCACGATGCCGTAGCCGCGGAAGCCGTCGAAGGTGCGTCCTCCGGAGAACAACGGCAGCGCCGCCAGGTCTATGGGCACCACCAGATCGGTGCCCTGGATCGGCCACAGGACCGACTTGCCGGACCAGGTGTCCTGCTTCTCCAGCAGCGATTGGATGTCGCCGGAGTCGTCGAACCCGAACACGCGCGCCACGTCCGACCATCGCCGGCCGATGACGTCGGCCGCGTTGGGGCCGACGCACTCGGTAAGCTCCGAAGAGACCAGCGTAAATGCCTGCCGGGTGTCGGTGGCCCACGCGAACCGCACCTGCTGATCGCGCTGGCGATGCTGGAACCGCTCGTCCGTTTCGTCTTGCGCCGCCGATGCCGCCGCCGGCTGCTCGCCGGCCTCATCGTCGGCTTCGACGGAGAGTTTCGGTTCGGCTTCATCTTTCGCGCCCTGGGGCGCCTCCGGCTCGCTTTTATCTTCTGTTTCGCCCAGCGCGGCCGCGTCATGCGAGGGCCCGTCATCGTCTTTCACCGCCGGCCGACCCGTCGGCTCGGAGCCCAACGGGTTGTGCAGATACCATTGATTGACGTCGGCGCTCGGCGGGTGGACGATCGGCCGATTGTCCGCCCTGCGCTGGGGTTCTTCATCGTCATCGGCCTTCGCCGGGCCGACATCGCCAGTAGTGGGTGCAATCTGGTCCCCTACGGGGGCCTCCGGCGGCGCCGTCTCGGCCGCCGCTTCGGCCAGCACCACCAGATATCGGCCGGACTTGCCGGCCAGCGGCACCACCATCGCAGCGCGATCGCCGTCGGGACCCAGGGCAACTGAGCGGGCGCGCGGCTTCCTTTCCGCCATCTGCGCCACCAGCTTCGCCAGCGCGTTCGGCGGGAACTCGAGCTCGCCGAAACCGGCGTTGGCGGCGAGCGGCAGGCCGTATTCGTCGACGATCGCGACCTGCCCGGCCATGCCGGCAAGCGAGTCGACCGCCGCCTGGGCGGCCTGGTGCTCCTCGATGTGTCCGTGCGGCTCGCTTTCGCACACCAGCACGATGCACTTGCCATGGCCCTTGATCGAAACGCGGTCCACCTCGCATTGAATGAGGTTGGAACGGTCGCCCTGGGCGACGCGGAAACCGCGCACCACCGGCCGCTTCCTGATCTGCCGAACCGCCACCGCCAGCTGCTTGACGAACGGATGCTTGGCCGGGATCTCCGTCTCCAGCAGGGCGCTCACGCCGTTGCCCGCGAACATCTTCGCACCCACGGCATTTGCCCATATGACGTGGGCCAGATCTTCATCGAACACGATCACCGCCTTGGGCGACAGGAAGTAGTCGTCCAGCGGCGGCCTGGCGGTTATCTTACAAAATGCGGCGATCTGCGAATGCATTCGAACGTGCCCCGATCGGCCGTTGCGGCCGGATATTTAACGTTTCATTAATAATGGCCCGGCCGGGGCCGGTCCAGCAAACAAGCGGTTTGACGGCCCGCCTTTTGCCGGCAGCGTTAACACGATTGTGCACTGCAAAATAAATGTTGCAATGCAACATAAACCTGCTATATGAGAATGCAGCGATGCCGCCGCACCAGCTTCGGCCCCGGCGAGCACCACAACCGTTCCCACGATTGGAGATATAGCGATGGCCACCGCAAACAAGACCCGACCTTCCGCCGCTTCCGCCTTCGACTTTTCCACCGCCAATGACAGCTTCCGCGCCATGGCCGAGGAAAGCATGGCCCAGGCCAGCCAGATCGGCGAGAAATTCTTCGCCCAGGCTCGCGAGACCACCAAGGATGCGACCGACGCCGCTGAGAAGACCGCCGCCGCGGTGAGCGACGGCTACGCCGAGCTGGCCGCCAAGTCGCTTGAGATCTCCCGCGCGAATGTGGAAGCCGGTGTCGCCTTCGTCGAAAAGCTGGCCGGCGCCAAGACCGTCGCCGATGCGCTGGAACTGCAGGGCGAGTATTTCCGCACCCAGTTCGACGCGCTCGCCCGCCAGGCCAAGGAAGCCGCCGAGCTCACCGCCCAGGTAGGCGAAAAGGCCGCCGCCCCGGCG
The DNA here is from genome assembly GCA_028281105.1 of Rhizobiaceae bacterium. GTDB lineage: Bacteria > Pseudomonadota > Alphaproteobacteria > Rhizobiales > Rhizobiaceae > JANQKQ01. The sequence continues at coordinate 68,114 of JANQKQ010000040.1, forward strand.
AAGGAAGCCATCGACAAGACGTCCGCGGCGCTGACCAAGAAATCCTGACCGGGCCGGGTTGGCCGGACGAAACCTTATGGCCTGAACGGCGCCGGCCCTTACCCCACCCCTAACCCCTCCCCTCAAGGGGGAGGGGACTGCGCCGTGCCACCTCTCCACGGCGTCATCCTTGGGCTTGTCCCAAGGATCTAACTCCCTATCCACCACTGCGGACTGTCTCCGGTCGCATTAGATCCTCGCCACAAGAGCGAGGATGACGCTGGGTAATGTGCGACGGAATGTTGCCACGCTTTCCTTCCTCCCCTTGAGAGGAGGGAAGGAGGGTAGGCGTGAGACAATGAGGGTGGGCGCAACGACCACCGCGAAAGCTACCACCCACCCCGGTTTTGTTTTGTTGAGGATTGCGGGCTATGGTATCGCCGGTCTTGAAAATGCGCGCCGATGGCCGTATGGCACGGCTCGCAAATCCGTGCGGTTGTAGCTCAGTTGGTTAGAGCGTTGGATTGTGGCTCCAAAGGTCGGTGGTTCGAATCCACCCAACCGTACCAGCCTCGCCTCCGATCATCGCCGTCCGCTCAGGCCACGTCCTCGAGCACCCTGAGCGAGCGCACCTGAACCTCAACCTCCATCTCGACGAAATCCTCCGCCGTCCCGTCGAACGAGCCTGAGACCGGCACCGCCTGTGAGGGTTCGCGCGCGACCGCGACCGGCACCAGATTGTGCCCGCCCGACGAGCCGTTGGTCGGATCGAATTCCTGCCAGCCCGCGCCGGGCAGATAGATCTGCACCCAGGCGTGGGTGGCGCCCGCCCCGGCGGTGTCGCTGTCGTGGCCGTCGATCGCCGGGTCGTACAGATAACCCGACACGAACCGCGCCGCGAGCCCGACGCTGCGCGCCGCCTCCATCATCAACAGCGCGTAGTCGCGGCACGAGCCCGATCCGCCTTCCAGCGTTTCGACCGGCGTCTGCACGCCCGGCTCGTGGCGCACCACGTAGGAAAACTGTTCCTTGATGCCGGTGGCGAGCGCGCTTAGGAAGCCGATCGTGTCGGTGTCATGGGCATTGAGAAACTGCCGCGCCCACTCCATCACCAGGCGATCGGGATCGGAATAATGGCGCTCGATGGTGCGGCCCAGATCGGGCGTCTCGGCGATCGGATAGCTGAAGGGGATTGTGCGTGCAAACTGTTCGATGGGGAACTCGGGTGCCGCGCCGGCGTGCCGGTCGATGACGATCTTGGACGTCAGCGAAAGCTGGGCCGCCGCCGTATCGAACTCGGCGATCGCCACCGAGTTGCCGAACACATCGTGCAGCCAGCGCAGCCGCGGGGTCGGCTCGATCTCGATGGTGGCGTCGAGCAGGCGCAGGTCGTGGCTGTCGCGCGGCCGGAACATCAGCCGGTGCGGACCGAAGGCTACCGGCCGGCGGTAGCGGTAGACCGTGCGGTGCAGGACCGTCAGCCGCTGCATGGGTCACGCCTCCTGGAGCGTTGTGGATTGAACGAGTCACTCGCGCCGCTGAATACCAGATTGCATCCGGCGATCGCAATCGCGCTAACGCGACACTCGACAATCAGCCTAAACATGAACCGCGACATAAGGAAGGCGAAACTGAGTTAATTAACAATGGCTTGAGGTGGAACCATGAATCAGTCTGTGCCCCTGTTAACCGGCCCGGCGAGGTTAAAGTTGATTCACAAGTTGAAGGCGAAATTGAATCATTGGTTGAAGTAGACGGTGGCCAGCGCGTCGGAGACCCGGCCCAGCGAAATCTGGAACTGGTCCAGCAGATCGTGCAGCCGGGCCGCGCTGAGCTCGGCTCCCGGTCCCGTCTCCAAAGAGAACTCCAGCGCCCGGCGCGCTTTCTCCACGTCGGCGGAAATCTTTGCTCCGTGCCGGTTCTGCAACTCGCGCAGCCGCTCCGACAGCCGCGCTACGCACAGCGAAACCGAACGGGGAAACTGCCGGTCGTACAGCAGGAACATGGCGATGTCGCTCGACTGGGACGCGGCCGGGTGGCGGGCGCGGAAAGCGTAATAGCCCGAGACCGAGCGCAGCAGCACGGCACGGCGGATCGCGTGGGCGGCCTCGCCCTCCGCCGCCGCCAGCCGGCCGTAGCCCATGTCGAGGATGCGGGTGGTCTGGTCGGCGCGCTCGAGAGTTTTGCCGGCCTGGAAGAAGCACCAAGGCTCGCCGCGAACGAACGTGCCTTCGATGATGCCCTCGAAAGTCTGGCAGTCGCAGATCAGCGACGTGGCCACGCGCGACAGGTTGGCGGAACGAACGTCGGTGCGCGTCATCGACTGCAGGCGGGAGTGGAACATGTTGATGTGGGTCCACATCTCGGTCGAGATCAGGTGGCGCACCGAGCGAGCGTTCTCGCGCGCCTGGGCGATCGCCGATCGGATCGATGTGGGATTGTCCTTGTCGAGCACGTAGAAGTGCACCACGGAGGCCGCATCCGCCGTCTCATGGTTCTGCGCGAACCGTTCGCCGTCGGCGTACAGTTCCACCACCCGCGCCCAGTCGGGTCCGCCCGGATCGTCGCGGGCATAGGTCTCGTTGATGTGGATGATGCGGGCGATGTTCTCGGCCCGCTCCACGTAGCGCGCCAGCCAGTAGACGTTCTCGGCGAAGCGGGCGGACAGGCTAGACAAGGACCCAGGTATCCTTCGAACCGCCGCCTTGCGACGAGTTGACCACCAGCGAGCCGCGCTTGAGCGCCACCCGCGTAAGCCCCCCGGGCAGCACCCAGGTGTCTTGCGCCGTCAATGCAAACGGGCGCAGGTCCACATGGCGCGGCTCGATCGCCCGGCCGATCAGGGTGGGACATACCGACAGCTTCACCATCGGCTGGCTGACATAATTGTCCGGGTCGGCGTTGAGCTTGGCGCGCAGCTTCGCCAGCTCCCGCCTCGATGCGCGCGGCCCGATGACGACGCCGACCCCGCCGGCCTCGCCCACCGGCTTGGTCACCAGGTTCTCCAGATCGGCCAGCGTGCGCGCCAGGCCATCGCGCTCTCTACAGATGTTGGTCGGCACGTTGGGCAGGATCGGATCCTCGTCCAGATAGTATTTGATCAGCCGCGGCACATAGGCATACACCGCCTTGTCGTCGGCCACTCCGGTTCCCACCGCATTGGCGAGCGTCACGTTGCCCTTCACATATGCGCCGAACAGGCCCGGCACGCCGAGCATGGAATCGGGGCGGAAGGCTTTCGGGTCGAGAAAGTCGTCGTTGAGCCGGCGATAGATCACATGCACCGGCGCGCGCCCGGAAGTGGTCTTCATGAACACCTTGTCGTTCTCCACCACCAGGTCGCGGCCCTCGACCAGGGCGACGCCCATCTCGCGGGCCAGGAACACGTGCTCGAAATAGGCCGAGTTGTAGATGCCCGGCGACAGCACGACGATCTCCGGATTGGCGATGCCGGCCGGCGCGATCCCCTCCATGGTCCGCGCCAGTTTCTCGCCATACATGTCGACGTCGGCGATCCGAACCCCGTCGGCCAGATCCGGGAACGCGCGCATCATCAGATGCCGGTTCTCCACCACATAGGAGACGCCGGACGGGGTGCGGCCATTATCCTCCAGCACGCAGAAATTGCCGTCATCGTCGCGCACGATGTCGGTGCCGCAGATGTGAATGTAGGTGCCGTGAGGCAGGTCGACGCCTTCCATCTCCGGCCGGTAGTTCTCGTTGCCCCTGACCAGCTCGGCCGGCACGATGCCGTCTTTGAGCACATGCGCGTCGTGATAGACGTCGTGCAGAAACGCGTTGAGCGCCGCGATGCGCTGCTTGACCCCGGTCTCGATGATGCGCCAGTCCTCGCGCGAGAGTACCCGGGGAATGACGTCGAACGGCAGGATGCGGTCGATGGAGTCGCGGTCGGTATAGACCGTGAACGTGATCCCCAGGTTGAACAGCTCCTGCTTGGCGTCGCCCGCCCGCCGGCGCAGCGCGGCGATGTCGAGTTGGTTGAGCCGTTCGATGATCTTGGCGGCATGCGCCGGGTTCGCGCCGCCCGCCGCGCCGCCGAACAGCTCGCAGAAGAAACCGTCCGGATCGTAAGCCGCCATCAGCCCGGCAGGCGGCTCGCGTACACTCGACTGGACCTGCTTCAGAACGTCCCCTCCCGGATCGCCACTCGAAACCTGAAGCGAGCTTAACGCGGCAATCGGCTCGCGGCAAACGGTTGGCGGCCGGCCGGCCCCTCCACGCTGCCGTGTGCCGCTCCACCCCCTCTGTCGGCTACACCGACATCTCCCCCGCAAGGGGGGAGATTGGCGGATGGGGCACGGCCTCGCCCCACCCACCGCCGCGCCCCACCTACCACCGTCATCCCGGCGAAGGCCGGGATCCAGATGCATCACCGCTTGCTCGGAGCCGGTTGCTGTTGCCGCGGGGGTTGCACCCATGCGCTGTCCGCTCATCGTTCTCCAACAAACCACGAATCCGCTGAAGCGCACCTGGACCCCGGCCTTCGCCGGGGTGACGGAGGGTGTGGTATCGCCGGGATCAAGGACGTGGAGCCGGCACCGTCAATCTCCCCCCTTGCGGGGAAATGTCCCGAAGGGACAGAGGGGAGGGTAAAGCCACACACTCCAACCCCGGCCGACACAAGACTGGCGCCGCCCACCCGAACCCGGTAGGTGTCGCCCATGCCCGATCCCGCCACCATCGCCATCGTGCTTGCCGTCTTTGTTGTAGCGGGAACCGTCAAGGGGACGGTCGGCATGGGCCTGCCGGTGGTGGCCGTCGGCCTGTTGACCGTGGCGATCGGCCTGCACCAGGCGATCGTGCTCATCGTGGTGCCCGCGCTCGTCGCCAACCTCTGGCAGCTCGCCGTCGGCGGGCACTTTGCTTATCTGATGCGGCGGCTGTGGCCGTTCCTCACCTGCACCGTCCTGACCATCTGGCCCGGCACGATCGCGCTCGCCCGCGTCAACGTCGACTGGCTGACCGGCCTGCTCGGTATCCTGCTTGCCGTCTACGCGCTGGCCGGTCTCACCGGCTGGAGCTTTCAGGTGCGCAGGGACCGCGAGCCGCTGGCCGGCCCGGCCTTCGGCCTGGCGACCGGCCTGTTCGTAGGCATGACCGGGGCATTGTCGATCCCCGGTGTCTTCTTCATGCGCGCCATCGGCCTCGACCGCCACCAGCTGGTCCAGGCGATGGGCATGTCGTTCTTCTCGTCGACCGCCGTGCTCACCGCCTGCCTGGGCTGGCAGCAGCGGCTGCCCAGCGATCTGGCGTTGTTGTCGGCCGTCTCCGTCGCACCCGCCCTGATCGGCATGGTGCTCGGCGCCGCCATCCGCGCGCGCGTGTCGACGAAAGTGTTCGAACGGCTGATGCTCCTGGCTCTGCTGGGCATCGGGCTAACCTTGATGGGGCAGGGGTTGAGGTAGGGGCGGTCTTTGTATCGCGCATGCGTTACCACTAACTGCGTCATCCTCGGGCTTGTCCCGAGGATCTAACCACCTTTCCCACCCAGCACCTTGTTGGCACCGGCGTTGGATCCTCGCCACAAGGGCGAGGATGACGCCGTGGATATAGGCTCGCGAGTTGCTGTGGTCCCTGGACCTAAAACAAATCTCCCTGCCCGCCGTCCTTCACGGACCTGGCCTTGGGCTTGTCCCTGCCGGCCGCCGGCCGCGGTGCGGATGAGGAAGTCACCGCCCCACTCGCCTGCGCGCCGAAGCTGCCGTCGGTCAGGCGGATGTCGAGGGCCATGCCGGCGTTGACCGCGCCGACCTTGGTGATCGCGCGTCCCGCCGCGTCGCTCACTACCGCGTAGCCGCGATCGAGCACCCGCTGCCACGACAGCGAATGCAACAGGCGGTCGGCCTGCTCGAACCTCGCCCGCCTTGCCGCCATTGCCCCGTCCCATGCCCGCGACAACCGGCCGGCCACGGTAGCGCTGCGGTCGCCGCCGCGCTGCACCAGCGCCTCAAGCCCGCGCCACGACAGCCGCCCGGCCGAACGCTCATAGGACGTGCGCTTGGCACCCACCGCGATGCGCAGCGCCTGGCCGGAGCGCGCGGACGCTTCATCAAGCCGCCGGCGCGGCAGTTCCAGCAGCGAATCCGGGCTCGCCAGGCCGCGCACCGCCGCACGCAGATTGGAGCGCACCGTCTCCAGCGACCGGCTGGCCGCCCGGCGCAATCGCGCGGCAAGACTGGCCAGACCGGCCTCCAGGTCGGCGCGCACCGGCACCGCGATCTCGGCCGCGCCCGTGGGCGTGGGTGCGCGCACGTCGGCGGCCAGGTCGATCAGCGTCCAGTCGGTCTCATGGCCGACTGCCGATATCAGCGGGATCGGCGAGGCTGCCGCAGCACGCACTACCGCCTCGTCGTTGAAGCCCCACAAATCCTCGATCGAGCCGCCGCCGCGCGCCACGATGACCAGGTCCGGCCGGGGAATCGGCCCGTCTTGCGCCAACTGCCCGAAGCCGGTGATGGCCGCGGCCACCTCCGTCCCGCTGGTCTCGCCCTGAACGCGCACCGGCCACACCAGCACGTGACAGGGATAGCGGTCGGAAAGCCGATGCAGCACGTCGCGGATCACCGAGCCGGTGGGCGAGGTGACCACGCCGATCACCTTGGGCAAGTGCGGCAGGGGCCGCTTCTTCGCCTCGTCGAACAGGCCTTCCGCCGCCAGCTTCTTCTTGCACTCCTCCAGCAGCGCCATCAGCGCGCCGGCGCCGGCGGGCTCCAGCCGGTCAATGACGATCTGGTATTTCGACGAGCCGGGATAGGTGGTCAGCTTGCCCGAGGCGACGACCTCCAGGCCTTCCTCGGGCCTGTGTTTGAGCTTGGCCGCCGCCCCGCGCCAGATCACGGCTTCGAGCCGCGCCTTGTCGTCTTTCAGCGCGAAATAGGAATGGCCGGAGGAATGGGGTCCGCGGTAGCCGGAGATCTCGCCGCGCACCCGCACATAGCCGAACGTGTCCTCGACCGTTCGCTTGAGCGCGAACGAAATTTCCGAGACCGAGAATTCGGCTACGTTCGACTTGGGCTGATCTTCGGCCGGTTGCGCGGGCCGGTTGCTCGCCATGGCTCTGTGAGCCCTCAGCGCCGTTTCATACCGTCGAGGTAGTCATCGAAGATCGATTCCATGCCCCTGGCATACTGGTCCTGCACCTGGCGGCCCGTCTCGAACATGTCGCCGAACAGACCCTCCAGCCCGCCCGACGGCGTATCCGGCTCTTCGGTCCGAGCCCCGCTCTGGTCGCTGCCCTGGCCGCCGCCGAGCATGTTCTCGAAAATCTGGCCGAGCGGGTTGTCGCCCATCGCGCCGCCGCCGCCGCCCGAGCGCCCGCCGCCCATCATCTGGCCCAGCAGATCGCCCAGCGGATTGCCTCCGCGCCCGCCCGACGACATCGCGCCGCCCAGCATCGTTTCCATGATCTGGCCGAGCGGACCGCCGCCGCCGGCACCCGCGCGGTCGGTGGACTGCTTGAACAGGCCGCCCATCACCATCGAGGCGATCACCGGCAGCATCTGCTTCAAGATGGTCTGGCTGAGGCCGGTGGCCTGCGCCGCCTGGGCGGCCACCGCGCGCGATACGTCCTTCGAGCCGAACAGGTGGCCTAGGATGCCGTTGCCCTCGGCGATGCCTTCGCTCGAGAACGCCTGGTCCGGCTCATCCATATATTTGGCGTGCCGGCCGCTCGACAGAGCCTGGATGAAGGCGCCCATCCCGTCCGCGTTGCCTGAATTGCGTTTCAGAGCGGTCGAGAACGCCGGCATCAGGGCCTCGAGCGCCTGCTCCATCTGCGAACCGTCCATTCCATATTGCTTCTGCAGGGCGGCGAACGGCTGTCCGCCCTGGGCCTTCATCATCATGTCTATCAGCGGCAGCATCGTTGTTCCTCGTTGCGGTTTTTTTCGGCCGGTCACCGCGCTGCCCGGGGCGTTCGATTAAGCGGCCGTTAACCATACCGGCCTACCGTTCGAACGCTTGCAGGGTGCGCGAACTTAAGATCATCTTATTCCAAAAAACACTGCGGCGGGAAGACGGCCTACCTTTGACCACACACAATGACGATGCGGCGAAAATCCGCATGAGCGCGCGGCGCGGCGCGCCCGCAAATCAAAACCGGCGGAGGGCCAGCCGGCCGGGTCGCATCCTGATCGACAGCCATTCACAAGCCGTGCCGTGCCGGGTGCGCCGGCTCTGCGCCGACCAGGCGGTCATCACGGTCGACGGCTGGATGGGAATTCCCAGCCGGTTCCGCCTCCTGATCGAGCCAGGCCGCGCCCACCACGCCTGTCGCGTCGTCTCGCGCAAGGGCAACTGCGCCCAGGTGGAGCTGACGGCGGACGCCGATGCGGCTTGATCGAAGCCTTTTTGGTTTCGATAGAATCAGCTCCGTTCTTCTCATGTCTTTTTGTCTGAACATCGCTTACGCGTAGCAGGCATCAGTTCGCGGTGCTCACTGCTGGATATTTTCAATCCGCACCCCCACCCCTAACCCCTCCCATCAAGGGGGAGGGGGACTTGGGCCGTGCCATTCCTCTCCGGCGTCATCCTTGGGCTTGTCCCAAGGATCCAACCCCCTATCCACACTGCGGACCGTCGCTGACCACATTAGATCCTCGCCACAAGGGCGAGGATGACGCGGGTGGATTTGTGCGCAGGGGGTGCCACACTTTCCCTCCCTCCCCCTTGAGGGGAGGGAATGAGGGTGGGGGTCGAAACAATGCGGGTGGGGCTCGAAACAATGAGGGTGGGGGTGCGGTCGTAGCCGTTCAAACGCGAATTACCACACCCTAGAACGCGTGTTCCTCGAACAGCCTGTTGATGTCGCGATCCCACGCGCCGTAATAGCCCTGCAGCAGCTGTTCGGCCGGGGTCATGCCGGACGCCACCGTCTCCATCAGCGGTTCCAGGTAGAGGCTTTCGTCATCGCCCTCGGAGTTTAAAAGCCCGCGCGCGCGAAGGCCCGCTTGTGACAGGCCCAGCACGTCGCGGGCGATCGAGATCGCCAACCGCCCATCGATCTGGGCGGCCAGTCCCTCGACCGGCACCGCGGCGCGCAGTTCGCCCACCATCGCCGCCGTCCAGTCGCGGGTCAGAGCTTCCGCATCCGCGAGCGAATCTTCGTGATACAGCAGCCCGGTCCACAGCGCGGGCAGGGCGCAGATGCGCCGCCACGGCCCGCCGTCGGCGCCACGCATCTCAATGAAGCGCTTGACGCGCACGTCGGGGAACAGGGTGGTCAGATGGTTGTTCCAGTCGCCCACATTGGGTTCGCCGTCGTCGATCTCGCCGTGCATCGCGCCCTCCATGAACTGGCGGAAGGTGATGTGGGTGCAGTCGTGATACTTTCCATCGCGGATGACGAAATACATCGGGATATCGAGCGCCCAGTCCACATAGCGCTCGAAGCCGAAATCGTCCTCCAGCATGAACGGGTGATAGCCGCCGCGCTGATTGTCCACGTCGTGCCAGATCTGGCTGCGCCAGGACAGCATGCCATTGGGCCGTCCCTCGGTGAACGGCGAATTGGCGAACAGGGCCGAGGCCAGCGGCTGTAGCTTCAGCGCCACCTGCACCTTGCGGCGCATGTCGGCTTCGCTGTCGAAGTCCAGGTTCACCTGGATGGTGGCGGTGCGGTACATCATGTCGTGGCCGCGGCTGCCCACCTTGGGCATGTAGGCGGTCATGATGTCGTAGCGGCTCTTGGGCATGCGTGGCGTCTCGTCGAACCGCCAGGCCGGGCTGGCGCCGACACCCAGAAAGCCGACCCCGAGTTCGGCCGCCAGTTCTTTCACCAGCGCCAGATGGGTGTTGGATTCCGCGCAGGTCTGATGGATCGTCTCGACCGGCGCGCCGGAAAGCTCGAACTGCCCGCCCGGTTCCAGCGAGATCGCACCGCCGCCGTCGGTGTCCACCAATCCGATGATCCTGCCTTCGTCGAGGATCGGCTCCCAGCCGGTCTTGCTTTGCAGATGGTCGAGCAGGGCGCCGATGCCGCGCTCGCCTTCGTAGGCGACCGGCGAATTGTCTGCCAGGTTGAAGCCGAACTTCTCGTGCTCGGTGCCGATGCGCCAGTCGGCCTTCGGCTTGCAGCCGGCCTCCATCCATTCGACGAGTTGCCGCCGGCTCTCGATCGGTCGGTTGTCGGTGGAGTCTCGCGCCATGGCAGATGTCCGCCGCTTGCGCGGCCGGGCCCGTTGGGAGGATAGCGATGCCGATCGTTGCAGCTAGCCGACACGTCGGCGCTGTGCAAGTCAAACTTTATGAACCGACATTCAACCGCGTTGAACGAAGTCTACGCGCGTTCACCCGTTCCAGTCGCCGATGGTCGCCTGCACGATCGCCAGCGCCGCGACAGCGGCGGTATCGGCGCGCAGAATCCGCGGCCCCAGCGAGATCGACGTCACCATGTCCATGGCGCGAAGCCGGTCCTGCTCGGCGGCGCTGAACCCACCCTCCGGGCCGACGAGCAGGGCGAGCGGCCGGCCGCCCATGGCGCGCAGTCCGTCAAGGCCGCCGCCTTCCATCCCTTCGTCGCAGAATACGATCGCCCGGTCCGCCGGCCAGCCGTCGAGCAGTTCGCCCAGCCCCACCGGTTCGCGGCATTGAGGAATGCTCAGGATCCCGCATTGCTCGGCCGCCTCGATCGCGTTGGCGCGTATCCGGTCCACGTTGACGCGGCGCACATGAGTATGCTCGGTGATCACCGGTTGCAGCATGCCGGCGCCCATCTCCACCGCCTTCTGCACCATGTAATCGAGCCGGCCCTGTTTGAGCGGTGCGAACAGATAGGCGAGGTCATAGGGCTCCGGCTGCTCTCGCGTGCGCCGTTCCACGGTCAGGCGGCAGCTCTTCTTCGGCCCCGCCTTGATTCGCGCCAGCCACTCGCCGTCGCGTCCGTTGAAGACCAGCACCGGGTCGTTGTCGCCCATACGCAGCACGTTGAGCAGATAGTTGGCCTGGCCGCGATCGGTCTCGACGACGCCGCCTTGCGCCAACGGCCCGGTGACATAGAGCCGCTTGGTGCGAAAGTCGATCGCCTGGTCGGGCATGAAACTGCTCTAATCCTCGACAACGATGATGTGCAGGCGCAGCGGCCCGTGCGCGCCTAAGATCAGCTTCTGCTCGATGTCGGCCGAGCGCGACGGGCCGGTGATCATGTTGACCGTCCTGGGCATGGCTCCCTTGCCCAGCCGGCGGCGCATGGTCGTCCAGATGTCCTCGTAGCTGCCTTGCACGTCGCGCCCGCGCAGCACCACGATGTGGTTCTCGGCCAGGAAGTTCAACGTGGTCGGATTGTCCGGACCCGAGCCCATGATCAGCGTGCCCGATTCGGCGACCGCGCCCTCGGCATGGCTGACGGTCGTCAGATCGCTTCCGTCGCTGGGTCCCCGGCTGGTCGTCATGTCATCGGGCCAGACGATGTTGGCGAGCCGTTCATCATCGCCATGGCGCAGGTTTAGCGGCAACTCGTGCTCGCGCATGAACCGGTGCACCGCCTCGGCCACTTCCTCGTAGGATTTGACACGCCGGACGGTCGCCTCGGCCTTGGCGGCCTTCTTGGCGAACAGGACGACCGGCCGGTTGTGCCGCGCCTGCTTGGGGATCGTGCCGCGCGGGTGCGCTTCGACCCGGCGCGCTGCGGCGGTGGCGCGTGCCTCCGGCGTCGCGGCATCGCCGATCGCGTCGCGAATGCGCCCTAAGATGGCCTGGCGCGCGCTCACGAGCGTCTCCTCCTGCGCTGGCGATGATAGCGGGCGATGAAGGTGCCGCCCTGCGGCGCGGGCAGGTCGCGGTGCGCGGTCCAGCCGTCGGCCATCGGCAGCCAGCCGATCCGCCGCCTGCGCCCGCCCCACATCGCCAGCGCCCTCGAAGCCACTCCGGTGGCCAGGCGATAGATGAACGGCCGCCGGGCGAACCATGCCCACAGTTTCAGGTTGCGCCGCTGGCCGGCCGGCGACAGCTGGCGCTCGAACTCGCGCTCGCGCCAATGGCGCATCATCTTCGGCAGCGGGATGCGCACCGGGCATACCGCCTCGCAGCGTCCGCAGAAGGTTGACGCGTTCGGCAGGTGGCCGGCCTGGTCGACGCCGATCAGGCTCGGCGTCAGCACCGCGCCCACCGGTCCAGGATAGACCCAGCCGTAAGCATGGCCGCCGACCGCGTGATAGACCGGGCAGTGGTTCATGCACGCGCCGCAGCGGATGCAGCGCAGCACGTCGCGGAACTCGCTGCCCAACATGGACGAGCGGCCATTGTCCAGCAGGATGACGTGGAACTCCTCGGGCCCGTCTGGATCGCCGGGCCGCTTCGGTCCGGTGGACAGCGTGGTGTAGACCGACATCTCCTGACCAGTCGCCGATCGCGCCAGCACCCGCACGATCTGGCTCATGTCCTCCAGCGTCGGCAAAACCTTCTCGATCGAGGCGATCACCACATGGACGCGCGGCAGCAGCTGGGTCAGGTCGCCATTGCCCTCATTGGTGACGATGATCGAAGTGCCGGTCTCGGCGACCAGAAAGTTGGCGCCGGTGATCCCCATGTCCGCGCCCAGGAACTTCTCGCGCAGCACGCCTCGCGCCTCGCGAAGCAGGTTCTCCGGCTCGTCCATCGGCCGCGAATCCGGCAGGTGGGTGTGCGCCTCGCGAAAGCCGTCGCGCACCTGCTCCATGGTCAGGTGCACCGCCGGCGCGATGATGTGCGACGGCGGCTCGCGGCGCAGCTGGATGATGTATTCGCCCAGGTCGGTCTCGACCGGCGTGATCTCGTTGGCCTCGAGGAACTCGTTGAGCCCGATCTCCTCGGCGATCATCGACTTGCCCTTGGTCACCGTCTTGACGTTGCGCCGGCGGCAGATGTCGAGGACGATGCCGCGCGCGTCGGTGGCCGTCTGCGCCCAGTGCACATGGCCGCCGCCTTCGGTCACCTTGGCTTCGAAAATCTCAAGATAAGCGTCCAGGTGCTCTAAAGTGTGGTTCTTGATGTCGCGCGCCGCGTCGCGCAGCGCCTCGAACTCGGGCAGCTCGCGCGCGGCCTTGGCCCGCTTGTCGATGAAGTTGGAGCGCACATGGGTGAGCGCGCTCTGCAGTTGCTCGTTCTCCAGCGCGGCGCTCGCTCTGGATTTGAACTGCGGTGACTTGATCTCCATCGCTTCGCGTCCGCTGCGCTACTCGCCGCCGATCGGCGGCTGATCGACCATGCCGGCCAGCACCTCGGCGACGTGGCGCACCTCGACCGCGCTGCCGTCGCGCTTGAGCTTGCCGGCCATGTTCATCAAGCAGCCCAGGTCGCCCGCCAGCAGCATTCGCGCCTTCGCGTTGTCGATGTTGTCCGCCTTTTCGGTGACGATGGCGTTGGAGATGTCGGAATATTTGACCGCGAACGTGCCGCCGAAGCCGCAGCACACATGCGCGTCCTTCATCTCCTTCAGCTTCAGCCCCTTGACGCCCGCCAACAGCTTGCGCGGCTGCTCGCGCACGCCCAACTCGCGCAGACCCGCGCAGGAATCATGATAGGTGGCCGTGCCGCGAACCTTCGCGGCCACCGCCTCGACACCTAGCACGTCGGTCAGGAAGCTGGTCAGTTCATGCACCTTGTCGGCGAACCGGTTCGCCCGCTCGCGCCATTGCTCGTCCCTGTCGAACAGTTCGCGATAGTGGTGGCTCAGCATTCCCGCGCACGAGCCCGACGGCGCGACCACATAATCGAACGGCTCGAACGCGGCGATCACCCGTTCGGCGATCCCCTTGGTGCTCTTGCGGTCGCCGGAGTTCCAGGCCGGCTGCCCGCAGCAGGTCTGCGCTTTGGGCACATGCACCTGGCAGCCGGCGTCCTCCAACAGCTTTACCGAAGCGAAGCCGACCGTCGGCCGGAACAGATCGACCAGGCAGGTGACGAACAGGCCTACCTGCACCTGCTCTCGCGTTTCACGGTCCGCCGTCATGAGTGCGCCCAAACCCTCCGTTTCGGCCCGCTCGAAGCCGGCCGGCCGCGATTTTGGTGTTGAAGTGGTTGTCCGTTGAAAGACCGAATGCGCCGATGAGATAGAAGACATCGGGTCGCCGGGTCAAGGTCCGCATGGCACGGGCGGAGGCTGTGACCATTCGCCCGTCTGTTCGGTTGCTGGCGCTGCCGCAATTGCGCTACGTTGCGCGCCGAATGGAGGACAACGCATGCCGGCGCTGGCCATGCCCGAACCCGATGCGGATATTCTCGATCGCCGCGAGACGATCGTCGCCGGCCTCGCCGCGCTGGTCGGCAAAGACGCGGTGATCCACGATTCCGCCGCCACCGTCGCCTATGAGTGCGATGCCTTCGTCGCCTATCGCTGCCCGCCGCTGGCGGTGGTGCTGCCCTCGACCACCGAAGAGGTGGCGGCGATCTTGCGCTTCTGCTCGCAGCACGCACTGCCGGTGATCCCGCGCGGGGCCGGCACCTCGCTTGCCGGCGGCGCGCTGCCGACCGCCGATTCGATCGTGCTGGGCATCGCCCGGATGAACCGGGTCCTCGAAATCGACACCGCCAACCGCTTCGTCACCGTCCAGTCGGGGATTACCAATCTGGCGGTCTCCCAGGCGGTCGAGGCCGATGAGTTCTTCTACGCGCCCGACCCGTCCAGCCAGCTTGCCTGCGCGATCGCCGGCAACATCGCGATGAATTCCGGCGGCGCTCATTGTCTGAAATATGGCGTGACCACCAACAATCTGTTGGGCGTGCGCATGGTGCTGATGAACGGCGAGGTGGTCGACCTGGGCGGCCCGCACCTGGACCCCGCCAGCCTCGATCTGCTGGGCGTGGTATGCGGCAGCGAGGGCCAGTTCGGCATCGTCACCGAGGCTACCCTGCGCATCCTGCCCAAGCCCGAGGGCGCGCGCCCGGTGCTGATGGGGTTCGCATCCAACGAAGTCGCCGGCGCCTGCGTCGCCGACATCGTTCGCGCCGGGGTTCTGCCGGTGGCCCTGGAATTCATGGACCGCCCGGCGGTGATCGCCTGCGAGGCGTTCGCCCAGGCCGGCTATCCCACCGACGTGGAGGCGCTGCTGATCGTGGAAGTGGAAGGCTCGGCCGAGGAGATCGACGAGCAGCTAGACCGCATCAAGCGGGTGGCAATGAAGCATTCTCCCGAGGTTTTGCGCGAGAGCACTTCCGCCGTCCAGTCCGACCTGATCTGGAAGGGCCGCAAGGCGGCCTTCGGCGCGATGGGACAGCTGGCCGACTACATCTGCATGGACGGGACCATCCCCACCTCGCAACTGCCGCATGTGCTGGCGCGCACCGCTGAGATGGCCGAGGAATACGGCCTGCGGGTCGCCAACGTGTTCCACGCCGGCGACGGCAACCTGCACCCGCTGATCCTCTACGACGCCAACAAGCCCGGCGATCTGGACAAGTGCGAGGCCCTGGGCGCGGACATTCTGAAACTATGCGTCGAGGTGGGCGGCTGCCTGACCGGCGAGCACGGCGTCGGCATCGAGAAGCGCGACCTGATGCGCCAGCAGTTCACCGACGCCGACCTGGAATTGCAGATGCGGGTGAAAGACGTGTTCGATCCCGCCTGGCTGCTCAACCCGGCGAAGGTGTTTCCCATCGACATGAGCGCGCCGCGCCGGCTGCGCAACGCGCCCGGCCGGGCCGCCTGAGCGGTCTTACCGGAGCCATGGGCGCAACCACTTCATCACCCGGTGACGAGGCACAGCTTGCCGAGGCGGTGCGCCACGCCGCGAGCGCCCGGCAGGCGGTGGAGATCTTCGGCGGCGGCTCGAAGCGGGGTTGGGGCTCTCCCCTAGAAGCGGACACTACGATCTCCACCGGTAAACTCGCCGGCATCACTTTGTACGAGCCCGAAGCGCTCACCGTCGTCGTCAAGGCCGGCACACCGCTTACCGACCTGCAATCGGCGCTCGCCGAGGCCGGCCAGCACCTGCCGTTCGAGCCGGGCACCTACGCAAAGCTGCTGGGCAACGAGGACAAGGCCACCGTCGGCGGCACCGTCGCCTGCGGCGTTTCCGGTCCCCGGCGCATCCAGGCCGGCGCCTGCCGCGACGCGCTGCTCGGCGTGCGCTTCGCCGACGGCGAAGGCGCCATCGTCAAAAGCGGCGGCCGGGTGATGAAGAACGTCACCGGCTACGATCTGGTGAAACTGCTGTGCGGCTCGCACGGCACTCTGGGCGTTATCAGCGAGGTCTCGTTCCGGGTGCTGCCGAAGCCGGAGGCGGTCGGCGTGCTGTTGCTCACGGGGCTGACCGACGACCAGGCGGTCGCCGCAATGAGCGCGGTGCTCTCCTCGCCCTTCGAGGTCACCGGCGCCGCGCACACGCCGAAGGGGCTCGACGGCGATCCCGTAACGATGATCCGGCTGGAGGGCTTCGAGAAATCGGTGCGCTATCGCTGCGGCGAACTCAAGGAACGCCTGGCGCGGTTCGCGCCCGCCGATATCGAGACCCGACCCGAGCGCACCGCGGCCGGCTGGGCGTGGGTGCGCGAGGTGGATACATTCGCGAAACGTGAAGGCGCGGTCTGGCGCGTCTCGGTCAAGCCGTCCGACGGCCCGGCCGTGGTCGCCGCCGTGGCCGACGAACACCAGGTCGAAGCGCTGTACGATTGGGGCGGCGGCTTGGTCTGGCTGCTGGCCGATGCATCCGGCGACTGCGGAGAGGCGGTGATACGTCGGGCGGTCGCCGATGTGGGCGGCCACGCCACCGCCATGCGCGTGCCCGATGACGCGGCGGTGAGCGCCCGGTTCCATCCCGAACCCCCACCGGTCGCCGGCATCGTCGCCGGCCTGCGCCGGCAGTTCGATCCGCACGGCATCTTCAATCCCGGCCGCATGGGAGCGTAAGCGATGCAGACCCGCTTCAGTGCCGAACAGCTGGCCGACCCGGACGTCGCTCATTCCGAGCAGATCCTGCGCAAATGCGTCCATTGCGGCTTCTGCACCGCAACCTGCCCGACCTATCTGACCCTGGGCGACGAGCTCGACAGCCCGCGCGGGCGCATCTACCTGATCAAGGAGATGCTGGAGAACGACCGCCCGGCCGATGCGCGCACCGTGCGCCACATCGACCGCTGCCTGTCGTGTCTGGCCTGCATGACCACCTGCCCCTCGGGCGTCAACTACATGCACCTGGTCGATCATGCCCGGGTGCATATCGAGGAAACCTACCGCCGCCCGCTGCTCGACCGGCTCTATCGCGCCGTGCTGCAGGCGGTCCTGCCCTACCCCGCCCGGTTCGCGCTGGCGCTGCGGCTGGCGCGGCTGGGCAAGCCGTTCGCCGGCGTCATCCGTGCCATCCCGGGCATGCGCCCGGCCGCCGCCATGCTCGATCTGGCGCCTGCCCGCCTGCCGCGCGGCGACAGTGCCGAACCGGCACCCATCGACCCGCAACGGCGCACGGGCCGAGTGGCGCTGCTCGCCGGCTGTGCCCAACAGGTGCTCTCGCCGCAGATCAACGCCGCCACGGTTCGCCTGCTTGCCCGGCTGGGCATCGAGGTGGTGCACGCCAAGGGCGAAGAATGCTGCGGCTCGCTGGTCCACCATATGGGCCGCAGACACGCCGCCCATGAGGCGGCCAAGCGCAACATCGATGCCTGGACGGCGGAAATCGAGGGCGAGGGACTGGATGCCATCGTGATCACCGCGTCGGGCTGCGGCACCACAATCAAGGACTACGGCCACGTGCTGCGCGACGATCCAGCCTACGCCGAAAAAGCCGCCGCCGTTTCGGCGCTGGCCGTCGACATCAGCGAATACCTGGCGAGCCTGAACCTGCCGGCCTCAAACGTGGGCCGGGGCACCACGGTGGCCTATCACTCCGCCTGCTCCCTGCAGCACGGGCAGAAGATCACCGCCCCGCCGAAACAACTGCTGGAGAATGCCGGCTTCACCGTCGCCAACGTGGCCGAGGGACATTTATGCTGCGGCTCGGCCGGCACCTACAACATCCTGCAGACGCCGATCGCCGATCAGCTCAAGGCGCGCAAGATCGCCAACCTGGAAGCGACCGGCGCGGCGGTCATCGCCGCCGGCAACATCGGCTGCATCACCCAGATCGCCAGCGGCACCGGGATTCCGGTCGTCCACACGATCGAACTGCTCGACTGGGCCCACGGCGGGGAAAGGCCGGCTGGGCTGGCTTAACCCCCTTCTGCCGGCTTCGCCGACATCTCCGCCGCAAGGGGAGATTGGAGGGTGCGGCCCGGCGGCGCCCCACCCACCACCGTCATCCCGGCGAAGGCCGGGATCCAGATGCCTTACCGCTTGCTCGGTGTGGGTTCCTCTTGTCGTGTGGGTTGCACAAGCGTGCTGCCGGCCGGGCACTCCCCGGCAAACCACGAATCCGCCGATGCGCACCTGGACCCCGGCCTTCGCCGGGGTGACGGGAGGAGAGGTGGGGCACCCCAATCTCCCCTTGCGGCGGAGATGTCGCCGAAGGCGACAGGGGGGGCAAAGGCCGTATGCAACAGCCCCACTCGCAGGGGCGAACGAGCAACCCTCCACCAAAACCAAAAGGCCCGCCAACTAGGCGGGCCTTGAGGCTGTGCATGTGGAGAAAACCGGCCTAGCCGCCGAACAGCGCGGCCAGCGGGTTGAGGTTTTCGGTGTAGATCTTGGAATGATCGCGGCCGGGGCCAATCACCACGACCTTGGTGCCGATGTCGGCGCGCTTGTACAGGTGTTCCACATCCTTGTTCATCATGCGGATGCAGCCCGACGACATGTTCTGGCCGATGGTCCAGGGCTGGTTGGTGCCGTGGATCCGGTACAACGTGTCGTTGCCGCCCTTGTAGAGGTACAGCGCGCGAGCGCCGAGCGGGTTGTTCGGGCCGCCTTCCATCGAGGCCGGCAGGATGACGCCGCGCGCGCGTTCACGTGCGCGCATTTCCGGCGGCGGCGTCCAGGTCGGCCATTCCGCCTTGCGCTGAACCTTGACGGTGCCGTTCCAGCCGAAGCCCTCGCGGCCGACGCCGACGCCGTAGCGGATCGCGCGGTTGGGCGAGGTGATGTAGTAGAGATATTTGGTGTCGGTGTTGATGATCACCGTGCCCGGCGACAGCTTGGTGTTGATGGCCACCGTGCGCCGGTTGTATTTGGGCGCCGGCTTCCGGTTCATCAGGGCCGTCTGCGTGTTGCGCGTGATCCACTCGCCCGAAGCCGAGTCGTAATAACGCTCCGCCTGGGCTCCGCCCGCCCACAAGCCGCCGATCGCCAGCGCGCCAATCAGCGCGATCACTGAGCTTCTCAATTTTTTGGCCATCCGTTTTTCCGTCCAGTTTGTTTGAAGCCTTGCGACCGCCGTGCGTCCCCACCACAAATTGCCAGCGTCGCCAATCGAGCGAAACCCTATTGGTCTGTCGACCCGGTTGCAAGGCCAAGCCAGGAATTTCACCAACGCGGTCAAGAAGATGTGATCCGCAGCGGGCTTAACCGCGGCCAAAAGGCGGCCCGGCGCGCGCCGGGCCTCAGTCCGGTCGGTTTTTTCAGGCCAAACCAGCGCGGCGCGGAGCTGCTGATTCGCTCCGCGCCGTAGCCATGCAGGTCGTTTTGGAAGGTCTAGCTGACGATGACCTTGGCGCCCACGCCGACGCGCTCGTACAGGTCCATCACGTCCTCGTTGCGCATCCGGATGCAGCCCGACGAAACCGCCTGGCCGATGGTCCAGGGCTGGTTGGTGCCGTGGATGCGGTAGAGCGTGCTGCCCAGATACAGCGCGCGCGCGCCCAGCGGGTTCTCCACCCCGCCCGGCACGAATTCCGGCAGGACACGACCCTTGCGCTTTTCGCGTTCGATCATCTGGGCGGGCGGACGCCAATCGGGCCACTCCGCCTTGCGGGTGACCTTGTGGGTGCCGGCCCATTCGAAGCCTGGCCGGCCGACGCCGATGCCATAGCGCCGCGCCTGGCCGCCTTCCAATACCAGAAACAGGAAGCGGCCCTCGGTGTCGACGATGATCGTGCCCGGCGTGTGACTGCCCTGATAGGCGACGACCTGCGGCTCGAACTCGGGATCGAACTGTGGTTTTTTACTGGCCAGATCGACCGGCGCGGTCTCGGTGCGACGCCGGGTCGGTGACAGGCTGGCCTGTCGCGCCTGGCGCGAACCGGCGGTAAAGGTCGATTCGCGCGTCGGCGCGCCGCGATAGATGACGCCCGAGCGCTGGGTGGATACGGTCGCGCGGAACTGCCGGTTCGGCCGGGTGCCCAGTTGAACCGGCTGGTTGGACAGCTGCAGCAGCCACGGAGTGGTCAGTTCGGCGGGCAGCAGCGCTACCTGCGGCGTGGCATATCGGGATTGGGCCTGGGCGGCGTTCGGCTGGGCGGCAACAAGGATGCCGATGGCCAGCGCCACCGCGGCAAGGGGCGAAAATCGCTTCATGGTGACGTACTCGCTACTGTTTCGTCGTCATGGCGCCGCCGATTGGTTTGGCGGCTGGTTGCTTTGCTCCCTGCTGAACCGGAAATAACCGGTCAGGTCATGCCAATCGATGAACGGACGAGAATGTGAACGCACTTGCTGCGTTTATGGTGAGCGGGCCGTTGCCAAACACGGTTAGCAAATGGTCAACGCGGCCGCGGCCCAAACGGTAGTTCAAAAACGGCGGCGCACGTCCTTGAGCACCAGCGGCAGCAGCGATTGCACCGATTCGCGCGACGCGCCGGGCCTTACCCGCGGGTCGTACAGCATGTTGAGAATGTAGCGGTCGAAGCGGGTGAAGCTGGTGTGGTTGGAGTGGTCGTTGAACACCGAGGCCGA
Source organism: Rhizobiaceae bacterium (assembly GCA_028281105.1). Taxonomy (GTDB): domain Bacteria; phylum Pseudomonadota; class Alphaproteobacteria; order Rhizobiales; family Rhizobiaceae; genus JANQKQ01. The sequence continues at coordinate 88,845 of JANQKQ010000040.1, forward strand.
TAACGAAGGGTGTTCGTTGAGCGGTCCCAGCCCCTGCAGGATTTCCTCGACCATGCAGCGCCGGAACAGCGCCTCGCCTTCATCGGACACGATGACCGCGTCCGAGCGCACAATACCGTAGCGGGTGAACAGCGAGCGCACCAGGCATCTGCCGGGCGCCTGGACCGCCGGGCGGCGGTAGACCGACTGGCGCACCGTGTCAGTATAGTCGGCCCGGTCGACCACATAGACGTTGAAATTCGCCTGCGCCCTGCTACTGACCACTTCGGTCTGCAACCCGGCGATCTGGCGGCTGAGCCCCAGCACGAAGGCGCGCACCCGGCCCGCGCGGTTCCGGCTCGAACGATTGTCGATATAGAACCGAACCGGCCCGCGATATTTGCGGATATAGGACGACTGGATGCCCAGGGGAGAATATTCCGCGCCGAACACGGTCTTGTTGAAACCGGAGATGATCTCCGCATTGCTGGCCGCGGCCGCCACGGCAGGTGCGGCCAGCATCGCGGCCGCCGCAAGCAGGCGGATGACGCAGGTCAGGCTTGGGATGATCAGGATCGACACGGGCGCGGCACTCTCGCGATTCACCTGACCTGTATGACAGGTTTTGGGTTCGACAAACAAGCGGCTTCGCGGTTCGTCGGCCGAGGCGGGCTCAAAGGAGGAATGAACGATGGCGCAACCTCGATCTGACGGTCTCGTGGCCGGCCCGGACGGCGCGATGCGCTGCTGGTGGTTCGGCGGTCACGACGACTACCGCGCCTATCACGACAAGGAATGGGGTACGCCGGTCGCCGACGACAACAGACTGTTCGAGAAGATCTGCCTGGAAGGCTTCCAGTCCGGCCTGTCGTGGCTGACCATCCTGCGCAAGCGCGAGAATTTCCGCGCCGCGTTCGCCGGCTTCGACATCGCCAAGGTCGCCGCCATGGGCGAGGCCGACATCGAACGGCTGCTACAGGACGCCGGCATCGTGCGTCATCGTGGCAAGATCGCCTCCACCATCAACAACGCCAAACGCGCCGCCGACATGGCCGAGCGGCACGGCTCGCTCGCCGCCTGGTTCTGGGCGCGCGAGCCGGAGCCGCACGAGCGCCCGCCCGCCGTCACCCACGAATGGCTGATGTCCAATCCGGTCTCCGAGCGATCCAAGTCGATCTCCAAGGAACTGAAAAAGCTCGGCTGGAGCTTCGTCGGCCCGACCACCGTCTACTCCTTCATGCAGGCGATGGGGATGGTCAACGACCACCTGGAGGGCTGCGTGTGCCGCGAAAGGGTCGAGGCGGAGCGCGCGGCGTTCGTGCGGCCGGGTTAGCAGCAACTGCACCGCTCCTTCTTGGGGCAGGCCAATTGCATGCGGCCTTTCACCCCCCTCTGTCCCTTCGGGACATCTCCCCCGCAAGGGGGGAGTGGGCGGGGCGCGGCCGTGCTCCACCCTCACTTACGCTTCAGATGCTCGTCCAGCCTGGGCATGATCTCGACGAAATTGCAGGGCGGGTGCCGGTAGTCGAGCTGGTGAACCAAGATCTCGTCCCAGCCGTCGCGGCAGGCCCCCGGCGAGCCGGGCAGGCAGAAGATGTAGGTGGCGCCGGCCACCCCGCCGGTCGCCCGCGACTGGATGGTCGAGGTGCCGATCTTGGCGAAGCTGATCTGGTGAAACACCTGGGAGAACCCGTCCATCCGTTTCTCGAACAGCGGCTCGATCGCTTCGATAGTGACATCGCGGCCGGTAAAGCCGGTGCCGCCGGTGGTGATCACCGCGTCCACGTCTTCGCGTTCGATCCAGCCTTGCACCACCTCTCGAATCCGCTCGATCTCGTCGGGCACGATCTGCCGATCGGCGAGCACGTGGCCCGCCGCCTCGATCCGCCCGGCGAGCAGCGCGCCGGACTTGTCGTCTTCCAAAGTCCGGCTGTCGGAAACCGTCAGTACGGCGATGCCCACCGGCACGAACGACCGTTCGTCGCGCGCTCCCATCATGCCGCTCCCGCCAGAGCCGGCGAGGCGATGGTCGAGGTGGCGACGCACCACCAGTGCGCATGGTCGACTTCGATGCGCGCCGCGGCAGCCTGGGCGGCGCGTTCGGAAGAGAACAGCCCGAAACAGGCCGCGCCCGAACCGCTCATGCGCGCCAATTCGCAACCGGGCTGGCCGGCGAGCGCGGCGACAACCGCCTCGATCTGCGGCACGAGATGCGCCGTCACCGCCTGCAGATCGTTGCGCGCGTGCGCAAGCGCCTCGACGAAATTCGCAGCGCCGACCGGGCCGATCGGCGCGTTGGCCTTGTTTTCGAGCCGGGTGAATATCTCGCCCGTGTCCACGCCCACCAGCGGGCTCGCCAGAACCAGCCAGAGCGCGGGCACGCCATCCAGGGGCGCGATTTCATCGCCCCTGCCGCGCGCGCGCAGCGGCACGCCGCGCAGGCACATGGGCACGTCCGCGCCCAGCCGGCCGGCGATCGAGGCCAGGTCCACACGCTCGCCCAAGCGCCAGAACCGCGCCAGCAGTTTCAGCACGGCCGCCGCGTCCGCCGACCCGCCGCCCAGGCCGCTGGCGACCGGCAGGCGCTTGTCCAGCACGATGCGCACGGGCGGCAGTTCGCCGCCACGGGCTTTCGCCAGCATCCGCGCGGCAACGCTGACCAGATTGTCCTCTATCGACCCCAGGTCGCCTGCAAACGGCCCGCCGGTTTCAACGGCAACCAGCCCGGCGTGCCGGTCGCCGGCGGTAACGCTTACCTGGTCGCCGAACCCGGTGAACACCGCGATGGTATCGAGGTCGTGATAGCCGTCGTCGCGTTCACCGGTGACGTGCAGGGCCAGATTGACCTTGGCGGGCGCGGTAGCGGACAAGGTCATCGCTCGATGCTGCCGGCCATGCCCACGCCACCCCGCCTTACTGGTCCTGGTTTTCCTGGTCCGCCTTGACCAGCGGCTCCTCGCCGTCGCCGATCAGGCCGGTTTCCAGCTTGCGGCGAATGCGGGCTTCGTCTTCGGGTTCGGGGTCCGAATCGAGCGCGTGGCGCCACTGGAACGTCGCCTCCAGCCGCCGGCCCACCTGCCAGTAGGCGTCGCCCAGATGGTCGTTGATCACCGGATCGCCCGGCATCAGGGTGATCGCGCGCTCCAGCTCGCGCACCGCCTCGTCATATCGGCCGAGGCGGTAATAGGCCCAGCCCAGAGAGTCGATGATGAAGCCCGATTGCGGCCGCAGCTCCACCGCCTTGCGGATCATGTCCATCGCCTCGTCCAGGTTGACGCCCATGTCGACCCACGAATAGCCCAGATAATTGAGCACGTGCGGCTGGTCGGGGTAGAGCGTCAGCGCCTGTTTGAAATTGGGCTCGGCCTTTTCCCAATCCTTCAGCCGCTCATAGGCGATGCCGCGCCGATAGAACAGGTCCCAATGGCGCCGCTGCGGCGCCATGATGCGGGTCGTCGCCGTGTCGAAGACTTCCGCCGCCTCGCCGTAGCGCTCGTGCTGGCTCAGCACCCGTCCCAAGGTCATGTAGCCGATCAGGTCGCCGGGCTCCTTGTCGATCAGCTCGCGCAGGGTCGCGATCGAACCTTCAACATCGTCCATCGTGTTCATGTTGATGGCGGTTTCCAGCAGCGCGCGGCGCTTGAATGGCGACTCGTCGCCGATGCGCTCATATTCGGCGTTGGCGCGGGCCGGCCGGCGCTGGCGCTCGAACACGGCCGCCAGCGACAGCGCCACCGCGTCGTTGTCGGGATGCAGATGGCGGGCGATCTGCAGATAGATCTGGGCGAACTGGGTGCCGTCGCGAGAGATCGCGTTGCCGATGTCGAAGAACAGTTCGGCAGCGCCCTGTTGTGGCGTGGTCACCAGCGGCGCCAGCTTGCGGTCGCCGTCGATCGCCTCGATCAGCGCGTGAAAGGTCGGGTGATTGGGAAATATCTCCAGCGCCTGTTCCACCGTGAGCCCGGCCGGCTCGATCGCGCCGGCCCGCAGTTGCGCGCGCGCCTTGGCGTCGACGATCCGGATGAAGGTCTCGGGAAGCAGGTTGACGACATTCTGGATATCAAGCGCCTCGTCGAAGCTGGCGACCGCCGCCTCATCGTCGCCGGCGCTGGAATGCAGCAGGCCGACGTGGAAATGCTTGATAATCCGCATCCAGTGCGGGCCATGGATCGAATCGATCAGCGCGACCGCCTCTTCCTGCCGCCCCTCGCCGGCCATCGCCCAGGCCGAGACGATCTTCGACACGAACTGGTCGAGCTCCGACCCGTTCAGTTCGCCAAGGCTGTCTGCCACCTTCGGCCAGGCGCGCTGGCGCAGGTGATCGACGGCGTTGACGATGATCATCACGCTGGCGTCCTCGCCTTCCGCGTCAATGCCGCGTGACAGTTCCACCGCATCGGCGACGCGGCCGTTGGCGAGGTAGGCGTGGTACAGATTGCGCTTGAGTCGCTGGTTTTCGGGATCGTGTTCCAGCGCCTTCTGCAGAAAGCCCACAGCGGCCGCATCGTCGTTGGCGAACGTGGCGCTGCGCGCGGCCAGGAAGCTGCCCGACAGGCCGGAGACCTCGATCAGCTCGTCCAGTTCGGTGCTGGCCGATGCGCTCGGGCCGGCCGCCAGCGCAGCGACCAATGTCAGGACGGAGCAGAAGGTTCTAAGCGACGCAGTCATGAACTGACCTGAAGGGCTGGGCGAAGACGACGGGCACCCATTCGGCGGTGTGCGCCCGGGATGCCGCTGATTCTGTCAATGGGGTGCGAGCATGGCTTTTTTGTGCCGCCGGCGCAATGGCTTGGCGGGGGTCAACCCGGCAGCTGCGCTCGCCGGCGATGCAAATTTTAGTGAGCGCGCGCGGTGCAGAAGGCGATCGCCTCCAGCAGCGCCTGCTTATGCTCGCCGGCCGGCAGCGGCGCCAGCGCGTCGCGCGCCATTTCGCCGTAGTGGCGCGCGCGCGCCACCGTGTCGGCGAGCGCGTCATATCGATCGAGCAGCGAGGTCGCGCGTTCGAGCGCCTCGTCGCCGGCGCGCCCCAGCGACGATTTCCAGAACGCCCGGTCGTCGTCGCTGCCGCGCCGATAGGCCAGCACCACCGGCAGCGTCACCTTGCCCTCGCGGAAATCATCGCCGGTGTTCTTGCCCAGCTTCGCCGAACTGCCGCCATAGTCGAGGGCATCGTCGATCAGCTGGAAGGCGAGACCGAGATTCGATCCGTAGCAGCGGAACGCGCTGACCACCGACTTGTCCTGTCCGGCGATGATCGGTCCCACTTGCGCGGCCGCCGCGAACAGCGCCGCCGTCTTCGAGCGGATCACCTCCAGATATTCATCCTCGGTGGTTTCCAGATTGTTGGCGGTCGAAAGTTGCAGCACCTCGCCCTCGGCGATCACGGACGCCGCGTCGGAGAGCACTTCGAGCGCTTCCAGCGAGCCCGTCGACACCATCATGCGGAACGCCTGGCCGAGCAGGAAGTCGCCCACCAGCACGCTGGCCTCGTTGCCCCACACCATGCGCGCGGATTTGCGCCCGCGGCGCATGTCGGAATCGTCGACCACATCGTCGTGCAGCAGGGTGGCGGTGTGCATGAATTCCACGCTGGTCGCCAGCGTGATGTGGTGGTCGCCGGCATAGCCGCACATCTGCGCCGCCGCTAACGTCAGCATCGGGCGCAGGCGCTTGCCGCCCGAATCGATCAGGTGGCCGGCGATCTCCGGGATCAGGTCCACATTCGAGCGCGCGCGCGAAAGAATCTCCCGGTTGACCCGCTCCATGTCGTCGCGCACCAGCGCGACGAGCTGTGCGATATTGCCGGCCGGCTGCTCGTTCGCGGCCTCCGGCGCCGCCGCCGCTTCGTTTAGGGGAATGACCAGTCCTGTCATCTGTTTCCGGCTTGCGTTGCGCTATCGAAACAACAATAGTGTTCGCGAAAACAACGCACAAGTGACAGATTGGCTCAGGCCGGCGGCGGGTCGAGCGACGGGTGCCAGACGGGTAGATACCAATGGAAGAGTTGATCCGAACCAACGATCCGGTGACCCTTTCCTTCGTCGAGGCGCTGCTCAAATCCCTGTCGATTCCCTACCAGGTGCTCGACCAGAACATGAGCGTTCTGGAGGGCTCCATCGGCATCCTGCCCCGCCGGGTGATGGTCGAGCGCGAGCGCCTGGGCCAGGCACGCGGCGCGATGATCGACGCCGGCATCGAAAAGGAGCTGGCCCCGCCCCGGCGCTAGAGATGCGCCCACCCGCCTATGCAAGCCAATTCCCCGACCAAGGACCGCTTCCACGCCGGCCGCTTCATAGCGTTTCAGCCGCCACCACCCGCCCACCGCTCCGGCCTGGACGCCCTGCTGCTGGCCGCCGCCCTGCCGCAGAACGCCAAGGGCCTGCTGATCGACCTGGGCGCCGGCGCCGGCGTCGCCGGACTGGCCGCGCTATCGGCCAACCCGAAGCTGGAGGCGCTGCTGGTCGACATCGACCCCGGCCTGGTCGAACTGGCGGAGCGCAGCCTGGCCCTGCCCGAAAACCACCACCTGGCCGGCCGCGGCCGCGCCTTGGCCGCAGACGTGACGTTAAGAGGCGAAGCCCGCACGGCAGCCGGCCTGCCCCCGGCAACGGCCGACTGGGTGATCATGAACCCGCCCTACAACGACGCCACCCACCGCGTCAGCCCGAGCGCGCAACGCGCCAGGGCGCACGCGGCCGGGCAGAGCGGGCTGGAGCCGTGGGTAAGGACGGCGGCTTCGGTGTTGAAGCCGAAGGGCGGGCTGGTCTTGATTTGCCGTGCGGCTAGTTTGGGCGAGGTGTTGGCGCTTTGTGAGGGGAGGTTCGGTGGGGTCGAGATCGTGCCGATCCATTCAAGGGCCGGCGAAGCGGCCAGGCGCATCGTCATCACCGCCAAGCGCGGCTCGAGGGCGCCAACCACCATCGCGCCGAGCCTAGTCGTGCATCGCGCCGACGGCACGTTCACCACCCGCGCGCAGGCGATTTTCGATGGTGCCGGACGATTGTGACGGCCGGTTCCCGCCGTGACGCTCAGAAATCCATGATCCGCTTGCGCAGGTCGGTTACCAGCGCGTGGTAATGCGCCGACTGATCGGCGTCAAACACCTCCAACGCTTGGTCGGCATAGCCAAGCGCCTCGGCCCGGTGACTCTCCACCGCGCGTTCATCATCGCTTGTCCGTGCCTTTTCCATAAGTGCTAGCGTCGCCTCCGCAAGATTCCCCTTCGTCATCGCCCAGTCGAGCGGCACGCGCTTGCGTGTGCGTTCCTCAAGCGCAGCGTGGAAAGCCTCAACCGCGTGCTCCAGTCGTTGGGTGCCGGTTTCGCGCTCTCCAAGGGTCCGCAGCGCGTCACCGAGATTGTTCTGGGTCATCGCCCAGTCGAGCGGCACGCGCTTGCGTGTGTACTCCTCGAGTGCGGCCTGGTAGGCATCGACCGCCTGCTCCAGCCGTTGTGTCCCGGTTTCTCGCTCCCCAAGGGCCGTTAGTGCGTTGCCCAGATTGTTCTGGGTCATCGCCCAGTCGAGTGGCACGCGCTCGCGGGTGCGTTCCTTGAGCGCAGCTTGATATGTCTCAACCGCTTGCTCCAGTCGTTGTGTCCCGGCTTCGCGCTCCCCGAGGGCCGTAAGCGCGTTGCCCAGGTTGCTCTGGGTCATCGCCCAATCAAGTGGCACGCGTTCGCGGGTGCGTTCTTCTAGTGCGGCGCGGTATGCAGCGACAGCGTGCTCTAGCCGCGCCGTGCCGTTTTCGTGTATTCCGAGAAGCGCGAGTGCGTTACCTAGGTTGTTGTGGCTTGCGGCCCATTCGAGCGGCGTGCGGTTGCGCGTGTGTTCGCGTAGCGCTGCTTGGTGGGCCAACACAGCTTCCTCAAGCCGTGTTGTGTCGCCTTCACGCTGCCCGAGAATCCGTAACGCGTTGCCTAAATTGTTTTGAGTCATCGCCCATTCGAATGGCAAGCGCTCGGGTGTCCATTCCTGCAGTGCTGCTTGGAAAGCATCGATCGCTTTCTCAAGCCGGTCGGTTCCGCTCTCGCGCTCCCCAAGGCTTTGCAGCGCATTGGCAAGATTGTTCTGAGTTGCCGCCCAGTCGAGCGGCATGCGTGCACGGGTGCGCTCCTCCAATGCAGCTTGGCAAGCCGCGATAGCTTGTTCGAGCCGTGCAGTGCCGCCTTCACGCTGCCCGAGAATCCGTAACGCGTTGCCTAGATTGTTCTGGATTACCGCCCACTCTAAAGGCGCTCGCTCGCGTGGGTATTCCTTGAGTGCTGCACGATGGGCATCTACCGCTTGCTTGAGCCGCTCAGTCCCACTTTCGCGCTCCCCGAGCGTCCAAAGCGCGTTACCAAGATTATTTTGGGCTAACGCCCATTCGTTGCGATCGGCGGCATACTTAAGCGCCATGCGTGTGACCCCGATCGCCACTTCTAGATCGAAGTTAAGTCCCTTGCGCCGGCCCCGCTCATACCATTCTTCCCCGACCGTCAGGAGCTCGGCAAAGATTTCAGCGCCATCGGTCGCTCCCATTTCCACGCCAGCCACCACAAATCGAACCGCGTTTTCCACTGACCTGGTGAGAATGGCCTGTGCAACGCCTTTATCGTATAGTCTGCCGCGCGCTGCCTGCCGTCTTGTGTCCTCCTCATCCATAGCCACAAGCTCGGCGTCCAGCGCGGCCTGCGCCTCGTCGATTTGCCCGTTAGCGTTGAGTTCATCCATGCGCGCCAGGACCGCCGAAACCGCATCGTCCACATTCGATGGCAGGCGGTCCCGCTCGGCTTCCGCGTGAGCGACCTCCAATGCGCGTTCCAAACCCGCCAGAGCGGCGTCGAAATTGTCCGGCGATCCTTCGGCGTATTTTCGCGCCAGTGCGATCAGCAGACCCTCCTTGATGCCAAATTCGCGTGCCCGCTCCTCGCCTTGCTCTATCAGCCGCTCGACGGTCTCGTTCAACTGTCGGATGTCGGCGCGCGCCGCGTTGATCGCCGCGTCGATAATGCCGAGCTTGCCAGCCATCTGCCACATCAGCGCAGGCTCGATCTGGCGGTAATCGTCGGGGTTGTCGGCCGCCGCCTCGATTCCCGCGCGCACCACATCACGGGCGTAGCGATAGGCCAGCGTCCCGGACTTGCCGGCGGCGAACAGATCAGGCCGCTTTTTACCCAGTTCTTCCAAAATGACCGCGACCGCGCCGGCAGCGAACCCCTCCGGTGTCACCGCAGTGGCCACCAGGCGTTTGCGGTCGATCACACAGTCGCCGAGCGTTTCATCTAGGGCATGGGCGGCGGCCTCCAGGTCGGCGTTGAGCTCCCAGTCGTCGCCTTCGACCTTGATATAGTCGCGGTAGCCGGCCAGCAGCTTCTTTTGGATGCGTGCGCGCACCCTTGCGCATTCCGGGCCGAATTTCTCCTTTCGGCCGAGCACGAACCCTACAAGCCCGGCCAGTCCGATTCCGGCCTCGTTCGTACCCGGTGGACCCAACCCGCCGAAGGCCATCGTGGCCGCGCCGAAGCAGACGGCGGCGGCCTTATCAAGTCCGTTCTGGTAAAAGCCCATGCAGGTCGGCCCGGTTCCTTCAACCGCAAGAAAGCCATAACATCACAAACAGTATTGGATTGCATCCGACAATATTGGCGTCGGAGTTTCAGCAGGGATTCCTGCCCACGCCACATCGCGCGCCTTCAACCCACCCCTTGTAATTCCCCTCCCGCCCGGCCATCTGAACCCCATATGGTCTCCGCCGCGGAGGCCCGTATTCCGCATGGGGGTCGCATTGCAGATCGTACCGGGTTTTCTCAATCGCTCGCAGCTGGTCGTTCCCGTCGTGCGCCTTTCCGGCGTCATTTCGGCGAACAGTTCGCCCATGCGTACCAATCTGTCCCTGGCGTCGGCCGCGCCGGTGTTGGCGCGTGCGTTTGCCTTCAAGCGCTCGCCAGTCGTCGCCATCGCCGTCAACTCGCCCGGCGGCTCGCCGGTCCAGTCCCGGCTGATCTATTCGCGCATCCGCGAGCTGGCGAAAGAGCGCGACAAGAAGGTGCTGATGTTCGTCGAGGACGTGGCCGCGTCCGGCGGCTACATGATTGCGCTGGCGGGTGACGAGATCATCGCTGATGAGACCTCCATCGTCGGCTCGATCGGCGTGGTCGCCGCCATGTTCGGTTTCGACAAGGCGATCGCCAAGATCGGCGTCGACCGGCGCGTCTACACCGCCGGCGAGAACAAGGTCACGCTGGACCCGTTCCAGCCGGAGAAGAAATCCGACGTGGCGCATCTAAAGGCGCTGCAGGCGCAGATGCACGAGGTATTCATCGACATGGTCAGGCAGCGCCGGGGCGACAAGCTGGCCGACGACAGGGACCTGTTCACCGGCTTGTTCTGGACCGGCGCCAGGGCGAAGGAGCTCGGCCTGATCGACACCAACGGCCAGTTGACCGACGTGCTGAAGCAGCGCTACGGCGACAAGACCAGACTGCGGCTGATCCAGCCGCGCCGCGGGCTGTTCTCGCGGCCGGCCGGCGTGTTGGCCTCGCTGGGCGCTTCCGCCGGCATGGCGGCCACCGCCCATCTGGCCGACGACGCGCTGATGTCGGTGGAGGAACGCGCGCTATGGTCGCGTTATGGTTTGTTTTGATGGTTTTCCGCTGACGCGGAAACGGCACCGGCCCTCTCCTCCACCCAGCCACCCCTTGCAAGGATACTGCCGTGGGTGGCCGGGTGGGGGAGAGGGCTGGTGCCGGCTAAGAGAAAATGCGCTATTGGATACGATCAGACGGGGAGATGAGGATATGCCGCAACTGATCGGACTTGCACTGGCGGGCGTGGCCGTTTGGGTCGGCTACAAGTTCGTCCGCCGCGAGATGGCCCGCGTCGGCGAAGAGTTGCGCAAGGCGGCGACCGACAAGAGCGAACCCAAGTCCCAGCCGCTGGAAGAAGGCCCGGACGGCGTCTACCGCCTCAAGGACGACGGCGAAGACAGGGGCTGATCGCGACAGTTCGAACCTGCAAGGTTCGCAAGGCCGAATGGTCGCCGGCCGGTCAGGCCGCGCCCGCGCAGGCCCGAGCGAAGCGAGGATTAGCCGCGAGCGAAATGAACTCCTACTCCGTCTCGAACGGCTCGCGCGCATAGGGCACTTGCGCGGTGACCGGCTGGAAGGGTTCGCGGTCGTCGTCGGCGTCGTAGGGGTGGGTGGACAATCGCCAAACCAGAAACACGCCGAACGCCGCCGAGACCGTTATCGCGATCCACATGAAAGCGGTCGGGCCGTACAGCCCGGTGGCGAAGGTGGCGATCAGCGGCAGGGCGAAGGCGGAAGCCGACCAGGCGAACAGCAGCGTGCTCGACAGCATCACATAGTCGGCCGGGTCGGCCTGGTCGTTGGCCTGGGCGTTGGAGACCGAGTAGATGGTCTCGGTGGCTCCGCTCCACACCGCGAAGATGACGATCAGCCAGATGAGCGAAATGCCCTGCAGTCCCAGCGCCAGCGCCGCCCCGCCCACCACCAGTATCGAGGTCGCCAGCAGCACCCATCGCCTGTCGACCAGGTCGGAAAGCGCCCCCAGGGGGAGCTGGATGACCACCATGCCCACCTGCATCAACGCCATCAGCAGCGCCACGTCGTTCTTGGCGTAACCGGTCGACGTCGCGTAGATCGGCGCGAAGCCCTGGACCATCATGGTCAGCCCGCCCACGGTGATCATGCCGAGCAGGCCGGTGGGCGCGAACTTCCACACCTTGGCCAGGTTGATCGAGCCGATCGGCGGCGGGGGCGGCGGGGGAAGCTGGGTCATGCCGACGGGAAAGACGGCCAGCGTGGCGAACGAAATCGCGATGAACACCGCGCCATGGCCATCCAGCGGCACGAAGCGCATCAGAAATGAGCCGCCGCCGATGCCCAGCACGTAGCTCATGTAGAAGATGCCCATCACCCGCCCGCGCCAGCGGTCGGGCGAGGCGTCGTGCAGCCAGCTCTGCGACACGATGAACAGGCCGGAGACGGCGAAGCCGTAGACGACGCGCGAGGCGATCCACACGTAAGGGTCCACGCTCCACGCGATCAGCACGAAGGACAGGATGTTGGCCGCGCAAAGCGTGGCGAACACGCGCGCATGGCCGGAATTGCGGATCAGCCACCCGGTCACCAGGCAGCCGATGAAGCCGCCGCCGGCCAGCGCCACCATCAGCGTACCCGCCACCCAGGAGGCGAAGCCGGCTTCCGCCAGCTTCACCGGCAGGTAGGTGAACATGTGGCCCGAGGCCAGCGCCATCGCCGTCATCGACACGATGATCGAGGAAATGGCGATCGGCGGCGCCGTCGTCGTCTCCGGCCGGGCCGGAATTTCTCTGATCTGGGCGGGTTCGAACGGCGCGTTCATGGCTTCACCCCACGCGTTTGGGCAGGGAGCGCACGACGATGCCGGTGCCGACGAAGGCCAGCCCCAGCGCCGTGAACAGTCCCTGCAAGGGAAGGAAGATGAGAAGAAGGGCGGAGACGCCCGGCGTCAGCGTGTACGACAGCTCCCGCCAGGTCGAGAACACGGTGGTCATCTCCACGCGCACGCCCTTTCGCACGGTCCGCATGAACGGCAGGTTGCCGACGATGTCGAGCAGGTCCATGCACAGCGAGGCGGCGAAGAACAGGGCGAACGCCCACACGACGGGTTCGGGCAGCGCACCGATGACGACGAACAGGGTTCCGGCGATCATGAAGGCGTAATAGATCGCCCGGCGCACGCCGAACCATTGGGCGAACCGGCCGATCAGCGGCGAGCCGAGCAGCACGGAGACCACCAGCCCCATAATGAGGCCGACCCACTCCACCGGCACCCCGGCCTGGACGATGTAGATCGGCCCGTAGGTGAAGAACGTCACCCAGGCCGCCGAACGCGCCACCGCGATCATGTAGGCGACCCGCATATGGCCGTTGCCGAAATAGCTCGCCAGGTTGTTGGCGACGCTTAGGTTGCCCGCCTTGGGCGGCGAGATCTGCTCGGCCTCGGTGATGCGCAGCCACCAGAACACCGCCAGCAAAATGACGGCGAAGCTGCCGGCCAGGATGAACGGCGCCTCGCGGCCCACATTGGCCCACAGATAGGTCCCCAGCGCGGGAAACACGATCCAGGTGGAGCCGGCGAACAGAATCTTGCGGCTCTCGACCTTGGCCAGCTCGCCGTTTGGAATGAAGTCCATCGTGTAGAGCGACACGCAGATCAGCACCAGCCCGGCCCCGGTGGAGCGCAGCGCGTTGGCGGTCACGAACGCCCAGTCGGTCGGTATGGCGAAGAACACCGCGCTGGCGATTGCGAAGATGCAGGCCAGCGTGAACACTGCCTTGCGCGAGATGCGCGCGATCAGCCGGCCGGAATTGAGCATGAAGACCAGCGATGTGACCGAGGCGATGAACAGAGCCACCGAAAGGCCCTGCGCCGAACCCAGGATTTCCAGCCCGGCCAGCGAGACCACCGGCGCGATGGTCGCCCGGCTCAGATTCTCAAGCCCGTAGATGGCCGCCAGGGTGGACCCGCCCGGGTGCCGGGTGTAAGCAACGCGAAGTGGCGGGCGAACGGCCATCGATTGCGCTTTGCCGCGAGCCGAACCGGTGATTCGGTCGCAAAGAAGACAATAATTTTCTCAAACGCATCATTTTCCAGATTCTGCCGACTCAAAAGTTCCAAAAGCGACAATTGCGCCGCTGGCAGAATTGAATGGCCAAAAGCGGGCGGCGTTCGAGGCGGAGTAAGCAGGACGATCAATCTCTCCCTTACGGGGGAGATGTCGGCTCGGCCGACAGAAAGAGCATGGCAGCGGCCGCGCCCCACCCACCGCCGTCGTCCCGGCGAAGGCCGGGATCCAGGTGCTTCACCGCTTGCTCGGTGTGGGTTGCTGTTGGCGGAACCTCTCCACCTAGTCATCCTCGCCCTTGAGGCGAGGACCCAGTAGCGACACGGCACAGCACTTGGATTCTGGGTCCTCGGGACAAGCCCGAGAATGACTAAATTGAGATGCCGAAATCCCCATCAAACCACGAACCCACCGAAGCGCACCTGGACCCCGGCCTTCGCCGGGGTGACGGAGAAAGGGGCACGGCCGTCGGCCCGCTCACCGCCGTCATCCTGACGAAGGTCAGGATCCAGGTGCCTCGACGCTTGCTCGGAGTGAGTTGTTCGCAGTCCGGCCTACCCTCCATAGTCATCCTCGCCCTTGTGGCGAGAACCCAGGGGCCGCACGGTATGGCGCTCGATTTCTGGGTCCTCCGGACGAGTCCGAGGATGACTAAATTGAAATGCTGAAATCCTCAGCAAGCCACGAACCCGCCGATACGCACCTGGACCCCGGCCTTCGCCGGGGTGACGGGAGAGGGTGTGGCGTTTGCCGGGATGGCGGAGGTGCCGCCGCCGCCCGTCGATCACGCCGCCACGCATGCCCGCTGTGGACTTCGCACCACCATTGTGCCAGAGGGGAAGCGTTCTCTTTTTGAACCCCCGACAACCCAATGGAGCGAACGGTTGCCCCGTCAACCCGCCACCGCCGACTCGTCCGCATCGCTGCGCCACCATGTGCGCGCCACGATGGTGCTCGGCCTGCCGCTGATCGGCGCGCAGCTTGCGCAGATGGCCGTCGGCGTCACCGACACGCTGATGCTCGGCTGGTTGGGCGCGACCGACCTGGCCGCCGGGGTTTTGGGCGCGCAGGCCTTCTTCGTGGTGTGGGTGTTCGGCAGCGGCTTCGCGCAAGCCGTGATGCCGATCGCCGCCAATGCCGAAGGGCGCGGCGACATCGCCGGCGTGCGCCGCTCGGTGCGCATGGGGTTGTGGGTGCTGCTGATCTACGGGGCTCTGTCGATCGCCTTTCTGTGGAACGCGGAAGCCATCCTGCTGCTGCTCGGCCAGGAGCCGCGCGTGGCCGCGCTGGCTGGCGACTACATGATGGTGGTGATGTGGGCGATCTTCCCTTCGCTGCTGGTGGTGGGGCTGCGGTCATTCCTGACGACTTTGGAGATGGCGCAGGTCGTGCTGTGGTCGACGGTCGCCGGCGCCGTCCTCAACGTGTTCCTCAATTACGCCTTCATCTTCGGCAATTTCGGCGCGCCGCGCCTGGAGATCGTCGGCGCGGCCGTTGCCTCGCTGGGCACTCACACGCTCACCCTCCTTGTCCTGTTCGCCTACACGCTGGCGAAGAAACGCGCGCGCGAATACGAAATCTATGTGCGCTTCTGGCGGCCGGACTGGCCGGCGTTCCTCGAGGTGGTGCGGCTGGGCGTTCCCATCTCGGCGACCATCCTGGCCGAGGTCGGCATGTTCATCGGCGCGTCGATCATGATGGGCTGGCTGGGCACGGTGGCGCTAGCCGCCCACGGCATCGCCATCCAGCTCGCCTCGGTCGCCTTCATGATCCCGCTGGGCATCTCGTTTGCCGCCACCGTGCGCGTGGGCACGGCGGCCGGCCGGGGCAGCGCGACGGAAGTCGGCCTGGCCGGCTATGCCGCCGTATTGGCCGCGTGCGCGGCGGCGGCGCTGACCGCGCTGATCCTGGTGGTCGGCCGCGAGCCGCTGGTGCGCCTGTTCCTGGACTTCTCCAACGAGAACGCCGCCGCCGTCGCGGCTTATGCCGTGCCGCTGGTGCTGGTCGCCGTCGCCTTCCAGTTGGCCGACAGTCTGCAGGCGGTGTTGATGGGCGCTCTGCGTGGCCTCAAAGACACCAAGGTGCCGATGGTGATGGCCGTCATCGGCTATTGGGGCGTGGGCTTTCCCGCGGCCTACATCCTGGCGTTCCCGCTGGGACTGGAAGGGGTAGGCATGTGGATCGGCCTGGCCTTCGGCCTGACGGCGGCCACCGTCATGTTCGGCTGGCGGTTTACCCGGCGCGAGCGGCTGGGTCTGCTCGCCGCGGCGGCCTGACAATCAGCAAGGTACCGAGCCGCGCTCCAGATAGTACAACGCCATCAGCAGATAGGCGGTGCCCCAGATCAACTCCGAGCGGTTCGCGAACCGCCTGGGTTGGTTGAAGCAGCCGTCCACCAGCCGGCCCGTCGGCTTAACATGCTTCGCCAGTCCCTCGATCATCGGCTCCAGCCGGTCGGCGAACTCGTCCGCCTCGGCGATGCCCAACACCTTCATCCGCGCCAGTTGCTCCACGACGATCGCCGCCGCTGAAGTATCCAGCGGGCCGTCCGGGTCGTGGAAATCCCACGGCGGTGGCTCGCCGCCACACAGATTCCACCAGTAATCGAAGGTCGCCCGCGCCGCGTCGCGATAGCGTGTCTCGCCGAACTCGTGCCAGCCACGAAGGAAGCCGGCGATCGCCCATGCCTGGCCGCGGCTCCAGCAGCTGTCGTCGGCGATGCCCAGCAGGGTGAACTCGCGCAGGACCTTGTCTTCGTCCTGGTCATATTCGATGAACTCCACCGTCGAGCCGTCGGTGCGCAGGAAATCACGGATGGTCACGTCCAGCATGGCCATCGCGCCTTTGCGAAAGGTCTCGTCGCCGGTCTGCGCCCAAGCCCAGTAGTCGAGCCGCAGATTGGGGTGCACGTTGTCGACGGCCACGATGCGGCGCGAGGCCAGCGTGGTCGACTTGACCTGCACTTGGAAGCCGATCGGCATCGCGCCGTTCTGCGGGATCGCCATGGAGCGCATCGCCCACGCCGCCGCCATCGCCAGCGTGCGCATGGATTCACTACCGGTCGCCGCGTGCAGCCTTGCGGCGGAATAATAGAAGCGATGGCCGCGAAACTGGTCGTCGCGCTCCAGATAGGGCCGCAGCCGTTCGGTGCGCTCGACCGCCTCCTCGATCAGTTCCGCCCTTCCCTCCAGCTCGCCCTTGATGCGCAGACACTCCACCCAATGCCCGCCACACCAGTCGCCGTCATCGACGGTCTCGAAGGCGCCGGTTTCCGGGTCGGCATGATAAGGCCACGCCTCGCCGATCTGTTGGCGGATATCGCCCACCCGCTCGAGCAATGCGCCGAGCAGGTCCTTACGATCGATCATAGGCGCCCGCCTCCGAGTCCGGTCCGCTTGTATTCGCGATTCGATCATGGCAAAGCTGCGCGCGCGCCGCAATCGAGCTTTCATCTCATCCCATGACCGAAAACCTGCCCGCTCATATGCGTCCGGACCGTTCGTTCCAGGGGCTGATCCTGGAGCTGCACCGCTACTGGGCCGACTATGGCTGCGTGGTGCTTCAGCCCTATGACATGGAGGTGGGCGCGGGCACGTTCCACCCGGCGACCACCCTGCGCGCGCTGGGCTCGAAACCGTGGAACGCGGCTTACGTACAGCCCTCGCGCCGGCCCACCGACGGGCGCTATGGCGAGAACCCGAACCGGCTGCAGCACTATTACCAGTATCAAGTGCTGCTCAAGCCTTCGCCGCCCGACCTGCAGGAACTCTACCTGCGTTCCCTGTATGCCATCGGCATCGACCCGGGCCTGCACGACATTCGTTTCGTGGAAGACGATTGGGAAAGCCCGACGCTCGGCGCCTGGGGGCTCGGCTGGGAAGTGTGGTGCGACGGCATGGAGGTCTCGCAGTTCACTTACTTCCAACAGGTCTGCGGCTTCGAATGCGCGCCCGTCTCCGGCGAGCTCACCTACGGGCTCGAGCGGCTGGCCATGTATGTCCAGGACGTGGACAACGTCTATGACCTGAACTTCAACGGCGCGACGGGCGACGACAAGGTCACCTATGGCGATGTGTTCTCCCAGACCGAGCGCGAATATTCGCGCTGGAACTTCGACATCGCCGACACCGACACCCTGCTGCGCCATTTCGACGACGCCGAGGCCGAGTGCAGGCGCATCTTGGAAACGCCGGAAATCGACCCGCGCAACGGTCGGCCCATCGTCATGGCCCACCCGGCCTACGACCAATGCATCAAGGCCTCCCACGTCTTCAACCTGCTCGACGCGCGCGGCGTCATCTCCGTGGTCGAGCGCCAGAGCTACATCCTGCGCGTGCGCACGCTGGCAAAAGCCTGCGGCGAGGCATTCTTGAAAACGGAAGCGGGCGGAGCGGCGGCGGCCTAGATCACAACGGCGCTATTGGCGCCCGCTCCCGCTTGCCAATCGCCCGGCACCCGGCGCACAATGGAATCGTTCTAAAGATTCCCGCGCAGGAGGTCCCAACCATGTCAAAAGGCGCCGTTGCCCAAAACACACCGATTCCCGTAGAGGTCGAGGCCGGCAAGGCCTATTTCTGGTGCGCGTGCGGCAAGTCCGCCAACCAGCCGTTCTGCGACGGCTCCCACAAAGGCAGCGAGTTCGAGCCGATCCGCTGGGAGGCCGATGAAACCGGCCGCAAGGTCTTCTGTGCCTGCAAACAGACCGACAACCGCCCGTTCTGCGACGGCTCGCACAAAGGACTCTAGAAGGGGCTCTAGCCGCTCTTTATCCCCTTGCCGGTTTAACCGGGTGACAGGCCCGGCCGGGCTTGCTATCTGGCGCGGGCTTGTTCCCAACTGGATCGCCGCAATTGCCCGACCTTCTTCTCGAACTGTTGAGCGAGGAAATCCCCGCCGCCATGCAGCCGCGCGGGGCGGAAGATCTGCGCCGGGCGGTCACCGACGCGCTGGTCGAGGCTGGGCTGACCTATGAGGGCGCGAAGGCCTATGCCACGCCGCGCCGGCTGGCGCTCGATGTGCGCGGCGTCGATGCACGCTCCGCCGACATATCCGACGAGCGCAAGGGCCCGCGCACCGATGCGCCCGACAAAGCCATCGAGGGTTTTCTGCGCGCGGCGGGGCTCGCCTCCGTCGACGAGGCACAAGTGCGCACCGATCCCAAGAAGGGCGACTACTATGTCGCGGTGATCGACAAGCCCGGCCGCGAAGCCGGCGAAATCATCGCCGAGGTCCTGCCCGTCATCATCGCCAAATTTCCCTGGCCCAAATCCATGCGCTGGGGCGCGGCTTCCGCCGTGCCGGGCGCGCTGCGCTGGGTGCGCCCGCTGCAGTCGATCCTCTGCACCTTCGGGCCGGAGACCGAGGAGCCGGTGGTGGTGGACTTCGAGATCGGCGGCGTGCGCGCCGTCGAGACGACGCGCGGCCACCGCTTCATGGCGCCCGATGCCATAACCGTGCGCCGGTTCGACGACTATGTCGTCAAGCTGGAAGAAGGCAAAGTGATGCTCGACCCCGAGCGCCGCAAACAGGTCATCGCCGCCGATGCGCGCAACCTCGCCTTCGCGCAAGGCTATGAGCTGATCGAGGACGACCGCCTGCTCGACGAGGTGGCCGGCCTGGTGGAATGGCCGGTGGTGCTGCTCGGCGAGTTCGATGAAGCCTTCCTGGAGATGCCCGACGAGGTCATCCGCCTGACCATCCGCCAGAACCAGAAATGCTTCGTGCTGGCCGGGCAGGGGGCGGACGATTCCGAGCGCGCGCTCGCCAACCGCTTCGTCATGGTCGCCAACATCGAGGCGACCGACGGCGGCGCCGAGATTGCGCGGGGCAACGCCAAGGTGGTCAATGCCCGGCTTTCCGATGCCAAGTTCTTCTGGGAGAGCGACCTGGCGGTTGCAAGGGCCGAAGGCGGCTTCGACTCCTGGGTGGACGGGCTGGAGGCGGTCACCTTCCACGCCAAGCTGGGCAGTCAGCGTCAGCGGGTAGAGGAGATCGTCGATCTCGCCACCGAGGTCGCATCTGAAATTGGCGGTGTTAACAAGCATGTTCGCCGGGCTGCACATCTGGCCAAGGCCGACCTGCAATCGGCCATGGTCGGCGAGTTTCCCGAGTTGCAGGGTCAGATGGGCCGGTTTTACGCCGAAGCCGCCGGCGAGCATGCGGATGTGGCCGCCGCCATCGCCGAGCACTACAAACCGCAAGGGCCGTCCGACACGGTGCCCCGCGAACCGGTGTCCGTTGCCGTCGCGCTGGCGGACAAACTCCACACGTTGGTAGGTTTCTGGGCGATCGAGGAGAAGCCTACCGGCTCGAAGGATCCATACGCACTGCGCCGCGCTGCGCTGGGCGTGATCCGGCTGTTGCTGGAGAACGAAAAGCGCCTGGCTCTGAAAGCCATCATCGACAAAACGAACATGATCCATGCCGAAAAGCCCGACGGCATGCCCGGTTCGGCGGATGTTCCCGACCTCCTCTCCTTCTTCCACGACAGGCTGAAGGTTCATCTGCGCGACGAAGGCGTTCGCCACGATCTGATCGACGCGGTGTTGACGGCCGACGCCGACGACCTTCTCATCATCGCACGCAAGGCTCGCGCGCTGCGCGACCTGATCGATTCCGAGGATGGACAGAACCTGCTCGCCGGCTACAAGCGCGCCGCCAACATCCTGGCAGCGGAGGAAAAGAAGGGCACCAAGCCCGCTAAAAAGGAAAACGCGAAACTGTTCGAAGCCGAGCCCGAGGCCGAGTTGGCAAACAAGCTCGATGATATCGGCGTCGAAGCCAAGGCGGCCATCGACCGCGAGGACTTCGCCACAGCGATGAAGACACTCGCGGAGTTGCGCGGCCCCATCGACGCCTTCTTCGACCAGGTGATGGTCAATGTGGAAGACGAGGCGGTGCGCGCCAACCGGCTGGCGCTGCTGGCGCGCGTGCGCAGCGCGGTCGAGGCGATCGCCGATTTCTCCAGGATCGAGGGGTAGGAAACATGCAACGGCAATGGAATGTCTATCTGTCCGGCGAAATCCACACCGGCTGGCGCGACGAGATCGAGGCGGGTTGCAAGGCCGCCGGCCTGCCCGTCACCTTCTCCGCGCCGGTCACCGATCACGACGCGTCGGATGATTGCGGCGTCGCCATCTTAGGCCCCGAGCCGGACAAATACTGGCACGACCACAAGGGCGCGATGGTCAACGCGATGCGCACCCGCACCCTGATCGGTGATTCCGACATCGTCGTGGTGCGCTTCGGCGAGAAATACCGGCAATGGAACGCCGCCTTCGACGCCGGCTACGCCGCCGCACTCGGCAAGCCGATGATCGTCATGCACGGAGCCGACCACCAGCACGCCCTGAAGGAAGTCGACGCCGCCGCCCTGGCGGTCGCCGAAACCCCGGACCAGATCGTGCGCCTGCTCGCCTATGCGATCAACGGCGAACTGCGGCGTTAGATAGTCGGCCGGCGCCGCCGCCTCCAATCTCCCTCCTTGCGGGGGAGATGTCCCGAAGGGGCAGAGGGGGGTGAAGCGGCATATTCAGAGCCTGCCGCTCCACCCCTCAACGTCGGCTACGCCGACATCTCTCCCCTGAGGGGAGAGAGTGGAGGCTGCGGCATCCACCTCCGCCATTCCGCCGCTCGCCACACCCTCTCCCGTCACCCCGGCGAAGGCCGGGGTCCAGGTGCGCATCTGCGGGTTCGTGGTTTGCTGGGAAATAGTGAGGTAGCAGCACATCCGCGTAACCCTCACGGCAAGAGCAACGCACACCGAGCAGGCGGTGATGCATCTGGATCCCGGCCTTCGCCGGGATGACGGTGGTGGGTGGGGCGCGGCTCTGGCCAAGCTCCCGGCGGTCCCAGCGCAGACCACACTCCCTCGTCAGCCCGGCGATGCCACGCCCCTCCCGTCACCCCGGCGAAGGCTGGGGTCCAGGTGCGCATCGGCAGGTTCGTGGTTTGCGGGGAGATAGCGAGGTAGCGGCACATCCGCTCAATCCTTGCGGCAAGAGCAATCCACTCCGAACAAGCGGCAACGCATCTGGATCCTGACCTTCGCCAGGATGACGGTGGTCGGTGTGGCAATGCCACCCCATCCGGCCCGGGGGCAAGCCCACGCCCGCCCTAACACGCCGCGTCGTCGATACCCTGTCCACATTCAACAAAAATGTTCTTGATTTGTTCCAAGTTCATTGATAGGAATTTATTCACCCGGGCGGAGATGACGGCCACGATCGACATATCGGCCGGTGAATTGGTGAGGACGGAACCATGGAACAGATTGGCACGGATCGGCTGCCGGCCGACGGCGCCGCCTCGGATGGCAACCATCACGGCGTGTTTGCCGGAACAGCGGGACTGGCGCCCGCCGGGACGCAGGATGCGGCAATCGGCGAGGGTTCCGCCAAGCGCCGCGCACGGGGCGGGCGTCGGCGAACGGCGCGAAAACCGGCGGCGGCTAAGCGGGCGACGGCCAAACCGGCGACGGGCAAGCGGCCGGGCGATCAGCCGCTGCGGGCCGGCAACTTTGCCGATGCTCAGGTGTCGGAGCATCGCCGCCGCGGGCGCGCGGCCGGGCTCAACCCGTCCGGCCGGTTCGAGCCGGTCAGCCGCCACGTCTTCGACGACGGCTGGCAGACGCTGGACGAGCTGCCCCCCTTCAAGACCCAGGTACAGACCGAGGCCGCGCGCACGATCATCACCAAGAACCTGTCGCCGGATTTGAACTTCGACCGCTCGATCAACCCCTATCGCGGCTGCGAGCACGGCTGCATCTACTGCTTCGCCCGGCCGACCCACGCTCACATGGGCTTGTCGGCGGGGCTCGATTTCGAGGCGCGGCTGTTCGCCAAGCCCAACGCGGCGGCCCTGCTGCGCCGCGAGCTGTCGGCGCCGCGCTACCGGCCCAAGGCGATCGCCATGGGCACCAACACCGATCCTTACCAGCCGGTCGAGCGCGAATGGCGCATCACCCGGCAGATTCTCGAAGTGCTCGACGAGACCAATCACCCGGTCGGCATCGTCACCAAGTCTGCGCTGATCACCCGCGATATCGATATCCTTTCGCGCATGGCCGAGCGCGGTCTGGTCAAGGTGGCCCTGTCGGTCACATCGCTCGACCGGCGCCTGTCGCGCGCCATGGAGCCGCGCGCGGCGACGCCCGGGCTTCGATTGAAGGCCATGCACCAGTTGAGCGAGGCCGGCGTTCCCGTTTCGGTGATGGTCGCGCCGGTCATTCCCGCGCTCAACGATCACGAAGTCGAGCGCATCCTCGATTCCGCCCGCGCGGCCGGCGCGCGCGAGGCCGGCTTCATCCTGCTGCGCCTGCCTCTGGAGGTCAGTCCTTTGTTCCGCAACTGGCTGATCAACACCTATCCCGACAAGTACCGCCATGTGATGAACCTCATCCGCTCCGCGCGCGGCGGCAAGGATTACGATTCGGGCTTCGGTAAGCGCATGCGCGGTTCGGGTCCGTATGCCTGGCAGATCGGGCGGCGCTTCGAGATCGCCTGCAAGCGCCTGGGGCTCAATGAACGCCGCATGCCGCTCGATGTGGGCGGGTTCGAGCCGCCCGGGGCGGACGAGCGGCAGTTGGCCTTGTTTTAGAGTTCTTGATCGGGTCCCCCGCCCGGACGGTCCGTTGGTCCGGCGGCGGCGCGGTGTCGTGTCGGGCACCGCACCGCCGCAAACAACCGTCCGGGGCTTGCGGAGAATCGGTGCACGGGCGAATTTCGCCGCATCATGCGTTCGCCCGACACCGATTCTCCGCCTCTTTCCAAGGCCCCCCGGGGCAAGCGCCACGATGGATCGGCCGGCCCGGACCTGGCCCATGAACGGCTCATGTTGGAACAGGGCTGGCGCACGGTCGCCGGCATCGACGAGGCGGGCAGGGGCCCGCTGGCCGGTCCCGTCGTCGCGGCTGCGGTGATCCTCGATGCCAACTCGGTTCCCGATGGGCTCGACGATTCCAAACGGCTCGATGCGGGCCGCCGCGAGGCGCTATTCGCGCACATTATCACAACCGCTGAAGTGGCGATCGCTTCCGTACCGGCCGAGGTTATCGACCGCATCAACATCCGCCAGGCGGCGCTCGCCGCCATGGTCCATGCCGCGCGCGCGCTGCCGGTGGCAGACGCCTACCTGCTGATCGACGGCCGCGACGTGCCGCCGCCGCTGGGCGGTCGCGCTGCCGCGCTGATCAAGGGCGACCGCAGGAGCGCCTCGATCGCGGCCGCCTCGATCGTCGCCAAGGTGACCCGCGATGCAATGATGGCGCAGGCCGCCTCCCATTTCCCCGGCTACGGTTTCGAGCGCCACAAGGGCTACGGCACGCCCGCCCACCTCGAAGCGCTGCGGAAGCTGGGCCCTTGCCCGCTACACCGCCACAGCTTTGCGCCGCTGCGGAAGGGTTGAGCCACCGCCAACAATCTCCCCCGCAAGAGAGGAGATTGCAGGTGCCCGCCTCCACCTCCTGCACCCGGCCGGCGCCACACCCGCTCCCGTCACGCCGGCGTAAGCCGAGGTCCGGGCACGCTCCCGCTCGTACCCCCACCCCTTCTTTATTACCCCCACCCCTAACCCCTCCCCACAAGGGAGAAGGGGACTTGGGCCGTGCCATCCCTACACGTCGTCATCCTCGGGCTTGTCCCGAGGATCCAAGCACCCATCCGGTTCCGCAAACCAACGGCACCGGAGTTAGATCCTCGCCACAAGGGCGAGGATGACGGCGGAGGGTGGGCGGAGGATGACGGCGGAGGGGTGGGAGGGATGATGCAGGTGGACTTCGGCAGGCGGATTGCCACACTTTCCTTCCCTCCCCCTTGCGGGGAGGGAATGAGGGTGGGGTACAAGAATGAAGATGACCGGCGATGCCGTTCGGTCGGCAGGCGCCCCGCGCACGCGGCGCGCCCTAATTCAGCTTCGCCTTCACTTCCGCGATGCCGTCGGCGATCAGCTTGTCGGCCGTCTTGCCGGTGGCCTTGCCGGCCACGATCGCCTCTGCCGCTGCAACCGCCATGTCGACGGCGCTCGCCTTGACGTCGGTCAGGGCCTGGGCCTCGGCCTGGGCGATCTTTTGCTCGGCCATGGCGGTGCGCCGGGCGACGAATTCCTCGGTCTTCTGCCGCGCCTCGGCGGCCAGAACTTCCGCCTCGCGCTGGGCGGCGGCGACGATGTCGCCGGCCTCTTTTTCCGCCTCGCGCCGCTTACGCTGATATTCGGCCAGCAGCTCCTGCGCCTCCTCGCGCAGCTTGCGCGCCTCGTCCAGCTCATTGCGGATGTTGTGCGAACGATCGTCGAGCGACTTGGTGATCAGCCCCGGCACCTTCAGATAGACCAGGAGCCCCAGGAAGATGATCAGGCCGACCAGGGCCCAGAAGCTGGCGTCCAGTTCCATCGCTTATGCCTTTCTCGCGCCCGCATCGGCGACCGCGCGGGTGACTTCGGCCTTGCTGATGCGCCCGCCGAGCAGTTCGCCGACGATTGCGGTGGCCGTGTCGGAAGCGATCTCGCCCACCTGCGCCATGGCCTGCGCCTTGATGTCGGCGATGCGCTTTTCGGCTTCTTCCAGCCGTCCGGCCAGTTCCGCTTCGGTCTTCTCGCGTTCGGCGTCCGCTTCGCGCTTGGCTTGCTCGCGCGCTTCCTGGCCGATCTTGTGCGCGTTGGCGCTGGCCTGCGCCAGCTCATGCTCATAGGCGGCGATCGCGGCGTCGGATTCCTCCTTCAGCCGCTGCGCCTCCGACAGGTCCTGGGAGATCCGGTCGCGCCGCACCTCTAAGATCGCGCCTATGCGCGGCAGGATCACCCGGCTCGTCAGCAGGTAGAACAGCCCGAAACTGATCGCCAGCCATAGCAGCTGCGAGGCGAACGTGGTCGGATCGAACGGCGGGAATACGTCGGCGCCGCCGGCGCCATGGCCGGCATCGGTTTCGGATGCGGCCCAGGCCCTGCTGAAGATCATCGCTGTTTCCTCATGCGCATGCACGGAGCGCGAAGGTTGTCCGCGCCCCTGCTTGGTTCCGCTTGCGGCCTAGACCGCGAACAGCAGCAGCAGCGCGATCAGCAGGGCGAAGATGCCCAGCGCCTCGGTAACGGCGAAGCCGAAGATCAGCCGGCCGAACTGGCCGTCGGCGGCCGACGGGTTGCGCAGCGCGCCGGACAGGAATTGGCCGAACAGGCTGCCCACCCCGATGCCGGCGGCTCCGGTGCCGATCGCGGCGAGGCCGGCGCCAATGAGTCTTGCTGCTTCCGGTTCCATGTGATTGCTCCTTTTGAAAGTCCCGAAATGGTTGGAAGGTTTGAAGGCCGACGCGGGTTGCGCCGCTTTATCTCTCGCCGCGCCGCTCAGTGCCCGCCCGGGTGCAGCGCGTCGTTGATGTACATGCAGGTGAGCATGGCGAAAACATAGGCCTGCAGGAAAGACACCAGAAATTCCAGCGCGGTCAGCGCGATGGTCATGACCAAAGGCAGGATCGAGCCGGCGATGCCCACCGCGCCCATGGCGGAAAGCGACACGATGAAGCCGGCGAACACTTTCAGCGTGATGTGGCCGGCCAGCATGTTGGCGAACAGGCGCACCGAATGGCTGATCGGCCGGGTCAGGAACGAGATGACCTCGATCGCGATGACCAGCGGCATCAGGAATCCCGGCACCCCGGACGGCACGAACAGCTTGAAGAAGCCGAACCCGTGGCGCAGCAGGCCGACGATCAGGACGGTGGCGAACACCAACATCGCGAGCGCCGCGGTGACGATGATGTGGCTGGTCACCGTGAAGAAGTACGGGAACATGCCGAACAGGTTGGCGACCAGGATGAACACGAACAGCGAGAACACCAGCGGGAAGAACCGCATCCCCTCCGAGCCGGCCGCATCGCGCAGCATGTTGGCGGTGAACTCGTAGCAGATCTCCGAGACCGACTGCAGCCGGCCGGGCACCATGCCGCGCCCCGAGGTGGTCGCGATCAGGAAGGCCGACGAGACCGCCACCGTCGCCACCATGAACAGCGAGGAATTGGTGAACGACAGATCGACGCCGTTGATGTCCAGCGGCACCAGTTTCGAAATGTGAAATTGGTGAATGGGATCGTTGGCCACCGCCGCTCCCCGTTTGTCGTTATTGCCGTTTGCTGGGCATGTTCTTAGCCGAATTGTCGGCATTGTCCATGCTGTTTTTGTGCGGCGCAATGGCCGAATTGTCGCTGCCTTCGTTCCACTGCGCGCGCGGGTCGGCGATCACGCCTGCCGAACGCATCACGCTCATCACGCCGGCGGCGAAACCCAGCAGCAGAAAGAAGATCATCCCCCACGGAGCGATGCCCGCCACCCGGTCGATCAGCCAGCCGATGAAGGCGCCGACCAGGATCGAGACGATGAATTCGGTTGACAGTCGCATCGCCTGGGCGAACCCGGCATTGTCCGGCCTCGGCCGGTCTTCCTCGACGCGGGTCTTCTGCTCGTCGCGCAGGCGCTCGTCCAGGGATTTCAGACGCTCGGCGAGCTTCTTGTCGCCGGCTTCGTTCCTGTGGGTCCCGTTTCGCTGGGGCAATGGTCTTTTCCGATTCCGCTGCCAACAAAAACCGGCCGCACCATAGAGGGTATCACGGCCTATTGGGAGCAGTTTGATGATCGGATGTAGGCGGGAAACGCAGGTCCGCCGTCGCGCGCAGCGCCCCGCTCAGCTCCAGCCGCCGCCCAGCGTGCGGTAGAAGATGTGCAGGCCGATGCGGCCGACCCGTTTCATCGAGCGGGCCCAGCGCGGGCGTACATAGGTCGCGTGATAGTGGGTGGACGAGCCGACATCGGTCAGCCAGATGCGCCCGGCAGTGGTCTCGGCCGCCACATGCTCGGCCAGTTCCCAGAGCCGGCGATTGTTCACCCGGTCGCGGATGCGGTCGCAGGCGAACGAGAACTGACAGCGGTTGCGCCAGTTCTTGTTCTGGTAGACCACGCCGCAGATCGTGTTCGGGTAGGCGGGGTTGCGCACCCGGTTGAGCACCACCTGGGCCACCGCCGCCTGGCCGCGCACCGGCTCGCCGCGCGCTTCGAAATAGATGGCGGCGGCAAGACAGCGCTGCTGGGCGTCGGAGAAGGAGTTCTTCGGCAGCGGATCGTCGGCCCACGAATGATCGTGCCGGCCCAGCCGCGGGATGATCGAGATCGGCTCGTTGTCGCCCAGCACCGCGGCGAACGGCGAGCGCGCGACCGCCGGAGCGGGCGAATAGGCGAGCACCGATTTTTCCGATTCACGCACCAGGCTCGCCACCATCACCGGCAGGTCGGGATCGATGGCCAGTTCCCCGGCGCCGCTGGCGTGGAACGAGGAGGCAATCCGCATGGCTTCCTCCGCCGGCCTGGGCTCGACGAACGCCATTTCGAACTTGCCCGTCCCCACCGGCGTATCGAGAAAGCTGCTGCGCTTGACCACCGAACCGGCGGAGAAATGCGGCGGCGGACGCTGGACGGTGGCCGAAATCACGCGACCGCCCTTCAAGGAACGGTTGACGGTCTGCGGACGCTTGGCCGTATCGATGCCGACCGCGACCCGCTCGACGCCGACCCGGTCGCCCTTGACCACCGAAAGCCGCGCGTCGCGGCCGGCCGCGGCCACCGAGCCGGTCTTGATATTGTCCACGCCGGGCAGGGCGGCGATTACGGTCTCGCCGGGGCCGGCGGGGGCGTGCGCCATCCAGCGCGCGTTGCCGTCGGCGAAGGTCGCCACGTCCTGATGCGCGGTCACCGGTGCGGAAATCCAGATCATCGCCATGGCGGCGGCGGAAATCTTGCCGAAGCCCGCCGCCTTGCGCCGGTCGATTGCGCGCACATGCGATGCGATCGCTCGGGCGCCCGCGCCGAAAACCGGCGCCAAGAATGCAAACAGCTGCCGAAAGCGCGAATTACGCAATACTCTTCTCCGCACGGTTGTTGGCCAACGGGTCATCGCGAGACGAAGCCGCACGTTAGGTCGTTAACCTTGATAGAGCGTTAAGGCCGAAGCCCCGCGCCCTGCGAGGTTGGAGATGCATCAATTCCCACCTGTCCCGTTCACCAATTGCAAACGCTGTTTGCACGGCAAATCGGGCGACAAACGGTCACCAAGCCGGCTTTTATGCGCTAACCGGTAACATAGTGAATCAAGTGTTACGGCGCCTGCCCGCATAAGGGTTGGCGCCCTTGCGCAGGTGCAGGCGCAGCGGTGTGGCGTCGAGGTCGAATTCCTCGCGCAGCGAATTCATCATGTAACGCGTGTAAGACGTCGGCAGCGCCTCGGGCCGCGAACAGGCGACGACGAAGGTCGGCGGCCGGGTCTTGGCCTGGGTGGCGTATTTGAACCGGATGCGCCGGCCCGCCACCGCCGGCGGCGGATGGCGGGTCTGGACGATCTCCAGCCACCGGTTGAGCCGGGCGGTGGGCACACGCCGGTTCCAGGCGTCGTGAACCTGGATCACCGCCGTCATCAGTCGGTCCAGGCCGAACCCGTCCTTACCCGAGATCGGCACCAGCTTCAGACCCTTGATCTGCGGCAGCAGCCGATCGGCCTTCTCGCGCAGTTCCTCCATTGTGCCGGCGCGGTCGGTAATCAGGTCCCATTTGTTGAGCGCGATGACCGGGGCGCGGCCCTCGCGGATCACCAGATCGGCGATCTGCAGGTCCTGCTTCTCGAACGGCGCGGTGGCGTCGAAGACGACGATCACCACCTCGGCGAACCGTACCGCGCGCAGCCCGTCAGAGACCGACAGTTTCTCCAGCTTTTCGCGCACCCGGGCCTTGCGGCGCATGCCGGCGGTGTCGAACAGGCGGATGGTGCGGCCTTCCCATTGCCAGTCCACCGCGATCGAATCGCGGGTGATCCCGGCCTCCGGCCCGGTGAGCAGGCGCTCGTCGCCGACCATGCGGTTGATCAGCGTCGACTTGCCCACATTGGGCCGCCCCACGATGGCGATCTTCAGCGGCCGGTCCGGGTCCGTTTCGTAAGGGTCGTCCTCGGTATCTTGCGGGAAGTCCGCCTCGGTCTCTTCCGGTTCCACGGCCATTGCGCCAGACGCCTCGACCAGCGCCTCGTACAAATCCGCCGTTCCCTGCCCGTGTTCGGCGGAGATCGGCACCGGCTCGCCGAAGCCGAGTTGATAGGCTTCGTAGGTGCCCGCGCCGTCGCGGTCGCGCTCGGCCTTGTTGGCCACCGCGATGACCGGCTTGCCGGACTTGCGCAGCAGGGTCGCGAACGCATGATCGTCGGGCACGATGCCGGCGAGCGCGTCTACGAGGAACAGGATCACATCGGCCTGGGCGATCGCCGCTTCCGTCTGCGCCTGCATGCGCCCGGCCAGCGTCTGCGGCCCGGCCTCGTCGAAGCCGGCGGTGTCGACTACCTGGAAGTGCAGATCACCGATCGAGGCGTCCGCCAGCCGCCGGTCGCGGGTCACCCCGGCGGTGTCGTCGACCAGCGCCAGCTTACGCCCGACCAGGCGGTTGAACAGGGTGGACTTGCCCACATTGGGCCGCCCGACGATGGCCACGGTAAAGCTCATGGTTCATACCCGTAGCGGCGGGTCGGCTGGACTTACCGCTCGCCGACAGCCGGCTCGACGCCCTGGCCCGCGAGAAGGTTCAGCATGATCTCGACCCGGCTGCGCATGTTCGCACTGGCGCCCTCGTCATCGGCGATCGCCTGAAACCACCGCAGCGCGCCTTCATGGTCGCCGTTCTTCCACGCCACCAGCCCCAGCCCCTCGCGCGCGGTAAGGCGGAACGGCTGCCCCGGCCCCGCCATCGGCTCCAGCCGGTCAATGGCATCGGCCGCGTCGGCGTGGTCGACCGCCAGAAGCCCGGCGCGCAGCGCGGCGATGTCGCGCAGTGTGCCGTCCACGGAGGTGTCGGCGGCGATCGCATCATAGGCGGCAATCGCCTCACCCGCGTCGCCGGCCGACGCGATCTCGGCGGCGATGCGCAGACGGGCGAGCGCGGGATACTGGCCGGAACCACCATCCGCCAGGCCCTCCAGCGTTGCGATGGCTTCATCGTGCCGCCCCTCGGCGGATTGATCGATCGCCGCCAGGAACGCATCGCCCGAACCGGCCGCCTGGCTCTTGGAATAGAACTGCCATCCGCGATAGCCGGCCGTGGCCAGCACGATGGCGACCGCTGCCGCGATCAGCAATCTGCCATAGCGGTCCCACAGCGCGCGCAGCTGGTCCTGGCGCATCTCGTCGTCTACTTCGCGAATGAAACTATCGTCGGACATGCTGTAAGCGCCTGGGCATAATTCGCATTGGGGATGGGACGGGCGATGATCGTGGCCCGCGCCCGCCGCCTTTTAGCTGAAATCGGTTCGTCTATGCAATTGGAGGCATGCCGATCAGCCATTCGTGAAGTTTCCACCAGAACAGAACCCACGCCGCCAGGCCGATCACCACCGCCCACAGATCGGCGCTGGCGCTGGTCGCGACCGGATCGGGCTCGCCGCGGCGCTTCACATCGATGCGGTTCCACACCGCGAAGCCGAGGAAGGCGACGAACAGCAGCGCGGATGCCGCATCGCCATTGGCCAGCAGATGCGCGAGCGCCCACAGTTTGACCGCCAGCAGCATCGGGTGTCGCGCCGCCTGCTTGATCCGGCCGGCGGGCAGCTGGCTGGCGGCGAACACGATGAACGACAAGGCCATCAGCAGCAGCGCCACGTGCGACAGCCAGATCGGCGGTACGTAGAGGATCGGCGCTTCGGTGCGGGCGATGCCGAAACCGACGATGATCAGGATGAAGCCGACCAGGGAGGCGAGTGCGTACAGCCCCTTCCATCGGCCTTCGCCCATGGCGGCGATCCTCGCCTCGCGCCAGCCCGGCGCCACCATCCGTATCGAGTGTACGCCCAGAAAAATCACCAAGCCCAACGCCAGCCAGATCATCGTCGCCTCCTCGCAGGATCCAATTTCGAAGGTTCCCATAATATGGGAGGCGGATTTGCGCCAGACAAACCTGGTCCGCGAATTTGGTGGGGACGGCCTGTGTCTGGTAGAATTGGCCGCTCAGCCAGGGAAAGGGGAATGGCG
The DNA here is from genome assembly GCA_028281105.1 of Rhizobiaceae bacterium. Taxonomy (GTDB): domain Bacteria; phylum Pseudomonadota; class Alphaproteobacteria; order Rhizobiales; family Rhizobiaceae; genus JANQKQ01. Next base: position 120,470 of record JANQKQ010000040.1, read on the forward strand.
ATCGATCTCAAAGCCGCCCGTGAGCGCCTGGAGGCGATGCGGACCGAACTGACGCAGCTGTCTGAAGCTTCGCAGCAGGCGCGCGCCACGGTGACGCTGGATCAGCAGTCGATCGGCCGCCTGTCGCGCATGGACGCGCTGCAGCAGCAGGCCATGGCCGAAGCCGCCGAACGCGCCCGCCAGCGCGACCTGATCCGCGTCGACCAGGCCCTGCGCCGGCTGGAGGACGGTGAATACGGCTATTGCGCCGACTGCGGCGAAGAAATCCCCGACGGCCGCCTAGCCATCGATCCGATGGCCGAGCGCTGCGTCAGGTGTGCGTGAGTTTGCCGGCGCGCCGCCAATCTCTCCCTCCGTCACCCCCGAGGCGAACCCCACCCCCTCCCGTCACCCCGGCGAAGGCCGGGATCCAGGTGCGCTTCGGCGGGTTCGTGGTCTGCTGGGGATTCTCGACCTCTCCACTTAGTCATCCTCGGGCTTGACCCGAGGACCCAGAAAACAAGCGCGTGAATGCTCGGCCTCTGGGTCCTCGCCTCAAGGGCGAGGATGACGAAGCTGGTAGGTTGATCCAAGAGCAACCCACCGCGAGCAAGCGGTGATGCACCTGAATCCTGACCTTCGTCAGGATGACGACAGTGGGTGGGGCGACGGCCGTGCCTCCACCTCCATCACCCCGGCGAAGGCCGGGGTCCAGGTGCCCATCGGGGGATTCGTGGTCTGCTGGGCAATGACAGACCGGCAGCACGTCCGCATGCGCGAGAAGACAAGAACCTTACGGTACGATCGCTACTCCGCCGGCGAGCGCTGTTTGTCCAGATAGTCCTGATCGATGTCCGGCAGCGGCTGGTCGTTGATCGCCGCCTCGAAAGCCTTCAGCCTCTTATAGATCGACATCAGTTCGACGATGGTCGTCCACGAGTTGACCAGGTACTGGAACGAGTTCTCCACCCGGCCGAAGGCGCGGATGATCTGCTGCATGACACCAAGCGTGAACCCGCCCGCCACGATGGTCGGCGCCAGCGCGATAAACGGCACCAGCACGCCCACCTGCAGATAGGCGAAGCGCGCAAGGTTGAAATACATATAGTTGAGGTACAGCCGGAAATAGTTCTTGCGCACGTCGTTGAACAGCTCGCGCACGGTGGGCGGCTGGGCGCGTTCGGTATTGTCCTCGCCGTAGACCAGCTCCTTGCGATAGGCGGCCTCGACCCGCTGGTTGCGGAACTCCAGCCCGGGCAGGCGGATGCCGACGGCGGCCAGGATCACCGTGCCGAAGATCGACCAGATGATGGCGACGAACACCAGCGCCTGGGGCACCTCGCCGATCACCGGCAGATGGGTAACGAAGGCCGAAAGCCCCCACAGGATCGGCAGGAACGCAATCAGCGTCATCACCGAATCGATGAGCGCGACGCCGAGCCCCTCCATGATGGCGGCGAACCGCATCGTGTCCTCCTGCACCCGCTGCGACGCGCCCTCGATATGGCGCACGCGTGGCCACATCGACATGTAGTAGTCGTTCATCGCCGTGCGCCAGCGGAAGATGTAGTGGCTGACGAAGAACCGGGTCAGCACCGCCAGCGTGATGCCCACCATCAGGATTTTGCCCACCGTCGACAACTGGCCGTAATATTCGGCGGCGGTGATCGACTGCGGCTCGGCCAGCGCCTCCTGGATCATGTCGTAGAAGGTGCCGAACCAGTCGTTGATCATCACGTCGATCTGCACCTGGAACCAGGTGACGAAGATGATCAGCGCCGAGCCGGCCACCGACCAGCGGCTCCACTGGTGCGGCGCCGCGCGCATCCAGAACCCGATGAACGCGCCGTAGCACACCAACAGATATTGATAGAACCAGAAGTTCGCCGCCGACCTGGTCGCCGCCTCGAATGCCTCCGTCGCCGCTTCGTCGGCGCCCTCGGCGAGCGGCGGCGGGAAGCTGTAGCCCAGCCAGCCGCCCAGCGAGAAGCTCCCGCCCTGATCGATGAAGACGAAGAACCAGGCCAGCACGCAGAATATCGACCATACGGCGAAGGATGTGAAAAACAGCTTGGGTCGGGGGAAGAAGGATTCAAACACGGCAAGCCCTTGTCGCTGCTGGCCGGGCCACCGTTGACGAGGCCCGGCAGGGGCCGATCTGGCGAACCGCGCCGCCATGCAACGCGCATGGCCGCACACGGCCCGAGGGGTGCCTTAAGCCGTAGCCAACCTGGGGCGCGAACTCAACGCCTTTACCGGCCCTCTACACGGCAAAGTGTCCGCGGGTGAAGCAAGCGCTTCTCGCCGCAAGCCCGGTCCGCAGTGTGCATTTGCTCACAGCGGACACACGCGCACGTTGCTAAATGTAACCCAACGCAGGGATACCGGTTCTCCAATCCGAAAACGGAAACGAGCCGGTTGCTCAGTCCCTCTCCCGACAATTGCGCCCCTACCCCGGGAGAGGGACATCAAATTCTGGAAGTGCGGCGGAACCTTCCTTACCGCTTTCCATAAACGAGGCTTCACCCATCGGGTCCAACAACGCCCCTAGGGCCCTGGGGGAGCGGGCCGCCTTCCTTCTGGAAGGCGGCTTCTTCGTTTTAAACCCGCTGCGCGTCCCACGTTAACGCCCCGGTTACCATGTCGCCCGACAATGGCCGTCAGAAGCGATTCGTACGGAGTACGCGCCATGCACCTCGTCGACGACGACCCACGCGGCCACGCCGCCGACCAGCCTTCCCACCCCGATGCAGCCAGCGAGCGCGAAATGCAGCGCGAAGCCGACGCCCACGCGCGCATGCTGGAGACCGTCCTGCTCGACATCGACGACCTGGACCCGGTCGCCTGCCCCCCGGACCGCCGCTTCCTCCTCGGCGAGCGCGAAGCCTGGGTCTACGACCACGGCAAGATCGTCGATCTGGTGTATGTGAAGGTGGGCTAAACGGTAGCGAATGCTACTTCGTGGCGTTGAAAACGACGCCGTTGCCGCCCTTTTTGACATCGAATGAGGCGACGCCCAGGGATTGGGCGATCGCTCTTACCTCTTCCAAGCTTAGCGGAAAATCATACTTCGCACCCAAGGCGTCGAACGTGTCCATGATCGCCCACTGCTTCAAGGATTCGTAATCCTGCGGGACATTGGATGCGCCGTAATAGTTCCAGCACGGGATCGGGATGCAGCCGCGCACGATGTTCGCGATTCTCACCGGCAGTACCCTCATGATGAACATATCGAACCTCAGATAGAGCGGTATGTAGAATCTGATGACCCTCAGCAGGGTCTGCGGCTTCATTCGCGTGGTCAGCGGGCGCCACACATATTTCGGGTGATAGAACGGCGAGGGAATCGATATTTTCCTGTAGTGGTCGATCGAAACCGACCCGCCCTTTTTGGCGAAATCGCAGCAATATCGGTAGACTTCGCGCGGCTCGGGCGTGTGCTGCGCTACTCCGTAGCAAAGCACGTAGTCAAACGTATCAAAAAGAAACTCCAGGTCCGAAAACGACGCCCGCACGAAAACGATGTTGGGGGATTGATTGTTCGCCTTGTTAGCGAATATCGCCGCAGACATATCCACGCTGACCACCAGCGCGCCGACGTCCTTCAGAATTTCCGTGAACCTGCCGGCTCCGCTGCCGATCTCAAGGACCAGCTTCCCGCGCAGGTGACGCAAATCCCACCCGCTCTCTTGCTCCAGCCGGTCTCTTGTGCCCGTTCCCCCGGTGTGGGAATCAAACTGGGTCAGTTGAAATTCGGTCCACTGAAGCCCGAAATTCTCCGTATACTCCACCAGTCTCGAATTGATGATAATGCCGTCTTTTTCTTCAAATTTTTTTCCACCGTCTGAGAGGAGAATTTCCTTTCTGATTTCTTCGATTGTGTTGCTCATGCGGAAAATTCCGTACTTCGTCTAACGGTGTGGAATCCATACCAGACCGGCGGGAAAAAGGTGCGTCAGGCGTCCGCCGCGTATCGCGATTCTACTCCCACTCGATCGTGCCGGGCGGCTTGCTGGTCACGTCGTAGACCACCCGGTTGATGCCGCGCACTTCGTTGATGATGCGGGTTGCGGTGCGGCTCAGGAATTCCATGTCGAACGGGTAGAAGTCGGCGGTCATGCCGTCGACGGAGGTCACCGCGCGCAGCGCGCAGGCGTGCTCGTAGGTGCGCGCATCGCCCATTACGCCCACCGTCTGGACGGGCAGCAGCGCGGCGAAGGCCTGCCAGATCTCGTCGTAAAGGCCGGCGTTGGCGATCTCGTCGAGATAGATCGCGTCGGCGGCGCGCAGGATGTCCAGTTTGTCGGCCGTCACCGGTCCGGGGCAGCGGATCGCCAGCCCCGGGCCGGGGAACGGATGGCGGCCGATGAAATGGTCCGGCAGGCCCAGTTCGCGGCCCAGCTCGCGCACCTCGTCCTTGAACAGCCCGCGCAGCGGCTCGACCAGCTCCATGTCCATGCGCTCGGGCAGGCCGCCCACATTGTGGTGCGACTTGATGGTGACCGACGGGCCGCCGGCGAACGACACCGATTCGATCACGTCCGGGTATAGCGTGCCCTGGGCGAGGAACTTCGCACCGCCGATCTTGCCCGCCTCTTCCTCGAACACGTCGACGAACAGCCGGCCGATGATCTTGCGCTTTTCCTCCGGGTCGCCCACGCCTTCCAGCTCGCCCAGGAACTTGCCGGAGGCGTCCACGTGGACCAGCGGAATGTTGTAGTGGCCGCGGAACATCTCGACCACCTGGGCGGCTTCGTCCAGGCGCATCAAACCATGATCGACCAGGATGCAGGTGAGTTGATCGCCCACCGCTTCGTGGATCAGCAGGGCCGCGACCGAGGAATCGACCCCGCCGGACAGTCCGCAGATGACCTTCTCACCGCCCACCTGTTCGCGGATCGCCTCGATCGCGTGGCTGCGATAAGCGGCCATGGTCCACTCGCCCGCGAGCCCCGCCACCTCGTGCAGGAAGTTGCCGATGAGCTTCGCCCCGTCGCGCGTGTGCACCACTTCGGGGTGGAACATCAGGCCGTAGAGCCGGGCGTGCGCATCGCCGAACACCGCGTAGGGCGCGCCCGCCGAACTGGCAAACACTTCGAACCCGTCGGGAAGCTCGATCACCCGGTCGCCATGGCTCATCCAGACGGGATATTCTTCACCTTCGTCCCACACCCCGTCGAACAACGGGCAGGCGCGCTCGACACGCACCTGCGCGCGGCCGAACTCGCGGGTCTCGTCGCTCTCAGCCCTGCCGCCCTTCTGCACGCACAGCGCCATCTGGCCGTAGCAGATGCCCAGGATCGGCAGGCCGGAATCGATGATCTCCTGCGGCGCGCGCGGGCTGCCGGTTTCGCCCGTCGAGGCCGGTCCGCCCGACAGGATGATGGCGTTCGGCTTCAGCCGGTTGAACGCCTCCAGCGCCGACTGGAACGGCGCGATCTCGCAATAGACCCCGGCCTCGCGCACGCGCCGCGCGATCAGCTGGGTGACCTGGCTGCCGAAATCGACGACGAGGACGCTTTGTTCGCTCATGCAAGCGCGTGTAGCCAAGCCGGTTGAAGCGCGCAACCCGCCGCCGCCTCAGATGCGCATTGCTCCACTTGAAATCGCCTCGAGCGTGGCATCCACCGCCTGCGCCAGATGCTCGTCGATCACGTGCAGCAGGCGGGTCCAGTCGTCGATGGCGTTGAGCTCCTCGCGCCCGTCGGAGATGCCGCGAAGCCCGATCATCGCCACTCCGTGCGCCTGGCAGGCGCGCAGCACCGCGTAGGTCTCCATGTCCACCATGTCGGCGTCGATCGCGTTGTAGGCCTCACCCGAGACCACGTTGGCGCCGGTCGACAGCGTGGCCGCCGGCACGCCGGGAATCTGCGCGCCTATCTCCAGCACGGCCGGCAGGTCGAGAAACGGGGTGGCGCCCTTCTCGAACCCCAGCGCGCTGGCGTCCATGTCGCGATAGCCGACGGACGTGGCCTGGTAGACCTGCGCCTGGTCCAGCTTCGCCGAACCCGCCGAGCCCAGGCAGACTACCAGGTCGGGCCTGGCGCCACGCGCCGTGGCCTCCCCCAGGAAGCCCGAGACCGCCATCGCCGCTTCCACCGGCCCGACCCCCGTCATCAGCGGCGCGAACCGCGCCTGCAGATGCTCGCCATATTCGGCCTGCGCCGCCATGGTGAACAACAGTTTCGTCCCGGCGTGCTCCAGCAGCTCAGGCGGTCTTGGGTCTTCGCTCATTCTTTTCCTCGTTCGCCTTGACCAGTTTTTCGACCAGGTTGCGGTTGAAGCCCGCTTCCAGCGCGTGGCGCAGGTCGGCATATTTCTCCAGCAGCTCGCCCAGCACCTTGCGCTCGAACGACAGATAGCGCACCGGCGTGACCGACGTCACCGTCGCGGTGGCTTCCTTGCCGGTCAGATAAGACATCTCGCCCAGAAAATCGCCCGGTCCCACATAGGCCACCTCCTTGCCGTCCAGGGTGACGGTGGCGTGGCCGGAGACCAGAAACTTCAACTGCCGCGGCCAGGTGCGCTCTTGGATCAGCACCGTGCCGGGCGGATCGTCCTGCCATTTGCCGCGCTGGATCAGCCGGCGCGCATGGGCGCGCTCGACCCCTTGCAGCACGGTTTCGAAGAACAGCTGCTCCTCCTCGGTGAACTTGCCTCGCCGGTTCTCGATCGCCAGCAGCGACAACTGGATGATGTTGACCAGGGTGAACAACGATTCCCAGAACACCGAGACATAGTCGCCGAGCAGGGCATAGTAGATCGCCGAGACCGTGCCCGCCGAGATCGCCAGCGCACGCAGCCACCGCATGTTGCGCATCATCATCGAGACGATCAGCAGCACATAGGCGATGTGGCCGACCACGTTGGCCGGATCGAGGAATGCGTCGAGGAACTCGTTCATGCGCTCATGTCGCTCGATGATTGGTTGGCGGCGGATGGCGTGCCGTCGCCATCTTCTTCATACGCGGTGTCGGATAACAATTGAAGCTGCCGCCACCGTGACAGGCGAAGATCAGTCGAAGGCGCCCAGGCGGCGGAAGGCACGGCGCAATTCGGCCTCGCCATCGCTGTCGTACCAGCGGCCATGGGCGAGAATGATCCGGCGCGGTTTCCAGTCGATCATCCGCTGCACCGCAGCGCGCAGCTTGTCGCGCTTGCCGAGGAAGGACAGGTAGATGTCGATCGGCGTCTTGCCATCGGGATCGGTGATGCCGGCGAGCTTGATCAGCCACCGCCACCAGGCCGGATGCAGCCGTGACGGTTCGAAGTTCTCGATCATGTCGGTCAGGATCAGCGTGCGCGAACGCTTGTGAAAGAACTCGACCTCGGTGATGGCGCGGCTGCCGCGGATGATCAATTGATCGATTTCGGCGGCCCAGGCCGGGTCCGCTTCGTCGCCCAGGTCGCGGTCGAACTCGATACCGTGCTTGGCCGCCCTGGGCCGGACGTTGGGACTGGCCCAGCGCATCGCCTCGCGATAGGCTTCGTGCCACTCGCCGATCCACCAGTAGTGAATGAAGTTGGGAGAGACCAGATGACGGACCGCGCCCAGCTGATCGATCTCCTGGCGCAGGGAAACCGTCAGCGGGGTCGGCGAGTGGATGAACAGATCGCCGTTCGATAATCGGATGATTGTCATGCGCGTCGGGAACGGCATGCGCGCGAAACGGATCTGCGGCCCGTCGACGATCCAGATATCCTCATCAACGGGCTTGAGCGTGTTGATGGGTTCGTAGAGGTCGACGCGGAGGGCCATTTCAGCGGCTCTTTCTGCCGATTGCGGCGAAGAAGAAACCATCCGTACCGGTCGAGGCCGGGGTCAGCGTCACCGACTTCATGTCCGACGACCATGGCTGCGGCTTATCGAAGCCGAACAGGTCCTGCCAGACTTCGCCGGCGGAGACCAACTCGAAGCCCGAGTGATCTTCCAGAAAGCCGTAGACCTGGTTCTCGTTTTCCTCCGGCAGCACCGAACAGGTGATGTAGATCAGGAAACCTCCGGGCCTCACATAGACGCCCGCCTGGGACAGCGCCTCGCCCTGTTCGGCCAGCCGGGTCTCCAGGTTGGCCGGCTCGATGCGCCACTTTGTGTCCGGCCGCCGCCGCCACGCGCCCGACCCGCTGCACGGTGCGTCGACCACGACCCGGTCCATCTTGCCTTCCAGCGCGCTCAAGTCCGCGCCCGGCTCGTGCACCTGCACGTTGCGGGTGCCCGCGCGGGTCAGCCGGGCATGGATCGGCGCCAGTCTCTCCCGGCTGGCATCGTGCGCATGCACCTGGCCGCGGTTTTCCATGGCGGCCGAAAGCGCCAGCGTCTTGCCGCCGCCGCCGGCGCAATAGTCGAGCACCTTGTCGCCCGGCGAGGCGTAGACCAGATCGGCGACGATCTGGCTGCCCTCGTCCTGGATTTCGAACCAGCCCTTCTGATAGCCGGCGGAAGCCTGCACGTTGGGCAGCCGCGCGGCCCGCTCGCCGGGCGCGATGCGCAGGCCGTGCCGTGCGATCGCCGTTGGTTTGGCGCCGTCGCGCGCCAGATGTTTGGCCACCTTGTCGCGGTTCGCCTTCGCCGTGTTGACGCGCAGGTCGAGCGGCGGGCGGCGCGACAAGGCCCGCGCTTCGTTCACCCACTCATCGGCGAAATTGGCCTCGAAGCTCGCCTCGCACCATTGCGGGATGTCGGCGCGCACATGCGCCGGCGCATCGGCCAGGTCGGCTTTCGCGACCCGGTCCATCCACTCGATCTCCGGCACATCGGGCGCGAACTTGTCGCCTTGCATGGCGGCGGCGATCTCCTCGCCCGTCATCTTCCATTGACGGGCCAGCGTGGCGAACACCAGCGCCTGCGGTTCGTCGGAACCGGCGGCCGCGGCCTGGGACAGTTTTTGGCGCAGGGTGTCGTAGATCAGATTGCCGATCGCCGCGCGGTCGCCGGAGCCGGCGAACCGGTGCGCGGTCCCCCAGTCCTTCAGCGCGGCGCCCGCCGGCCGCTTGCGCCTGTCGATATCCGCCAGCACCTCGGCGGCGGCCTGTACCCTGCCACCCAGTCTCATCGGCGGTCCTTGCGCGGATCAGGCGATGCCGGTCATGTGAACGACCAGCATCAGCCACATGGCGGCGACGATCACGTAGGCGATCGTGAACACCGGCCGGCGGTGGCGCAGATTGTTGGTGATCACATGGATGGCCACATGGACGATCTTGATGATCGCATAAGCCCACGCCAGCACCACCATGACCATCGACACCGCATCGACGGCGGCGGCGGCCAGGCACACCGCGTAGAACAGCACCGGCGTTTCATACTGGTTGCGGATGGCGTTGGAGAACTGCAGGCTCTCCTCCGGCTCGCCCACATTGAGCTTGTAGACCGACCCCTTGGTCCCGCCCTGCTTGACCGAGCGCACGCGCGCGCCGCTCATCGGTATGTAAAGCCACAGCGTAATCAGCGCCAGCGGCACCATCGGCCAGACGATTGCAGCGTTGTTCATTGGAACTTCTCCTTATGCGGGTTCGGCATCGGTCCTCATGCGGCCAGCCAGCTCATTTGCATGCGGCCCCACCCCCCTCTGTCGGCTACGCCGACATCTCCCCCCTCAAGGGGGGAGACCGGCCCGAGGCTCCATCAACCCTCGGCATGATGAACCTCGCCATCTGACGAGAGCGGAGAGGGATGAATCCCCGGAACCGCACTTTCGCGCGGTCCGAGGATGACGAAGAAAGGGCGTTTTCACTCCCCCTCAAGGAGGAGATGGAGGCGGCGGCCTTCGCCCTTCCACCGCTCTCCCCCCTTTGAGGGGGGAGATGTCGGCGTAGCCGACAGAGGGGGGTGAAGGCCATATATAGCTGACCTGGCCGGTTGGCGCAGGGCGCCGGTGCCGCATCAAACACCCTAAGCATTGCGATGATAGTTCGGGCTCTCTCGCGTGATCGCCACGTCGTGCACGTGGCTTTCGCGCAGGCCCGCGGCCGATACGCGCACGAAGGTGGCCTTGGCCTGGAAGTCTGCGATGTCGGCGCCGCCCACATAGCCCATCGCCGCGCGCAGGCCGCCGGCGAGCTGGTGGATCACCGCGCCCACCGCGCCCTTGTAGGGCACCTGGCCCTCGATGCCCTCGGGCACCAGTTTCAGCGTGTCGGTGATCTCGGCCTGGAAATAGCGGTCGGCCGAGCCGCGCGCCATTGCGCCCACCGAGCCCATGCCGCGATAGGCTTTGTAGGAACGGCCCTGGTGCAGATAGACCTCGCCGGGGCTCTCCTCGGTGCCGGCCAGCAATGAGCCGACCATGACCACCGAGGCGCCCGCCGCGATCGCCTTGGCCAGATCGCCGGAGAACTTGATGCCGCCGTCGGCGATCACCGGCGTGTCGGTCTTGTTGGCCGCCTCGACCGCGCCGATGATGGCGGAGAACTGCGGCACGCCGACGCCGGCCACCACCCGCGTGGTGCAGATCGAGCCCGGCCCGATGCCCACCTTGATCGCGTCCGCACCCGCATCGATCAGCGCTTTCACCCCGTCGGCGGTCGCCACGTTGCCGGCGACGATGCCCACCTGGTTCGACAATTGCTTGATGCGGCCCACCGCGTCGAGCACGCGCTGGGAATGGCCGTGCGCGGTGTCGACCACCACCATGTCGACGCCCGCGTCCACCAGCCGCTCGGCCCGCTCCAGCCCGTCATCGCCGACGGTGGTGGCGGCGGCTACCCGCAGCCGGCCCTGGTCGTCCTTGGCCGCATGCGGGTGGAGCTGCGACTTGATCATGTCCTTGACGGTGATGAGCCCGATGCAGCGATGATCGGCATCGACCACCAGCAGCTTCTCGATGCGGTGGCGGTGTAGGAGCTTGCGCGCCTCGTCCTGGCTGACGTCCTCGCGAACCGTCACCAGGTTCTCGTGGGTCATCAGTTCGCGCACCTTCTGGCGCTTGTTGGTGGCGAAGCGCACGTCGCGGTTGGTAAGAATACCGACCAGTTTGCCGCCGTCCTCGACCACCGGGATGCCCGAGAACGAGTGGGCCGCCATCAGGTCCAGCGCTTCCTTCAGGCTCGCGTCAGGGCCGATGGTGAGCGGATTGACCACCATGCCGGATTCGAACTTCTTGACCTGCATCACCTGCTCGGCCTGCACCTGCGGCGTCAGGTTGCGGTGGACGACGCCCATGCCGCCGGCCTGGGCCATGGCGATCGCAAGCCGCGCCTCGGTCACCGTGTCCATGGCCGCAGACAGGATCGGCAGGTTGAGGCCGATTTCGCGGGTGACCCGGGTGGAGATGTCGACCTCGCCGGGCAGCACCCGCGAGTGGCCGGGCTGCAGCAGCACGTCGTCGAAGGTGAGTGCGGCTTCGCCGGTGGGGGAGGAGATGATTTGCGCCATTCGTCAATCTTTCGAGCGCCCGCGGGAGGGTCGGGCAGGGGCCGATGTCGGGAGTTTGGCCGGCCGGATTGACGCCCTGCGTTATCACGGTCGCAACGTCAGGGAAAGGGGCGGGGACCCGGTTGGGGCAATTGTCTAACGAATAATGCGCAAAACCGCGAGCCGGTCGCCCGGCGCCGACAACCGCTCCAGCCAAGCGGGAGGATCGCCCGCCCGGATGCGGTCGGCAAGCGCGGGTTCGCCAGCTTCAGCTCCGCCGTCCCCGCTGCCGCACAAGGCCACATAGTCAATCGCGTGCTTGTCTGCGATCGCGCGGGCGGTGGCTTCGTCGGCCAGGAAGAAGTCGAGCACGTCGACGATGGCAGGATGGTTGCGGTGATAGGGACCGACCACCACGGTGTGGCCGGTGAACACCAGGATCGCCGGAGCCGAATTGAGATCGGAAAGCACATGACCCGTTTCCAGCGCATCCAGCCGGTCGAAGTCCGATTCGCTGAAACAGGTGGCCTGGCCGGCGCGGCGGTTGTCCGCCGTTTGCTCCCCGCCCAGCAGCGCGCCGCCGGCGAACGACCAGGTCGCGGTGCTCAAAATGGCGATAGCCGCGATCTGCCCGGCGGCGACGCGCAGATCGCGCGAGCCGTAGCGCTCGATCAGCCAGCGCGTCGCCATCTGCGTGGCCAGCACGCAGATCGGCACGGCGGCGAAGAAGCCGATGCGGATGGTGCGGTACTGGACGACCGACAGCGCCACGGAAGCCACGAAGGCGGCGAACACCAGGGCCACCAGCCCCCGGTTCTCGATCGGCCGCGACAGCACGGCAAGGCCCACCGCGACGATCACCGCGCAATAGGCGACGGTCTTGATCCAATATTCGGGATAGTCGGCGAGCACCTGCAACAGGGCCTTGGCCTCGCTCACCTGCGACAGCCAGCGCTCCACCGCCTCGCCGCTGAGCGCCGCGTATGGCCCGCCCGCGCAGGCCGGGTACAGCGCATAGAGCAATGCGATGCAGCCTGCGGCCATGATCCCACCGACAACAGTTCGCATGGCGATCTGCCGGCCCGGCGATCGCGCCGACAGCAACCGGCTTGCCGACGCCAGCACGATCATCCCGCCGGCCACCACCATCTGGGCAGTCGCGGTGACGATGGAATGGGCGTCACACCATTGGGTGAAATAGTGGACGGGCGGGATGTTGATCACAAATAGAACCAGTGTGCCCGCACCCAGCGCCAGCGCGAAGCGGCGCATGCGCGCGCCGGCCGTCTTGTCGCCGAGACACCAGTCGAGCCCGACGAAAGCGAACAGCAACACGACGAATATCAGATTATCGAAGCCGATCGAGATCGCCAGCGCCACGACCGCGCCGGCCGCTACGTTCGCCATGGGCTTGTGCCAGCTCACCACCGCCCAAAGCATGCACACGAACCCCAGGATCTGCACATTGTGATGGTCGATGCGCCCGGGCACATATTGCGCCAGCGACGACACGCATAGAACGGTGAAGAATACCGGCAGCAGCCGGTTGATGCGCGGAGCCAATCGTTCGCAGATCGCGGTGATCACAAACACCGTGGCCACCAGCAGCGCGCTCGGCCAGACGATCGCGGTCATCCGCTCCGCCAGGGAGCTGCCGAACAACGGCGTCAGCAATTGAATGAGCCCGGCCAGCGGCGCATCGACCAGCCGCGACCAGTGGATGTCCGCGCTCGCGGGCGGCAGCATGCGCGGTGCGATCGTTTCGAACCAGCCCTGGCCGTCGATCAGCCCGCGCACCTGGATCAGCCGCATGAAGTCGTCCGGGCCGGGCAGGCGGCCTTCGCCCACGATGTCGGCGATCGACCGCCAGCTCCAGGCGAACTGGAAGGCTAAGGTCCACAAGACCAGCTTCCAAGCCCCGGCCTGGCGGTCTTGATCGACAGTGTTGGACGGTTGCGCCGGGGCCGGCGCGAACTCGGACCTACTCATGAACCACACCTGATGAACACTTAACCCGCGCGGTTTGCGCGATCATCCTCAACAAGGTGTAAATGAGCGGCCTTAAAACTTGTTTTACGCATTGAGCGTAGTGCGTGAACCCATGAAACCGGTTCCCGTTCCTCCACTCACCGCCGACAAGACGGTCGCGATCCTGATCCCGTGCAAGGACGAGGCCGCGACGATCGCCAACGTGGTCACCACGTTCAAGCGCGCGCTGCCCGGCGCGCCCGTCTATGTCTACGACAACAACTCCAACGACGAGACCGCACAGATCGCCCGAAAGGCCGGCGCCACGGTTGGCCACGAGGCGCGCCCGGGCAAGGGCAATGTGGTGCGCCGCATGTTCTCCGAGGTCGATGCGGACATCTACGTGATGATCGACGGCGACGACACCTATGACGCCACGTCGGTGCGCGCCCTGGTCGACGAGTTGATCTCGAAGGATGCCGACATGGTGGTCGGCTCGCGCATCGGCGCCACCGAGCGCCACGAGCGCGCCGGCCACGCCATGGGCAACCGGATTTTCAACCACATCTACGCCGCGCTATTCGGCCGCGAGTTCACCGACATCTTCTCCGGCTACCGCGCCTTCTCGCGCCGCTTCGTCAAGAGCTTCCCGGCGCTTTCGGCCGGCTTCGAGATCGAGACCGAACTGTCGGTGCACGCCTCCCAGCTCCGCCTGCCGGTGAGCGAGGTGCCGCTGCCCTATAAGGACCGGCCCGAGGGGTCGCAGAGCAAGCTGTCCACGTTCAAGGACGGCCTGAAGATCCTCAAGACCATCATCGTCCTGCTCAAGGAGTATAAGCCGCTCTACTTCTTCGGGATCATCGGCGCCGCCGGCATGGCGGTCTCCGTGCTGTTGGCGCTGCCCCTGGCGGTGGAATATGCCGAGACCGGCCTGGTCACCCGGCTACCCACCGCGATCCTGTGCACCGGCATCATGGTGGTCTCGATGCTGTGCGTGACCGCCGGCGTGGTGCTAGATTCCATTCGCCGCTTCCGCGCCGAGATGAAGCGGCTGTTCTACAACAACTGCCGATGAGTCGATGAACTACGCCATCATCATCGCGGTCGTCACCACCATCGCCGGCGGGCAGCTGCTGTTCAAGACCGTGGGCCTGCGCATGGGCGACCGCGGCTTCCTGGCCTTGTTGCACGACCCCACCGGCGCGGCCCTGTTCGCCGCCGCCCTGGCGCTCTACGGCGTCGCCACCATCGGCTGGGTATGGGCCCTGCGCCAGGTGCCGTTGTCGACCGCCTACCTGTTCATGGCCATGGGCTTCATCATCGTGCCGGTGCTCGCCCACTTCACCTTAGGCGAGACGCTGACCTGGCGGCTTGCGGCGGGCAGCGCGCTGATCGTCTGCGGCATCGCGCTGGCGGCGACGGCGTAGATTAGCTCAACGCTTTCAGGCGACGGCGCATCCCCTCTGTCGGCGGTGCCGATCCCTCCTCCCGTCACCCCGGCGAAGGCCGGGGTCCAGGTGCGCTTAGGCGGGTTCGTGGTTTGTCGGGGAGTGGTGAGCCGGCAACCTCGTTTTGAGATGGTTCGGCCACGAGCAACCCACACCGAGCAAGCGGTGATGCACCTGGATCCCGGCCTTCGCCGGGATGACGGTGGTGGGTGGGGCGCCGCCGGGGCCGAACCGCCGATGAGGAGGCACGGCCAATCTTCCTCTTGCGGGGAAGATGTCCCGAAGGGACAGATGTGGGGTTAAGCGGCAATGCTGCCAGCCTGCTAAATCAGCGCATCGCCCGCCTACATCCCCAGCCCGCCGATGCAGACATATTTGCTGTCTAGATAGTCCTCGATGCCCTGGTGGCCGCCTTCCTTGCCCATGCCGGATTCCTTGAAGCCGCCGAACGGGGCCTCCACCGTGGTGATCATGCCTTCGTTGACGCCGACCAGGCCGTATTTCAGGCCCTCCATGACGCGATAGGCGCGGCCAAGATCGCTGGTGTAGAAATACGCCGCCAGGCCGAACACGGTCTCGTTGGCCAGCTTGATCGCCTCTTCCTCGCGGCGGAATCGGTAGACCGGGGCCAGCGGACCGAAAATCTCTTCCTTGGTGAACCGCATGCGCGGCTTGGCGTTGGCGATGACGGTGGGTTCGAAGAAGGTGCCGCCCAAAGAATGGCGCTTGCCGCCGGCGGCGATCTTGCCACCCTTGTTGACCGCGTCGGCGACCATGCCTTCGACGGTTTCGACCGCGCTTTCGTTGATCAGCGGCCCCTGCTGGGTGCCGTCTTCCAGCCCGTTGCCGACCTTGAGCTTGTCGGCCTCCTCGGCGAGACGATCGACGAACTTGTTGTAGATCTTCGACTGGACCAGGAACCGGTTGGTGCACACGCAGGTCTGGCCGGAATTGCGGAACTTGGCGATCATCGCACCCTCGATGGCGCGGTCGAGATCGGCATCGTCGAACACGATGAACGGCGCGTTGCCGCCCAGCTCCATCGACACTTTCTTGACCGTGCCGGCGCACTGCTTGATCAGCAGCTTGCCGATCTGGGTCGAGCCGGTGAACGTGATCTTGCGCACGATCGGGTTCTTGGTCAGTTCGCCGCCGATCTGGGCGGCCGAGCCGGTCACCACGTTGACCACGCCGGCCGGGATGCCGGCCTCTTCGGCCAGCGCGCCCCAGGCCAGTCCGGAATAGGGCGTCTCGCTGGCCGGCTTGGCCACCGACGTGCAGCCGGCCGCGATCGCCGGGGCGATCTTGCGCGCCAGCATGGACGAGGGGAAGTTCCACGGCGTGATCGCGCCGATCACGCCGACGGGCTGGCGGATCACCATCAGGCGCCGGTCGGCCCACGGCGATGGCACCACGTCGCCGTAGACGCGCCGCGCTTCCTCCGCGTACCACAGCACATAGGCCGCCGACATGCCCACTTCGCCGCGCGCTTCCATCAAAGACTTGCCCTGCTCGGTGGATAAAAGCCGCGCCAGCGATTCCTGATTGTCCATGATCGTGTCGTGCAGCGCGCGCAGCATCTGCGCGCGCTCCAGCGCCGAAGTCCTCGAGAAGCTCTCAAATGCAGTTTGCGCGGCCTCGATCGCGCGCTTGGTCTCGGCCTTGCCGCATTTGGGCACGGTGCCGATCACTTCGCCGGTGGCCGGGTTGGTGACCTCGATCGTCTCGCCCGAATCAGCGTCGACCCATTCGCCGCCGATCAGGTTTTTCTGTCTTAGGAACTGTTCTGAATTGGCCAGCATCTTCGGCTCTCCATTTGACAACGTGCCGTCATTTTCGGCGGCAATCTGAAACATTCAACCGGCCGGTACAAGTGCCCGGTACAAGGGTCGTGACGGGGGTCATGATGTCCCGGCCTATTCATCGCCCACCCGCCACCACCGCCACGCCAGGACGACGAAGGTGACGACCGTGATAGCGAGCAGCCACGCGGTCCAGGCGACCAGATCGCCGAGAATGAAGAACGACACCACGGCGGCGATGATGGCGCCCACCACCTGGCTCACGAAGCCGAAGAACGACGAGGTGAACCCGGCGATGGACCCGTGTGGGTCGAGCGTCAGCGAATTGGCGTTGGAATAGACGATCAGGTAGCTGGTCGCGTGCGCCACCAGCAGCAGCGAGAGCGACAGCGCGCTCATCACCCCGGCGGCGGCCATTCCCAGCATGACGGCGGTGATCACCACCAGCACGGCGTTGGCGGCGACGATGGTCGGCAGGATGCCGATGCGCCCGATCAGCCTGCGATTGACGGCCTGGCCGGCGATGATGCCGAACCCGTGCAGCGCGAACAGAATGGCGAACAAAGTGCCGGTAATGCCGAAGCTCACGTCGTAGATCGCCGGCGCGTTGGTCAGGATGATCAGCACGATGCTCATCATCGCCCCCGACAGCAGCAGGTAGAACCGAGAGACCGGGTGGGAGAACAGGGTGGCGATGTTGCGCGCATAGGTCTTCGGCCGCATCGCGTCGGCCTGGCGCGCGGGGATCGTCTCCGGCAGCCATAGCAGGCAGATCACCCACAGCACGCAGCCGACCACGATCATCAGCGCGAAGATCGCCCGCCAGCTGGCGAACTCCATCAGCGCCGCACCGATCAGCGGCGCGACGATCGGCCCTACCGCGAACACGGCCGCGGCGATCGACAGATTGCGCGCCAGATCGAGCCCGGAATACAGATCGCGGATGATCGCGCGCCCGACCACTGGCCCCACCGCGCACCCAAGCCCCTGGGCGGCGCGCCCGGCCAGCATCGCCTCGATGGTCGGCGCCGCCGACGACAGCGCCGCCCCGGCGATGAACAGCGCAAGCCCGACTAAGATCACCGGCCGCCGCCCGTACCGGTCGCACACCGGCCCGGCGACCAGCTGGCCGAGGCCGGTCGAAAACAGGAACACCGGCACGGTCAGCTGCACCGAAGCGTATGTGGCGCCCAGATCGGCCGCCATCGCCGAAAACGCCAGCAACATCGCATCGATGGAAATCGCGGCCAGCGAAGTGAGCACGCCACAATAGACGATGACGAGACGGTTGGACACGGGTTGGGAGGAACCAGGCAGGAGAAATCAAAGCCGATGTATGACCGATTGCGGCGAGGCGGGCAACCGTGGGGGTGGTTTCGGGTTTACGCGGGGGCGGGCCGCGGTCTCCACTCTCTCCCTCAGGGGGATGTTGCGAAGGGACAGAGGGGAAGCGGCGCGCAACCAGCTTACCACAAGCGGAGGGCCGCCCTCCTCCTCCCGTCACCCCGGCGAAGGCCGGGGGGTGGATTCACGTTTGAAGTGCAACACGGTTGAAGATCTCATTTGGGGTTTTGAAGCCCAGACATTTTCTGGGTGTGTTGTTGTAGTTTTCTGCGATCGCCTTGAGCCGGCGAGCCGGGATTTTGGCCAGGTCGGATTTTCTCGGCAAGGTTCGCCGCATCCTGGCGATGGCGTTTTCGACCCCGCCCTTCTGCCAGGGCGCGTGCGGATCGCAGAAGAAGGTCTCGACGCCGATCGTCTCGTGCAGCTTGTAGTGGTGAGAGAACTCGGTGCCGTTGTCGAAGGCGATGGTGCGGCAGACAGCCTTGGGCGCGGTGCGCACAAGCGCGGCGATCGAAGCGGCGACATGGGCGGCCCGTTTGGTGGTGATGCGGGCGATGCGTACGATGCGCGAGGCCCGCTCGTGCAGGACGAGGACATACTGGCCGTGCTTGGAGAACGCCATCAGATCGGCCTCCCAGTGGCCGGCCTGGGCACGGGTGTTGGCCGCTTGCGGGCGTTCGGCGAGCGGGCGGCGCGCCTTGATATGGTCGATCGTGCCGAGCCCGCCGCGGGCCAGCTTGCCGCGTCGGTGCTTGCGCCGCGGCAGCAGGCGGTGCCAGTAGTCGGCCTGGGCGCAGCGGTGATAGACGAAGCGGTAGATTGACTCGTGGCTGACGCGCATGGGAGCGTCGTCGAGCGCCAGCCGGCCGGCGATCTGTTCGGGCGACCATCCCATCGCAAGGCGGTCGCGCACATGATTGCGTAACGCCGGCTGGCGCGCCAGCTTGAAGCGGGCGTCCCATCGTCGTCGCCGCGCGGCCAGCGCGTGGGCACGCTCGCCCTCATAGCCGCCGGGCCACTGCTTGGTTGGTTTTGCATTGCGGGCCAGCTCGCGGCTGACGGTGGAGGGCGCACGGCCGAGTTCGCAGGCAATGCGTCTGATCGATCGACCGGCTTGAGACAGCAGGTCGATGCGAATGCGCTCCTTCAAAGTGAGCTGATCATAGTGGCTTCCCATCGCACCAACACCTTAGCAGATGTTGCACTTGTGGTGTGAGTCCAAGGGGTCCAGGTGCGCCTCTGCGGGTTCGTGGTTTGCGGCGGAGTGGTGAGCCGGCAACCCCGTTTTGAGATGGCTCGGCAAGAGCAACCCACACCGAGCAAGCGGTGACGCATCTGGATCCCCGCCTTCGCGGGGATGACGGCGATGGATGGGTGTGACGATGCCCCACCCCTATCGTAAGCCGGGTTTGACTGGCCGAAAGAATCCGCGAAAATGCCCGACCCGTCACGAGGACAAACCGAACGTGCCCGTCGCCCGTCTGCCGGACAATATCGTCAACCGGATCGCCGCCGGCGAGGTGGTCGAGCGGCCGGCTTCGGTGGTCAAGGAGCTGGTCGAGAACGCGCTCGATGCCGGCGCGACGCGCATCGACATCACCACCGTCGCCGGCGGCAAGAACCTGATCCGCTTTGCCGATGACGGTTCCGGCATGGGTCGCGCCGACCTGGAGCTGGCCGTCGAGCGCCACTGCACCTCGAAACTGACCGACGACCTGGTGGATATCCGCACCTTGGGCTTTCGCGGCGAGGCGCTGCCGTCGATCGGCTCGGTCGCCCGGCTTTCGATCACTTCTCGCGCGCGGGGCGAAGACACCGCCTGGCGCATCGAAATCGACAACGGCAAGACCCGCGAGCCGGCGCCCGCGCCGTTGTCGGCGGGAACGATCGTCGAGGTGGCCGACCTGTTCGCCAGGACTCCGGCGCGGCTGAAGTTCCTGAAATCCGACCGGGCCGAGGCCGCCGCGGTCACCGACGTGTTCAAGCGGGTCGCGCTGGCCTTCCCGCACGTTCATTTCACGATTTCCGGTCCCGACCGCTCCAGCCTCGACTACCCGCCGGCGGATCGGATCGGCCGCATCGCCCAGGTGCTGGGCCGCCAGTTCCAGGCCAATGCGATGGAAATTGACGCGCAGCGCGAGGCGGTGCGGCTGACCGGATTCGCCGGCCTGCCCACCTATCATCGCGGCAACTCGCTGCAGCAGTTCTTCTTCGTCAACGGTCGGCCGGTGCGCGACAAGGCGCTGATCGGCGCGGTGCGCGCGGCCTATTCCGACGTCATGGCCCGCGACCGCCACGCGGTCGCCGTGCTGTTCATCGACTGCGAGCCCGGCTGGGTCGACGTCAACGTGCACCCGGCCAAGGCGGAGGTGCGCTTCCGCGACGGCGCCCTGGTGCGCGGACTGGTGGTCGGCGCGATCAAGCAGGCGATCCTGGCCGCCGGCCACCGCGCGTCCACCACCGGGGCGAGCGCGATGAAGGATGCGTTCGCGCCGGGCGGCGGCGGATCGCGGCAGGCCGGTTGGCCGGCGCCCGCTTCGCCCGCCGCGCCGCTCGACGGCTTCGCCGAAGCCCAGGCCGAGTTCGACCACGACATCGGCCTGTCGGCGCGGCCGCAAACGACGGTCGATGAGACGGCGCTCCACCGGCCCCTGGGCGCGGCGCGCGCGCAGGTGCACGAAAACTACATCGTTGCCCAGACCGAGGCCGGCCTGGTCGTCGTCGACCAGCACGCCGCCCACGAGCGCATCGTTTACGAGGCGTTCAAGCAGGCGTTCGAGGCCGGTGTGCCCGGCCAGATGCTGCTGATCCCGGAGATCGTCGAACTGGGCGAGGACGATGTGGACCGGCTCGTCGCCCGCGCCGAGGCATTGTCACGCCTCGGCCTGGTGATCGAGAAATTCGGCCCCGGCGCGGTGGTGGTGCGCGAGACCCCCTCCATGCTGGGCGAGGTCGACGCGCAGGCTTTGATCGCCGACCTGGCCGACGAACTGGCCGAGTGGGGCTCGGCGCAGACGTTGGCCGACCGGCTCGACCGCGTCGCCTCGACCATGGCCTGCCACGGCTCGGTGCGCTCGGGCCGGCGGCTGACCGGCGAAGAGATGAACGCCCTGCTGCGCCAGATGGAGGCTACTCCGAATGCCGGCCAGTGCAACCACGGCCGGCCGACCTATATCGAACTGCAGCTCGCCGACATCGAGCGGCTGTTCGGGCGCTGAGAGGATGCGGGCGGACAGCGGATTGGGCGGATGATCTACAAGGTTCGCGCAAGGTTCACGCAAGACACACCCCGGCCGCTTCGCCCGCTCGAGGGGCGACACCACCCTTCCTTCCATCACCCCGACGCAGGCCACGCCCCCTCCCGTCACCCCGGCAGATGCGCCGCCAAATCCGTTCACCAAGATTTGCATCCGGTTAACGAACCGGCGTGATAAAACGCGGCAAACGGCCGGTATGCGGCATCATCGGGGCCGCATAGACGCGTTTCGCGCAAGGGCCCCGTTGCGGCCTGGATGTAGCGGCAGGAGTGTTCGATGGAGCTTGTACTGGGCTATCTCGCCGGTCTTTTGACGGTGATCAACCCGTGCGTGCTGCCGATCCTCCCGATCGCGCTCGCCTCGTCGCTCTCAAGCCATAAATACGGTCCGCTCGCCCTGGCGGCGGGCATGAGCGTGGCGTTCACCGCTGTGGGCGTGTTCGTCTCGTCGATCGGTCCGTCGATCGGGCTCAACGATGAGCTGATCTCCCAGATCGCCGCCGCGTTGATGATCGGTTTCGGCCTGATCCTGCTGGTGCCAAACGCCAACGCGCGCTTCGCGCTCGCCACGGCCGGCGTCTCCGGCCGCGCCGATGAGAAGATGGGCGCGCTCGATCTGTCCGGCCTGCCGGGCCAGTTCACCGGCGGCCTGCTGCTGGGCGCGGTCTGGTCGCCATGCATCGGCCCCACCCTGGGCGGCGCCATCGCGCTCGCCTCCCAGGGCGGCAGCCTGCTTCAGGCAGGCGCGGTCATGGCCGCCTTTTCGCTGGGCATATCCACGATCATACTGGCGCTGGCCTACGGCGCGCGCGAGACCATCACCGCCCGTCGGGACGCCCTGAAGCGGTTCGCCGCGCGGGCCAAGACGATCACCGGCGCGGTCTTCGTCGCCGTCGGCGTCGCGATCTGGTTCAAGGTCCACCTGATGGCCGAGTTCTGGCTTTTGAGCGTCATGCCGGTGTGGCTGCAAAATCTTTCGGTATCGATCTAGCAAGGAGATCCCCAATGCTTCGAAGAACCTTCATCGCCGGTTGCTGCGCGGTTGTCGCGTCGGCCACGCTGCCCTCCCATGCGGCCAGCGGCTTCATCGACTACAGGCCCGGCGTGATCGAGCAGGCGCTGGCCCAGGGCAAGACCGTCTTCGTCGACTACAAGGCCGCCTGGTGCGTTACCTGCGAGGTCCAAAGCCGCGTCATCGGTGATCTGCTGAACGAGAACCCGGCCTATCGCCAGGCCATGACCTTCATTAGCGTCGACTGGGACGTCTATGGCCGCCAGCCGGTGTCCACCGACCGCAACATCCCGCGCCGCTCCACTCTGATCGTGCTGCGTGGCGATCGCGAACTCGGCCGCGTCGTGGCCGGGACCTCCAAGTCGGCCATCCAGGCGCTGCTCGATCTCGGCCTGCAGGCCGACGGCTAGCAGCAAAGCCGACCATCACGGTTGACGCGCCGGGCCGGATTGGCCGATAGTTTCGGTCAATCGCCAGCGCGCTTGAGAGCACAGCCATGAACCGGTTCGAGGGACCTGGGGCCGGCGAGGCCAAGGTCAGATATCTGCATGCGGACTTCCAGGTGATCTCACCGGGCGCCTACGTGCGCTGCGCGGTGACCGGCGCCACCATCCCGCTCGATGAGCTCAAATACTGGAACGTGGAACGCCAGGAGCCCTATGTGGACGCGGAGACCTCGTTCAAGCGGGATCTGGAGTTTCGGTAGGCAGCCCCATTCTCCCCCGTCACCCCGCCGCAGGCCACTCTCTCTGCCTTCGCCGGGATGACGGCGGTGGGTGGGGTGATGCCGTGCCGCCAGCTCCCCTACGAAGCAACCTCCGCCAAATGCTCCGCAGCCAGCCGCCGCTCGGCGCGCTTGGCGGCGGTGCGCAGCGCGCGGTCGGGGAAGGCGGGGTCTTCGAAGGCCAGCTCGATCTCGATGACCCGGCTGGCCTTGAACAACCGGTCGTGCCATTTGCCCAGGCCCGCCAGTCGGGCCGCGTCCTTGGTCGTGGTGACCAGCTGGACCTTGGCGTGCTTGGCCGCGTCGAGCAGTTCGCGGATTTCTTCCTCCACATACAGGTGGTGATCGCCGAACGCGCGCCGCTCGACCACGTCCGCGCCCGCCGCCTCCAGGCTGTCGAAGAACTTGTCCGGATCGCCGATGCCGGCATAGGCGAGTACCTTCATGCCCTTGAGCTTGGTGCGGCCCTTGATCAGCACCCGGGCGTGCTCGACCGGCTTGCCGTGGCGCGCGCAGACGCGTATCGCCTTGTCCGCGCCGCTGCCCGTTCCCATCACCAGGGTCACGTCGGCGCGCGCCATCTGCACCGAAAGCGGCGCGCGCAGCGGGCCCGCCGGATGGGCGAAGCCGTTGCCCAGCCCGCGAACCGCGTCGACGACCGCGATGGAATAATCCTTGGCCAGGTTCGGGCTCTGGAAGCCGTCGTCCATGATGATGAGGTCGCAGCCGGCGTCCAGCAGCAGCCTGGCTCCGGCGGCTCGGTTCGCCGACACGACGGTTGTCGCGGTCGCCGCGTGTGCGATCGGCTCATCGCCCACGTCGCGCGAATCGTGGCGTTTGGGATCGACGATCGTCGGCGCGACGATGCCGCCGCCATAGCCTCGCGTTAAAATGCCAGGGGTGAAGCCGGCGTGCGCGGCGTGGCCGGCCAGGGCCTGCACCACCGGCGTCTTGCCGGCGCCGCCGGCGATGAAGTTGCCCACGCAGATCACCGGAACGGCTACCGAAGCGGCGGGCTCGGCCGCCATGCGCCGGCCGCTCACCCGGCCGTAGAACCAGGCAAGCGGGCTCATCGCCCAGGCCTGCCATGCGTGCCTGCGCCACCAGAATGGCGGTGCTTCGTCGAGCGCCATCAGGCGATCCCTTCGAGGTCCCGCTTCACGGTCAGGGGGAACACATAGGCGTCCAGCGTGTGGACGGTCCGGTCGAGCGCGCCGCGCATCTGGCGCACGGTTTCGCTGGCCGCCGCGATCATGCGCCTGCGCTCGGTCGCGTTGTGCAGCAGGAACTCCACATTCGCCGCCAGCATGGCCTCATCGCGCACCAGCCGCGCGCCGCCGGCCTTGAGCAGGTTGCGATAGGAATCGCGGAAATTGTGCACGTGCTGGCCGGACAGGATCGCCGTGCCGGTCATCGCCGGCTCAAGCGGGTTCTGTCCGCCGAACGCGGCCAGGCTGCGCCCGATGAACGAAACCGCCCCCAGCCGCAGGAACAGGCCCATCTCGCCGATCGTGTCGCCGAGATAGACATGGGTCTGGTCGGTCAGCGGCTCGTTGGCGCTGCGCCGCGCCACGTTGAGCCCGGCGGCGCGGAGCAGGCGCACCACGTCGTCGCCGCGGTCGGGATGGCGAGGCACCACCACGGTGAGCAGGTTGGGCATGCGCTGCGCCACGGTGCGGTGCACGCGGGCCACCACTTCCTCTTCGCCCAGATGGGTGCTGGCCGCGATCCAGGTGGGCCGCGTGCCGATGCGCGCCTTCAGCTCCTTCAGCTCCGCCTCGTCGCAGGGCAGCGCATCGGTATCCACTTTAAGATTGCCCGAGACCGTGACCGGCCGCGCGCCCAGTTCGCGGAACCGGTCGGCGTCGAGCTGGGACTGCGCGACCACATGGGCGAAATTGTCGAACAGCGCTTCCGCCAGCGCCGGCGCACCATTCCAGCGCTCATACGAGCGATCCGACATGCGCGCGTTGACGAGCACCTGCGGCACCCGGCGCGCCGACAGTTCCAGGATCGTCATCGGCCAGATTTCCGATTCGGTGAACACCGCGAGATCCGGGCGCCAGTGATCAAGGAACCGCTTGACCGCCGGTTTCAGATCGAGCGGCACATATTGGTGGAAAGTGCGCGCCGGCAGCCGGGTCTTGACCACGGCGGCCGAAGTGACGGTACCGGTGGTCATCACCGTGGCGATGCCCAGCCCGTCGACCCGCTCGATCAGCGGGATGACGGCCATGGATTCGCCCACGCTTGCTGCGTGGAACCACACCAGCGGGCCGGCCGGCTTGTCGGCCGACGGGTAACCGTAGCGCTCGTAGCGCCGGGCGCGGTCCTCCTTGCCCTTGCGCGCGCGCACCGCCAGGAACGGCCCCATGAACGGATACATCGCCGATCCCACCACGCGGTAGGTCTGCAAAGTGGCCCGTGCCCACCATCCGCTCATTGCGGCACCCCGGTCAGTTCGTAGGCTCGCTGCGTGATGCGGTTCAACTCATCCTCCAGGCGGAGTCTGGCCTGTTCGACTTGCTTGGCGCTTGCGTTGGCGGCGACCGCCACCGGCTCGCCGCGACAGATCGCGGTGCGGCCGAACGGCAGGTTGAGCGACATCCTGTCCCAAGCTTTGGAGAAGACATACCGCCTGCTCGAGGCGACCGCCAGAGGCACGATCGGCCGGCCGGATTTCTTGGCCAGCCGCACGATGCCGTCGCCGACTGTGCGGCGCGCGCCTTTGACCACGTCGGCGGTCTGCGCCACGTTCTCGCCGCGCTCCAGCGCCGCCAGCATCTCCAGAAAGCCGCGCATGCCGCCCTTCTCGATCGCCTTGGCCTTCTCGCGCCCGCCCGAGGCGCGGATCGCCTTCGAGCCGAACGCCTCGACCACCCGCGCGGTAATCTCGCCGTCCAGGTTGCGCGAGATCATCACCGAGGCCGGCAGGTCAATGCGCAGCGCCGGCAGCAGAAAGTGCTCACCATGCCACACCGCGAGAATGACCGGCATATATTGCCTGGTGTCGTCCAGCGCGTCGGCGGGTTCGACGATGAAGCGGTTGGTGCGGTAGACCAGGTTCAGGTATCGGATCGCCAGCCAAGCCGCGCAACGCGCGAACGCCGGGCTCGCCGAGATCGACCGGCCGGCCCGCGACAGCCAGCGCCGCTTCCCGCCACGATTAGGCGATCGTTTCGCCAGGGACTTATCTCCTGCGCCCATGCAAATCCGCGCAACTGACCTTGCCCGCGAAGCCGGTTAGCCGGCGATGCCGTCGCCGTCGGGGTCCAGCAGCCGGTGCATGTGGACGATGAAATAGCGCATGTGCGCATTGTCCACCGTCTGCTGAGCCTTGGCCTTCCAGGCGGCATGGGCGCTCTTGTAGTTGGGGAACACGCCGACGATGTCGAGCGCTTCCAGGTCGCGGAACTTCACGCCCTGCAGTTCCTCCAGCTCGCCGCCGAATACCAGGTGCAGCAACTGGCGGTCGCCTTGCGATTGATCGTCGGTGGATTGAGACATCGCGCGACTCCGAGAAAGTGTCTGGCGGGTTGGATGTAAGCGGCCAACTATTTAAGAAATCCGGCGGATTTCGCAAGGGCCATCAGCGCTTCATGCCGCCCCGGCGCGCTGGCGAATAGCGCGTCGCGCCTCAGCTTGCGCCGGTTGTAGCGCAGCCGATCGCCCCGCGGTCCGGTGAGCCGGCCGCCGGCGGCGTGCAAAATGAGGTCGGCGGCGGCCAGATCCCAGTCGTGCGCGCCCGGGCTGGCGAGCGCGGCGTCGACGTCGCCCTTGGCGGTGAGCGCGATGCGGTAGGCGAGCGAGGGCACGAACGGATGGGCCTTTGGCCCTGCCGGCTGGCGCTCGTTCAGAAAATTGCCCAGCTTGCGCGGGCCGGCGATGGTCGACAGTTCCCCGCCGCCCGCCGTGATCGCGGTGCCGTTGAGCAGCGTCCGCCCGCCGGACGAGGCGGCATAGGTCTCTTCGAGCGCCGGGCAGTGAATGACGGCGGCGACCGGCCGGCCGTTCTCGACTACGGCGGCGCAGATGCACCACTGGTCCGAGCCGTCGATGAAGCCGCGCGTGCCGTCGATTGGATCGACGATGAAGGTGCGGGAGCGCGTCAGCCGTCCCTCGTCGTCCTCGCTCTCCTCCGACAGCCAGCCGTAATCGGGCCGCGCTTCGAGCAACGCCTCCCTCAAGATCCGGTCGACTTCCAGATCCGCGCTGGTGACCGGCGAGTTGCCGGCCTTGGTCCACACTTGCGGGTCGGAGCGGAAATAGGTGAGCGCCACGGCGCCGGCATGCACCGCCGCCTCGGCCATCAGTTCGACGTCGGCGCGGTCACCTGCCGCCAACGGTCATGCCTTCCACCAGCAGGGTCGGCGCGTTGGTCGCGTAGCGGAACTCCAGATCATCGGCCGCCGTCATGGCCATGAACATGTCCTTCAGGTTCCCGGCGATGGTGATCTCGGAGACGGGATAGGCGATCTCGCCGTTCTCGATCCAGAACCCGTCCGCGCCCTTGGAATAGTCGCCGGTGACCATGTTGATGCCGTGGCCGATGGTTTCGGTCAGATAAAGGCCGGACTGGATCGAGGAAATAATGTCCTGCGCCGAGCGCTCGCCCGGCTGGATGTACAGATTGGTGGTCGACGGCGCGGTGCCCGAGCCGGACCGCGTGGCGCGTGCGTTGGAGACGAGCCCCAGTTCGTCGGCGCTGGCGCAGTCGAGCACCCATTCGCGCAGCATACCATCTTGGACAAAAGTGATCTTGTCCGGAGCGATGCCTTCTCCGTCCACCGGGCGCGAACCCATCCCGCGCGGGCGGTGCGGATCGCAGATCACGGTAACGCCCGAAGCGGCCACCTGCTTGCCCATCGCCTCGCGCAGGAAGCTGGTCTTGCGCGCCACCGACGCCCCGTTGATCGCGCCGGCCAGGCTGGCGAGAATGCCCGTCGACTGGCGCCGGTCGAACACGACCGGGAACGCACCGGAATCGACCTGGCGGGGGTTCAACTTGCGCGCGGTGCGCTCGCCCGCCGACCGGCCGATCTCCTTGGCGTCCTTCAGGTCTTCCAGGTGCGTGGTCGAGTGATAGTCGTAGTCGCGCTGCATGGCGGTGCCGTCGCCGGCGATCATCGCCGCCGACACCGAATTGCGCGAAGTGTGATAGGAGCCGACAAAGCCGGTCGAGGTGGCCAGCACGAAGCCGGACATGCCCCAGCTCGCCCCCGCGCCGATCGACTTGTTGACCCCTTCGACGGCCAGTCCTGCCTCCTCGGCGGCGAGCGCGCGTTCGCTCAGGGCGGAAACGTCGGAGACCGTTGCGTCATACAGGTCCACATCGGCGATCTTACCGGCCAGCCGCTCCTTCGGCGCCAGCATCGCGTGCGGGTCTTCCGGCGAGACTTTCGCCATGGCCACCGCCCGCTCGGCCAGTGCTGCAAGATCGTCCGACTGGTTGGCCGAGACCGAGGCAACCCGCTTGCCGCAGAACACGCGCAGCGCGAACTCGTCGACCTCGGAACGGTCGGTATTCTCGATCTCGCCCTCGCGCACCGACACGCCCAGCGACGCGCTGCGCGCGATCACCACGTCGCACTGGTCCGCGCCCGCTTTCGTCGCCTTGTCGACCAGTTCGCCCGCGCGATCCTCGAGCGCGGACAGTTCCACCTGCTCGGTCATGAAATCTCCTTATGATCCGCGCATTTGCATAGTGGCCCGCGCCGGCCGCTTCAAGTAAATTACCGTTCACCAAAGACGAATCCGCCATGGCCGCGATCCCAGAACTCTATCAAGACGCAATCGTATTATTGACCGGCGCGGTCATCGCCGCACCGGTGTTCAAGAAGATCGGGCTGGGCACCGTGCTGGGCTATCTGGCCGCCGGCATCATCATCGGGCCGGTACTCGGTTACATCACCGACGCCGAGGCGATCCTGCATTTCGCCGAACTGGGCGTGGTGCTGTTGTTGTTCGTCATCGGGCTGGAACTCAAACCATCACGGCTGTGGTCGATGCGCATCGACATCTTCGGGCTCGGCGCCGCCCAGGTGATCTCCTGCGGCTTCGCGCTTACCGTGCTCGCCATGCTGGTGCTCGACAACATGGCCGCCGCCCTGGTCGCCGGCTTCGGCCTGGCCTTGTCGTCGACCGCGTTCGCCATCCAGACCCTGGAGAGCCGCGGCGACATCAACACCGAATATGGCCGCAAATCCTTCGCCATCCTGCTGTTCCAGGATCTGGCCATCGTACCATTGCTGGCCATCGTGCCGCTGTTGTCCAACCAGGCGGAGACCAGCTTCGGGCTCACCCAGTTCGCCACCGGGCTGGGCGCCATCGCCGTCGTCGTGCTGGCCGGGCGCTATCTGCTCAACCCGATGTTCCGCATCATCGCCAATACCGGCGCTTCCGAAGCGATGATCGCCGCCGCGCTGCTGGTGGTGTTCGGCTCCGCCATGCTGATGCAGGCGGCCGGCCTGTCGATGGCGCTGGGCGCGTTCCTGGCCGGCGTGTTGCTGGCCGAATCGTCCTACCGCCACGAGCTGGAGGCCGACATCGAGCCGTTCCGCGGCATCCTGCTCGGCCTGTTCTTCGTCGCCATCGGCCTGTCGCTCGATCTGCAGGTGATCGCCGAGTGGTGGGCGCTGATCCTGATCTGCGTGCCCGTCGCCATGGTGGTGAAGGCCGGCCTGATCTACGCCAGCGCGCGCATCTTTGGTTCCAATCATGTGGTCGCCATGCGCTCCGCCCTGGCGCTGCCGCAGCACGGCGAGTTCGGTTTCGTGCTGTTTTCCGCCGCCGCCGCGCTCGCCATCATCGACCGCGAGCAGTCCTCCATCCTGATCGCCGTGGTTATTCTATCAATGATGCTGACCCCGCTCACCGTGCGCCTAGGCGACCTGCTCGCCGAGCGCGCAGGCGCGGAGACCATGGAGGAGGATTTCGAGGGCGCGGGTTCGCGCGTGCTGCTGATCGGCTTTTCGCGCATGGGCCAGGTGGTCTCCCAGGCGCTGCTGGCCGGCGGCTGCGACGTGACCATCATCGAAAAGGACGCCGAGCGCATTCGCGGCGCGGCCAAGTTCGGCTTCCGCATCTATTACGGCGACGGCACCCGCAAGGACGTGCTGCGCGCCGCCGGCATCGCCTCATCCGACGTAGTGGCGATCTGCACCGCGCACAAGGAAGTCACGTCCAAGATCGTCGACATCGTCCAGTCCGACTATCCCCAGACCAGGGTCTATGCCCGCGCCTACGACCGGGTGCACGTGCTGGAGATGATGGAGAAGCAGGTGGACTTCCACATTCGCGAGACCTTCGAATCCGCGCTTGTGCTGGGCGGCAAGGTGCTCGAAGGCCTGGGTATGAGCCACGAGGCGGCAGCCGAGATCGTCGAGGATGTGCGAAGGCGCGACGCCGAGCGCATGCGCATCCAGGCCGCCGACGGCATCTATGCCGGTTCGCACATGCTGCATGTGGAAGCGGTCAAGCCCGAGCCGTTCATCGAGCCCAAACACGAGGCCGAGGGCCTCGACGAGGTCTCGCGCGCCATCGTCGGCGACGAGGAGACGGCGTGAGCCCGTCTCCCCACCTGGCGGCGTCGCCTTGAGCGACGAGCGTCCATCGCAAGGCAAGGCGGTCTTCACCTCCGGCGCGACCATGCGCCACGTGGTCGTCATGACCTCGACCGGCGCGGTCGGCCTGGTGTCGATCTTCATCGTCGACGTTTTAAACCTGTTCTACATCTCGCTGCTCGGCCAGCAGGAACTGGCGGCGGCCGTCGGCTATGCCTCGACCATCCTGTTCTTTTCGATTTCGTTCTCCATCGGCTTCACCATCGCGACGACCGCCGTCGTCGCGCGCGCGCTCGGCGCGGAGAACGAGCCCGAGGCGTTCGCAAACGCCGGCGCGGCGCTCGTCTATATGGGCGTCATGAGCGTCACGCTTTCAGCCATCATGTTTCCTCTGCTGGGGCCGATGCTCGATTTGCTGGGCGCGAAGGGCGAGACCCACGCGATCGCCCTGAACTTCATGCAGATCGTCACCCCGTCGGTACCGCTGATGGCGCTGGGCATGTGTTTCGCCGCCCTGCTGCGCGCCAAGGGCGACGCGCGCCGCGCCATGTACGTCACCTTGTGGGCGGGTGTTGCGGCGGCCGTGCTCGATCCGATCCTGATCTTCTATATGGAGTGGGGCGTGACCGGGGCCGCCATCGCCACGGTGCTGGTGCGCGTCGTCCTGATGGCGGTAGGGCTTTATGGCGCGGTGTGGGTGCACGACATGGTGCGCATGCCTTCACCCGCCCATCTGCGCGCCCTGGTGCGCCCCTATCTAGCGATCGCCATCCCCGCCGCCATGACCCAGATCGCCACTCCCGTCGGCAACGCCTATGTCACCGGCTCGATCGCCGCCTTCGGCGACGACGCGGTGGCCGGCTGGGCAATCGTGGGGCGATTGTATGCTTTGGCCTTCGCCGGCGTGTTCGCGCTGTCGGGGGCGGTCGGCCCGATCCTCAGCCAGAACTTCGGCGCGCGCAAATTCGACCGGGTCACCCGCGCCATGTGGGACAGCCTGTTCTTCGCCACCGGATACACGCTTATCATCTGGCTGGCGCTGATCGCGGTGAACGGCCAGATCATCGCCGCGTTCGGGGCGACGGCCGACGCCGCCGACCTGGTGCGCTTCTTCTGCTGGTTCGTCGCCGGCACCTTCCTGTTCCAGGGCGCCATCTTCGTCGCCAACGCCGCCTTCAACAATCTGGGCTTTCCGATGCTGTCGACGGTGTTCAACTGGGGCAGGGCGACGCTCGGCACCTTCCCGTTCGTCTTCGTCGGCGCGACCTGGTGGGGCCCCAACGGCGTGCTGCTGGGCTGGGGCCTGGGCGGCGTCATCTTCGGCGTCGCCGCCGTCATCGTCTGCTTCCGCGTCCTGCGGCGGCTACCGGAAAAGGCGGATGCCGCCCTGCCGCCCCCGCCGGCCAGCCCGCCAACGGCCAACTCGCCGTTTACTTCAGGGCGGGGGGCGACGGCGTAGGCGGTTCCAGGCACCGGCTCTCCCACTCTCGTCATTCCGGCGAAGACCCCAACCCCTCCGTCAGCCCGGCGAAGGCCGGGATGACGGGGAGTGGGTGGGGCGATGACGGCGGCGGGTGGGGCGATCGCGTGCCGCATCCTCCCCTCTCTCCCCTCAGGGGAGAGATGTCGGCGCAGCCGACAGTGAGGGGTGGAGCGGCAGGCACCGAGCAAGCGGCTCTCCCTCTGTCCCTTCGGGACATCTCCCCCGCAAGGGGGGAGATCGGGGGCTGCGGCAATCCCTACAGCGCCTCGAGCAGCCGCTCCAGCCGTCGCTTTGTCTCGTTGCGGGTGGCTTCGGTCGTGCGCAGGATTTCCTCGACCTTGTGGAATTCCAGCACCCGGTATTCGCTGACCGCCGGACGGATCAGCAGGTCCGGCTGGTAGGTCTCCAGCTTCAGATTGGTGATCGTCTGCATCAGCATCTGCATGGTGCCGAAGGCCAGTTCGACGCGCTTGGGGATGGCCGGATTGGCGCCGGTGGGCGCGCCGACCACGTCCACGGCGACCACCACGTCGGCCTCGTCGGCAACCACATCAAACGGCACCGGATTGATCAGGCCGCCGTCGACCATCACCCGCTCGTCGATCACCTGGGGATGAAACAGCACCGGAATCGCGGCGGAAGCCGCCAGCGCCGACGTCAAGTCGCCGGCGTCGATCACCCGCTGCTCGATGGCGTAGAAGTCGGCGACCACCACCTTGAGCGGAATCTCAAGCTCCCCGAACGTGGCCGGCACCGCCTCGGGCAGGAACGCTTTCATCACCGCGTGGATGTCGAACTCGCCGATCCGCGGCCCGCCCGAGCCGAACAGGTCGCGCAGGCCGCCCGCGCGCACGCCCCACAGCCGCGATGCGATCTCGCTGGCCCGCGACAGGGTGGCCACCGCATATTCGCGCACATCGCGCCCGCTCATGCCGGCGGCATAGCCCGCGCCCATCATCGAGCCGATCGACGAGCCGGCGATCGCCACGGGCTTGACGCCCAGATCGTCGAAGGCCTCCAGCACGTGAATGTGGGCGATGCCGCGCGCCCCGCCGCCGCCCAGTGCCAGCGCTACTGCGGTCATGGTGTCTCCCGGGGCCGCGAATCCGGCCCGCCACTGATTTCGAACACACGGATCACCGTGTCGCCGTAACGGCGTTCATCGTCAAGCGCGAAACCCGGTATGGTCACCGGCCCGCCGCCCGCCGCTTCCTCCAGCACCAGCAGCGCGGCCGGCTTCAGCCAGCCGCCGGCGGCGAGCGCGGCGGCGGCCCGCTCGCCCAAGCCCTGGCCATAAGGGGGATCGACAAAGACCAGATCGAACGGGGCCATGGTGCCGATCGGGCCGGGCCTGGTGGCGTCGCGGCGAAACAGCCGCGCGCAGCCGGTCAGATCCAGCGCCTCGATGTTGCGGCGCACCAGCGCGCGCGCGACCGCCGAGGTTTCCATGAACAGCACCGCCTCGGCGCCGCGAGAGAGCGCCTCCAGCCCCAGCGCCCCGGTGCCGGCGAACGCATCGAGCACGCGGGCCCCGGCGACCGGGTTCGGCTTGCGATGGACGAGCGCGTTGAACAATGCCTCGCGCACCCGGTCGGTGGTCGGCCGCACCGTCGCATCGCGCGGAGCGGCCAGTTGCCGGCCCTTGAACCTGCCGCCGACGATTCGCATGAGCGGCTACTTGGCCCTACGGCCGCGGGGCGCGCCCGACCCGGCCTTGCGGGTGCTGAGACGCGAGGCGGCGGCCGGCGACAGGCGGCCCGGCGCTGGTTTCGCCGCGCGCTTTCCGCCTCGGCCCGGCCCGGCCTTGCCGGTCTTCGTTGCCGGCTTTGCGGGTTGTCGTAGTGGCGACTCGAAATCGGCCCCGGCTTGCGTGGTCAACCGCTCGCCCAACTGCTGGCGCAGGGTGCGCCCGCGAATTTCGCGCACCTCGCCGGCGGCCAGATCGCCGAGTTGGAACGGGCCGTAGGAGACGCGGATCAGTCGGTTGACGGTCAGCCCGACGGCCGCCAGCACCTGGCGCACCTCGCGGTTCTTGCCCTCGCGGATCGCCACCGTCAGCCAGCTATTGGCGCCCTGTTCGCGGTCGAGCTGCGCCTCGACCGGCCCGTACAGCACCCCGTCGACGGCGATGCCGTCCTTGAGCGCCTCGAGCGCGCCGGCCGGCACGGAGCCATGGGCGCGCACCCGGTAGCGGCGCAGCCAGCCCGTCGACGGCAGCTCCAGGACGCGGGCCAGCCCGCCATCGTTGGTCAGCAGCAGCAGCCCTTCGGAGTTCATGTCCAGGCGGCCGATCGTCAGCACCCGCGGCAGGTGGTCCGGCAGGCGCTCAAACAGGGTCGGCCGGCCTTGCGGATCGCGGTTGGTGGTCAACAGTCCGGCCGGCTTGTGATACAGCCACAGCCGTGTGCGCTCGCGCGGCGCCAGCGGCTGGCCGTCGATCTCGATGCGGTCGCCCGGGCCCACCAGATGCGCCGGGGTGTCGAGCGGCTCGCCGTTGACGCGGACCCGGCCGGCGGCGATCCACGCCTCCGCTTGTCGGCGCGAACACGCACCCGAGCGCGCGATCGCCTTGGCGATCCGCTCGCCGCTTTTTGCCTTGCCATCCATGGCCGCTTGTTATCAGGTCGCCGGGCAAAGGGCGAGACAGGCGACCGGAGAGCGGTGCGATGTCGGAATTCATGGATCTGGCGATGGACCAGGCGCGCGCCGCCGCCGGGCGCGGCGAGGTGCCGGTGGGCGCGCTCGTCGTGCGCGACGGCGAGGTGCTGGCCGCCGAAGGCAACCGCACCATCGAGCGCGCCGACCCGACTGCCCACGCCGAAATCCTGGCTATCCGCGCCGCCTGCTACAAGCTGGGCAACGAGCGGCTCATCGGCTGCGACCTCTACGTGACCCTGGAACCGTGCCCGATGTGCGCCGCGGCGATCTCGTTCGCCCGCATCCGCCGGCTCTACTATGGCGCCCACGACCCCAAGAGCGGCGCGGTCGAAAGCGGCGTGCGCTTGTTCGCCGACCCTACCTGCCACCACGCCCCGGAGACCTATTGTGGCCTGCAGGCGGAGGAAAGCTCCGCCCTGCTACGCGAGTTCTTCGCCTCGCGGCGATAGCGACCTCAGGTTTGGCCGGGAGACCGAGTGGCCACGGCGTCACCCCACTCACCAACGTCATCCTGACGAAGGTCAGGATCCACGTGCATCGCCGCTTGCTCGCAGTGGATTGTTCTTGCCGAGTGGTTGCACAAGCGGGCTGCCAGGCATCATTTCCCCTCGGACCGCGAATCCGCCGGGGCGCACCTGGACCCCGGCCTTCGCCGGGGTGACGGAGGAAGAAGCGGGCCGATCTCCCCCCTTGCGGGGGAGATGTCGGCGCAGCCGACAGAGGGGGTGGGAGCCGGCGTAGCTTAAGCCGTCATGCTACGGCCAGGGTGACGGCCAGTTGACCTAGGGCATTCCAGCCCGCGCCGGATTATTCCATCCAGGTGCCGGCGCGGCTGCGACGTTCACGCTCGAGCCTGCTGAGTTCGGCGGTGTCCTTCTGCGCCTCGGGCAGGCCGAGCTCATCCACCGGGGCCGTCTCGGACGGCGTGCGATACTGGTTCGGCGGCTCGGTCAGGTATTTGCGGGTCGGGCCGTTGGAAAGGGCGAGCTTGTCTTTGAGCTCGCGCACCCGGTTCGCCGTCTCCGGCTTGATCTGGTCGCGGCGCTTGTAGCCGTGCACGTCGAGCAAATCGTCGTGCTCGAACCGGCCCGGATCTTCCATGCGGATGCCCGCGGTTCTTTCCGTCGGGTTGCCGCCGATGATGTCGCCGCTTTCGGGATCAACCTCGCCGGCCGCCGCCTGCACCCGCGCGATGCGCGCTTCGGGCGTCTCCGGCCAGTCGACATCGGACACCTGATCGGTGGCCTGCTCTTCCTCAAGCGGCTGCGGCAGCGCGGCCGTGGTCGCCGGCATCACCAGGTCCGGCCGGTTCACATAATCGATTCTAGGCTGTTCCTGCTTGGTGCGCAGCGAGACCATGCCGCTCAGGTCCTTGACCAGCTGGCGCTCCTGGCTGACGCCGGTGCCATAGGTGGTGCCGCCGACACAACCGGCGAGGCTCGCCGAGGCGGCGGCGATGACCAATACGCCCAGCGGCGCCCTGATCACACTCCAATCGGCCATTCAACTGTCCTGTGCGTTACCCTGCGTTACAACCCGCCCCGACACATCCGCCCCGGGGCCGCACCGATGCTTGAACCGACAAAACGGCAAGAATCCGGCAGCCGGGGCGGGAAAATACAATATTGAGGCCAAAGGCGCAACGATGGCGCATCGAGGCCAGTGGAATTGGTGAATGCGCTTAGGAGCTTGCTCCGTCGCGGCGTGCCCGCACAAGGAACGCTCCTAAAAACAAGCTCAAACTAAAAAATGTAGCAATCCAAAGCAGCACGATAACGACCCGCGATATAGAGATTGAAAGTGTGGTCCATAGCAGGGCGGCATCCCATTCCGCCTGCTTCATGTCTTCGGCGATCAGCCAGGGACAGTTGCTGAACTGGCTGGCCGCGATCTCGGTGCACACGAACCCTTTGACGACAACGATATCGCTTCCCGGGATCTTTATGGTCAGCAGTGACAGAAGGAACAGATAGGAGGCCGTGGCCACGAACAAGAGGATCATGCAACGTCTCAGCAATACGGTCACCTTGGCCTTTGATACGCCGCTGATGCTGTGATAGGCCCAGATCAGCGCCACCAACTCGAACATGGCGGTCACGAACACGATCGCCGGGGGCCATGGCGGCGCCAACTCCGCAAAATTCGCCATAAAAGGCACCAACGCCGCACCGGCCGCCCACGCCCACAATTCTCTGACATTCTTCAGATATTCGCGCAGATCGACCAGACGATCGACGTTCCTGGGCTCGGGAGGCGTCATGATATCTGCGCCAACTTAGTTGAACTCAACAAGAAACGGATCTTCATCAGCGAAAGCCTGCCCGGCGAACATCCGCGTGATAATATCGGCTGAATTGGCCAGCTTCCGACCAATGTCGATTTCCCTGAAATCGCCTTTAACCCCGTTTTCCACGAGCCGGTACATGTAAACACCGGATAGCATGACTGATTCACCATCCCGGATATCCGTCAGGAAATGTCGGCAGGAGTTCTTGGTGTTTAACTCGATGCCATTGTCCAGGCAGTAAGCAAAGAACATCTTTGGAATGATCTCGACCACGGCGTCACTTGGCACCACGGTGACATCGAACGGAAAGATGCCGCCACCACACCCCATCATCGGCGCCAGATTGAAGCCGCTGTCCCATGCGGCGGTCACGGATCTTGCGAATTCGTTCAATCTCACAAAGAGCGCGTGTTTGAAAGCGTGGATATCGACGTTGATCTGGACTTCAAACTCCCGCTCAATCTCGTCCAGCTTATCGCGCCACAACGCTTCAGGGACATCGTAAAAACTGAGCGCATCCTCAACCTCGATCAGTATCGAAACAAGTTCATAGGCATTATTCTTTTGAACATCGATCTTCGAAGCCCGACCCTCATACAGTTCCCAGAATTTTTGCTCACCAAATATATCAGCCGCAGTGGCTTCCAACACGGCGCAGCTGGTTAGGGGGATTCCTAGTTCTTCCCCAACATCGCCCACAGCTGGGTCAAATTGGTGTCCGCCGACACATGAATGTCCCAGCGCGGGTGCGACCGCATCCGTTGCGAAATCGTCGAGCTCGCCGGGTTCGTCAGGCGGCACATCGCCCATCCCCCGTTGGCATTGGGCGTAGGCCTCCTCTATATTTTGGCTTCCGGCGTACCAGACGCTTGTCCATGGCAGCCGAGCCTCACTCCGCACCGTCGAGCTGATTAACCGGTAGAGATCATCGATCTGGTCGCCAGCAATGGACTTGGACAAAGTGAAACCGGCAATGCACAATGCAAGCGAGAAGCGCGCGATCCCAATCCACATCAAGTTTGCTCCCGGGATAGTAATTCAAATGAAAACGGATTGATTATCGACATAAGATATTGCGGAAAATGCATCCTTTGACAATACACATTCCCATTACCCAATACAGAAGATCGATTTCTGGTTGAGAATAATTCCAACCGCTGATGAACCAGCAAGTACCAGGGGGTATGGTGTTGTTCTGTGCGGATCTGGCGATCGGTTGACACCCGAATAGGGAATTGCGCCACCCCAGGTTGGCGGCACGGAACAATGGACTGAAGTCGTCCAATAAAGCGGTACTACTTCTTCCCCAAGTGGCAGCCGGAGGCTTGGAATCGAACGGTCACGGCGTTGGCCCACGGCTCTAGGCGGGGTGCCGCTCTAACCCCCCTCGATCTCTCGCATCGCTTCGGCGTCGCGCAGCGACAGGTCCGCATATTCCCCGTCGCTGCCCACCTCCGGCAACACCCGCCAGGACCTGGCACATTTTTGCCCCTGCGCGCGCGCAGGCACCACCGCCACGTCGGCCACCTCATCGAGCCTGAAGGCTCCCGCCGGCGCGGGTTTGTCGGTGATGGTGATCTGGCTGGTGATGCAGATCTCGGCGAAATCTCGGCCTTCCAGCGCCTCGCGTAGCGACGGGTCGGTCACATGGACGATCGGCGCGGCCTCCAGCGACGAGCCGATGCGCTTCTCGCGCCGCTCGATCTCCAGCGCGCCGGTGACCACCCGGCGCACTCGGCGGATCTTGCGCCACTTGTCGGCCAGCGCATCGTCGCGCCAGTCCTTCGGCACGGCGGGAAACTGCTCGAAATGCACCGAGCCGTCGGCGCTGCCCGTGCGTGAGACAAACGCCTCCTCCATGGTGAAGGGCAGCAGCGGCGCCAGCCATTTGACCAGGCAGTCGAACAGCCGGTCGACCACCGCTAACGAGGCCTTGCGCCGGGTCGACGAGGGCGCGTCGCAGTAGAGCGCGTCCTTGCGGATGTCGAAGTAGAACGCTGACAGTTCCACCGTCATGAAGTTGAACAACTGCGCGAACACGCGCTTGTAGTCGAAGTCGTCATAGGCCTTGTGGACGAGCTGATCGAGCTCGGCGAGGCGATGCAGCATCAGCCGCTCCAGCTCCGGCATGTCGGCCAAAGGCACTTCCTCGCCAGTGTGATGGCCCAGCGTGCCCAGCATCCAGCGCAGCGTGTTGCGCAGCTTGCGATAAGCGTCGACCGCGCTTTTAACGATCTCATCGCCGATGCGTTGGTCGTCGGCGTAGTCGGCCGAGGCCACCCACAGCCGCAAGATGTCGGCGCCGTACTGCTTGATGATGTCCTGGGGGAAGGTCTGGTTGCCCAGCGACTTAGACATCTTGCGGCCTTCCTCGTCCATGGTGAAGCCATGGGTGATGACCGTGTCGTAAGGCGCGCGCCCGCGGGTGCCGCAGCTTTCCAGCAGTGAGGAATGGAACCAGCCGCGATGCTGGTCCGAGCCCTCCAGATACACGTCCGCCGGCCATTTTAGGTCCTCGCGCTGCTCCAGGCAGAAGGCATGGGTGGAGCCGGAATCGAACCACACGTCGAGAATGTCGGTGACCATGGTCCACTTGTTCGGGTCGTGGTTGGGTCCCAGAAACCGCTCCTTGGCGCCTTCGGCGAACCAGGCGTCGGCCCCTTCGGCCGTGAAAGCCTCGATGATGCGCGCGTTGACCGCCTCGTCTTTGAGCACCTGGCCGTCCTCATCCGCGAACACGGCGATCGGCACGCCCCAGGCGCGCTGGCGCGACAACACCCAGTCGGGCCGAGCCTCGATCATGCCGCGCAGGCGGGCCTGGCCCGTGGCCGGCACGAAGCGGGTCTCGTCGATGGCGTTGAGCGCCAGCTCGCGCAGGGTGCCGTTCTGGCCGGGCACCGGCTCGTCCATCGCCACGAACCATTGCGGCGTGTTGCGGAAGATCACCGGCTTCTTCGAGCGCCAGGAGTGGGGATAATCGTGTTTGAGCCGCCCGCGCGCGAACAGCTTGTCTTTCTCGATGAGCGCCGAGATCACCGCCTGGTTGGCGTCGCCCTTCTTGCCCTTGTCGTCGATGACGCGGGCAGGGCCGCCTTCACGGTCCGGGCCGAGGCCGGGCGCGTCGGCGGTGAAATAGCCCGCATCGTCGACGGTGAACGGGATCGCCGGATCGACGCCACGCTCGCGCAGCCCGCGCCTGGCCTCCATCCACGCCTCGAAATCCTCGCGACCATGGCCCGGCGCGGTGTGCACGAAGCCGGTGCCGGCTTCGTCGGTGACGTGATCGCCGTCGAGCAGAGGGACGGGGAAACCGTAGCCGCCGCCGAAGCCGGCGAGGGGGTGGGAGCAGGTCAGCTCGGCCAGTTCATCGCCGGCCACGTCGCGCAGTCTCTTGTGCTCAAGCTTTGCCTTGGCAAAACATTCGCCCGCCAGCTTGTCGGCGAAGATGAGCTTCTCGCCCGGCCGCGGTCCGAACTCGTTCTCGGCCGCCGTGACCTCATACAGGCCGTACTTGATCTTCGAGGAGAAGCTGATCGCCCGGTTGCCGGGGATCGTCCACGGCGTGGTCGTCCAGATCACCACATAGGCGTCTTCCAGATCGGGGTGGAATTCGTGGCCGCCGGTTCGCCGGGCGGCGACGGCGTCCGGCTCGCTGCCAACCTGCGATCGCTCTACCGCGAACTTCACCCAAACCGTATCGCTCTCGTGTGTCGCGTATTCCACCTCGGCTTCCGCCAGCGCCGTGCGTTCCACCACGGACCACATCACCGGCTTGGAACCGCGATACAACTGCCCGCTCATGGCGAATTTCATCAGCTCGGCGGCGATTAGCGCTTCCGCGTCGAACGCCATGGTCAGATACGGGTCCTCGAAATCACCCTCCACGCCCAGCCGGCGGAATTCCTCCGTCTGCACCTTGACCCAGTGCTCGGCGAACTCGCGGCATTCGCGGCGGAACTCGCCCACCGACACGTCGTCCTTGCTCCTGCCCTTGGCGCGGTACTGCTCTTCGATCTGCCACTCGATCGGCAGGCCGTGGCAATCCCAGCCGGGCACATAGTTGGAATCGTAGCCGCGCATCTGGAACGAGCGCGTGACGATGTCCTTGAGCGTCTTGTTGAGCGCATGGCCGATGTGCAGATGGCCGTTGGCGTAGGGCGGACCGTCGTGCAGGACATATTTCGGCCGCCCGGCCGATTGCTCGCGCAGCCGCTTGTAGACGCCGATCCGCTCCCAGCGCTCGATCAGCTCCGGCTCCTTTTTCGGCAGGCCGGCGCGCATGGGAAAATCGGTCTTCGGCAGGAACAGGGTCTGCGAGTAGTCGCGGGCGGCGGCGGTCTCGTCGGTCTTGGTGGTGTCGTTCATGGTTCTCGTTTGCTTGACCCGCGTCGTGCTCACGCCAGCCGATCGCGGTTCGTTCACGTGGGATGTCGAAAAAGAAGACTGCTCAAACGCTCCCGGTTCCCTGCCGCGCCGGACGCGCGTCACACAGAGGCCGGGCCAATAATTCGCGCAATGGCGGCAACGAGACGAGCCATGGCCGGTCTCTTAGCAAGCATGGGTGGATGAATAAAGCCCCTCGGTGGTGGATGCGGGAATTGGCCGGGGTGAAGGCCGGCACCTCCAATCTCCCCCGCAAACGGGGGAGATGTCGGCGCAACCGACTTAAGGGGTGAAGCGGCAAGCTCCGAATATGCGGCCTCACCCCCTCTGTCCCTTCGGGACATCTCCCCCTCAAAGGGGGAGAAGGGGATCTCCATGCTCCCGCCTTCCCGGTTCATCGAGGAGGGTGCCGCTTTCGCTCTCTCCCCCGAGGGGAGAGATGTCGGCGCAGCCGACAGAGAGGGGGAGCGGCAAATGGGAGAGGAAGACAGGCCCCAACCAACCGCCCTAACCCGCCCCCGGCCACAGCAGATAGTCCGCCGGCATCGCCGCCAGCAGCTTGCGCGCCTGCGCCGCGTCCTTGTGCATCTGGGCGACCAGGGCCTCTGCGCTTTCGAACTTCTCCTCCGCGCGCAGCCAGCCGTAGATGAGCACCGTGATCGGCTTGCCGTATAGATCGCCATCGAAGTCGAACAGGTGACTTTCCAGCAGCACCTCGCCATTATCGAAGGTCGGCCGGCGGCCGTGGCTGGCCACGCCGTCGTGGATGGAGCCGTCTTCCAGAATCACCCGCACCGCGTAGATGCCGTGGCGTAGCGTCGCCTGCGCCGGCAGCGACAGGTTGGCGGTGGGATAGCCCAGTTCGCGGCCCATCTGCCGTCCGCGCTCCACGCGCGCGTGCACCCGGTAGGCGTAGCCCAGCAGGTGGCTGGCGAGCCCGACGTCGCCGTCGCGCAGGGCCTGGCGGATGCGCGTGGACGAAACGATCTGCCCGGCCGTGTCGCCGAAAGGCTCGACGATCACCACGTCGAAACCGTGCTCTTGGCCGGCCTGCGCCAGATAGTCCGGCGTGCCCTGGCGTCTGGCGCCGAAGTGGAAGTCGTGCCCGGTCACCGTGCACGACACGCCCAACAGCCCGACCAGCATGGCGCGTACGAAGTCGTCGGCCGACTGGCCGGCGAAACCGGCGTCGAACACCTGTTCGATCACCCCGTCGAAGCCCAGATGGGCGAACAGTTGCGCCTTCAGGTCCGCCGGGGTCAGCCGGTAGACCGGGTTGTCGGGCGCGAAGAAGCTGCGCGGATGTGGTTCGAAGGTGAGCACCAACGCCGGCGCGGCCCGCTCGCGCGCGATGGCCAGCACCCGGTTCAGCACCGCGCGGTGGCCGCGATGCACCCCGTCGAAATTGCCGATCGCGACGACGGCGCCTTTGAGCCGCGCGGGAACGGCCTCGCCCGGCAGCGCGATGCGGATGAATTGCCTTTGTTCCGAACCGTTCGCCATCCCGGGCCGTCCTACCAGCCCAGATGCGGCATGTAGCCCACCGGACGGGCGTCATGAGAGGCGAGAAATGCGCTCACCTTGGCGTGGTCGGGTGCGTTGGCCGGGCCGAACTCGTCGGCGTGGATGCCCGCGCTGATATAGACCACGTCCAGCCCGAACCGCTGCGCGCCGGCCACGTCGGTGGCGATGCCGTCGCCGATGGCCAGGACATCGCCATGGTCCAGCTCCTCGCCCGCAACCTCGAACAGGCGCGAGAGCGCATGCTGGTAGATCGGCCGGTGCGGCTTGCCGAACACGACCGTGGTTCCGCCCAGCGCGCGATAGTCGCGCGCCAGCGCGCCGGCGCACCAGCGCATCAGCCCGCCATGGTGCACGATCAGGTCCGGATTGGCGCACACGAACGGCAGGTCGCGCGACTTCAGGTTCGCCAGCAGTTCGCCGTAGTCCTCCGGCGTCTCGGTGAAATCGTCGAACAGACCGGTGCACACCACCGCGTTCGCCTCGCGCCAGTCGGCCAGTTCCACGTCAAGCCCGTCATACATCGAATGATCGGCCTGCGTGCCGATGTGGAATATCGGTCCGGTCAGCGTGGCCACATGAGCTTTGGCCGCGTCGCCGGAAGTCACCACCGCGTCATAAGCGTCGCGCGCGACCCCGAGGCGGTCGAGCTGATCGATCACCAGCTCCTTCGATCGCGGCGCGTTGGTGAGCAGCACTACCGGGCCGAAATCGGCGCGAAACCGAGTAAGCGCGTCCACCGTGCCGGCCATCGGCGCCACGCCGTCGTGTACGACGCCCCACACGTCGCACAGCACGCCGCGATAGCCGCCGGCCAACTGCGCCAGTCCGTCCAGCCTTGGGCTGCCGTTGGAATTGTTCAACTGTCCGATGTCCGAAATTGGCGGTGCTTGCAAATGCGCTCGCGACTGCGGTTAGAGGTTGCCGCCCGCCCGGTCAAGCGCGGCCGTCCAATCGCGGCCCGGCCAATGCGTCGCCCCACCCACCACCTTCGCCGGGGTGACGGAGGAAAAGGGAGATCGGCCAGGCTCGCCCGCCCTTTGCCTCGGCCGGGAAATTGTCCATACTGAAGGTGAATCGGCGCGGGCGGGTCTTGCAGGGCAGGCCGAGCGCCGGCAGGGGAGGCC
Organism: Rhizobiaceae bacterium; assembly: GCA_028281105.1. GTDB lineage: Bacteria > Pseudomonadota > Alphaproteobacteria > Rhizobiales > Rhizobiaceae > JANQKQ01. Next base: position 164,377 of record JANQKQ010000040.1, read on the forward strand.
GCCCATTGCGGGCACCATCGCGCGTGCGGCGGCCGGCAAGGGGCGATGGGTACTCATTTGCGAAGCATCGCGTGGATTTCGACAACCGTCATCGTCGCCACGGCGATGGCCGCCGTCGGCTATTTCCAGTTCTCGCTCACTCGCATCGAGGCGCTGGTGGTCGGCTGCGCCGTCTTCGCCGTGCTGCTGGCGCTGACGATCTGGATCGCGCAAAGGCGCTCGGTCAGCCAGCTGCGCGCCCAGCTTTCGTCCTATCGCCAGTTCGAGCGCGACGTGGCCGGCCGTCTGCGCGGACTGGAGAGCGCGTCAGGCGCTGGCCGCGCGATGCCGCCCGCCGGTGGCGCCGGCCGCAGCCCGGCCGCAGCGCCGCTGCTGTCGGACCTCGCCGGCGCGCCGACGCTGGATTTGTTCGCCAGCACCGAGCCGGCCCTCGGCGATGAACAGACCGCCGCCGATGGCGCGGATGGCGCAACCAACATCATTCATCTGGACCCGTCGGGCCGGCCGCCGCGCGGTCTGCCGGCGGGCGGCGAACCGGCCAACGACCGCGCATCGCAGCCGACCGAGGTCGCCCCGACGATTGCGCCCGCCGCCGTAGCTAAGGCGGTTAAGCGCGGCGACGTGGAGATCGTCGTACAGCCCGTCGTCGAACTGCCGACCCGCGAAGTGCGCTATCTGGAGGCGTTCACGCGGATGCGGTTCGGCAAGCGGCTGGCGACCGCGCACGAGTTCATGGCCGCAGCGCGCGAACGAAGCCTGGTCGCGCAGATCGATCTGCTGGCGCTCAAGCGCGTGATCGCGCTCGTGCGCGGCCTGGACCGGCAGGACGCCTCGTTTCCGGTGTTCTGGAACCTGTCGAGACGCGCGCTCGCCGCCCGCAAGACCTATGACGCCATCCACGACCTGCTCGCCGCCAACAAGTCGCTGAAAGAGCGCATCATCTGCGAACTGCCGCACAAGGTCTACGAGAAGCTCTCCACCAACCAGGCGGACAATCTGGCCCGCATCCGCGATCTGGGCTTCCGCCTGTCGATCGACCACGCCGAGGGAACCCAGGCCGTCAGCCGCCTGGTCACCGGCGGGCTGTTCCAGTTCGTCAAGATCCCGGCCGACGCCCTGATGCGCATGCCCGGCACCCAGATCGACAATCTGGCCGACGTGCTGGTGCCGCTGGCGCGCGAGCATTCGGTGACGCTGATCGCGTCCCACGCCGGCCAGGAACACCAGGTGGTCGGCCTGATCGACGCCGATGTCTTTCTCGCCCAGGGCGACGTGCTGGCGCCGGCGCGCCCGGTTCGCGCCGATCTTTCCGCCCCCCAGCCCGCCGACGAACCCGGCGATGCCGAGGCCCAGGAACTGGGCACCTGATTCCGTTGGGCTTTTTTAGCGCCGCCGCTTCTTGCCATCCCTTGACATCCCCGGGACATCCCACTATGTGAGCGCCGGTTAGCACTCAGCCTAAGTGAGTGCTAATAGTCGTTTTTGGAATTGAATCGCGCCCCTTCCAGCGGATTCAAGAGATGGGAACAATCATGGCAAAACTGAAATTTCGTCCGCTGCACGACCGTGTAGTGGTACGCCGGGTCAACTCCGATGAGAAAACCGCCGGCGGCATCATCATCCCCGACACCGCGCAGGAAAAGCCCTCCGAGGGCGAGGTTATCGCGATCGGTCCCGGCGCGCGCGACGAGAGCGGCAAGCTGGTTCCGCTCGACGTGAAAGAGGGCGATATCATCCTGTTCGGCAAATGGTCCGGCACCGAGGTCAAGATCGGTGGCGAGGAACTGCTGATCATGAAGGAATCCGACATCATGGGCGTGGTCGCGTAGGCCACGGCCGGGATTTCTCACGCCAAGCAATCAGGAATTTAGGAAGTCGGTGCGTTTCGCACCCAAATGGAGCAGAAAATGGCTGCTAAGGAAGTAAAATTCGGCACGGACGCCCGCGACAAGATGCTGCGCGGCGTCGACCTTCTCGCCAACGCGGTGAAGGTGACCTTAGGTCCCAAGGGCCGCAACGTGGTCATGGAAAAATCGTTCGGCGCCCCGCGCATCACCAAGGACGGCGTGACCGTGGCCAAGGAGATCGAACTGGAAGACAAGTTCGAGAACATGGGCGCCCAGATGGTGCGCGAAGTCGCCTCGAAGACGAACGACCTGGCCGGAGACGGCACGACGACCGCCACCGTTCTCGCCCAGTCGATCGTCAAGGAAGGCGCCAAGGCGGTTGCCGCCGGCATGAACCCGATGGATCTCAAACGCGGCATCGACATGGCCGTAAACGAGGTGATCTCGGACCTGCAGGCCAAGGCCAAGAAAATCAAGACGTCCGAAGAGGTCGCCCAGGTGGGCACGATCTCGGCCAACGGCGAAGCCCAGATCGGCGCCGATATCGCCGACGCCATGCAGCGCGTCGGCAATGAGGGCGTGATCACGGTCGAGGAAGCCAAGACCGCCGAGACCGAGCTGGAAGTGGTCGAGGGCATGCAGTTCGACCGCGGCTACCTGTCGCCCTACTTCGTCACCAACGCGGAGAAGATGGTCGCCGATCTGGAAGACCCCTTCATCCTGCT
>JANQKQ010000052.1 GCA_028281105.1 Rhizobiaceae bacterium
GTTTGGGCCGGCGCTTTTCCTTGGGCAGGGTTTCGCGCAGGAAGAACACGCCGAACACCACGTTTGCCAGCGATACGGCCGCGGCGAAGAAGAACGGCAGGCGCAAGTCGATTTCGCCCAGAACGCCACCCACCATCGGGCCGACGATGAAGCCAATGCCGACGGCGGCGCCGATCAGCCCGAAACCACGCGCGCGATCCTTCTCCTCCATCGTGTCGGCGACATAGGCGTTGGCGATCGAGAACGTGGATGCCAGCGCTCCGCCCAGCGCGCGGCCGACAAACATCCAGCCGATCGACGGCGCCAGCGCCAACGCGATGTTATCGAAACCCAATCCGGTCAGTGCCACCAGCAGCACCGGTTTGCGCCCGAACCGGTCGGACAGCGCGCCCATCAATGGAGCCGCCAGGAACTGAACCAGGGAAAACACCACCGCGGTCGCGCCATAGATAGCTGCTGTCTGGGAAATCGTACCGCCGGTCAGTTCCTGCGCCAGCTTCGGCAGGATCGGCCAGGCCAGCCCCACACCCATCATGTTGATCGTGACGGCGATGAGGACGACGAGCAGGCTGGGATTGATCACGCGTTACGGGCTTTCGCGAGATGTAGAGCGCAAAGTTTGGCGATCAGCCGTCGTCCCCGCCGGAAATCGGCGCCGAATAGGCCAGGTCCATGTCCCAGGGAAAGTAGATCCAGGTATCCTGGGAGACCTCGGTGACGAAGGTGTCGGCCATCGGACAGCCCTTGGGCTTGGCGTAGACGGTGGCGATGTGGGCCTTGGGCAGGGTTTCGCGGATTTTCTTGGCTGTCTTACCGGTGTCGGTCAGATCGTCGATCACCAGCACTTTCTCGCCGCCGTTGGAACTTTCGACGATGTCCGCCGCAACAGGCTTGAGCACCAGCAGATCGCCCTGGTCCTGATATTCGTGATAGGAGGCGATGCAGAAGGTCTCGATGTTGCGGATGCCCAACTCGCGCGCGATGATCGCCGCTGGCACCAGCCCGCCGCGGGTGATCGAGACGATGGTGGTCCATTCGCCCTGGGCTTCGGCGACGCCGGCAAGCCGCCAGGCCAGTGCCTTGCAGTCGCGGTGAAACTGGTCCCAGGAAACGGGGAAAGCTTTGTTCGAGGCTGGCATGGGGCCGACGGACCTTCTCAAGCGAGTTGGATGGATTGCGTTTGAGCGTGATCCACGGACGTAGCGCGTCCGGCAGGCCCGCACAAGCGCCACCCATGGCGAACTCCACAGCCTACCGGGTTTGCGGTGGGATGGGGGCAGGGTGGTTCGCCACCGCCTAATCGCGATCGTGGCGCTTTGCCTCCTGCCAGAGCCGCTCCATGGTGTCCAGATCGGCCTGGGCGGCGCTGGAGCGGCGTTCGGCCAGCTTGTCCTCCACATACGCGAAACGGCTGCGGACCTTGGCATTGGTGCCGCGCAGCGCCGCCTCGGGATCGATGTCCAGGTGGCGGGCCAGATTGACCACCACGAACAGCAGATCGCCGATCTCATCGGAAATCTGCACCCGTTCGCCGCCGTCGATGGCCGCGACGGTCTCGTCCAGTTCCTCATGCACCTTGTCGACAACCGCCCTGGGCTCGTCCCAGTCGAAACCGACGGTGGCGGCTTTCTTCTGCAGCTTGAGCGCGGTGGTGAGCGCGGGCAGGGTGGCCGGCACCGCATCGAGCAGGTGATTGCTTTCCTGCCTGGCCGGCAGGCCTTTAGCGGCTCGGCGTTCGGCCCGTTCCGCCTTTTCCTCCGCTTTGATGCGTTCCCAGGTCGTTTTGGCAAGCCCGGCAGCGGAGTATTCGGCGGCTGAGCGCTCCGCGTCGCCGAACACGTGCGGATGACGCCGGATCATTTTGGTGGTGATCGCCTCGACCACATCGGCAAACTCGAACTCACCGGCTTCCTGCGCCATGCGCGCATGGTAGGCCACCTGCAACAGCAGATCGCCCAACTCGTCGCACAGGTCGTCCATGTCGCCGCGCTCGATCGCGTCGGCTACTTCGTAGGCCTCCTCGATCGTGTAGGGCGCGATCGACGCGAAATCCTGCTCCAGGTCCCACGGACAGCCGGTTTCAGGCGTCCTGAGCGCCGCCATTACCTCAAGCAGGCCGGAGATGTCTCGGGACGGATTCATTCAGTCCTTGAGGATGAAGGTTACCTTCAAGACGACGCGGTATTCAGTGATCTTTCCGTCAGAGACCTCGACGCGGCTGTCCTTGACCCAGGCCCCGGTGACGTTTTTCAAGGTCTTTGAGGCGCGCTTGACGCCTGCCTTGACGGCATCCTCGAAGCTCTTGTCCGATGCGGCGATGATCTCAGTGACACGGGCGACGGCCATAATCGTAATCTCCTTGTTGGATTTCATTTCGAACGGGTAGCCATAACCGAACCGGGTGGAAGGTAAAAGGGCATAGCCGGTTTCATCGAACTGTGGGACGTCGTTTCTGTTACCTGCCGATCGCATAAGATATATTATGGAACATTATTGTTGCGCCGCTAGCTGGAACAGCCCGCCACAACGATCTGATATCATGAAGAAAACCGGCTAAAACTAACGAACGGCCGTTTGCAAAGCACAACCCAGCCCGTTGTCGCATGCCATAATCTAAAACCGGACGCGAACTGTGCTGCCAACTCGCGTCCGGTCGTATCGATTTAGTCGTGGGATTGAAGCGCCGAACGCTTCTAGAAAATCCCCTGGCAGATGATCATAACCACGCCTATGGCGACGATATAGCCGGCATCCACGGAGACCGCCGCACCGCTCTTGCGGACGAACATGCCGCCGGAAGCGACCACCAGGGCCACTGTGATGATGACCAGGATGGCCATCATGAGCGAATCGGTGGTCGCCGTGATCCCGATTACCCAGGCCAGGCAGAATGCACCGAGCAGCTGGGTCACCATGGCGCCCACGGGCATCGAGCTGGCGCTGCCCAGGTCGACGCCGGAACCTTCGGCCCATTGCTTGCCGAACAGCCGCGGCGAGTACCACAGCCAGCCGACCAGGAACGCCACGACGGTGCCCACGATCACCGCCAGCCAATTCACATTCGCAGTCAACTCCCCCATGTTGCCTCCTTCGAGCAAGCTCGTGTATTTCGAATTTTTGTGAAATACACGACATCGCCCGCGCGTGGCAAGTCATTTCGCCGCCGGCGCACCTGCACGATCCGCCGAACGGATTCTATGAGGTCTCGCCGCGCCAGTTGGGCCAGGTGTCCGCCAGCCGGTAGCCCAGCGGCCACGGATCGTCCGGATCGACGAAGTGCTGGTGGATACCCGTGATCCAGGCCCGCCCGGAAAGTTCCGGGATGATCGCGGGCTGGCCGGCCAACTGCGTTTCCTCGATGATGCGACAGTGAAACCGCGAGCCGATGATCGAGCGCGTGATGAGCGGCTCGTCGACGCTCAGTTCGCCTCTGGCATGCAACACCGCCATGCGCGCCGAGCTTCCCGTTCCGCACGGCGAGCGGTCCAGCTTGGCCGGCTTGATGACCACCGTGTTGAGCGCCTCCAGGCCGGCATCGGTGCGCTTCGGCGGTGCGGTAAACTGGCAGAACGAGATGTGGTCCCAGGCGTTCTGCGGATGGGCGAAGCCCAGCTGCTCGTTGGCGGCATCGGTGATGATCGAGCCGATCCGGGCCAGTTCATCGGCCCTGCCCGGCACGATTTCCAGATCCAGCGAAGCCGCGTCGATCAGCACGTAGCTGTCGCCGCCGAACGCCACATCGACCTTGCGGGTGCCGAAACCGGGGATGTCCAGATCCGCATCCAGCTTGTGAACGAACGAAGGCACGTTGCGCAGGGTGATGCGCTGCGCCTTGCCGTCGGCGCAGTCGGCCACCACTTCGACCAACCCGGCCGGCGCCTGCAGGGTAAGCCGCGTGCGCGGCTCCTCCATCGCCACCAGGCCGGTATCCAACACAACGGTGGCCACGCACATGGCGTTCGAACCCGACATGGGCGGAATGTCCTCCGCCTCCATGATGATGAAGGCGGCGTCGGCTTTGGGATCGGTCGGCGGCACCAGCAGGTTGACGTGGCGGAACACGCCGCCGTGCGGCTCGTTGATCATGAAATCGCGCAGCTTGCCGTCTCGGGCGATGAAGTCGCGTTGCTCCCATAGAGTGTCGCCGGGCGGCGGCGCGACGCCGCCGACAATGACATCCCCGATCTCGCCCTCGGCGTGGCAGCTCACGGTGTGGATGACCCGGTTCGTGCGCATGTGCGTGTACTCAGCTGGCTGGAATTTCGATCGTCATGCCGTCATAAGCCGGCTTCACATGCGATGGCAACTCGCCACGCAGCTTGTCATAGTCGAGAGGGATATGCATGTGGGTGAGCACCGCGCGTTCGGCCTTCAGCCGCTCTATCCATTCCAGCGCCTGGCCCACCGACCAGTGGCTGATGTGCGGCTTGTACTGGAGCGCATCGACGATCCAGCACTCAAGCCCGCTCAGCCGTTCTGCCGACGCTTCCTCAAGGTCGCTGATGTCGGGGCAGTAGGCGAGTCCGCCGGTGGTCTGCGCGCCGAAGCGAAAGCCCAGCGTCGCGGTGCGCCCGTGCACCACCGGGACCGGCAGGGCGCGAATAGGGCCGCCCTGCCCTTCAATGGTCACCGGCTTGAACGGCTCGACGACCTGCGGGTTCAGGATAGGCGGATAGAAACTGTCTTCGGGTGTGGCGAAATAGAAGCCGAAGCGGGTATTCAACCGCTCCAACGTGGTGCTCGATGCATAAATGTCGACCCGCTTGCGCATCATGATGGCGAAGGCACGCAGATCGTCGATGCCGTGCACATGATCGGCGTGCTCGTGGGTGTACAGGACACCGTCGAGATGGCGCACGTCGGCGTCAAGCATCTGCAGGCGGAAATCCGGACTGGTGTCCACGACGGCCGTGGTCACGCCCTGGGGACCGATCCGTTCGACCAGCAACGAGCAACGGCGGCGGCGGTTCTTCGGATTGGACGGATCGCAATCGCCCCAGTCGCCGCCGATCCGCGGCACCCCGGCCGATGACCCGCAGCCCAGTATGGTGAACCGGAGGAGGTCGCCGCCAGCCTCAGACACCGGCCGCGGCCTCGACGCTTTCAGGCGCGGGAACCTTGGAGAACAGGCGGAAGAAGTTCTCGCCGGTGCGCGCGTGGATTTCCGGCTCGCTGACGCCTTTGACCTGCGCCAGCACGGCGGCGGTCTGGGCAACAAACGCCGGTTCGTTGCGCTTGCCGCGATGCGGCACCGGCGCAAGATACGGTGCGTCGGTCTCCACCAGCAGCCGGTCGAGCGGCACCTGCGCCGCGATCGCACGCAGTTGTTCGGCGGTCTTGAAGGTCAAGATGCCGGAAAAGGAAACGTAGAAGCCCAGCTCCAGGCCGGTCATGGCCAGATCGTGCCCGGACGAAAAGCAGTGTAGAACGGCGGGAAACGCCCCCTGCCCCGCTTCTTCGCGCAGGATCGCGATCATGTCGTCGTCGGCGTCGCGCGCATGAATGACCAGCGGCAGGCCGGTCTCTCGCGCCGCCCGGATGTGGGTACGCAGGCCGGCGGCCTGGGCCGCGCGCGAGGAATTGTCGTAGTGGTAGTCGAGCCCGGCCTCGCCGATCGCCACCACTTTGGGATGAGCGGCCAGCCGTACCAGTTCGTCTGCCGTGATATCGGTCTCTTCGTCGGCGTTGTGCGGATGGGTGCCGACCGAGCAGGTGACCGGTTCGAACCGCTCGGCGATCGCCACGACCGAAGCGAATCGGCGCACGCGGGTGCAGATCGTCACCATGCGCCCGACGCCCGCGCCCGACGCGCGCGCGACCACGTCGTCGAGTTCGTCGGCGAAGTCCGGGAAATCCAGGTGGCAATGGGAATCGACCAGCATCCCGCGCGCCCTCACGCCTCCTCTTTCGCCACATAGCGCGGAAACACGCCCTGCGGCGCGGGCAGTTCGACATTCGCGGCGAGCGCGTGTTCGGCGCCGATATGGGCGAAAGTGCGAGCGTGCGACGACACCGCAAGCAGGTCGAGCAGGCGCCCGCACGACGACGGCATGAACGGCTGGGCCATCGCCGCCACCGCGCGGATCGTCTCGGCGGTCACATAAAGCACCATAGCCATGCGTGCCGGATCGGTCTTCTTGAGTGCCCACGGTTCCTGGCCGGCGAAGTAACGGTTGGCGTCGGCCACGACCGTCCAGATCGCGTCCAGCGCCTTGTGGATCTGCTGACCGTCCATGTGCGTGCGCGTCACCTCCACCAGGCCGTAGGCGGCATCGAGCAGCGCCCGATCGGCCTCGGCGAACTCACCCGGCTCGGGCACCCGGCCGTCGCAGTTCTTGGCGATCATCGACAGCGAGCGCTGCGCCAGATTGCCCAGATCGTTCGCCAGATCGGCATTGATGCGCGCGACGATCGCCTCATGGCTATAATTGCCGTCCTGGCCGAACGGCACTTCGCGCAGGAAGAAATAGCGGATTGGATCGACGCCGAATTCATCCGCCAGGATGAACGGATCGACCACGTTGCCGACCGACTTCGACATTTTCTCGCCACGGTTGAACAGGAACCCGTGCGAGAACACCCGTCCAGGTAGCGGCAGGCCGGCGGACATCAGGAAGGCGGGCCAGTAGACCGCGTGAAAGCGGATGATGTCCTTGCCGATGATGTGGACATCGGCGGGCCAGAACCGTGCCCGCTCGCCGCCGCCGGGCCAGTCGGTGGCGGTGATGTAGTTGGTGAGGGCGTCTACCCACACATACATCACATGCGCCTCGTCGCCCGGCACCTTGACCCCCCAGTCGAACGTGGTGCGCGAAACGGACAGGTCCCGCAGACCGCCCTTGACGAAGGAGATAACTTCGTTTCGCCGGGTCGGTGGGCCGATGAACTCGGGATTTGCCTCATAGTGCGCCAGCAGCGGCTCCTGGTAGGCCGACAGGCGGAAGAAGTAGCTCTCCTCCTCGACCCACTCGACCGGCGTGCCGCGCGGACAAACGCGGGCGCCGTCCTCGCCGACGCTGGTCTCTTCCTCGTCGTAGTAGGCCTCGTCGCGCACCGAGTACCAGCCGGCGTAGCGGTCCTTGTAGATGTCGCCATTGGCCTGCATGCGCCGCCAGATCTCCTGGCTGGCCGCGTGATGGCGTGGCTCAGTGGTGCGGATGTAATCGTCGTGTGAGGCGTCGAGCACTTCCGTCATGCGGATGAACTCGGCCGTGTTGCGATCGGCCAGTTCGCCCGGCGACAGGCCTTCCTCGCGCGCGGTCTTCAGCATCTTCTGGCCGTGCTCGTCGACGCCGGTCAGGAAGAAAACGTCGAACCCGTCGAGCCGCTTGTAGCGGGCAAGCGCGTCGGTCGCGATCAGCTCATAGGCATGACCGATATGAGGCGCGCCATTGGGGTAGGAAATGGCCGTCGTGATGTAGAACTGGCGCTTTTCGCTCATCTGGAAGATCGCAAAAGAATGGTTGCAGCCCCCCGGTCAGCCGATCGTCGCCATGGCCCGAAACAGGGAAACAATGACCTGCTTGCGGTCCAGGTTGTAGCTTTCGGCGAGGCTGGCGGATCGGCGCGTCTTTTCCCACAACTGCGCCCAGCGAACAAGGCGGGAAATGTCCGCCAGCCCGCTGCCGGCGTTCTTTTCGTCGCCGTCCAGCCGCGCGCTCATATGCTCGAACGCCAGATCCAGGAACAGCCGATAGCGGTCCTCGCGACCGCGCGCGGCGAGTTCGTCGGCCAGGCGATGGATGGCGGGCCAGTCCTGCCGGCCCTGGTTGGTCAGATCGGTGAGCCGCTGGGCGAGATCCAATCCGCCTTCGCCCGCCAGCACGATGGCCCGGCGCACGGACCCGGCCGCAAGCCGCAGGAGCTCGCCGCGCCTCTCCTGGTCCAGCTCTCCGGCAACCGCAAACTTCGCCAACACTTCCACCACCTGCTCGTCCGCCAGCGGCCGCAGCGTCAGCGGCAGGCAGCGCGAGCGCACCGTCACCGGCAGCCGGCCCGGTGAATGCGCCAGTACGAAGAACACGGTATTGGCCGGCGGCTCTTCCAGGTTCTTCAGCAGCGCGTTCGCGGCCGCGCGGTTCATGTCGTCGGCCGCATCGATGATGCACACGCGCCATGCCGACTCTCCGGCGGTGGTCGCGAAAAAGCCGCCGGCCGCGCGGACCTCTTCGACCGTCAGCGCGGTTCTGAACCGCTTGGCCTTTTCATCCCATGGCCGGCTGACATGCAGCAGGTTTGGATGACCGCCCCGGGCGATGCGACTTGCCACCGGGTCGAGCTCATCGTGTGTTTCCAGCGTGGGGGGTGCCGACGCCGCGTCATGGTGGCGTAGGATGTGGGCGGCGAGCCGGAAGGCGAGCGTCGCCTTGCCGATGCCGCGCGGGCCCGCAATCAGCCAGGCATGGTGCAGATGGCCGGCGGCATATTGGCCCGCTACCCTGTCCGCCCCCTCCTGGTGGCCGACGAGAAGCGTGTGCTCGGCCGGGTCCGGTACGCCTTCGAGCCTGTCCCAGACCGGCCGGTCGCCATATTGCGCTTGCGCTCCCATCACCGCTTGCCGGAAGGTTTCGCGTTAGCCGAACGGCCGGCCTTGGCGGGCGCGCGCCTCGTCGCGGGCCGACCTTTGCCGGCGCTTTTCGCGCCGCGCTTGACCGGTTTCTTGTCCGGTTCACCAAACAGGCCCAGCCGCTCGCGCACGGCCGATTTGATGCGCCCGGCCACCGTCGCCGGACTGCCCTTGGCGTTGATCACCACGCAACGTTCCGGCTCCTGCTCAGCAATGCGCAGATAGGCTTCGCGCCGCTCTTGTTGCAGCTCGAGCGCTTCCTTTTCGAACCGGTCCGGCGTCTGCGCCCCATCGCGCCGCTTCTGCGCCCGTTTCATGCCTTCGGTCGGGTCTATGTCGAGGATAATCGTCAGATCGGGGCGCACATCGCCGCACGCAACCGCCTCAAGTCCGGCAAGAAAATCTGCATCAACCGCGCCGGTCGCTCCCTGGTACACCCGCGTTGAATCGATGAAACGGTCGCACAACACATGGGTCCCGGCGTTGAGCACCGGTTCGATGACCGTGGCCACATGGTCCGCGCGCGCGGCCGCGAACAGGATCGCCTCCATGTCGGTGCCGAGCACCTCCGCCGCGCCGGAAAGCAGCACGTGCCGGACCGCTTCCGCCCCAGGCGAGCCACCGGGTTCGCGAGTTGCGATCGCTTTCTCGCCTGATTTCTCAAGTTCCTTCAATAATCGATTGACTTGGCTGGATTTTCCGGAGCCTTCGCCGCCTTCGAATGTAATGAACAATCCGCGTTTGTGTGCTGTGCCTGCCAACCAACGCCCCTTATCTCAGCCCCGCTGAATTCACGGGCACACTTTCTAGCATTGTTGCGCCAAGCGCCAAACCGCCGGTGTGGATGTTGGCTCGGTCGATCACCGCCGTTGCGGGCCGCCGACGTTTACAGCAACCCGAGGACCAATTCCTTGATGGCGTCGGTCGCCTGCTGGGCGATTGAGCCCTTCTCCACTGTTTCGGCAGCGTAAAGCGGGGTTTCCTGGCTCAAGGTATCGCCGATCCATACCCTGAGCGTGGCGACGTGGGTGCCGGCCTCGACGGGCGGCATCAACGGGCCGGTATAGACGATGCGCGCGCGCAGCTTGTCGCGGTTGCCGAGCGGCAGGTAGATCGACACCGGTCCGTAGCCGACCATCGGCACGTCTTTCTCGCCGCCATATACATCCGCTTCACCGATGATTTCGTCTTCACCGTAAAGCACGATCTTCTCGAACGCGCGAAATCCCCAGTCCAGGATCTTGCGTGCCTCTTCCTTGCGCTGGTTGAGCGAGGCCATGCCGCTAAGGACCGCGACCAGCCGTTGGCCGTCCCGTCTCGCAGACCCGACGATGGCGTAGCCGGAAGCCTCCGTATAGCCGGTCTTCATCCCGTCGGCGCCCACCTTCATGCGCAGCAGCGGGTTGCGATTGCGCTGGGTGATGCCGTTCCAGGTGAATTCCAGTTCGGAATAGTATCTGTAGAAGTCCGGATAGGCGGAGATCATATGGCGGGCGAGCTTGGCCAGATCGTTGATCGATACATGTTGTTCGGGATCGGGCAGCCCGGTGGCATTGCGGAAATGCGAATCGTTGAGTCCCAATTCGCGGGCACGCTCGTTCATCAGCTCCGCGAACGCTTCTTCGGACCCCGCTATGCCCTCGGCGATGATGATGCAGCCGTCATTGGCCGACTGCACGATAACGCCGCGAATCAGATCCTCGAGCGGAACTTCCGATCCCAGCTCCGCGAACATGGTCGATCCGCCGGAGTTCGCCCCGCCGCGCCGCCAGGCGTCTTCGCTGACATAAAACGTATCATCCAGCGCCAGGGCTCCGCTGCGCAGCCGGGAGAACACCACTTCCATGGTCATCAGCTTGGCGAGCGATGCAGGCGGAATGCGGGTATTGTGATCTTTGGCGAACAGGACCGTGTTGGTGTCGGCGTCGATCAGCAGCGCCTGCTTGGCGCGGGTCGAATACAACTGCGCGTGTATCGGGCTGACGCCGGCCGCCACCAATACCAAAACAAGCATCAGCGGCGCAAAAACGCGGCGCAACGCGGCGAACACAAACATCAGCAAACCATCTCCAGCCGACACAATCGGCTTTCCGCCCGCCTGCCCCGGCCGTTTGATAGCCCCGCATAAGAGCAAATTCAAGGAATTAGCGGATTGCCAACACCCGCGCGCAGCCCGCTCGCGGGTTTGCCCGGCCGATCCTATTCGTCGTCGACCGCGTCGAACGCTGAGAGAATCCGCGCGTTGATCGCCGTTTCGGGCAGATAGCCGAGCGGGCTCAGGCTCGCCGCGGGCCGCGGTTTGCCTACCGCCCTGCCGACCTCGGCAACGATGCCGCCAGCATTGGAATCGGCTCGAACCGTCCCGAGATCGAGCGGAATGCCCTCGTAGAGCGGCGTCGGACGCGGCAGCGGAACCGGAGCATCGAAGGCGGTGAGCGTCAGCTGGCTGGCGGGCATATCGGGACCGGGCATGACCGGACCGGCAACGACGGCCGAAGGCGGCGGCACCGGCGCCGGCAGCGCCCCCTGGGTGGCGGTTTCACGCGGGATATCGACACCGCCTGCGAGCATGGTTGCGCTCGGTGCGGCATCGGGCTCGTCGTCGCGGCCGCGCCACAAGCCGCCGCGATAAGAAGCCATCAGATACCGGCCGTCACGGCCGTCCATCCGAGCCTTGCCGACATAGCGCACACGCACCTTGGCGACCCCCTTGTTCGTGTAGTCCAGCATCTCGGCGGCCCGGCGCGACAGATCGATGATCCTGTCGTGTACGAAGGGGCCGCGATCGTTGACGCGCACGATCAAGGAACGGCCGTTTTCCAGATTGGTGACCCGCGCATAGCTGGGCAACGGCAACGTCGGATGGGCCGCCGAAAGCGCATATTGGTCGTAGACTTCGCCGTTGGCGGTAAGCCGGCCGTGGAAGTTCGGCCCATACCAGGAAGCCATGCCCACCCGGTTATAGAGCGGCTGTTCCTTGGGGTGATACCACTTGCCACGCACCTTGTAGGGCTTGCCGACCTGGTAGCGCCCGCCGCCCTTGCGCACGTTGCGCGAGGTGGTGATCCTGGGACTGCCTTTCACCCCGTATTCGGCCGATGAGAACTTGGTTTTGTGGTTGATATGGGCGGGCCCTTTGGGCGCACCGCACGCGGATAGCAACGCCGCGACGCCAAGCGCCGCCGCCCCGTGAATCCAGCGCCGCCTGACGCCGTCCCACGTCCGGCTCAGCGCCGGTTTTCGTGTCCTCGAAACAGGCATACTCAAACACATCGCCTGAAATCGCCATCCCCGCGGCCGTGATCCGGCCGTTCCGGTATTGTGATCCGGCCGGGTTATCGAATGCTTAAGATTGTGTGGCGGAACGAAGGCGAATCTTATCGATACTCGAACACCTTGTTGAACACGCCGGGCGCAACGATCGACAGCGGATTGACCTCCAGCACCGGCGACTGCACCGGCCCGCTCAGCCGGTAGGTGATGCCGATGAAGCCACCGTCCTGTCCGTTCGACAATAGCTGCCCGAAGACGGGGATCGCCGACATAACGCGCGAAAGGCTGAACGCCGGCATGAAGGTGCCCGAAAGGCTCATCCGGTCGGAAGCATCGTACAGCGTTCCCGAATAGGTCAGGCCGATGTCGACGCCCGCGAGCTGGCCGTCCTCCATCGACAGGAACCCGTCACCCTTGACGATATCGGCCTTCGCGCGCAGGAACCGCACCCGGTTGACGTCGATCTCGTTTACTTCCGCCTGGCGCGGATTGTCCCGATTGCTCTCGTGGATCGCCCGGTTTGGCGCGGCGACCAGCGTCTTGAGCTTGGGCTCGTCGTTTACGTAGAAATCCTCCACCAGCACCCTGCCGGTAAACGGCCGGCCCCGATCGCGCTGCAGATTGGCGACCATGCGCCCGCCCTCCATCCGTTTGTAGAGATCGAGAAAAGCCATCCCCTCCCCGGCGCTTTCGGCGCGAATGGCGAAATTGGTGGTCGTGCCGGTCGTGCTGGCGTTGACCGCGGCCGGCTGGCCGGCGCCGATGATGGCGTTCAGATTGAGAGCGTCGAGCCAGCCGTCCTTGACGTGGTACTGCACCACCACATTGCGCGCCTGCTGGCGGTTGAAGCCCTGTACGCGCTCGATCGAGGAAAACAGCCGGAAGCTGGTTTCCCCCTGTTCTTCGACGAACCCTTTCTGCCGGAACATCTTCTGCAGCAGCCCGCGGGCATCGAACGAAGCCCCGTTGGCGGTGATCGTGTAGTCTCGATCCGCCCGTTCGATCGTGACTTCCATTTCGTCGCCGGCGTTGAGCGCGACCGAAGACAGTCGCGCACTCAGCACGCCGGCTTCGTCGAAGCTGAGATTACCTTTGACGTGGAAATTGCGCCCGATCAGCGATAAATCCTGCATCGAGGTGACGCCGCCTTTGGTGACCATGGAAAAGGTTGCGCTGGCGGCGACGCCGGGGCCTTTCACCCAGCCCACCCACGGCAGGGCGAGTTCGGCCCGCTCCAGGTCGATCGATAGTTTGGACGGCCCGCTGCCGCTCTGTTCGGCGGTAACCGTGACCGGGCCGCGAACGACGGGAGCCATATCGAGGCCCAGCTTTTTGCGGTCAGCCTCGTCCAACACCGTAGTCATCGTGCTTCTGGCGCGAACCGACGAGCTTTCGCCGACGGGCTCGACCACGCGAACCGCGCCTTCGATGCCATCGATTTCGGCGTTGCCGCTGATCAGCACCTGGCTCGGCGAAATGTCGGCGACCACGTCCGCGTGGGTAATGGTGCGACCCCGCAATTTGCGCGAGCTGCCCGCATCCTCCAGCCGCAACAGGACGTGCCAGTCGACGTCGGAATAATCGATCGATGGTTTGATCGGAAATTTGATGACCAGGTCGGCTTCCGCCCAGCCGCGCCACTGGGAAGCCTGCATCTCCAAATGATCCATGACGTGCAGCGGCTCTGCATCGGCGATCCGGGCAAGCGTCGCGACGTCGGCGGCAAGTACGATCGACGCCTCGGTGGGCGCGGGACGGGCCATGAAATCGGAGATGGTCAGCGTACCCGCCGTTACCTCGGCGAACTCGCTACCGTCGATCGCCGCCCTGCCTCGCTCAAGTTCCACCGAAACGCGCATGCCGTCGACCCGCACCACGGCGTCCACATCGCTGACCGGCGGCAGTTCGCCCAGCGTGTCGAAGCGGGTGCCCTCCAGCTCCATTTCCAACTCGAGCTGGTCGTCGGCGATCTTGCGACCGTCCCGCAGGCGGCCGAGGATACCCGGTGGGATCGAGGCGGCGATGCGGGCCTGGCGCACCCGGCCACCGTGGATGTTGGCTTGCACCCACCGGCGTGCGTTGTCTCCAATGAAGATCGGCCAGAACTGTTTGACTGCGGTGATCGATATGCCGTTCGATCCGCCGTTGAAGACCAGGGACGGCGTTTCTCCGTCGAAGCCGATGCTCGCCGAGCCCAGCATGGTACCCTCGGTGGTCACCACCCGCCAGTTGCGGATATCGAGCAGTTGTCGCGCGCGCTGAAAGCCGCCCTCGAAGAACATCGACGCGATCTGCGCGCGCTCGCCGGTGACGCTGGGGGCGCCGACGGCGCGTTCGGCCACGAACGAATAGCGCAGATCGCCCGCCAATCCGTCCGCCTCGTCGGCGGGTTGGATGGCGCCGGCCAGGATCGTCTCGAAGCGGCCGATCGAAAGCCGGGAGCGCTCCAGGACGATTTGGTTGAAGGCGGGAATGATGCGGAAGTTGAGCTCGGCGGAGCGCAGCGGCGTCACCGTGCGCCATCCAAAGCGGATATTCGCATCGTCCGCCCTAACGGCGAACACCGGCCGCTGCGGCGTATGATCGGGGCCGAACGCCACGTTGGCGTCGATGTCGACGACCGCGTCGGAACTGAAAAAGCCGCCCTCGATCTCCGGGCCCTGGATCCATTCGCGCACGTCCACGCCGCGCACCACCGCCTCCAGCTCCGCACCGCCGCCTTCGATGGCGCGGTAGTTGGCCTCGACATCGAGCGCCGAAAAGTCGGTGGCCGCTCTCGCCGAGATTTCGATATCGCCCGACAGCGACCTGGCCAGGGCGAACTCTCCGACTTCGACCCTGTTGCTGGAACGCGGACCCAGGCGCACGCCTATGATGGTGCTGCCGGCGATGCGGATGCTGCGGAAATGGCCGTCTTCCAGGCGCATCTTCAGATCGGCCAGGCCGGCGCCTGCCAGCCGCAGCAACCCGTCGATATCGACCGCCCCGGCGGTTGCCGTCTCGGTAAGGCGGCTCACGTCCAGGGTGCTGTTTTCGACCGATATCGATCCGAACCGAAGCCCGCCGCCCAGGATCGACATCGGCCGCACGCCGACACGCACCCGGCCTATGGTGGTGGCGATGCCCCCGGCTCCCGCCTGTCGCACCGCCACGTCGTTGGAGGCGATGGAAATCAATCCGAGCCCGTGTAATTCGACGCTCGTGCGGCCCAAATCCACATCGAAGCCCGGTCCCAGCAAGCCCTCGATGGTGGTCTTGACCCGCGCGTCCAGAGCCCGGTTTTCGATCACGCCGCCGCGCAGGGCGAAATAGAGGCCGACGAGCGCGATCGCAATGACGACCGCGCACACCGCCACCGTCGCCAGGAACAGCCGCACAAATCGCCGGCCACCGCCGGTGCGCGGCTCTTCAGCACGCTCAAACGGCGGGTCTGACGCGCGCGCGCTGGCTGTTGGCTTCTGGTTCATGCGCCCCGATTTGACCTGTTCGCGTTGATGCCGGCCAGGACAGCGATGTTGTGAATTGTCAAATCCGCCCCACCCGCCACCGGTAAAGTGCGCCGGCTGTTCCTGCAAATGCGCTCTGCACTGCTCGGCCGGTGGTTCATGGACGGTTGTCGCCGGTCATGATGTCGAAAGGATGGCACCTGAATTCGGCCAGGCGCCGGTTTGCCCCCAACTCACGGTCCGGAAACATTTGTTAACCATAATGGTTTCTAATCGGCTAACAGCGATTCCGATTGCCCGCCCGTGAGTGTCGCCCATGTCCGCAGCCAAGATTCGCCAGCCCAAAAGCTTCGGCAAGCGCAAAGAGCCGCCTTCCATCATCATCACGCGCAACGGCAAGAGCCGGCTCTACACGATCACGCCGTGGATGGCCTCGAGCGTGATCGGCTTTTTCCTGGTGTTCACCGTCGGCTATCTGTCGGCCACCGCCTATCTGTTCCTGCGCGACGACCTGATCACCGGCGTGGCCACGCGCCAGGTGCGCCTGCAGTACGAATACGAAGACCGCATCGCCGCGCTGCGCGCCAATCTCGATCGGGTGACCAGCCGGCAGTTGGTCGATCAACAGACGCTGCACACCAAGGTCGCCGACCTCGTCGCGCGCCAGGAACTGCTGAGCGCACGCGACCGCCGGCTCGACACGGTGCTGCAACGCTCACGCGCTCTGGGGCTGGGCACCGAGGCGTCGTCGGATGCAGCGTCTGAAGAAGCGGCTGTCGGCCGCGTACCGACAAACCGCAGCGATCGCGTCGATGTGCGCATCCAGACCGACCAGCCGGCGCTGCTTCGCGGATCGCTGGAAGTATCGGACTTGGGATCGGTCCGCGCGCCGCCCGGCGCCAAAGCGGGCGCAACCGCCTTGTTTGAGCGCGGCGTCGACGATCCGCTGCTCAACGTGGCTATTTCACTGGACAAAGTCGACGCGCGTCAGAGAAACGCCCTTGAAGCGGTCCGCCTGGCCGCTTCCGGCCAAACCGCGAAGATCGCCCAGGCGATCGTGACGCTGGGCGTTTCCGTCGACCAGCCGATCGCGGATGATATCGGCGGCCCGTTCGAGCCGTTGGACGCCGGCGCTGATTTCACCACCCACGTGGAGGCCTGCTCGCAATCCCTGGAGGCACTGGAACGCATGCGCGGGGTGGCCAGCGCGCTGCCGATCGGCCATCCACTGCCAGGCGCGGAGATTTCAAGCCGGTACGGCCCGCGCATCGATCCGTTCCACGGCCGGTATGCCATGCATTCGGGAATGGACTTCAAAGCCAAATCCGGCACCCCGGTCCGTGCCGCGGCGGCGGGCAAGGTGGCCGCGGCCGGCCGCAACGGCGGTTATGGCCGGGTCGTCGAAATCCACCACGAAGGCGGCATGATCACCCGATATGCGCACTTAAGCCGGGTGGGTGTGTCGGTCGGCCAGTCGGTAGCGGTCGGCCAGGTCATCGGCCGCGTCGGCAGCTCGGGCCGCTCGACCGGCCCGCATCTGCATTACGAAGTGCGCCAGGGCAACAACGCGGTCGACCCGGCACGCTTCATCGCTGCCGGACGCACCCTGGCCGATCTGATCTGACACACCGTCGGCCGCGTTACCGCGATCACTCGATATCCTCGTGAGCGGCGCCGTCGCTGCCGGTCACCTGGTGAGCGAGCGCAGCTTCCATGAAAGGGTTGAGCGCGCCGCCCAGCACCGCGTCCGGGCTGGTGCTTTCGACCCCGGTACGCAGATCCTTGACCAACTGATAGGGCTGCAGGACGTAAGAGCGGATCTGGTGGCCCCAGCCGATCTCGGATTTGGATTCATGGGCTTCCTGGATCGATTCCTGGCGCTTCTTCATTTCCATGTCATAGAGCCGGGCGCGCAGCGCCTTCATGGCGTTGGCGCGGTTCTGGTGCTGGGATTTCTCCGACGATGTGACCACGATACCGGTGGGCATATGGGTGATGCGCACCGCTGAATCGGTGGTGTTGACGTGCTGGCCGCCGGCGCCCGAGGAGCGGTAGGTATCGACGCGGATATCCTTGTCCTGGATGTCGATCTCCACATTGTCGTCGATCACCGGATAGACCCACACGGAAGAAAACGAGGTGTGCCGGCGCGACTGGCTGTCAAAAGGCGAGATGCGCACCAGGCGGTGCACGCCGGATTCGGTCTTCAGCCAGCCGAACGCATTTGCCCCCTTGACCAGGATGGTGGTCGCCTTGATGCCGGCCTCTTCTCCCGGTGACTGGCTCTGCACTTCAACCTTGTAGCCGTTCTGCTCGGCCCAGCGCACATACATGCGCAGCAGCATAGCCGCCCAATCCTGGCTTTCGGTGCCCCCTGCCCCGGCATGGATTTCGACGAACGTGTCGTTGCCGTCGGCTTCTCCCGACAACAATGCGGCGACCTGACGGCGTCCCATCTGGGAGTTGAGCTTGGCGAGCGCACCTTCAGCCTCGGCGACGATGGCCTCCTCGCCCTCCTCCTCGCCCAATTCGATCATGCCGGTATGCTCGGCGAGCTCGGATTCGATATCGCGGATGGTGTTGATGGAGTTTTCCAGATGCTGACGCTCGCGCATGAACTTCTGCGCCTCGTCCGGATTGTTCCACAGTTGTGGGTCTTCGGACTTCTCGTTCAGGAAATCCAGCCGCTTGAGCGCCTTGTCCCAGTCAAAGATGCCTCCTCAGCAGGGCGATGGCCTGCTTGATTTCATCGACGATCGCTTGGGTTTCAGCGCGCATTGGCAATACCTGAGGAACAGCGGAACGGAATCGCGGCCGCGAAGATAGGAGGCGGGTCTGGTCGCGTCAATGTGGCGTTATCGGCCCGCGGATCGGGTGGCTAATACAGCCCGCCGGTGCCCGACAGCACCGCCCGGTTGGCGTCCGGCGAGACGTTGAGCTGGCCGCGGATCATGTCGTCGGCGAAGCCGATGACCGAATAGACGTCGGGCGGGCTGGTGCCCGGCTTGAACGCCTCCATGATCACGCCCTCGGTGCCGGCTTCCGCCAACAGCCCGGTCTTGCGGTCGATCGGCAGCAGCTTGATGCCGCCCGGGACGCGGAACTCGACCGGGTTGGTTTCACCCAGCGCCCTGGTCATGAACTCGGTGAAGATCGGCGCGGCTAGCCCACCACCGGTGCTGCCCCGGCCCATTGAGCGCGGGGTGTCGAAGCCGACATAGACCCCGACGGTAAGGTCCGCCGAATAACCGATGAACCAGGCGTCCTTCTCATCGTTGGTGGTGCCGGTCTTGCCGGCGATCGGCAGGCCCACATCCTTGACCACCGTCGCGGTGCCGCGCTGGACCACGCCCTCCATCATCGATGTCATCTGGTAGGCGGTCATCGGGTCGAGCACCTGCTCCCTGGTGTCGTTGAGCACCGGCTCTTCCTGGTCGGTCCACGCGGTGGCGTTGCAGGCTTCGCAGATGCGCTCCTCGTGCTTGTAGATGGTCTTGCCGTAGCGGTCCTGAATGCGGTCGATCAGCGACGGGTTGATGCGCTTGCCCCCGTTGGCGATCACCGAATAGGCGGCGGTCATGCGCATCACCGTGGTTTCGCCCGACCCCAGCGACATCGAAAGCACCGGCAGCATGTCGTCGTAGATGCCGAAGCGGCGTGCATATTCGGCGACCAGCGGCATTCCCATGTCCTTGGCCAGCCGCACCGTCATCAGATTTCGCGAGCGCTCGATGCCCAGCCGCAAGGTGGACGGACCGGCATATTCGCCGCCATAGTTCTTCGGCTCCCAGATGCCGAGCGCGTTGCCCTGGTCTATGCGGATCGGCGCGTCCAGCACCACTGAGGAAGGCGTGTAGCCGTTGTCGAGCGCGGCCGCATACACGAACGGCTTGAACGACGAGCCGGGCTGGCGATAGGCCTGGGTCGCCCGGTTGAACTGCGAATCGGCGAACGAGAATCCGCCCGACATGGCCAGCACCCGGCCGGTATGCGGATCGATCGCGACCAGCGCGCCCGCGACCTGCGGCTTCTGGCGCAGCAGATATTCGTCGTCGCCGCCTTCGATCGCCTCGACGAAGATCACATCGCCGACCTCGAAGACGCCGTCGGCGCCACGTTCGGTGCGGGTATTGCCGTCGCCGACGACCTTGAGCGCCCATTCCATGTTCTCTAGCGCGATGCGGCCGGTATGGCGGTCCTCCGACAGCTGGCCCGAAACCAGCCTTTCCGGCTGCAGGCCGATGGAGACCTGCCCGGCTTCGGCCGCCAGCACCACCGCCAGCTTCCATTCCGGCACATCGGTCAGTCCGTCGACTTCACCAACGCTCTCGCCCCAGTCGCTGCCGATGTCGACCTGTGTCACCGGACCGCGATAGCCGCGCTTGGTGTCGTATTCGACCAGGCCGTCGATCAGCGATTTGCGCGCCAGTTGCTGCAGGTGCGGATCAAGGGTCGTGCGCACCGACAGTCCACCTTCGTAGAGCGCATCCTCGCCATAGCGGTCGACGATCTCGCGACGCACTTCCTCGGCGAAATATTCCGATGCGAACAGCAGCGACGATTTGCGCCGCGGGTTGACTTCGAGCGGCTTTGCCTTGGCGTCTTCCGCCTGCTCGGCCGTCACGTACCCGTTGGCGAGCATGCGGTCGATCACCCAGTTGCGCCGGTCGATCGCCCGCTCGGTCTGGCGGAAGGGATGGTAGTTGTTGGGCGCTTTGGGCAGCGCTGCCAGATAAGCGGCCTCGTGCAGGCGCAACTCGCTCACCAGCTTGTCGTAATAGGCGAGCGACGCACCGGCGATCCCGTAAGCGCCCAGGCCGAAGAAGATCTCGTTGAGATAGAGCTCCAGGATGCGGTCCTTGGAATAGGCCTGCTCGATGCGGAACGACAGGATCGCTTCCTTGATCTTGCGGTCGTAGGACCGCTCGCTCGACAACAGGAAGTTCTTCGCCACCTGCTGGGTGATCGTCGAGGCGCCGACCGAGCGCCGTCCGGTGCCGTAGTTGCGCACGTTGGTCAGCACCGCCCGTGTCAGTCCGACCGGATCGATGCCCTTGTGGCTGTAGAAGTTCTTGTCCTCCGCCGAGATGAATGCATGTTTGAGCATGTCCGGCACGGCCTGGATCGGCAGGTAGAGCCGGCGCTCGCGCGCATATTCGGCCATCAGCGAGCCGTCCGCAGCGTGGATGCGGGTAGTTACCGGCGGCTCGTAGGCGTTGAGCACCTCATAGTCCGGCAGGTCCTTGGCCAGCTCGTTGACATACCAGGCCACCCCGCCCGCCGCTGCGATCGCCAGCAGCGCGCCCACCCCGAACAAATATCCGATCAGTCGCAAAATCATCTATTCAGCATACCTTTCGCCGCCCCTCGGGCTGCACAGTATCGATCTTTCGTTGGACAAAGCCTGTATTTGTGTCCGATCCGTGGCAATGATGGCGTTCCGGTTCAGCGGGCGCGGAAAAACTCTGCAACCGTGCGCGCGACCAGCCGGGCGAAGTTGGCCCGCCACTCGGCGGAGTTCATCAGCGCCTCGTCCTGCGCGTTGGACATATAGCCGAGCTCAATCAAAACGGAAGGAACCTGGGCCGCGCGCAGCACCCCGAAATCCGCATGCCGTTCGGGGTTGCGAATAAGCCTTATCTGCCCTTCCATCGAATTCTTCAAGAGGCGGGAGAAGCTTCGCGAGAAGGTTTTCGTCTCTCGCGCCGTCAGATCCGCCAAAATGTCGGCCACCTGTTCGGATGCATCCGGCAGGGCAAGGCCGGCGGTCAGATCGGCGCGGTTCTCCGCCTCGGCGAGCGCCGCCGCCAGCTGGTCCGAGGCTTTTCGCGACAAGGTGTAGATCGTGGCGCCGCGCACACTCTTCTGGCGCAGCGAATCGGCGTGGATGGACAGCAGCAGGTCTGCCCGGTTGCGCAGCGCGAACGTCACCCGCTCCTTCAGCGAGACGAATCGGTCCTCCTTGCGCGTCAGATAGACGTCGAACGGACCGGCCCGCTCGATCTCCGCCGCCAGCCTTTGCGCGAAAAGCAGCGTGATGTCCTTCTCGATCGTGCCGTTGGCTCCCGTCGCCCCGCCATCGATGCCGCCATGGCCTGGATCGATGACGATCGTGTAGCGTCCGTCCTCGCGCGGGCCGGCGTCCAGCCGGACGCCCTTGGTCACCACATCGTCGGCGCTTCGCTGCCTGCCGGCCCGCTCGCGCACCAGATCGGCGAACTCGGCCTCGTCCACCCTGGTCAGGTCGATGACCAGCCGATGGCGACCGGGTTGGTTGAGCGGGCTCAGCTCCAGCTGCTCGATGCGGGCGGGATGCGCCAGGCCCAGCACCAGGCGCGACTGGCCCCGCGCCATCGTGCCGAAACGGGCGGACGCCACCAGCCCGCGCGGGCCCAGCCGTTGTGGCTCGGCGATGCGAAACGCCGTGGCGGGCAAATCGATGACGATGCGCGCGGGCTCGTTGATGTAGAAACCGGAGACATCGGTTTCGCGATCGAGATCGACGATGACGCGGGTATGGCGGTCATCGCCGATGATGCGCCCGGCATAGGCGACCGCAATTTCGCCGGTGGTCGATGGTTCCTCTTCAACCGCCGCTGCGGGCCTGGAACCGCCGAGGATCATCGCCGCCGCCAGCAGCACGGCCGGGACCCACGCAAGCGGGTATCTCGCCAATGGGCGCAAACGACGCATTTTTACTCCCTGGCCGGCCGGGTGATTGTGGCGAATCATCATATAGGGCCGTTATAAACCGGCTTCACGACACGCCAAAAAGCACCGGTTTGCGACGGGCTAGAGCCTTGAAGAAAAACGACTTGTACGCGAAAGTGTCACCCACCCACTTGTGTTGCCGCACCGATCACCTTATTAAGAGGCAGGCTTTTGTCGGAAGTTTGCGATGCCGCATCGCGACCTCGATGAACCGGCCGAAATCCGGCTGATTTGGGTCATGGGCACGCAAACTGAAGTTGATGCGGGTTTATTCCGGATCCGCCAATTTGGGCGAACCGGCATACAGCCAAAATAGAATTCGGCAGCGATCCTCGCGTGCAAGTTGCGAGGCTGCCTGGATATGGCGCACCTGCGAGGAGGTTTTGCAGAGCGCGCGCACCGGCCAGCTTGAAGCCGGCCTTAGTTGAAACAGTATTGATACGCGAAACGTCGGACCGATGGCATTTGACAGGCAAATGATTGGCGCATCCCAAGACGCGCAGTCAGCGCTCCAGCCGTTCGACGCCTTTATTTCGCGCATCCAATCAGAGCAAGCGGGCATGAACCGGTTTGCCGCGACGGGAGCGAGACGCTCACGTCGGTCAGGCCTACCGGGAATGAGCCGCCTCGCGTTCGCGCGCGGTGGCCTTCGTTGGCCCGCGGAGAAAGAACTCAATGGCGACCAACAAAATGTTGATCGATGCATCCCACCCGGAGGAAACCCGGGTCGTGGTGATGCGCGGCAATCGAATCGAAGAATTTGATTTCGAATCCCAGAACAAAAGGCAACTCAGAGGCAACATCTATCTAGCGAAGGTCACCAGGGTCGAACCGTCCCTGCAGGCGGCCTTTGTCGATTACGGCGGCAATCGCCACGGTTTCCTCGCCTTCAGCGAAATCCACCCCGACTACTACCAGATCCCGGTCGCTGACCGCCAGGCGCTGCTTGAAGAAGAAGCGGCTGAGGAACGGCGCAACGCGGCCGAGGAGGATGACGAACCCCGCCCGCGCAAGTCGCGGCGCACCCGCCGGCGCACCAAGTCCGCCGAGGTCGCCGAAAGCGATGACGCACCCGCGGCCGACGACAACGGCGCGGATGAGCCCGTTGCGGAAGCCGAAACCGAGCCGGAAGAGAACCAAGCGACGGTTGAGGCAGTTTCCAACGAGCAACCGGATGCCGATGAAGATAGCCCCGCCGAACAGCTCGACGATGATGCGGAAGCCGATGTCGAAGACGGTGTAGAGGACGGGGGCAATGATGAAGACGACGGCGAGGATACGGACGGCTCGAGATCGATAGCCGCCGTCATCGAAACCGATTCCATCTCGGAACCGGCGCCGCCGGCCGACGAAGAAGCCGGCGATGCCGAGACGGCCGAGGCCTCCGAAGAGACGGAGGCCAAACCGGCCAAGCGCCGCACGCGGCGAACCACCAAGGCGAAGTCGGACGAGCCGGAGGAAAAGCCCAAGAAGAAGGCCAGGGGCAAAACCAAAGCAAAATCAAAGGCTAAGGACGAAGCTCCCACCGAGGACAAATCCGATGCCGATGAGGGGGACGAACCGGTCAAACCAGTCAAGAAAAGGGCGACGACCCGCCGCAAGGGCCGTTCCTCCAAAGCCGATGTGGAGCCGGAAGCCGGTTCGGACAACGGTTCCGACAATGGCGACGAGGACCAGTCCGTCGAGTCGGTAGGCCTCGAGGACGCGCTGGAAGAAGTGCCCCAGCGGCGCAAATCCCGCCGCCAATACAAGATCCAGGAAGTGATCAAGCGGCGCCAGGTGCTGCTGGTACAGGTGGTCAAGGAGGAACGCGGCACCAAGGGCGCGGCGCTGACCACTTATCTGTCGCTGGCCGGTCGTTATTCGGTGCTGATGCCGAACACCGCGCGCGGCGGCGGCATCTCGCGCAAGATCACCAACGCCAACGACCGCAAGCGGCTCAAAGCCATAGCGAGTGAGTTGGAGGTGCCCGACGGCATGGGCGTGATCCTGCGCACCGCCGGCGCCAGCCGCACCAAGGCGGAGATCAAGCGCGACTTCGAATATCTCATGCGTCTGTGGGAGAACGTGCGCTCGCTCACCCTCTCGTCCAGCGCGCCCTGCCTGGTCTACGAGGAAGGCAGCCTGATCAAGCGCTCCATCCGCGACCTGTACGACAAGGACACGTCCGAGGTGCTGGTCGCCGGCGAGGATGGCCATCGCGAGGCCAAGGAATTCATGACCATGCTGATGCCCAGCCATGCGCGCCGGGTGAAGCTGTTTAGCGACGATCTGGCGATCTTCGCCAAGGCCGGCATCGAGCAGCAGCTCGACCGGATGCTCTCGCCCCAGGTGACGCTGAGGTCCGGCGGTTATCTGGTGATCAACCAGACCGAAGCCCTGGTGGCGATCGACGTCAACTCCGGGCGCGCCACCCGCGAGCACTCGATCGAGGATACCGCGCTGCAGACCAACCTGGAGGCCGCCGAGGAAGTCTCGCGCCAGTTGCGCCTGCGCGACCTGGCGGGGCTCATCGTCATCGACTTCATCGACATGGAGGAGAAGCGCAACAACCGGGCGGTCGAAAAACGGCTCAAGGATTGTCTCAAGCACGACCGCGCCCGCATCCAGGTGGGCCGCATTTCGCATTTCGGCCTGCTGGAGATGTCGCGCCAGCGCATGCGCGCCTCCATGCTGGAATCGACCAGCGAGACGTGCCCGTTATGCGGCGGCACCGGCCATGTTCGCTCGACGCTGACGGTGACCCTGCATCTGCTACGGTCGATCGAGGATTATCTGCAACGCGGATCGAAGCAGGATCTCATCGTGCGCGTGTCCGGTGAGATTGCCATGCACGTGCTCAACCAAAAACGCCAGGCGCTGATCGAGCTGGAAGAGCGTTTCGGCGTTCGCATCGTCATCGAGGCCGACCCGACGCTGCTGGGCGAAGCCTTCCAGTTCGAACGCGGCGGCCAGGCGGGCGCAGACAAGCGCACCACCGGCCACATCCGCGCAGGCGTCGATGACGACGAGCGTTCCGACGGCCGTCGCGGCCGCCGCAGACGCCGTCGCCGCGGCGGTGAAGACGATGAAGCCGATGCATCCGCAGAAGCTGCTGTCGCCGCTACCGAAGAATCGGAAAGGGGCGACGATGATGAAGCTCCCAAGCGCAAGCGGCGGCGCGGCAAACGCGGTGGCCGTCGCAATCGCCGCGACGGCGTGGAAGCGGCGGCGCACGATATGGAGGCCGAGGCTCAGGACGAAACTGCCGAACCGTCCGACGCAGACGACGCGCCGGCACAGGACGAACCTGAAAAGCCGAAGCCGGCCAGGCGCACCCGGTCGCGCAAGGCCGATGCCGAAGAAGCGGAACCGGCCGCAGCCGAACCACAATCAACCGACGACACGGTAGTCGATGAGGCGCCCGTCAGCGATGACGCCGAGGCTCCCTCCACCGGTGATGACGAAACCACGGCGGAAGGCGAAAGACCCAGGCGCCGCACCACCAGGCGGCCACGCAAGGCGGCTGCCGAAACCGTCGAGCCGGAAACCACCAGCGAACCGGCATCCGAACCGGTCGCGCCCGATGCCGAGGACGATGGCGACAAACGCGCCGGCTGGTGGAGCCGAAACGGGTTCTTTTGATTGGAGTTATCGAGCGTTGGCGGGTGGTGTCCGATTAAGCGACATCACCCTGCCATGCGCTGGCACACCTTCAATCATCGGGTCTTCAACCACGCGTCCAGCCGGTCGAAGCCTTGCTTCATCCGTTCAGTTTCGCCAGCGAACGAGAACCGCATCCACGAGCCTCCGCGTGCGGCGTCGAAATCGAGCCCGGGCGTCGTTGCGACTTTCGCTGATTTGAGAATCTCCCGCGAAAGCGCCATGGAATCGCCGCCCCACGGGGAGATGTCGCCATAGGCGTAGAACGCCCCGTCGATCGGCTGAATGTGCTCGATGCCCAGTCTCGGCAACCTCTCAAGGAACAGTTCGCGGTTTTTCACATATCCCTGCTTGACCGCCTCCATCTCGGCCGTACCGTCAAGCGCGGCCTGCGCGGCGACCTGCGATATCTGCGGTGCGCAGATGAACAGGTTCTGCTGCAGGCGGTCGACGGTCTTGACGAGGCCTTCCGGCACCACCATCCAGCCGATGCGCCAGCCGGTCATGCAGAAATACTTAGAGAAGGAATTGATCACCACGGCGTCGTCGGTAAGCGACAGCGCGGTGGTCTCGGCCACTTGGTAGGTGAGCCCGTGATAGATTTCGTCCGAAATGAAACGCAGCGCGTTGTCCCGGGCGGTTTGCAGCAGGTCGGCGAAGGGCTCCGGCGCGATCATCGTGCCGTTGGGATTGTTGGGATTGGCGACCAATACGCCGGCGAGCCGATTGCGGCGATGCGCCGCCGACAACGCATCGGCGCTCAGCACCCAGCCGGTCTCGTCGTTGGTCTCGATCTCGACCGGCACCAGCGACAGCGCTTTCAAGATGTTGCGATAGGCGGGATAGCCTGGCGACGGAATGGCCACCCGGTCGCCGGTTTCGAACAGGCAAAGGAACGCCAGCAGGAAGCCGGCCGACGAGCCGGTGGTGACCACGATGCGCTGCGGGTCGACCGATACCCGGTAGCGCTCCTCATAGTAGCGCGCCAGGCGGCGGCGCAGGCTGGAAATCCCCGTGGCATTGGTGTAGCCGATGTCGCCGGCTTCCAGCGCGGCGGCGGCGGCCTGCCGCGCGCAGGCGGGCGCGGGCGCGCCGGGCTGGCCGACCGCCATCGAGATGACGTCCTCGCCGGCGTCGATCATAGCGTTGGTGGCGGCAACGACCTCCATGGCGATGAACGGGTCCACGGCCGACCGCGAGGAAGGCCCGACCGGTGGCATGACGTTGGGGTGGAGTGTGCGGGGTTCAGGTTTCATGGGATTCATCAAGCGGCGAATGCGCTCGCCAACCACTTTCCCTCACCGCAATTTGACCAATTTGCAAGGGCAATCTTACTCTTCGCTCTTTGACGGCCCCACCCCGGCGCTTACGATCATCGCGGTGACAGGCGTTTGAAACGGACCACGGCGCACGACATGAAATCAACGAAATCAAGGCGCCGCTGTTCGGCACCGACAATCGTCCGCCGGCAACGCGCGATCGCCCGCGTTTTCGTCCTTGCGCTGACGGTGCTCGCCACGGCGACCGCTTTCCTCGCCGATGCCGCTGCCCAACAGCGCCAGGGCCTGCCGCTGGTGCGCGATGCGGAGATCGAGGGTCTGTTGCGCGACTACACCGTGCCGATCTTCCGGGCCGGCGATCTGCGCGCCGACGGCATCGACATCTTTCTGGTCAACCGCAACGAGTTCAACGCCTTCGTCACCGGCCGGCGCATGTTCATCAATCTCGGCCTGCTGGCGGAAGCCGAATCCCCCAATGAGGTCATCGGCGTGATCGCGCACGAGACCGGCCACGTGATCGGCGGCCATATGCACCGGCTGCGCGACCGCATCGAAAAGAACCAGGCGATTGCGGTTCTGGGCATGCTGGCCGGCGTCGGCGCCATGGTCTCCGGCGGCGAAGGCGGCAGCGCGGCGGGCAGCGCGATCATCATGGGCACACAGAACACGCTGCAGAGAAGCATGCTGGCCTACCGCCGAGACGAGGAGCGCGCCGCCGACCGTACCGCGTTTACGCTGTTGGAGAAGACCGGCCAGTCGACCAAAGGGCTGATCACCACCTTCACCCGCATGTCGCGAACCTTGGCGCTCAACGTCGACGTCAACCCGTATCTGGTCAGCCACCCGCTGCCGCGCGAGCGCGTCGGCTTCTTGAATCAGTTGGCCTCGTCCAGCCCCTATTTCGACCGTAAGGACCCGCCCTCGCTGCAGTTTCGCCACGACATGGTTCGGGCCAAGATCGCAGCCTATACCCGTGAGCCGGGCGCGGTGCGCCGCATGTTCCGCCGCAACCTGAACAGCGTGCCCGCGCGCTACGGCGACGCGATCGCCACCTATCTGGCCGGTTCGCCGGCTGCAGCGCTGCCGAAAATGCAGGCGCTGTTAAGCGAGTATCCCGACAACACCTATCTGCATGAAATGATGGGGGAAATCCTGCTCAAGGCCGGCCGGCCCAAGGAGGCCGTCGCGCCATTCCGCCGGGCGGTGGCGTTGGACAAATACAAGGCCGGCATCATCCGCATCCAACTTGGCCACGCCTTGATGGAAACCGGCGACCCCAGGGCGCTCGACGAAGCGGTGCGCGAACTCAAGGCCGGCATCGCGCGCGATCCGGAGACCACGTGGGGTTATCAGCATCTGGCTCGCGCCTATTCCATGACCGGCCGCAACGATCTGGCACTGGCCGCCGCCGCCGAGCATCATTTCGTCATCGGCCGCCCCCGCGAGGCCAAGCAGTTCGCACGGCGTGCTCAAGTTAATTTGAAGCACGGCTCGCCACAATGGCTTCGTATGCAGGACATCATCCAATATAAGCTTCCCAAACCACAGCGCCGGGGAATCCTGGACCGCTGATCAGTCCACGATCGCAACGAACGGAGCGCTTCATCGTGTTTTTGCAGCACCATGCATGGAAACTTCTTGCCGCCGCGGCGATCGTTGCGGCCTTCGTTCTGGGATACGCGCTAGACAACCGCGCGCGCACCGTGCAGGTGGTCAACGAGACGCTGGATACCAGCCCCCAGCTGGCCGCCAGGATCGATGAGGCGGTGGATGGGCGGCTCCAGGAGTTCGCCGCCACCCTGTCGCAGGATGCCGGCGCGGGCGATCCGGAGCAAATCGGCATGCTGGTGCGCGAATATCTGCTCGCCAACCCGGAACTGATGCTGGAAATCCAGGACGCTCTGGAGCGCAAACAGGAGATCGAGCGCGTCGCCGCCCAGCAGCATGCAATCGAAAGCCAGTCCGACCTGATCTTCGCCTCGCGCTATCAGATGGAGATCGGACCCTCGGACGCCGACGTCAAAGTCGTGGAATTCTTCGACTACAATTGCGGCTTCTGCCGCCGCGCGTTGGACGACATGAACCGGTTTCTCGAAACCGACGACAAGGTCCAGTTCGTCTTGAAGGAATTCCCCGTGCTTGGCCAGGAATCTCTGGATGCGGCGCGGGTGTCGATCGCGTTTTCGCGCATGATGCCGGAGCAGTATGGCGAATTCCACCAGCAGCTCCTGAGTGCACAGGGCATTAAGGACGGCGAGCGCGCGATCGAAGTGGCGCTGTCGCTCGGTGCAGATGAGCAGATCCTGCGCAGCGAGATGCAGCAACCCTATATCCAGACCGCGATCCGCGAAGCCTACGATCTGGCCGATGCATTGGGCATCACCGGCACCCCGTCCTACGTGATTGGCAACGAAGTGGTGTTTGGCGCCGTCGGGCTCGACAATCTGCGCGACAAGGTCGTCAATGTGCGTGAATGCGCCAAGACCGTTTGCTGAGCACGGAAGCACGACCCTTTCGGCCTGATCTGCGGTAACCAATTATCCGTTTCTCTGTGGACAAAGCTTATCGCGTGCGTCACGCCATTCTCCGTGGTGGTAATCAAGCCCGCCGCCCCCTACACTCGCCCGCGGCGATGGCGGGCCGACAATGGCGCGGCTTTCGCCCGCGATAACGGCTTGGGTGCGAGCGGCCGTTCGGCGGGGCAATCAGATGGACCATAGTTGCGATGACCAATAAGAAGAAGACCGTCGATCAGGAACTCATTCGCGAGCTGGCCGCCCTTCTTACCGAAACCGAACTGTCTGAAATCGAGGTGGAGCAGAACGGACTGCGCATCCGCGTCGTACGCTCCGGAGGCGGTGCGGTGGTGCGGCATGTGGCCCCTCCGCCGGAGCCGGCCGAACCGGCGCCGCCACCGGAGCCCGCCGAGCTCGATCCCTCCACCCATCCCGGCGCCGTTCCTTCGCCGATGGTCGGAACCGCCTATCTCTCGCCTGCGCCGGGCGCGGACCCGTTCGTCTCGGTCGGCGACACCGTCAAGGAAGGCCAGACGGTGATGATCGTCGAGGCGATGAAGACCATGAACCAGATCCCGGCGCCCAAGTCGGGCAAGGTGGCCGCGATACTCGTCGACGATCAGCAGCCGGTGGAGTTCGGCGAACCGCTTCTGATCATCGAATAGGCGGCGACTTCGATGTTCAACAAGGTTCTGATCGCCAATCGCGGGGAGATCGCGCTCAGGGTACTGCGCGCCTGCAAGGAACTGGGCATCGACACGGTGGCGGTACACTCGACCGCCGACGCGGACGCCATGCATGTACGCCTGGCCGACGCCAGCGTGTGCATCGGCCCGCCGCCGTCGCGCGACAGCTATCTGAACATCCACGAAATCCTGGCGGCCTGCGAGATCACCGGTGCAGACGCCATCCATCCCGGCTACGGTTTCCTGTCGGAGAACGCCAAGTTCGCAGAGATCCTCGAAGCGCACGGCATCACCTTCATCGGCCCGTCGGCCGAGCATATCCGGGTGATGGGGGACAAGATCGAAGCCAAGAACACCGCCCAGCGGCTCGGCATCCCCGTCGTGCCGGGTTCCGACGGAGAGATCACCGAGGAGGCCGAAGCGTTGCGCGTGGCCTCCGAAATCGGCTTTCCCGTCATCGTCAAGGCTGCCGCCGGCGGTGGCGGCCGCGGCATGAAAGTGGCGAAGGACAAGTCCGACCTGGCGCAGGCTTTCCACACCGCGCGCACGGAGGCCGGCGCCGCCTTCGGCGACAGCGCGGTCTATATCGAGAAATACCTGGCCAAGCCCCGGCATATCGAGATCCAGGTCTTGGGCGACGGCAAGGGCGGCGGCATCCACCTGGGCGAGCGCGACTGTTCGCTGCAACGCCGACACCAGAAGGTCTGGGAAGAAGCCGCCTCGCCGGCCCTGACGGCCGAGCAAAGGAGCGAGATCGGCGAGATTTGCGCCAATGCCGTCCGCGAACTGGGCTACTCGGGCGCCGGCACCGTCGAGTTCCTGTACGAGAACGACGAGTTCTATTTCATCGAGATGAACACGCGGCTGCAGGTGGAGCATCCGGTGACCGAGATGATCACCCGCATCGACCTGGTCAACGAGCAGCTGAGGGTCGCTTCCGGCAACGGCCTGTCGGTGACACAGGAGGAGGTGGCATATACCGGGCACGCCATCGAGTGTCGGATCAATGCCGAAAACCCGCAGACCTTCGTACCCTCGCCCGGTCAGATCACCTATTATCATCCGCCCGGCGGCCTGGGCGTGAGGGTCGATTCAGGCGTCTATCAGGGTTATTCGATCCCGCCATACTATGACAGCCTCATCGGCAAGCTGATCGTTCACGGCCGCACCCGCGACGAATGCATGATGCGGCTGCGCCGCGCGCTGGACGAATTCGTCGTCGACGGCATCGAGTCCACCCTGCCCCTGTTCCGCGACCTGGTGGTGAACGCCGACATCAAGGCCGGCGACTATGACATCCACTGGCTGGAAAAGTACCTGGCCGATCACTAGAGCAATTTCGATTTTGACCGAATCGGCAAAATCGAAATGCGTAAGTGAGTTCAATGATTTACTGGGTTTGGCCGTTTACACTTGAAGATGAAACGGTTTAGGGTGCCGGTGCCATGAGCGGTTCCCAGGCAGTCGTGCTGGAAATTACGCCGCAGGTGCTGCTTAAGGCCTATTCCTGCGGCATCTTTCCGATGGCCGAATCGGCCGACGATCCCACCATCTTCTGGGTCGAGCCGGAGATGCGCGGCATCATCCCGCTGGACAAGTTCCACGTTCCGCGCAGGCTTGCCAGAACTCTGCGCACCCGCCCGTTCGAAATACGGGTGGATACCGCATTCGATGCGGTGGTGGCGGCCTGCCAGGAAGCTGTGGAGAACCGGCCGAGCACCTGGATCAGCGATCAGATCCGCCGGCTCTACGGCCAACTTCACCGCATGGGCCACAGCCACTCGGTGGAAGCGTGGCTGGACGGCGAACTGGTCGGCGGCTTGTATGGCGTGAGCCTGGGCGGAGCGTTCTTCGGCGAGAGCATGTTCTCACGCCGGCGCGACGCGTCGAAAGCGTGCCTGGTTCACCTGGTCGAACGGCTGAAGACGCGCGGATACAGGCTGCTGGACACCCAGTTCGTCACCGACCACCTGCGCCAGTTCGGTGCGGTGGAAGTTCCGCGCGAACAATACACCGTGCTACTTGAAAATGCGCTTCAAGAAGACGCTTCCCTTATCTGATTTTGCTGGCTAATTGCAGCTGTCAACTGCCTTCCGGCGGAGCGACGTCGGAGGTCATTTTGCAGTCTTTCAGCCAGATGTCGTAGACCGGATGCTCGACCGCGTTGAGCCCGGGGCTGTCGGCGAACATCCACCCGGTGAAAATGCGGCGGATCTTGCGGTCCAGCGTGATCTCGTCGACCTCCAGGAACGCCGTCGTCTTCGGCGTCTCCGTGATCGGGCGCGAATAGCACACCCGCGGCGTGACCTGCAGCGCGCCGAACTGGACGGTCTCGTCGACATAGACGTCGAAGGTGATAATCCGGCCGGTGATCTTGTCGATGCCGTTGAACACGGCCACCCGGTTGGAGATCTTCTCCGCCTCAGCCGGGATCGCGGCGGCGATCAGCACCAGGATCGACGCGGCGAAAAGTGGCGCGGCGCGCATGGCCGTTCGCAACGACGGTTTGAGCGGAAGGATCATTGCTGACGAGATTTCGCGTCTGTCGGGTGAATTTTGCCAGTAGCACGGGATTCGGGCGACGAAAAGCGGCCTCGCGCCATCGCCACGGCCCTCGTCGCCGGCGGCTTCCTTTCGCCGGCCAATGGGATCAAAATATGGCACGCATCCCCTTCAACCCTCATTTCGCCGTGGCATCCCACCCTGAGGCCGCGTGGTCAGCAGGCGGTGTTCGGTGCCCTCAAGCACAATTGCCGTTAGCGGTCCGCCATGTACGCAGCCCGTGTCCACATTGATGCGGTTGGGTTGGACGTCCGCCGCATCGACCGGCGTGTGGCCATGCACCACCACCATTTCGTGCGGTTCGGTGTGGTAGAGAAAGTCCTCGCGAATCCAGATCAGATCATGCCGCTGCTGCCGATCAAGCGCCACCCCCGGGCGAATGCCCGCATGCACGAACAGGTAGTCGCCCTCCACATGGGTTGTCGCCAACCGGTGCAGGAACGCCAGGTGCGCCGGCGGGATTGCGGCGGCAAACGCCCGGCTCAGGTCCACATTGGCCGGTCCATGCCCCGCAAGGTCGACGCCATACGAGCGAAGGGTCTGCACCCCGCCATAGAGCAGATAGCTGTCGCCCACCGCATCGGGCTCCTTTAGGAAGCCGACAAGCCAGTCTTCGTGGTTGCCGTAAAGATTGACCACCTCGCCGCCGCCGGGCGGATCGGCCTCCAGCGCAATCAGATAGTCGATCAGCTCACGCACCTGCGGCCCACGGTCGACATAGTCGCCCAGGTGGACGATCTTGTGCCGCGCGACCGGAGATGCTTCCAGATCGAGTGCGATCAACTCGTGCAGGGCTTTTAGTTCGCCCAGGCAGCCATGAATGTCGCCGACCGCATAGACCCGCAGGCCGTCGTCGAGCCGCGCACGGCCCATGATCATGGGAAGTTCACCTGAGATTTATGGCGTCCACGCCTCATAATCGCCGGTAACCGTCGGGCGCTCGGCCGGATTGGCCTGAGAGCCCTTTGGGAAATAGGCGTCAGCTGAGCCGGTCTGGTTGGGCTGATGCGGGCGCTGCCATTCGCGCGGCGTATAGTCCTGGCGCGAGGGCGGCGTATCGGTGCGGTAATGCATCCAGCCATGCCAGCCGGGCGGGATCGCACTGGCGTCAGCATAGCCGTTGTATTGAACCCATCGACGCCCGTTGCGGCCTTCATAATAGATGTTGCCCAACTCGTCCTCGCCGACGCGTCTGCCCTTGCGCCAGATGTGGAAGCGCGTGTTCCAGGTCGAACCGTTCCACCATGTGAAAAATTGCAGCAGCAGGGTTTTCATCGCGCCAGTCCCGTTCGTCCGCCATTCGCCGACGATCTAAAATCGATCGCTATATGGCGCGGCCTGGGCTAAATGTCCAGCATGCCGACGGTCTGTCGGCTGGAGCTTATTTGAATGACCATGGAACTGATTCCCGACGGGCCGCAAGCCCGGCTGCGGTTGGCGGTCGCAGTGGCAGCGGCCACTGTCGCCAGCGTGGGGATGTGGGCCATCGTGGTCGTACTGCCGGCCGTTCAGGCGGAATTCGGCATTGGTCGCGGACAGGTCTCCTACGCGTACACCGCGATCATGAGCGGCTTTGCCCTGGGCAATCTGCTCATCAGTCGCGCGGTGGACCGGATGGGTATCGCACCGCTATTGGCCGCGGCCGGGCTGACGATTGGTGTGTGCTATGGGTTATCCACGGTTGCGCGCAGCTTCACCGAGTTCCTCGCCCTGCAGTTCATCATCGGCATCGCTACCGCTACCGGTTTCGGCCCGCTGATCGCTGACATTTCCCACTGGTTCCGCAAGCGCCGCGGCATCGCGGTCGCCATCGTCGCGTCCGGCAACTATCTCGCCGGCGCGGTCTGGCCGCTGCTGCTCAAACCGGTTGTCGAGACCGGAGGCTGGAGGCCGGCATTCATGATCATTGCGTTTGCCGGGGTTCTGATCCTGCCGGCGCTGTCGCTGGCCATGCGCCAACGCATCGCCGTCGAGGGGCCAAGCAGTGCGGCCACGCAGCTCGCCAGCACACCGTTCTCCCCGACACAGCTGCAGGTCCTGCTGATGATCGCGGGCGTGTCCTGCTGCGTGGCGATGTCGATGCCCCAGGTGCACATCGTCGCCTATTGCATGGACCTGGGCTACGGCATCGGCGCGGGCGCCCAGATGCTGTCGATCATGTTGGGTAGCGGCATTGTCAGCCGGCTCGCTTTCGGCATGCTTTCCGATCGCATCGGCGGAGTGCGCACCCTGCTCATCTCCTCGTCGCTGCAATGCCTGTCGCTGTTCCTGTTCCTGCCCTTCGACGGCCTGGTCTCGCTGTATATGATCTCGATGTTCTTCGGCCTGGCGCAGGGCGGCATCGTGCCCTCCTACGCGATCATCGTGCGCGAATACCTGCCCGCCCACGAGGCGGGAAAACGGGTCGGCATCGTCATCCTGGCCACCATCGCCGGCATGGCGTTCGGCGGCTGGCTCAACGGCTTCATCTACGATCTGACCGGCTCGTACCGCGAAGCCATCCTCAACGGCATCGCCTGGAACTTCCTCAATATCGCGGTAATGGGCGTGATTCTGTGGCGTTCACGGCCAAGCCGGGCCGCAATCGCCTAATCGCTCACAGACCGAGCGACTTGTAGCTCTCCGCCACGCGCTCGATCGCGATGATGTAGGCCGCCGTACGCAGGTCGAAATCCTTGTCGTCCTGTCGCCTGGCGTGCCACACGTGGCGCATGGTTCCGTAGGCGCCGCGCATGGTGTCGTCGAGGCCTGAGCGCACCAGGGTCAGCTCATCGGCTCCCGAAATGAACCCACCGCGCAACTCGTCGGGAAAGGTCTTGCCGGTCATCTTCTCGAGCGCCTCGATGATCAATTCCTGACGGGCTTCCTCCTGGCGGCGCTGCATGCGGCCGAAGCGGATATGGGACAGGTTTTTGACCCACTCGAAGTAGGAAACCGTGACACCGCCAGCGTTGGCGTACATGTCGGGGATGACGACGACGCCTTTCTTTCTGAGGATTTCGTCCGCGGCCGCCGTGGTGGGACCGTTGGCGGCCTCGACCACCAGCCGCGCGCGGATCCGGTCGGCATTGTCGTTGTTGATCACGCCTTCGAGCGCGGCGGGAATGAGAATGTCGCACTCCTCCTCCAGCACCGCCGCCCCGTTCTGGGTGTATTTGCCGTGGGGATATTTTGCGACGCCGCCGTGGTGGCGCAGATGACCCGACAAAGTCTCGATATCCAGCCCCTTGTCGTTGACGACCGCGCCATCGCGCTCGATGACGCCGACGATCAGGCAGTCGTCCTCCTCCTGCAGGAACTTGGCCGCGTGATAGCCCACATTGCCCAGGCCCTGGACGACGATGCGTTTGCCCGCCAGGCCGCCCTCCAACCCGGCCAGTTTCATGTCGTCGCGATGACGGAAGAAATCGCGGATGGCATATTGCACGCCGCGGCCCGTCGCCTCGACCCGGCCGCGAATGCCGCCGGCGTTGAGCGGCTTGCCGGTGACGCAGGCGCGCGCGTCGATGTCGGTGGTGTTCATACGGTGATACTGATCGGCGATCCACGCCATCTCGCGCTCGCCGGTGCCCATGTCGGGCGCCGGCACGTTCTGTGAGGGATGGATGAGATCGCGCTTGATCAGCTCGAAGGCGAAG
Organism: Rhizobiaceae bacterium; assembly: GCA_028281105.1. GTDB lineage: Bacteria > Pseudomonadota > Alphaproteobacteria > Rhizobiales > Rhizobiaceae > JANQKQ01. The sequence continues at coordinate 36,321 of JANQKQ010000052.1, forward strand.
CGCCGGGTGATGCGTTCCAACTCGTCGGCGTCCCACTGACGCGGGTCGATCGTCAGTCCTCCCTTCGAGCCGCCAAACGGCACCTCGACCAGGGCGCACTTGTAGGTCATCAGCGCGGCCAGCGCCTCGACCTCGTTCTGGTTGACGCCGAGCGCGAAGCGGATACCGCCCTTCACCGGCTCGGCGTGTTCGGAATGCACCGAGCGATAGCCGGTGAACGTGTGGATGTCGCCGCGCAGCTTCACGCCGAAGCGCACGGTGTAGGTAGAGTTGACCACCCGGATCTTCTCGACCAGCCCCGGCGGCAGGTCCATGTGCCGCGCCGCCCGGTCGAACAGCAGATTGACGCTTTCACGGAAGCCCGGTTCCTGCCCGCTCGCCATGGTTGATCCTCCCTCGCGCGCCAGTGAGTCGGTCGAACGCAGGATGGCAGGAAACGGTGATCAGCGGAAGGCGGGAAATGGGGTGGATGCTTGTATCACTAGATGATACAATTCACCCTGAAACGCCTCACCAGATGACGCGGGCAATCAGCCGGGGTTTGCGTGGCGATAAACGGGTACAAGGGCAAGCTGGCAGAACGGATCGCCAAAGGTAAGACGCCCAAAGGCTTCCCCCAAAACCTCGTCAGGTCCGCTGTTCGCAAGCTCGCCATGCTGGATAGCGCACATGAGCTTGGCGATCTCAACTCACCTCCGGGCAATCGTTTGGAGGCCTTGAAGGGCGATCGCGTTGGACAGCATTCGATCCGCATTAATCGGCAATGGCGTATCTGTTTTGTATGGACCGAATCCGGGCCCACGGATGTGGAAGTTACCGACTATCACTGAGGGAGAGAGGACCAATGGCACAAATCGAACTTCCAGCCGTGCATCCTGGCGAAATTTTGCGCGAGGAGTATCTGACCCCGCTCAACATGAGCGCCGGGGCGTTGGCCAGGAAGCTCGGCGTTCCGCGCACCCGTATCGAGCGCATCGCCGCCGAGCAAACGTCCGTCGGGCCGGATACGGCTCTGCGGCTCGCCAAGTTCTTTGGTACGACCGCGAATTTCTGGATCAACCTACAGACCGCTTACAACCTGGCCGCTGCGCGCGAAACCACCGACGTTTCCGGGATTGAACCGTTGCAGGCTGCCGGTTGAAGTCGAAAAGGCCGCCCAACGAACGGACGGCACCATCACAACGCCCTCGTCATCACCAGCGCCCGGATTCCCGATCCCGCGCTCCCGCAATCGGCGGTCTCGCCGGTGACCTCGAACCCGTTGCGCCGGTAGAAGCGAACCGCGCCCTCGTTTTCCGGCTCCACTTCCAGCACGCACGAATGAGCCTGCGGAAAGCAGATCAGCATCTCGTCCAGCAGCAACTGGCCCACGCCCCGGCGCTGTTGGTCGGGAAGCACATAAAGCTGGTGCAGGGTCATCTTCTCCAGATTTTGCTTTTCGGGGTCGAACTCCCCGACTCCGTCCCAGCTGGCATAGGCCATGCCGGCGATCGCCTTGCCGTCGTCGGCGACCAGGAACTCCGAATTCGGCTTGACCAGCCGCTGCGCCAGCGCCGCCTCGCTATGCCACTCGCCGGTAATTTCCGCCACGCGCGCCTCGCCATAGATGGCGTCATAGGTTGCGTGCCAGGTTTCGCCGAGCAGCCGGCTAACGGCGGGCAGATCGCGTTTGGAGGCGGTGCGTACCCACATAGCGGTCAAGGGGCGATTCAACGGCGCACGAGGCCCTACCCCAGCCCCAGCTTCTCGCGCACCAGCGCCTGCACGGCCTGCGGATTGGCCTTGCCGCCGGTGGCCTTCATCACCTGGCCGACGAACCAGCCGGCTAGATTGGGCTTTTCCTTGGCTTGAGCGACCTTGTCCGGGTTGGCCGCGATCACCTTGTCGACCTCCGCCTCGATCGCACCAGTGTCGGTGACCTGTTTCAACCCCCGCTCCTCGACAACCTGGCCCGGATCGCCGCCTTCTTCCCAGACGATCTCGAAAACGTCCTTGGCGATCTTGCCGGAGATGGTGCCGTCGGCGATCAGATCGATGATCGAGCCGATCTGGCCGGGCGTCACCGGCGCGTCTTCCAGTTCCATGCCGGTCTCGTTGAGCTTGCCCAGCAGGTTGTTGATCACCCAGTTGGCGGCGGTTTTGCCGTCGCGGCCTTCGGCTGTCGCCTCGAAATAGTCGGCAATCGCCTTTTCTGACACCAGCACGGCGGCGTCATAGGCCGAAAGGCCCATATCGGCCTTCAGCCGCGCCAGCTTGTCGTCGGGCAGTTCTGGCAGGCCGGCGGCCAGCCCATCCACATATTCCTGGCTGAATTCCAGCGGCAGCAGGTCCGGATCGGGGAAGTAGCGATAATCGTGCGCGTCTTCCTTGGTGCGCATCGACCGGGTCTCGCCCTTGCTCGGATCGAACAGCCGCGTCTCCTGGTCGATGGCGCCGCCGTCCTCGAGAATGGCGATCTGGCGGCGCGCCTCGTGCTCGATCGCCTGGCCGACGAAGCGGATCGAGTTGACGTTCTTGATCTCGCAGCGGGTGCCGAAGTCACCGCCCGGCTTGCGCACCGACACGTTGACGTCGGCGCGCATCGATCCCTGCTCCATATTGCCGTCGCAGGTGCCCAGATAGCGCAGGATGGTGCGCAGTTTGGTCAGATACGCCTTGGCCTCGTCGGCCGAGCGCAAATCGGGCTTCGAGACGATCTCCATCAGCGCCACGCCGGTTCGGTTCAAATCGACGAAGCTCATGGTCGGGTGCTGGTCGTGCAGCGACTTGCCGGCGTCCTGCTCCAGGTGCAGGCGCTCGATGCCGACTTCGATCTCCTCGAACTCGCCCGCCTTGTCGGGGCCTACGGCAACGCTCACCGTACCCTCGCCCACGATCGGGTCCTTGTACTGCGAAATCTGATAGCCCTGCGGCAGGTCGGGATAGAAATAGTTCTTGCGGTCGAACACCGAGCGCAAATTGATCTGCGCCTTCAGCCCCAGCCCGGTGCGCACCGCCTGGGCGACGCATTCTTCGTTGATCACCGGCAACATGCCGGGCATGGCCGCATCGACCAGCGAGACGTTGGAATTGGGCTCGGCGCCAAACCGGGTCGAGGCGCCGGAGAACAGCTTCGACTCGGAAGTGACCTGGGCATGGACCTCCATGCCGATGATCACTTCCCAGTCGTCTTTGGCGCCGGGGATGAAGCGTTTGGGGTCGGGTGTGCGGGTGTCGATGATGGTCATAATTTCTGATCCGGCAAGATTGCCAGTCCGGCAAGCGCACAGCCAACAACAAAACATGCGTAAGAGGCTGCTGTTAGGGCCATGCTGATAACAAAACTAACCCGAGTTTTACGAACGTTATTTTCTCTCATTGATATTGATTCATGATATATTTTTTCCCTCTCATTACTTTTTTCCTTGTTTCCTGTATCGTCAAATAATTCTTCAATTTCAGCTAATGCTTGAGCTCGTTCAGCCTCCAGTGAATCAATATTCCATTGGAAATTTAGGAATGCAGAAAAACAAACCAACGCAGAACAAATGATGCCAAAAACAAAGAAGCTGGCCGAAGCAATCAAACAAATACGACTATCTTCACTATCTACGCCTCCAATGGCCGCAACATAAGTGGGCAAAACGAAAAGAATTCCGCCATTCAGCAAAAATGAAGAACGAACAGCGATCTGACCGTAAGCCACTGAATGTGCCAGCATCGCTTCAAATCTCGGATTTACCGCATCCAGAAGAAGCTTTTTCTCAGCCCTTTCCTGCTCTCTTGACATTTGTCTACTCCAAAACCCGATCAAGATCGCGCACCAGGTCCACTGCGTCCTCCAGCCCCACCGAGAGCCGGAAAATGCCATCGCCGGCATAAGCGCGGTAGGATTCCAACTGAGCTCCCTCCAGTTTGAACGAGGTCTCCATCAGCGCGTCGGTGGGCATCCAGTAGACGAGGCTGCGGTGATGACCCAGCGAGACGGCGTAGTGGATCACTTCCAAATCGCTCATCATGCGCCCGGCGATCGCCTCCCCCTCGGCCGCCGATCCGACCTGGAACGCTATCATGCCGGAGAAATTGTCCATTTGGCGTGCGGCCAGATCGTGCTGCGGGTGCGAGCGCAGGCCGGGATAGAGCACCTTGGTCACCTTGGGGTGGCTTTCCAGGAAGGCGGCGACCGCCAGGGCGGTCTCCTCATGCGCCTTCATGCGCAGCGGCAGGGTCGCCGCCCCGCGCGCGATCAGCCAGGCGTTGAACGGGGATATGATGCCGCCGTGATGGATTGCCGCCTCTACGTTGAGCGCAGCAATCGCTTCGCTCGCGCCGCACACCGCGCCACCCAGCGCATCGCCATGGCCGCCGATATACTTGGTGGTCGAGTGCATGACATAGTCGACGCCGAGCGCAGCCGGCCGGGTCGCGATCGGCGAGGCGAAGGTGGAATCGCACGAGACTTTCGCCCCGGCAGAGTGCGCCAGTTCGCAGACGGCCGCGATGTCGGTCAGCCGCATGATCGGATTGACCGGTGTCTCGATGTGGACAAGCTTGGTGTCCGGCCGGATCGCAGCCGCCACCGCCGCCTGATCATTCACGTCGACCAGGGAGACCTCGATGCCGAAGCGCGGCAGCGTATCGCGCGCCAATTCGGCGACACCGGCATAGGAAACGTCGGAGACGATGGCGTGTTCGCCGGCCGATAGATTTGACAGAAAAATAGCCGAAGCCGCGGCCATGCCCGAAGCTAGGCAAAGGCAGGCTTCCGTCCCCTCCAGCGCGGCCAGCTTGCTCTGCAGCGCGTCGATGGTCGGGTTGGACCAGCGGCTATAGATGTACGGCGGCTCCTCGCCCACGTCATGCACCGAAAAGCCCAGCGGCTCATCGACCACATAGGTCGAAGACATGACGATATTGGGCGCCGAAGCTCCTGTGCCGGGATCGGGCGCTTCGCCGGCGTGAATGGCGGTGGTGCGCGTTCCGATATAGTTGGCGGAGCGCTTCGCCATCACCACCACCGCTCCGGCTCGAACGAGCCGGCCGCCTGCTCGATCACATAGGCCGCCTGGAACAGTTCCTCTTCCGCGAACGGCTTGCCGATCAGCTGCAGGCCCAGCGGCAGGCCGGAGCCGTCCAGCCCCGCGGGCACCGAGATGCCCGGCAGGCCGGCCATGTTCACGGTGACGGTGAAGATGTCGTTGAGATACATCTTGATCGGGTCGTTCGCCATCTCTTCGTCGCCGATCGCGAACGCCGCCGACGGCGTCGAAGGGGTGAGCAGCATGTCGATGCCGGCGTCGAACGCGTCCTCGAAGTCCTTCTTGATCAGCGTGCGCACCTTCTGGGCGCGCAGGTAATAGGCATCGTAATAGCCTGACGAGAGCACATAGGTGCCGATCAGCACCCGGCGCTTGACTTCCTCGCCGAAGCCGGCCGAGCGGGTTTTCTCGTACATGTCGACGATGTCATCGCCGTCCTGGCGCAGGCCGTACCGCACCCCGTCATAGCGGGCCAGATTGGAGGACGCCTCCGCCGGCGCCACGATGTAGTAGGCCGGCAGCGCATATTTGGTATGTGGCAGGGCGACGTCGACGATCTCGGCGCCGGCTTCCTTCAGCCAGTCGATGCCCTGACGCCAAAGGGTCTCGATTTCCTCGGGCATGCCGTCGATGCGGTATTCGGCCGGAATGCCGATCTTTTTGCCCTTGATGGAGCTGCCCAGGGCTGCCTCATAGTCACCGACCGGCAGATCGACGCTCGTCGTATCCTTGGGATCGACGCTGGCCATCGATTTCAGCAGGATCGCCGCATCGCGCACGTCCTTGGCGATCGGTCCCGCCTGGTCGAGCGAGGAGGCAAACGCGACGATGCCCCAGCGCGAGCAGCGCCCGTAGGTCGGTTTGATGCCGACGGTCCCGGTGAGCGCGGCCGGCTGGCGGATCGAGCCGCCGGTGTCGGTGCCCGTCGCGCCGGCGCACAGGCGCGCGGCTACAGCCGCCGCCGAACCGCCGGACGAACCGCCGGGCACCAGCCCGGAGTTCGATCCGCGCGCGCGCCACGGGTTGGTGACGGGACCGTAGTGGGAGGTCTCGTTGGACGAACCCATGGCGAACTCGTCCATGTTGACCTTGCCGAGCATCACCGCGCCGTCGGCCCAAAGGTTGGTGGTCACGGTAGATTCATAGCGCGGGCGGAAACCGTCCAGAATATGCGAGCAGGCCTGGGTATGGCCGCCGAAGGTGGCGAACAGGTCCTTGATCGCCAGCGGAATGCCTTCCAGCGGGCGGGCCCCGCCGTTGCGCAGCCGCTCGTCGGATTGGCCGGCCATCTCCCGCGCCCTGTCGCCATCCACAGTGATAAAAGCGTTCAGATGCGGGTTCGCCGCCTCGATCGCCGCCAGATAGGCTTCGGTCAGTTCGACGGCCGTGATCTCACCGGCGGCGAGCCGGTCGCGGGCGGCCGCGATGGTGAGCCTTGTCAGTTCGCTCATCTAATCAAACTTCTTTTCATAGAACCGGGAATAGCCGGAATCGGGATAATCGAGCACCGCGCCGCATTGGCGATAGCCGGCGCGCTCGTACACCCTCCAGGCCGGTTCGAAACCGGCGGTAGCGCCGGTCTCCAGCACCAGGCGTTTCAGGCCCTTTTGCCCGGCTTCTCGTTCGATCACGCGCAGCAGCGCACGGCCCGCGCCGGTTCCGCGGACCGCAGGATCGGTGAACATGCGCTTGACCTCGCCGAGCTGTTGATCATGCACCTTGAGCGCCCCCATGCCCAACGCCCTGCCCGTCTCGTCGCGCGCGATGAACACGGTGGTATCGGGCTCGGCCATTTCCTCGGCGGTCATCTGAAACTGGAACTCGCGCGGCGACAGCGGACGCAGATAGGCGTTGAGCGCGGCAACCATGGCGCGCACGTCGTCCTGAAGCGGGGATTCACAAGCGATCGACACGGACACGGACCCTACTCGACCACCTTCGGCACCATGAAAAAGCCGTCTTCGCTCGTCGGCGCGTTGGCCAGAATGTCGTCTGCCTTGGCGCCGTCGGTGACCTCGTCGGTCCGCTTTTTCATGTCCATGTGGACGACCGAAGTCATCGGCTCGACACCGTCGACGTCAACTTCGTTGAGCTGCTCGACGAAGCCTAAGATCGCGTTGAGATCGCCCTGCAACTTGGCGGCCTGTTGATCGGAAACGGCGATGCGCGCGAGCTTGGCCACTCGCTTGACGGTATCGATATCGACGGACATGGGCGTTACCCGATGGGAAGCAGGCCCGTTGGGCCGGACGGCGGACAACCGCTCCTATAGCGCCGGGCGCGGTCCGGTTCAATGGGTGGCTTGCGCCTCTACACCTCGATCGTCTGGCCCGGCGAGATTGCGTTGACCCGATCGGCCTGCTCCTCCATCGCGGCCAGGAACTTGTCCGCGTCGGCATCGATGATCGGGAAGGTACCGAAATGGCAGGGCAAAATGGTCTCGAAGTCGAAGAACCGGCGGCAAGCCAGCGCGGCCACCGCGCCGCCCATGGTGAAGCGGTCGCCCACCGGCACCATGGCCACCTGTGGGCGGTGCAGTTCGTTGATGAGCGCCATGTCGCCGAAAATATCGGTGTCGCCCATGTGGTAGACGGTCTTCTCGCCGTCGATGTGCAGCACCACGCCGTTGGGATTGCCCAGTGCATGGGAGACGCCGGCCTCATCGATGTGGGTGGAGGAATGATGTGCCTGGACCAGGGTGAGCGTGAAGCCATCATGGGAGACCGTGCCGCCGGTGCCGGCGGGATCGTATTTCTCCAAGCCTTGGCGCTCCAGCCACATGCACAGATCGTAAGCGGCGATCACCATCGCGCCGGTTTCCCTGGCGATCGCGATGGTGTCGCCCACATGATCGCCATGGCCGTGGGTGAGTACGATGTGGGTGGTGCCGGCGGCGGCGGCGGCAAAATCCTGGCCCTCGAACGACGGGTTGCCGTTCAGGAACGGGTCTATCAGGACCTTCTTGCCAGCGAACTCCAACGCGAACGCCGAATGCCCGAACCAGGTGATCTTCATGTGCGCTGCCTCCTTGTGGCCACCGGTTTCGAAGTCCAGCTTAAGCGCAAGACGAAACCCTTGGCAACAACGAGAAAGGGCGCCCGAAGGCGCCCTTTCATAATGTCCGCCAGCGCAGCTTGCGCAACCCCGGCAGCTCACCAGGTGGTATCGGGATCGACCTTGAACAGATGCTCCATGAACACCCTGGTCACTTCGGCCAGCTTATCGGGGCGGGCGTGGTCGCGTTGCAGCTCGGCCGGCACCACGTTCCAGGTGATCGGCTCCACGCCGGCGGCAATCATGCGGCGCATGCCGTTCTCGTGCGACTTCTGTGTAATCGAGCCGACCGCGTCTTCGGGAACATATACCTCGTAGCCCGCCTTTTCTGCTTCGATCGCCGGATAAGCCAGGCACACGTCGGTCCACAACCCGCCCATGATCAGCTTGTTGCGCCCGGTGGCCTCCACGGCGGCGACGAATTCCGGCTCTTCCCAGGCATTGACGTTGGTGCGATCGACGAAAACGGCATCGGGCGCCAACTTGCGCAGTTCCTCGATCATCGGATCGTAGCCATTCAGCCCGACGGCCACGTGGGAGAAGATGATCGGAATGTCGTAGATGACGGCCGTCTTGATCAGCCCGGTCGTGTTGTTGATCAGCTCGTCATGGTCGATGCTTTTGACCCCCTGCAGGATCGGCGGCTGGTAGTCGATCAGGATCAGCGCCGAGTTCAGCGGCGAAAGGAACGGATCTTCGTCCGCCGTGCGCTGCGGGCGGCCCTGATAGCCTTCCGGATAGCTCGCGACGCCGTTCACGGTCTTGATCTGCGGTTCGGTGGCCACGGCTGCAGGTGCGGCTGCCAGCATGGTCGTGGCGGCCAGTGCCAGGCCAAGGGATGCGAGAAGTGCGTTCATGGTCTTTCCTTTCGATATGGGGCTCAGGTCTCTTGGGAATGCACGTGCTCGGCGATGAGCTCCGCCACCGACGGGCCGGGGCCCACCAGTTCCAACACGTTGCGGTCGGGATCGCGGATGAAGATGGTCTTGGTTCCGCGAAACTCGCGCCGGCCGGTGATCGCGATGCCGTTAGCCTTGACGAACGCCTCGGTGTCCTCGGCCGACTTCATCTTGATCGCGATGTGGGTGATGCCGGGAAATTTGTCCTTCTCGTCCATCAGCACGTTCTCGCCGGCCTTCGCCGTCGCCGGGCCGAGTAGATTGATGTTGATGCCGGCGGGATGCAGCATCACCAGCGGATGGCCGGCATCGAAACCGCCGTCGGCGATCATCTCGAAGCCCAGCAGTTCGTAGAAAGCGACCGCGCGCTCGCGGTCGGAGATGCGGATGCCCACATGATCCACATGGCTCATCTCAAGCATGGTCAAACCCTTCGGTTGCGATTTCAGGACTTGTGTTCGCCCCGGCCTTGAAGATAGTTTCTGCTCAAATGAGGTTTAATAGCTCGTTGGGAAAGTGATTGTTTCCGTATGGACGATAATGAATCGGTCTTCGACGGGATGGTTGTCTTCTGCGCCGTGGTCGAGAATGACGGATTCGGTGCGGCGGCGCGCCGGCTAGGCCATTCCCCATCCCATGTCAGCAAACAGGTGGCGCGGCTGGAAGCGCAACTCAACGCCCGCCTGCTCAACCGAACCACCCGCACGATAAGCCTGACCGAGGTAGGCAGGAGCTATTACGAGCGCGCCCGCGCGATCATCGAGGATGCGCGCGCGGCCCGCCGCGCCGTGGTCGAAACATCCGAGCAACCGTCCGGTCTGCTCAAGGCAAGCGTGCCGGTGAGCCTGGCGCTGTCCTGCGTCAACGGCTGGCTGCCGGAGTTTCTCGATCGCCACCCGCGTATCCGGCTGGATCTGGAGGCGAGCGATCGTATGGTCGATATCGTCGGCGAAGCCTTCGACGTTGTGCTGCGCGTCGGCCAACTGCCCGATCGTGAGCTAGTGGCGCGCCGGCTGGTGACGTCACGCCAGCTTACGGTGGCCTCGCCGGCTTACCTGTCCGCCGCCGGCACGCCCCGCACGCCCGACGATCTGGCTGAACATTCGTTGATCGACTTCGCCCAGCGGCCGATCGCGCGCTCGTGGCGTTTCATGGATGCCAGCGGCAGGCAGGTGTCCGTGCCCGCCAACCCGCGCGTCACCGTCAACAGCGCCGAAGCCGAGGAGGCCCTGGCGGCCGCCGGCGCCGGCATCACCCGCCTGCCCGCCTTCGCCTGCCGCCGGGCGCTGGCGAGCGGCGCGCTGGTGCCGATCCTGGAGGCCTATGAGAACCCACCGGCCGGGATTTACGCGCTTTACCCCTCCCGCGCGCAACTGCCCGCGAAGGTGCGCGCCTTTGTCGACTTCATGGTCGACAAGTTCGCCGGCGAATTCCGCGCCGAGCCCTGGTTTGAAGCGTAGGCCGTTTGCGCTAATCAGGAACCGTGAGCGCGAACCTCGTCGACATTACCGACCTGCCGGCCCTGCATGACCCGGGCGGACGGCTCGTCGGCCTCGATCTGGGCACGAAGACCATCGGAGTGGCCCTGTCGGACGGGTCGCTCACCGTCGCGACCGCCAGCCACGTCATCAGGCGCGGCAAGTTCTCTACGGACGCCGAGCAACTGCTCGCCTTCTGCGCCGAGCAGGACGCGTTTGCCATCGTGCTCGGCCTGCCGCTCAACATGGACGGTTCACAGGGCCCGCGCGCCCAGTCGGCCCGCGCCTTCGCGCGCAATCTGGCGAAACTATCCGACCTGCCGGTAGCGTTGTGGGATGAGCGTTTGTCTACGGTGGCCGCCGAGCGGGCGATGATCGAGGCGGACTTATCAAGGGCCAAGCGCGCCCAGCGCATCGACGCGGCGGCGGCGGCCTTCCTCCTGCAAGGCGCGCTCGACCGGCTGCGGACGCTCAGAAATTCCTGAAAACGGGTCTAGAGATCGTCGCCGACCGGCCGGGCGAGCCGGGCTTCGTTCCAACGATCGTAGCGGACGGACGCCCATTGGCGCGCCTGGGGAAGCCAGCTGCGGCGCCACCGGAAAGCCGCGATCGCCAACAGCAGGGCGGTATCGAACGCAAATACTCCGGCAAGCACCCCGGGCACCTCGGCTGCCGGAACGCCGATGATCCGCCCGTACAACGCGAAGATCGCATCGTGGACCTCACGGCGCAGGATATCGAAGCCGAAATGCAGATTGTTCGCGCTCAGCCCGTACCAGCCCCAGAAGAAGACCAGCGGAAACGCCCAAAGGATCAGGATTATACGCATCAACACCCCTCGCTGACCCCTATCATGTCAGGAATCGCGGCGGGCGCAACGTAAAGGCTTTATTAAGGTTAACGAGAAACCGGCCCGGGCTAGTTCAGCGGCGGATAGTAGGCGTCCAGAATGGCGCGCGCGCCGTAACGGTTGTCGAGCATGCCGTAGGTGTTGCGCCACAGCCCGCCGAGCCGCGTCTCCATGAACGCATCGGCCACCTCGCCCAGATTGAGCCGGCGCAGTTCGGCCGCCGCCGCCGTCAACGCCAGTTGTTCGGTCAGAATACGCGCCGAACCCTGGTCGGCGCCGGCCATCGCCGCGGCCGAACGGATCACCTCGACCGTTTTCGCCGAGCCCTCGCCCAGATCGCGTTCCAGGCCGGCCATCACGGACCCTAGGATCTCGTTGCCGGACGCCGCCGCGCGCAGCACGTCCAGGCACATCACGTTACCCGACCCCTCCCAGATCGCGTTAAGCGGCGCTTCGCGATAATGGCGAGCCAGATTGCCGTCCTCCACATAGCCGTTGCCGCCCAGGCATTCGAGGATCTCGTAGATCACCGCCGGCGTGATCTTGCACACCCAGAACTTGACCGCCGGCGTCATCAGCCGCGCGTAGGCGGCTTCGTTGGGATCGTTGGCGGCCGCGTCGTAGGAGCGCGCCAGCCGCATGGCGAGCGCGGTCGCGGCGATCACCTCCAATGCCAGGTCGGCCAACACCCTGGCCATCAGCGGTTGGTCGATCAGCAGTTCGCCGAAAGCGCGCCGGTGCCGGCAGTGTTCGACCGCCTCGGCCAGACAGGTGCGCATCAGCCCGGCCGACGAGACCACGCAGTCCAGGCGGGTCAGCGTGACCATCTCCAAGATGGTCGCGACCCCCCTGCCCGGCTCGCCCACGGGCATCGCGAGCGCGCCGGCGAATTCCACTTCCGACGATGCGTTCGAGCGATTGCCCAGCTTGTCCTTCAACCGCTGGAAATGCAGGCTGTTCGGCCGCCCGTCCGGCAGGATTCGGGGCATCATGAAACAGGTCAGCCCTTGGTCGGCCTGGGCAAGCACCAGGAAGCCGTCGCACATGGGCGCCGACATGAACCATTTGTGGCCGGTGATCGCCCATTGGCCGTCGCCGGCGGGCTCGGCGCGCGTGATGTTGGCGCGCACGTCGGTTCCGCCCTGCTTTTCGGTCATGCCCATGCCGACGGTGAGGCCCTTCTTGGCGGCGGGCGGGCGATGGCTGGAGTCGTAGTCGTTGGTGCGGATTCCCGACAGCCATTCGTCGGCAACGGTGGGCGTGGTGATCAACGCCGCCGCGGCGGCATTGGTCATAGTGATCGGGCACAGATGGCCCATCTCGACCCCGGCGGTCATGTAGAAGCGGATGGCCCGCGCTGCGTTGCGAACGCCATGCTCGTTGCCATTATCGGTCCATATCGAATTGTGCAGGCCAACCGACGCCGAACGGCGCATCAGCGCATGATAGGCGGGATGAAACTCCACCTGGTCGAGGCGGTTGCCCTTGATGTCGTGGGTCTTGAGCACCGGAGTGTTGCGGTTGGCGAGCCTGGCCAGTTCGATGGTCTCGCCATGACCCGCCCAGCGCCCGTGCGTCGACAACCCGTCGCGCACGGGCTGAGCGAACTGCGAACTCAGGTGCTTCAAGAGCGGATCGGTGTCGTAGGCGTTGTGGCCGCCGAAGATCGGCGACTGGTTGTCGACCGCTCCGGTGGCGGCAATGTCCGACTCGTTCATCAGGTTCATGTGGTGGTTATAGCCCAGCAGACAACAAAATACCGCAACGAAACGGCATTTTCCTGTTTGCGAAAGCGTCCGCTCGCTTGTGCCGTCACCACCGGCGGCGTATATCCCCGATTTTGATGGCCAAGGCAGCTCCCTCCCCTTCCACAAGGTTTCCGCATCGGCATTTGCTGGGCATCGGCGATCTTTCTCCGACGCAGATCGAGCATCTGCTCGATCTGGCCGAGGCCGCGATCTCCGTGGGGCGGCAGCTGGAGAAAAAGAAGGCGGTGCTGAGGGGCCGCACCCAGATCAACCTGTTCTTCGAAGCCTCCACGCGCACCCAGTCCTCGTTCGAACTGGCCGGCAAGCGCCTGGGCGCCGACGTGATGAACATGGCGGTAGGCTCGTCCTCGGTCAAAAAGGGCGAGACCGTGATCGACACAGCCATGACGCTGAACGCGATGCGCCCCGATCTGCTGGTGGTGCGCCACCACGCCGCCGGCGCGGTGGAACTGTTGTCCCAGAAGGTTGAATGCTCTGTCATCAACGCCGGCGACGGGGCGCACGAACATCCCACCCAGGCGCTGCTGGATGCGCTGACCATCCGCCGCGCCAAGGGCGGGCTTTCCGGCCTGAAGGTGGCGATTTGCGGCGACGTGGCGCATTCGCGGGTGGCCCGCTCCAATATCCTGCTGCTCAACGCCATGGGCGCGCGGGTGCGCGTAGTCGCGCCGTCCACCCTTCTGCCGGCGGCGGTGGAAAAACTCGGGGTCGAGGTCTTCCATGGAATGGAGGAAGGGCTTGCCGACGCGGACGTGGTGATGATGCTGCGCCTGCAGCGTGAACGCATGGCGAGCGCGCTAGTACCATCGGTACGCGAGTATTTTCGCTTCTTCGGCCTTGATAGCGACAAGCTTGCACGTGCCAAGCCCGACGCGCTTGTGATGCATCCGGGCCCGATGAACCGCGGCGTGGAGATCGCGTCAGCGGTCGCCGACGGGCCACAGAGCGTAATCCAGGAACAGGTGGAGATGGGCGTCGCCGTGCGCATGGCGATCATCGAGGAGCTGCTCACCGGCGGCAATAAAAAGGCGGCGGCACGATGAGCGGCCCGCCGCTTGCCATCGTCGGCGGCCATGTGGTCGACCCGGTCCAGGGCATCGACGGCATCGCCAGCGTCCTCGTGCGCGACGACAAGATCGCCGGCATCGAGCCGACCGCAAAGCCGGAACTTCCTGACGCGGTCCAGGTGATCGACGCTACCGGCAAGCACGTCTTCCCCGGCCTGATCGACGCGCGCGTCTATGTGGGCGAGCCCGGCAGCGAATACCGCGAGACCATCGCCTCGGCTTCCCGCGCGGCGGCTGCCGGCGGGGTAACCGGTTTCATCATGATGCCGGAGACGGATCCCGTGATCGACAATGTGGCGCTGGTCGATTTCGTCACCCGCACCGCGCGCGACACCGCGCTCGTTCACGTCTACCCTTCCGCCGCAGTCACTACAGGCTTCGCCGGCGATGCGCTCACCGAGTTCGGCCTGCTCAAAGCCGCCGGCGCGGTGATGGTTTCGGAAGGCAAGCGCTCGATCGCCAACAATCTTCTGCTGCGCCACGCCATGACGTATGCGCGCGACTTCGATCTGGTCGTCGCCTTGGAAGCCCACGATCCCCACCTGGCCGCCAATGGCGTGATGAACGAGGGGCTGATCGCCACCCATCTGGGCCTGGCCGGCATTCCGCGCGAGGCCGAGATCATCCCGCTGGAGCGCGACCTGAGGCTGGCGGCGCTGACCGGCGGCAGATACCACGCCGCCAAGCTGTCGACACGGGACTCGGCCAAGGCGGTGGCCTACTACAAGGACAATCATCACCGGGTCACCGGTGCGGCATCAATCAACCATCTGTGCCTCAACGAGACCGACATCGGCCGCTACCGCACCTTCTTCCGCCTGTCCCCGCCCCTGCGTTCTGAAGAGGACCGTGTGGCCATGGTCGAGGCCCTGGCGGCCGGCACGATTGATCTGATCGTCTCATCCCACGACCCACAGGACGTGGACACCAAGCGGCATCCGTTCTCCGAGGCCGCCGACGGCGCGATCGGGTTGGAGACGATGTTCGCGGCCGCGATGCGGCTCTACCACAATGGCGACGTGCCGCTCCCCCGTCTGATCGATGCGATGAGCGCCCGGCCCGCCGCGATCTTCGGATTGCCCGGCGGCTCGCTGAAGAAGGGCGCGCGCGCCGATATTGCCATCGCCGATCTCGAACTGCCCTGGGTGGTCGCCGAAGACGACCTGGTCTCGCGTTCCAAGAATACCGCGTTCGAGGGCGCCCGGTTCACCGGCAAGGTCTTGCAAACCCTGGTCGCTGGACGCACTGTATACACGAGCGGTACGACCTCCGGTTGAAAATCCACCGGAGTGCACGAGCTGCCGGGAGGATGAGGCATGCCGGATCCGATCAACTGGAGCCTGGCGCTACCCTATTTGTTGAGTGCGTTCGCCTTCGGCTATCTGCTGGGCTCGATCCCGTTCGGCCTGTTGCTCACCCGGGCGGCCGGATTGGGCGACGTGCGCGCCATCGGTTCAGGCAATATCGGCGCAACCAACGTGCTGCGCACCGGCAATCGGTCGTTGGCGGCGGCGACGCTGCTGGCCGATCTCGCCAAGGGTCTCGTTGCCGTTGTGGTGGCCGCAAGCTTCGGCCCCGACCTCGCGGTGATGGCGGGCCTGGGCGCATTTCTGGGCCACTGCTTCCCGATATGGCTGAAGTTCCGGGGCGGCAAGGGGGTCGCCACCTATATCGGCGTTCTTGCCGGGCTTGCCTGGCCGGTGGCGGTCGGATTTTGCGCGATATGGCTGCTGGTGGCGGCGATCTTCCGGTACTCCTCGCTTGCCGCGCTGGTCGCCAGCGTCGCGGCGGTCATCGCCCTGCGGCTTTTCAACTACCCGCAGCAATCTGAGTTGTTCGCCCTGCTCACGGTCATCTTGTGGCTGAAGCACTGGGCGAACATCCGCCGACTGATGCGTGGCGAGGAAGGCCGCATCAAGCTGGGCGGCGGCGGATGAGCGCCGGCGACAACGGCGCCTTCGAGCTCAACGACCAACAGCGGCTCGCCTGGCTGCGGCTGATTCGCAGCGAGAACGTCGGCCCGGCCACGTTCCGCGACCTGATCAACCATTTCGGCTCGGCCTCGGCCGCGATCGAAGCGCTGCCTGAACTGTCCCGGCGCGGCGGGCGCTCCGCCCGCATCAAGATCTGCCCTCCGGATGTCGCGGCGGGCGAACTGGAGGCAACCGAGCGGCTCGGAGGACGCATTGTCGCAATGGGCGAAAGGGGTTATCCGCCCTACCTGCAACAGGCCGATTATCCACCACCCATGTTGAGCGTTCGCGGCGACAGCTCCACGATCGATCGCCCGACCGTCGGCATCGTCGGCGCGCGCAACGCCTCGCTCGCGGGAGTGAAACTGGCCGCTGCCTTCGCCAAGGAACTTGGCTCGCTTGGCTACACGATCGTTTCGGGATACGCACGCGGCATCGACATCGCAGCCCACAAAGCATCTGCCGACAGCGGCACGGTCGCCGTGTTCGCCGGCGGCATTGATGCGATATTTCCACCCGAGCACGTGGAATTCACCGAAGAGTTCCTGGCCAGAGGCAATTCCATCATCTCCGAAATGCCCCTGGGCTGGCGCCCGCGCGCGAAGGATTTCCCCCGCCGCAACCGGATCATCGCCGGCGTCAGTTTGGGGGTGGTGGTGATCGAGGCGGCCCAGCGTTCCGGTTCGCTTATCACCGCGCGGCTGGCGAACGAAGCCGGACGCCTGGTCTTTGCCGTGCCCGGCTCGCCGCTCGACCCGCGCAGCGCCGGTACCAACATCTTGCTCAAGCGCGGCGCGCAGATCGCAACCAGTGCTCAGGACGTCGAAGAAGCCGTCCGTCCGTTGACCGGGCTCAGGCCGCCGCCGGGTCCGCAATTTGGCGAAACGCCGGATGAAGCAGCCAACGAAGACGAGCTGGCGCGCGCATCAGCGGATATCGCCGATGCGGTGCGACAGGCGGTGACCAGCGCCCTGGGGCCGACGCCGGTCGAGGTGGACGAGATCATCCGCTACACCGGCGCGTCGGCGGGAGAAGTCCAGCTGGTGCTGATAGAATTGGATCTGGCCGGCAGGCTGGAGCGGCATGCCGGAAACCGGGTCTCTTTGGTGTGAAGGAGCGTGCCGGTGCGCGCGATCAATGCCCGCCGGTCGGTCGGTGGCCGGCCTCGCCGCCGGGCGGCGGTGGGTTGGTTCCGCGCTCGGCCGCCTCCAGCATCGCCATCTCAATCAGATACGCCAACATCTCTTCATCGATCCGAATGCAGATGGTGCGCAACTCGGCCAGCATGGCGCGCACATAGTTCAGGCTTTCAACAGGATCGGGCTCGCCCGCGTTGTTGTCGTCGTTTTTGATTGCCGTGGCTCCAGGCATTTAACACCTTTCGGATTCGCAAGCCCGCCGCCGACAGGGATGACCCGGGTCCTGCAAGTCCCGAAAAGCAAGGCAAAGTGTCGGTTGTGTCTCGCTACCACCAAATCGCTATGATTGCAATTCACACCAAATACAACCTAAGATTGGAAGTCCATACCCCACAATTGGCAGTGGCGCGCCGACCCGCCGGCAAGAACTGGCCGGACCAGGGCCGGCACGATCGACAGCCGCGCACTTGACGGCGGCGCGCGGGTTGGCCAATTCAGAGACCTTCTTGCAATGTTTATCGACAATCTATAGCTGCCTGAACTACGGTCGCACATCAGGGGCATCAAGGCACAATGGCATCATCGGTCGTCGTGGTGGAATCGCCCGCCAAGGCAAAGACAATCAACAAATACCTGGGTAAGGACTATACGGTCCTCGCCTCCTACGGGCATGTGCGCGATCTGCCCGCCAAAGACGGCTCGGTTCGTCCCGACGATGATTTCGACATGTCGTGGGTCGTCGACACCAAGGCGCGTGGCCGGCTCAACGATATCGCCAAAGCCGTCAAAGGCGCAGATCGCCTGATCCTGGCCACCGACCCCGACCGCGAAGGCGAAGCCATTTCGTGGCATGTGCTGGAAGTGCTCAACCAGAAGAAGGTGTTGAAGGACAAACCGGTCGAGCGGGTTGTGTTCAACGCGATCACCAAGAAATCCGTGCTCGAGGCCATGGAAAGCCCGCGCCAGATCGATGCGCCGCTGGTCGAGGCCTATATGGCGCGCCGCGCGCTCGACTATCTCGTCGGGTTCACTTTGTCGCCGGTGCTTTGGCGCAAACTGCCGGGCGCGCGCTCTGCGGGGCGCGTCCAATCGGTGGCGCTGCGCCTGATCTGCGACCGCGAGCAGGAAATCGAGGCGTTCAAGCCGGTCGAATACTGGTCGGTGATCGCCACGCTCGCCAACGCCCAGGGGCAGACCTTTGCCGCGCGCATCGCCGAATTCGAAGGCCAGAAGCTGGGCCGCCAGGATATCGGCAACGAAGCCCAGGCAATGGCGATCAAGACCATGCTCGAGGCGGCCGATCTTTCGGTCGGCTCGGTGGTTTCGAAACCGACCAAACGCAATCCGGCGCCGCCCTTCACCACTTCGACCCTGCAGATGGACGCCAGCCGCAAGCTCGGCTTCTCCGCCAGCCGCACCATGCGCGTGGCGCAGCGGCTGTATGAGGGGATCGATATCGGCGGGGAAACGGTCGGGCTGATCACCTATATGCGTACCGACGGCGTGCAGATCGCACCCGAGGCGATCGGGCCGGTGCGCGAGCACATCGCCACCCAGTTCGGCGAACCCTACGTGCCGGACGAGCCGCGCCATTACTCGACCAAGGCAAAGAACGCCCAGGAAGCGCACGAGGCGATCCGGCCGACCGACGTCTCGCGCACGCCCGAAGCGATGACGCCGCATCTCGATGACGACCAGAACAAGCTGTACGGGCTGATCTGGCGTCGCGCGGTATCCAGCCAGATGGCCTCCGCCGAGATCGAGCGAACGACCGTCGACATCACCGCACGCCGCGGCGGCGAGACGGCGCAGTTGCGGGCGACCGGCTCGGTGGTGCGCTTCGATGGCTTTCTGCGCGTCTACGAGACCGCCCGTCCACAGGGTGAGGAGGAGGACGACGCCCGCCTGCCCAAGCTGGCCGAGGGTGAGACGGTGCGCCGCGAAGCGATCGAAGCCAAGCAGCATTTCACCGAACCGCCGCCGCGCTATTCCGAAGCCTCCTTGATCCGCAAGATGGAGGAACTGGGCATCGGCCGTCCGTCGACCTATGCAGCCACACTCGCCACCCTGCAGGACCGCGGATATGTCAGTTTGGACAAACGTCGTTTCACGCCTGAATCGAAGGGCCGGGTGGTGACGGGCTTTCTGGAGAACTTCTTCAACCGCTACGTGGAATATGATTTCACCGCCGGGCTGGAGGAACAGCTCGACAAGATTTCCGCCGGTGAACTGGAATGGAAGGACGTGCTGCGCGACTTCTGGAAGCAGTTTTCGGGCAGCGTGGACGACATCAAGGATCTGCGCGTGGGCCAGGTGCTCGACGTGCTCAACGTGGAATTGGCCCCGATCGCGTTTCCCGAGCGCGAAGACGGCGGCGACCCGCGCCACTGTCCGCGCTGCGAAGACGGGCAACTCAGCCTTAAGGTCGGCCGCTACGGCGCCTTCGTCGGCTGCTCGAATTATCCCGACTGTGCCTTCACCCGCCAGCTTGGTGACAACGGCAACGGCGACAACGACGCCGGCGAGGGACCGAAGGAGCTGGGCGCCGATCCCGACACCGGCGAGACGGTAACGCTGCGCTCGGGCAGGTTCGGACCCTATGTGCAACGCGGTGAAGGCAAGCAGGCCAAGCGCACCGGCCTGCCGAAAACCTGGGCGCCGGACGACATCGACCTGGGGCGCGCGTTGCAGCTGTTGTCGCTGCCGCGCGAAGTCGGCCTGCATCCCGAAAGCGGCAAATCGATCAACGCAGGCCTGGGCCGCTACGGTCCGTTCGTGCAACACGATGGCGTATACGCTAATCTGGACTCGATCGAGGAAGTATTCTCGGTCGGACTCAACCGGGCGGTCTCGGCGCTGGCGGAGAAAGCCGCCAAGGGCGGGCGGCGGCGCACAGCAGCCGCGCTGAAGGAGCTTGGCGATCATCCGCAACAGGGCGGCCCCGTCTCGGTCAGGGACGGGCGATACGGACCCTATGTCAATCACGGCAAGATCAACGCGACCCTGCCCAAGGACAAGGATCCCACATCGGTAACCATGGAAGAGGCGGTCGCCTTGATCGCCGAAAAGGCAGCGCGCGGCAAAACGAGGCGGTAGAAGCTTCAGCAGGGGGGCGGAGAGTTGAGTAGACAACGAAAGGGTGCCGGCGCCGGCAAGACCGCTACCCTGCCCACCCGCGAGCAAGTACTGCGCTACATCGGCGACAATCCGCACCGGGTAGGCAAGCGCGACATCGCCAGGGCGTTCGGCATCTCGGGCGAAGCGCGGGGCGCGCTCAAGGCGATTTTGCGCGACCTGCAGGACGATGGAGTAATCGTGCGTCGTTCCAAACGACTTTGTGTCCCGGGCGCCCTGCCTCCCGTTGGCGTTCTGGAGATCACCACCCGCGACCGCGACGGCGGATTGCTGGCGCGTCCCGTCAACGGCGAGGCCGCCAGCGACGAACAGCCGCCCGTAATCAGGATCATCCAGCGGCCCAAGGGCCCCACGGCCGGTGTGGGCGACCGGGTGCTGGCCCGGGTCAAGCCGGAGGACGGCAGCAGCGGCGCCATAAGCCATTACCGGGCGAGCGTGATCAAGGTGCTCGGCCGACAGGCGGCGACTGTGCTCGGCATCGTGCGGCAGTCCGCCGATGGACACCTGCTGGAGCCAGCCCACGGCAAACTCGAACCGGTGCCGCTGGCGGCCGACGGTCTGGCAGGCGCCAAACCCGGCGATCTGGTGGAAGTCGAGATCGCCAAGTCCGGCCGTTATGGCGGCAAAACGGGCCGGGTGGCGGTGGTAATCGGCGCGGCGGGTGGCGAGAAGGCGGTTTCGATGATCGCAATCCACCAGCTCGCCATTCCGCACCGGTTCTCCCAGGCCGCACTGGACGAGGCAGACGCGGCACCGGCCGACTGCCCGCTTACCGACCGGGAAGACTGGCGCGATGCGCCGCTGATCACCATCGACCCGCCCGACGCCAAAGACCACGACGACGCGGTCTTCGCCGAGCCGGATCCCGACAATCCCGGCGGTCATATCGTAACCGTCGCGATCGCCGATGTGAGCTGGTACGTGCGCTCGGGAAGCGCCATGGACGCCCAGGCGGCGGAGCGGGGCAATTCGGTCTATTTCCCCGATCGCGTCGTGCCGATGCTGCCGGAGCGCATCTCGACAAATCTGTGCTCGTTGCGCGAAGGCGAGGACCGCCCTGCCCTGGCGGTGCGCATGGCCTTCGATGCGGACGGCCGCAAGCGTCGGCACAGCTTCCACCGCGTCATCATGCGCTCGCGCGCGAAGCTGTCCTATGAGCAGGCGCAAGCCGCGATTGACGGAGAACAGGGCAGCGATGTCGGCGTGGAGCTGACCACGAACGTACTGGAGCCGCTATGGGCGGCCTACCGGTGCCTGGCCCGCGCCCGCGATGTGCGCCAGCCTCTGGCGATCAACGTGGCCGAACGCAAGATCGTGCTCAAACAGGATGGCACGGTGGACCGGGTGATGACGCCCGAACGGCTGCAGGCCCACCGCCTGGTCGAGGAGTTCATGATCCAGGCCAACGTGGCGGCAGCCGAGAGCCTGGAAGGAGCGCGCCAGCCCTTCATCTACCGTGTGCACGACAAGCCGTCGCTCGACAAGCTGGAAAGCCTGCGCCAGTTCCTCAAGACCCTCGATTTGCCGCTGGCCAGGTCCGGAAATCTGCGCCCGCATCATTTCAATCACATTCTGGAGAAGGTTGCAGGCGGCGAAGCGGCCGATCTGGTCAACCAGGTGGTGCTGCGCGCCCAGAGCCAGGCGGAGTATTCGCCGGACAATATCGGCCATTTCGGCCTCAACGTGCGCCGCTACGCCCATTTCACCTCGCCGATCCGCCGCTACGCCGATCTGATCGTCCACCGGGCCCTGATTGGGTGCCTCGGCCTCGGCGAAGGCGGCATCACCGGCGCGCAGGAACAAAAACTCGACGCGATCGCCGCGGAAATCTCGGTTGCGGAGCGGCGCGCGGTCCAGGCCGAGCGCGACACCGCCGACCGCCTGATCGCCGGCTTTCTGACCGAACGCATCGGCCACAATTTCCATGGCCGGATCAACGGGGTCACGAGGGCGGGACTGTTTGTCACGCTTGATGAGACTGGCGCCGACGGCTTCGTGCCCATATCTACGATCGCGGACGAATATCAGGTCTATGATGCGGCCAATCACGTGCTGGTCGGCGCCGAGTCAGGGCTTGCATTCCAGCTCGGCCAGCCCGTCGAGGTTCGGCTGGTCCAGGCCGCCCCCGTAGCCGGCGCGCTACGTTTCGAGATGCTGAGCGTGGGCAAGCGGCCATCGGCGGATTTGCGTCGCCAGCATTCGCGCCGCGGCGGAAAATCGACCGGCCGCCGCGGTTCGGTTCGTCGCCGGCGTCAAGGAGATAGAAGGTGACCGTGGATTTCCCAGCTCCCCATCACCCCTCGCCGGCCGAGCGCAATCTGTGGCAGGCCATGGGCCGCGGCCTGGCCGGCAAATGCCCGCGTTGCGGCGTGGGCGGCGTTTTTGCGCGCCTGCTTGCCGTCGCGCCCCACTGCCCGCAGTGCGGTGAAGCGCTGCATCATCACCGCGCCGACGACCTGCCGCCCTACCTCAACGTCTTCATCGTCGGTCACGTGGTCGTAGGCGTGCTGGCCTTCATCATGGTCCATACCGAGCTGGACACCTGGACGATCACGTTCGGCGGCGCCGGTTTCGCCGTCATCATGGCGGTTCTGCTGATGCGGCCGATCAAGGGCGCGGTCATTGCGGCCCAGTGGGCCCTCAGAATGCATGGGTTCGGCGGCCATGACGAGTGATCGCGACGATCACAGCAAAAATCTGGCCCTGCTCGACGGCGAGATCGGGCGCATCCAACGGATCATAGACGCTCCACAGTCCCGGCATCTGCGCGACCATGCCGGGCCGTCCGTCGGTCCGGCGGTTCGGCCGAAAAACGCCGCAACGATGATTCTCATCGACAATGACGGGCCGAAACCGCGCATCCTGATGGGCCGGCGCAATCGCGCGCTCAAATTCATGCCCGGGGCATTTGTGTTCCCGGGCGGCTCGGTCGACCGCGCCGACGGGTCGATACCGAGCATCGACGAGCTCGACGAGGCCACACACGAACGCATCCGCGCGCACGCTCGCGGAAGGCCCACGCCACGCACCGCGCGCGCGCTGGGCATGGCGGCCATCCGCGAGATGTGCGAGGAGACCGGGTTGCTGATCGGGCGCTCGTCTTCCAGTCCGCCCGGCCATCCCCATTGGCAGCCGTTCGCGGCGCGGGGCATCGGCCCGTCGCTTTCGGGCCTGCGGCTGCTTGCGCGCGCCATCACCCCGCCGGGAATGCGTCGCCGGTTCGACACCTGGTTTTTTGTCGGCACGGCCGACACGATCGGCCATGTACCTGCCGGCGGCTTCGAGCCGTCCGGTGAGTTGGAAGGCCTGCAGTGGATCGCGCCGGACGAGGCGATCGCCGCCGACACGCGCGAGATCACCCGCGTGATCTTAGTGGAACTGATGAACCGGCTCGAACGCGACCCCGGCCTCGATCCGGTCTATCCGGCGCCGTTCTACAGCGCCGTGCACGGCCGCTTCAACCGCACGATGATGGCATAGCGTACCAGCCCATCGCCACTTGACTTTCGACGCGCGATCACTAGGTTGCCGGCGATCCGCGCCAGGCGATCCGGCGCGCTGACAGGTTTGCGGGAAACACTGCGATGGCAAAAGCGACCACCATCAAGATACGGCTCGATTCCACCGCCGGCACCGGGTTCTACTACGTCACCAAGAAGAACAGCCGCACGATGAGCGAGAAGATGACCAAGCGCAAATACGACCCGGTCGCGCGCAAGCACGTCGAATTCAAGGAATCCAAAATCAAGTAAGCCGATGTCCCCGGCGCATTCATGCGCCGGCAAATGACGAACCGCCGCTGTTGATCGCACGGCGGTTTTTTGTTGTGCGATGGTTAAGAGGGTCGGCCGGCACGCTGGCCATGGTACGAGGAGGCCACTTATACCAGCGGCCGACCGACGGACCCCACGGACCCAGGAGATGCGGCGGACCTGAGCATTCCGTAGGGTATTCGAAAGGCGCGCGGTCCGACGGCTTTCGCGGTCGGTACCGATGCGTACGAATCTGGCTTAGAATGGGAAAAAAAGCAACAATCTGATAACGTTAACCTGGGTTGACCTGAAATTAACGTTACAGATTTTCCTTAATCGCTACGCTGGTCAGGCCGCCTGCGATACCACGCAGTTCCGCCCGCCGCTCTTGGCGTTGTACAGCGCGATGTCGGCCCGCTTGAGCAGGCTTTCCGGCGTATCGTCGGCTTTGTCGAGCGACGAAACCCCCAGCGAGACGGTGATCGGAAGCTGTTTCGACCCGCCCAGCACCACGAACGGATGCGAGGCGACCTCACGGCGAAGACGCTCGGCCACCACCATGGCCAGTGCAACGCCGGTGTCCGGCATGATGACGACGAATTCCTCGCCTCCGAACCGGCAGGCTAGGTCGATGTTGCGGATGTTCTTGCGCAGCCGCTGCGAGAACTCACGCAACACCTCGTCGCCCACGTCATGGCCATGATCGTCGTTGACCGCCTTGAACCGGTCGACATCGCAGATGATCGCCGACAGCGGCTTGGATTTTGCGTGCGCGGTGTTGATAAGGCCTTCCAGGTGGCTGTCGAGATAGCGCCTGTTGTGCAGGCCGGTGAGTGGGTCGCGCACGGCCATCTCGATCGATTGTTCGACGCTGTCGCGCAGCAGATCGTTGTAGCGCTTGCGCTTGATCTGGGTGGATACGCGCGCGACCAGCTCGTTGGTGTCGATCGGCCGGCGCAGATAGTCGTTCACGCCGAGATCGAGCGCGCGAATGATCTCCGCCTCCTGGTCGATGTCGGCGATGGCCACGATGGGCAGCAGCCTGGTGCGCTCCAGCGAGCGCAAGTGCGAGCACAGGCGAAGGGCGTCGAAATCGGACAGCGATAACGATATGATCGCGGTGTCGAACTCCACGTCCGCGGCGCGGAACAACGCCTCCTGGGCGTCGGGAATGACGGTGACCTCGTGCTTGTCGGCCAGCACCCGCACCACCTTCTCGTAGGAATAGGGCCGGTCATCGACCACCAAAAGCCGGGCGTCGTCCTGGCTGCCGGCCTTCAGGTTTTCGCCGAGCCGGGTCTCCATGCCCAGATCGGCGCCCGTCTGGGCGCGCAGGCGCAGTTCATCGGTCAGCATCTTCAGCCGGATCAGACTCTTGACCCGCGTGATCAGCGCAAGGTCGCTGACCGGCTTGGTCAGGAAGTCGTCGGCCCCGGCCTGCAACCCCCTCACCCGGTCCTCGGGCAGATCGAGCGCGGTGATCATGACTACCGGCAGGTGGGCCGTGCGCGGATTGTCCTTAAGCCGCTGGCACACTTCGAAGCCGTCCATCTGCGGCATCATCACGTCGAGCAGCACCAGATCGCAGCGCCCGTTCTCGCAGATTTCCAGCGCATCGGGGCCGTTGTCGGCAGTGACCACCTGAAAATATTCAGCCGTCAGCCGCGCTTCCAGCAACTTGACGTTGGCCGGGACATCATCGACTACCAGAATACGCGCGGTCACACCTGGAACCCTTCTACTCTCTACAAATCCCGCGGCGGCGGGCTTAGGGCCTTCACAAATCGCCTAGATAGGACTTGATCGTCTCAATGAAATCTCCGACCGAAATCGGCTTGGAAATATAGGCTTCGCATCCGCCCTGGCGGATGCGCTCCTCATCGCCCTTCATGGCGAAAGCGGTAACCGCGATCACCGGAATGTGCAGCAGTTCCTCGTCTTCCTTGAGCCACTTGGTGATCTCCAGACCCGAAACCTCCGGAAGCTGGATATCCATCAAAATCAGGTCGGGCTTGTGCTCGCGCGCGAGATCGAGCGCTTCCAGCCCGTTGCGCGTCTGCACGGTGGCGTAACCGTTTGCCTCCAACAAATCGTTGAAGAGCTTCATGTTGAGTTCGTTGTCCTCAACAATCATCACCGTTTTGGCCATCAAACCGTCCTGTGGGTGGAAGCTCTGTCGCGGCGGTGCCGAACGCAGCCGGTACCATTTGCCTTGACGGAAATTCTACGCCAATTGTATTGACGAAACGCAAACGGGGTCCCGATCTCATGACGGGTACCGACCCTTATGAAGAGGCGGAATTGACGGCCATCGCCGGCCTGCGGTTTCTGGGCGCCGATGAGCAATTGCTGTCACGCTTCATCGCGCTTTCCGGCATCGATCCCGCACAACTGCGCGAAGCGGCCTCATCGCCGGCCTTTCTGGCCGGCGTGCTCGATTTCTTCATCGCCCATGAACCCACGCTGCTGCAATTCGCTGAAGCCGTCGAGATCGATCCGCAGGCGATCGTGGCCGCACGCGATCTTCTGGCCGGCGAGCGTTCGGGCGAGGCGCAATGGCCGTGAACGCCAACATCTGCCGCGACTGCCTGGCCGTGTGCGAGGAGGCCGCCGGCCGTTGCCCCGCCTGCGGCAGTCCGCGCGTTCTGTCCCACCGCGAGCTGGATAAGCTGTCGATCGCCCACATCGACTGCGACGCGTTCTATGCGGCGGTGGAAAAACGCGACGACCCGAGCCTGCTCGACAAGCCGGTCATTGTCGGCGGCCGCCAGCGCGGCGTGGTCTCGACGGCCTGCTACGTGGCCCGCATTCGCGGTATCCATTCCGCGATGCCGATGTTCAAGGCGCTCAAGGCGTGCCCCGACGCGGTGGTCATCAAGCCAAACATGGAGAAATACGCCAAGGTGGGAAGCGAAATCCGCACCCTGATGCGCGAGCTCACCCCGCTTGTCGAGCCCCTGTCGATAGACGAAGCGTTCCTGGACCTGTCCGGCACGCGCCGGCTGCACGGCGCCTCGCCCGCAATGGTGCTGGTCCGGCTGGCCCGGCGCATCGAGCGAGAGATCGGGGTCACGGTTTCGGTTGGTCTATCCTATTGTAAATTCTTGGCAAAAGTCGCTTCCGACCTGGACAAGCCCCGCGGCTTCTCGGTGATCGGCCGCGCCGAGGCGATCGAGTTCCTGCGCCGCCAGCCGGTCACCATCGTGTGGGGCGTAGGCAAGGCCAGCCAGCGCATGCTCGCGCGCGACGGCATCACCGACATCGCCACCATCCAGGACATGGATGAGAACGAACTGGCGCGCAAATATGGTTCGCTGGGCCTGCGGCTCGCCCGGCTGGCGCGCGGCCGCGACTCGCGCAAGGTCAACATCGGCGGGGCGGCCAAGAGCATCTCGTCGGAGACCACGTTCGGCCGCGACCGCCGCGAAGAGGCCGAGCTGGCGCCTATCCTGCGGCGGCTGTGCGAACGGGTGGCGAAGCGGCTGAAGAAGCGGCAGCTGGCCGGCCAGACGATCACCTTGAAGATGAAGACGGCCGATTTCAAAACGCGCACGCGCAACCGCTCGCTGCCCGATCCCACCCAGCTGGCCGATCGAATTTATCGCACCGGTCATGAACTGATGGTGCGCGAGCTGGACGGCACGCAGTTCCGGCTCATCGGCATCGGCGTTTCCACGCTGATGTCGGACGAGACCGCAGATCCGGAAGATTTGCTGGACGTGGGCGCCACCCGGCGCGCCAATGTGGAACGCGCCATCGATGCGGTGCGCGACAAGTTCGGCGGCGAGGCGCTTGAACTGGGGCTCACCTTCCGCCCGCCCAAGAAGCCGGCAGACGGGACCGCGAGAAAATCGTGAGTTCAGCCTTCGCGCTCGCAGGGCGAAACGGCGAACAGTTCCAGCTCCTGCATATGCGCCTTCAGCGAATAGTCGGGATAGCGCATCACCAGTTTGCGGGTCACGCCGTTCTCGTAGAGCAGGAACGAGGCCTCGTAGACCGGCACGTGTTCGGCGGTGCGTCCAACATCCTTGTCGAAATAGCTCATGGTAACCGGCCAGCTGTGCAGACCGTTGAGCGCGTCGCCGATCCCGTCGCCCTCGCCGTCCAGCTTGCCCTCGACAACCTTCGAAGCCGCGATCACGGAGGTTGTGGCGACAACCTCGTCGGCCGCATCGGAGCCGTCGAACAGGTCCGTGCGCACGAACCGCTCCCCGCGCCGCGCCTTGTCCAACAGGTTGACCAGATGGCTGGTGATGAAGCTGGCATCCCCCAGCGCCAGCTCGCGTTCCTGCGGGCTCGACAGTTTGACCTCCAGTCCGCCGGCGCCGCGTTGCGCGCTGCCCGCCACCGTGCGTTCAAGCCGCTCGTTGACGAACGATTTGGTCAGGAAGGTGAATTGCGAGCCGTCCGGGCTTTCGAACGTGCTGGTATGCTGGTCGGAGAGGAACTTGTCGCTCGTCGTGCGCACGTCGGTCAGGAACCGGTATTGCACCGTGATGCCTTCGCACTCGTTGCCCTGCACTTCGTAGACGATGCGTCCGCTCATCGCCTTGATGCCGGAACGCTCGGCAGCTTCGTTGAGCTCCACGTCATAGATGGCCCGATGCGGCACGATGGTCTCGAAGCCGCCGGCGATGGCCGGGCTCGGCAAGGCCGGCCAGGTCAATGCGAGCGTCACGGCCCCAACCACGGCGGTTAACGGCAGTACTGGCTGACCTACGGTCATTACGGTCATGAGCGTTTCCGTGCTGACGATCGTGTTAATTTGCTTGGCCGTCAAACTGCCGTACAGATGTGGCAATGTGAAGATGCTCCAACAAAGTTTCGTGGCCGATGTCCCGAGTGAATCCAGACTGGCTTGTCCGTGCGCCGATCGCCCACCGCGGCCTTCATCACGCGCAATCGGCCATATACGAGAACACCTTGTCCGCGTGCCGGGCCGCGGTCGAGGCCGGGTTTTCCATCGAGGTCGATCTACACCCTTCCGCCGACAACGTGCCGATGGTCTTCCACGATCTGCAGTTGGACCGCATGACCGGCCGGCCGGGCGAAGTGCGCGATCATGCCGCGGCCGAACTCTCGCGCATTTGCGTTCTCGATAGCGGCGATCACATTCCCAGCCTGGGAGAGCTGCTGGACCTGGTGGCCGGCCGGGTCGGCCTGGTGTTGGAATTGAAAGGGGTGCACGGTCGCGACGACGGCTTCGTCGAGGCGGTCGCCAGTGCGCTGAGGGGTTATGGAGGACCGGTGGCAATCATGTCGTTCATGCACTGGCTGCTGCGCGCCGCGCGCCGCGACGCCGTCCACCTGCCGCTCGGCCTGGTGGCGGAAGGTGGAGATGAAAAGTACGATGTGCACAAAACGATCTTCGATGAGGTAGCGCCCGATTTCATCTCCTACGACGTCGATAACCTGGACTGCCGGTTTGTGCGCGAAAGGCGCGCGGCGGGTCTGCCGGTGATCACCTGGACGGTTAAAAGTGCCGAACAGATGGTCGTTGCCTACAAGGGAGCCGATCAGATCACCTTCGAAGGCTTCGGTCCGGACGAGATCGGTAAAGACGAATGAGCCGGACCGGACAGGCCGGGGCGGCGGAAACCGACCAGGTGTTTCGCATCCGCGTAACAACCTCGATGGGCGACATCGCGGCAGCCGACTGGAACGCGCTGTTGGGCGACGATCCCAATCCGTTCGTGCGCCACGAGTTCTTATCCGCCCTGGAGGAAAGCGGCTCGGCCACCGCCGAAACCGGCTGGCTGGGCCAGCACCTGGTGCTGGAGGACGAATGCGGTGGGCCGCTGGCCGCCCTGCCCTGTTATCTGAAAAACCACAGCCAGGGCGAATATGTGTTCGACCATGGCTGGGCCGACGCGTTCGAGCGCGCCGGCGGCCGCTACTACCCCAAGCTGCAATGCTCGGTGCCGTTCACGCCGGCCACCGGGCCACGCTTCCTAGAGGTCGAAGGCGAAAAATGCCACGCCCGGCGCAGCGCCCTGGCCGCCGGTCTCAAGCAACTGACCGAAAAGCTGAGCGTATCGTCCGCCCACATCACCTTCCTGCCGCAGGCCGACTGGCAGGCGCTGGAGGCGGACGGCTTTCTGCTAAGAACCGATCAGCAGTTTCACTGGACCAACGAGGGTTTTACCGATTTCGACGATTTCCTGGCGAACCTGTCATCGCGCAAGCGCCGCAACATCCGCAAGGAGCGGGCCATCGCATTGGGTGATGCCGGCATCACCGTGGACTGGGTCGGCGGCAATGAGATGACCGAGGCGCTGTGGGACCAGTTCTTCGCCTTCTACATGGATACCGGCTCGCGCAAATGGGGCCAGCCCTACCTAACCCGGGAGTTCTACTCGCTGATCGGCCAGTCGATGCCGGACCAGACCGTCGTCATGATGGCAAATCGCGCCGGCCGGCCGATCGCCGGCGCCATCAACTTCGTCGGCGATGGGTGCCTGTACGGCCGCCATTGGGGCTGCATCGAGGACCACCGCTTTCTGCATTTCGAGCTGTGCTACTACCAGGCGATCGACTACGCCATCGCGCACGGGCTCAAGCGGGTCGAGGCCGGCGCCCAGGGCGGCCACAAGCTGTCGCGCGGCTATCTGCCGGTCACCACCCATTCGGCCCACTGGATCGCCCATCCCGGCCTGCGCCGTGCGATCGACGACTATCTGCAGCACGAGCGGCGGCACGTAGCGATGGAAAACGAAGCGCTCGCAGCGCACACGCCTTTCCGGCGCTCATAACCGCTCCGAGGCGGTTTACAGCTACCGGACCGATCGCGCAGTATGAGCGGCGAACAGGAGCGACCGCCACCCATGAGCGCATATGACGACGACAACATCTTCGCCAAGATTCTGCGCGGCGAAATGCCCTGTCACCGGGTCTACGAAGACGATCACACGCTGGCGTTCATGGACATCATGCCCCGCGCCGACGGCCACTTCCTGGTGATTCCCAAGGCGCCGGTCCGCAATATACTGGATGCCGACGATACCGTGGTGGCCAACGTCTACGCCACGGTCGCCAAGTTGTCGCGCGTCGCGCTGAAGGCTTTTTCCGCCGACGGAGTGACCATCCAGCAGTTCAACGAGCCGGCCGGCGGCCAGGTGGTCTTCCACATGCATGTGCATGTGATCCCGCGCTTCGACGGCGTGCGGCTTGGTCCGCACACCGGCGATATGGCGGATTCAGCGGTCCTGGAAAGGAACGCCGAGAAGCTGAAAAGCGCTTTGTAGTTTTGGCGCCCTATTGCAGGAAGGTCGGGATGGTGCCGTACCAGGCCCAGGCGAACAACGCGCCGGCGCCCGCCAGCAGGCCGACGACGAACCAGGCGATCGACCGCCAGCGCGAGCGTGTCGAGGTCACCGAACCCGCAGCTTCGATGGCGGGAGTGCCACCACCGTCGAAATCATAGCCCCGCATGGCGATCCAATCGCCCTCGATCATGCGTTCGCGCTCTAACATCCGCTCGGCGACATAATCGGTGACCGCCTTTGCAGCGCGGTCGAGATCGTCGCTGCTGGCCAGGATCACCCGGCCCATCCGGGTCGCCTTGACCAGCTCGTACTGCCGCCGGTCGCGGCCCATGCGCACATGGGTCGTCATGTCGATCCAAAGCCGCGGCGGCTCGCCGTTCGTCAGCGCGAACTCGAACTGGTCGTTGTCGTCGGGCACCTTGTCGAACACCGGCTGCAGATTTTTCGCCAGCAGTTCCAGCCGCGCGCGCTGGGAGCGCTTCATGTCGACGACCACATCGTCGCGGTCCGCCTGCGCGCCCTTCATACGGTCCATCGCCTCGGCCAAATCGTGCACCTTGGCCTCGATTTCCTTGGCGTCCAGATCCTTCTCAGCCATCAAACTCTCCAACTTCGGCGGCATCGTTTACGGACTATTAACAAAGAATGTGGCCGAACGCATCCGCTGTGCGCGTTTTGTTCGGCTTTTGGTAAACCGACGATCGGGCCTTGCAGTTTGCCGGACGGTGGTTATGTCCAACGGGTAGCGCCAATCAAAACCGGACGCCTTCAACATGCCGATCGACCAGCCCGAAAACCCCAGAATTCGCACCAAGGTGGCGCGTCTCGACCGCCATGTGGACCAGAGATTCTTCGAGATCCTGGAGCGGCTGCGCGCCGGCGAGATCGACGTCGACGGATTCCAGAGCCGCACCCTGGGTTTTCTTGAGGAAATCGGCATGGCCGACTTCTTCGCCGACGATATCGAGGCTGCCGCGCGCGCCGACGATCAGCACTGGCTGATGCGCAGGCACGTGGACCATTGCCGCTACACCATCCTGTTCTTCCGCGTCGATCCTTCCGAGGTGCACCCGCCCCATCATCATCACAACCTGATCTCGACCCAGATCGTGATGCGCGGGCGCATCCACCTGCGCGAATACGAACGCGTCGCCCGCGACGAGACGGGCCAGCTATCCTTGCGGCTTGTAAACGATGCCATCTTAGGCCCCGGCGAGGCGTTCCAGGCGTCGGAATGGAAGCGCAACGTGCACTGGTTCTGCGCACTCGACGAACCGGCCGTGCTGTTCAACATCAACGCCCGCGGCTACGAGCGCACCACCTTCGACGCCACCGACGACGGTCCGTTCGGCCGGCGTTATCTCGATCCCACCCATTTCGACGAAAACGATCTGATCGTCTGCGAGGAATTCGATGAAGCGGAAGCCGAGCGCCGGTTCCAGGGCCGGCGCCTGTCAGAGTTTCCCGCACCGCCGCCCGGTAAGACACCGGACGCTCAACTGGTGATTTCGCTGTAGGAATGGCAGACAAAGTCCGCGGCGGCTTGCCGACGAAAGGCTACGCCGGCCTCAGGCGCTGATGCGGCTGTCTTCGTCAGGCTGCTGGCCTGCGTCGGCCGCATCCGGCCCTGCTTCCTCGACCGAATTGCCGGAGGCAATCTCGTGACGGATGGCCAGAAGCAGATCAAGCGCGGCCTGTTTGATCACGATCTCGTCGGCCGTGCCGGTCTCGATACCGGCCAGTCTCGACAGTTGCTGGCGAAGCTTGGCTACGCAGTCCTTGAAGGCGGCGACATTCTTGACCCGCTCCGGCCAATTGCTGGCGAAGCGGCCCGCGCTGCGCTCGATGACGCTGCCGGCCGTGTCCCACGTGCGGGAATTGGCCCGCTGGGTCAGAAACACGATTTCCGCCACGAATTCCTGACCGGGATCGGAACCGCCCACACTATTGCGGCCTGCGGCTGCTTTGGCGCCGCCCTGTTCGCCGCTTGCTTGTCGGTCGTCACGCACAACTCCGCCGACAGGTGCTCTTTGAGCAGATTGCATCGACGCCCCCTGTAAGATCTCGCATCGATTTCGGCCCCTGGCGTGACTCCTGACTAGGTGGGCCGCTAGTTATAGTTGTGGCCTAGGGTGATTCTATTATTGCTGTCAATTGCTTGTAGGGCAGCCGCAACAAAACGAAATAACCTCCCTCGTGTGCTCGCTGTATGGTCTTGCTTTTCTTTGCGCGCCCCTACGACCAGCACAGCCATGCCCACCACCGGCAAGTCCCTGTTTTGTTTCCGTCCGCCGCTTGATTGACCGGTTTATTGATGGCAAGTGCCATAAGACAGGGCTTGGCTCGGCCGCGCAAGTCAGCATGGGGATATCACGGTGGATAATCCGGTCGTTGTCGAAGTAACGCGCGGCGAAATGGTCGAAAGCAGGCATCGCGGCGCGTTCGCCGTTGCCCGATCAGACGGCCGGCTGACGGCAAGCGCAGGCGATATCGACACACCGATCTACCCGCGCTCGGCGATAAAGGCATTCCAGGCGCTGCCGCTGATCGAGACCGGCGCGGCCGACCGGTTCGGCTTCACCGCCGAGGAGATCGCCCTTGCCTGCTCTTCGCACGGCG
Source organism: Rhizobiaceae bacterium (assembly GCA_028281105.1). Taxonomy (GTDB): domain Bacteria; phylum Pseudomonadota; class Alphaproteobacteria; order Rhizobiales; family Rhizobiaceae; genus JANQKQ01. Next base: position 70,339 of record JANQKQ010000052.1, read on the forward strand.
GCGAGCCCGACCATGTCGCGACCGCACGGTCCATGCTGGCCAAAGCCGGCATCGATGAAGGCCACCTGGAATGTGGGCCCCAGTGGCCGTCTTTCGGGCAAGCAGCGCGGGCGCTGGCCAGGTCGGCCGATGCGCCGGCCCGCATCCACAACAACTGCTCCGGCAAGCACGCCGGCATGCTGGCGGTGGCCAGGCATCTGGACGAGCCGCTGGCCGGCTACACCCAACCGGACCATCCGGTCCAGAAACGCGTCCGCGAAACGATGGGGCGCGTGTGCGCCGTCGATCTGTCGACCGCCGTTCATGCAACCGACGGTTGTTCCATTCCCACATGGGCGATTGCTTTGCGCGATCTTGCGGTTGGGTTTGCGCGCTTCGCCGTCGGGCATACCGACGGACCGAAGGACGTGCGGGCAGCAGAGCGCATCATCGAAGCGGTGCGCGCCGCGCCGTTCATGGTGGCCGGCAGCAAACGGCTATGCACCGCCTTGATGAGCGAGGTACCGCGCGCCTTCGTCAAGATCGGCGCGGAGGGCGTCTACTGCGCGTGCATCCCCCATGCCGGCCTGGGCGTCGCGCTCAAATGCGACGATGGGACCGTGCGTGCCGCCGAAGCGATGGTGGCGGCGATCCTGGCCCGCCTCGATGTGTGGACCGACGATGAACGCGACCGCCTGCGTCGGTTCGAGATGGCGCCGGTCAACGACCGAAACGGTGCGCTCGTCGGCCAGATCAGGCCCTCACCGCCCGTTTTTGATCGAGCTTTGGCGCGATGATCCCGCAGCCGGCCGCATACAGGGACCTGTCCCCCAACCCCGACACAGGAATGCAAACATGCCTCGTATGAAAGCACTGGCCATCGCTCTGGCCTGTTTCCTCGCCGTCCCTGCCACGGCGCTCGCCGCCCAATGCGGCAATGACGGCGGCGGTTTCTCCGGTTGGCTGGCCCAATACAAGAACGAGGCGCGCGCCGCGGGTTTTTCGGCCCGCACTTTGTCGGCGCTCGATGGCGTGACCTACCACCGCACCGTGATCCGCCTCGACCGGCAGCAAAGCAGCGGCAAGCGACCCAGCCTGGAATCCTATCTGGCCAACCGGGTGACCAGCTCGCGCATTCGCAAGGGCCGCCAGATGCTGGCCACCCATGCGGGCCTGCTCGCCAACATCGAGGCGCGATACGGCGTGCCGCGGGAGATCGTCGTGGCGATCTGGGGGCTGGAAACGGATTTCGGCGTCAATCAGGGCAAGATGAACGCGATCCGCTCGCTGGCCACACTGGCCTATGACTGCCGGCGCAGCGAGTTCTTCACCAACGAGCTGAATTCGGCCCTGTCCATTATCCAACGCGGCGATATGCGCCCCGATCAGATGCGCGGCGCGTGGGCCGGTGAACTCGGCCAGACCCAGTTTCTAGCCTCGTCTTACCTGCGCTTCGCGGTGGATTTCGACCGCAACGGGCGGCGCGACCTCATCCGCTCCATCCCCGACGCGCTGGGTTCGACGGCGAACTATCTCAAAGGCTATGGCTGGCGGCGTGGCGCCGGCTACGGCCCGGGCTCTCAAAACGCCGCGGTGCTGGCCCACTGGAACCGCTCCAGCTATTATCAGCAAGCCATAGCCCTGTTCGCCCGTCGGCTGGCCGGCGGCTAGAAACTGGCGAGATCACGGGCTACCACAACGGCTCGTCGTAGATGCGCTCGCCGTCGACCGTGACGCCCTTGATGACGCCGCCGCCCTCGCCGTCCAGCGCCAGGATGACACCCAGCCGCTCTTCCCGGCGGAACTTCTCCAACTCCTCGGCCCGCAGCTTCGGCGCGAAATAGCGGTCGAACGGGAATTGGACCCTATAGACATCGTTCCCAATGCCGGCTGAGCTGGGTAATGAAGTCAGTTTGCCGTACAGCACCGGCAGGTCTGAGGGCGGCGGCTCGGTGGACAGCGAATTGGCGGCCCAGAATGCTCCCTCACCCTTTTGCAGACCGACATACACCATCTTACCCGGCCACAGGCGACCGCTGACCTTGATCTTGTCCTTCGCCAGCCGGCCGACCGCAAGGTTCAGGGTCGTATAGTGACCGCGAAACAGGTCGCGCGGGTCGACGAAGGTGGTTTCCAGGACCACCTCGGTTCCCGTGGCCAGAATCCGCGCCCGGTCCCACACGATGGCGCCCACCGCGATGGTCTGCAACAGGCCGGCGGCGATGATGCCCAGTGCAAGCCAACGTAAAGACAGCGATCTCACGAGCCTCTCTCCTGCATTCCCGGCTTGTCGATCCCCGCGTTCACGAAGCGCGGCAACGCCCATGCGGCCAACACCAGGAGGATGCCGGCGCCCAGATAGAACCCGCTGGTGCCCAACAAGGTTCCGGCCGTCTGGAAGTAGATCGCCAGCATGACGACCGCGAAGGCAAGATAGCCCAGTACCGACATGGAGCGCGTCTCCTGGCGGGCGCCCATGCGGATGATCCAGACTGAAATCGCCAGCAACACCGCCTCGACGACGAACGCAAGGTCAGTGATCTCGGGCACGATCAGGGCGATCATCGCGCCACACCAGACCGCGCAAAAAGCCTGGTCATAGCGGTTGGGCGCCTTGCGCGCCCAAGCCAAGATCGCGATCGCAGCGGTTAGCGCAAACAGGATGGCCGGGACTAAGAAATCAACGCCCATCTTCTCAGCGGACGTACCCAGGTCGCTCCTCTCGACCCAACGAAATCCGTACCACGGCACCAACAGTCCGCCGATCAGCAACAACAGATAGGCCATGGCCGCCTGCTCGAAGCCGCGCAGCCAGCGGTGCCGACCGTCGCTGAACAAGGCTAAAGAGATCAGCAGGAAGGCGGCGCATACCGCGACCAGCCCGTAAGTGAAGGTTTCCAATTCAGCCGCGGTCCACACGACGGCCAGCCCGGTCCAGACCAGCAGCCCGGCGGCGCATAGATGCGCGCAAAAGCGCGAGCGCAGCCACCACGCGCCGGCCGCGCACGCCAGCCACCAAGCCAGATAGATCGGGTTGACGCCGCCATCGTCGGCAAGTGTGACCATGGCGGTCCACAAGGTGACGAGCATGATGGCGAGCGCCAGGGCAGGGGTCGAGCGGGTCAGCGCCGCCGCCGCGATCGTGCCGGCCGCCCACAGCCACACCGCTTCGGTAGGCTCGCCCGCAATGTGGTAGATTTGCCCGACCAGCATGATCGAGGCGCCGTAGAGGCCGCAACCCAGCAGGATCATCGTCTGGGCGATCCAGGGCCGCCCTCGCGATGCGGCGATGAAAGCCGAGCCGTATGCCGCCCACAATCCCGCCGCCAGCAGCAGCAACCGCACGCGCGAAGACATCTCCTGCCAATTGGCGGCAACGAAGGTCATGGCGGCAAAGCACAGACAGATAGCGCCCAGCAGCAGCGCGATCGACGAAAACGAAACGCCGCCGCGCCTCGAATCCAGATCGGCCCGCAGCCGCTTTTCGGTCTCCTCATCGATCAAGCCTGCCTGCCGCCAACGATCGAGCTGGCCGACGACGCGGGCATGATGTGAGATTCCAATCATTTGCGGCGCATTCGCGTTATGGGTCGGCGAATCGCCCCTATCGCCGGCAAACTGCACTATCGAGCCTTTCGGCGACCCGCGCAACGGCTATGCAATTGTGACGAAATATGTCCATTGCATTGCACAATTTGCAATGCTGCCCTGCACAAATCAGACTGGCGGCCACGGCGAATAATTCTATATTCGCATCATCAACAGCGATGAACGATCCTGTTGAACGCAATCATGCGAAACCACTACTCTTCAGGGATCGAGACCATGAACATCGTAGGCAAATTCCAGAAATGGCGTTCCTATCGCCGTACCGTAAGCGAACTGTCCAAACTCTCCAACCGCGAGTTGGATGATCTGGGCATCTCCCGCTACGACATCGAACAGGTGGCCCGCAAGGTCAGCTAATCCACGAACCCGGGTCCGTAAGACCAAAAGCTTCGGCCCCGGGAACCAAGAGCTCAGCCAGGGCAAGTTCTCCTCCTCCCAATTGTCCTGGCCGACTGATCCGGTTTTCCTCCTCCCTTGAAACCGGATCAACATAACGACGCCCGCCGGCCCTCCCCCGGTGGGCGTTCGTTGTTTTGGAGAACAGGTCCGTCGCCTTAGCGTGCTTGGAAGGAGAAAGGTTCGAACCGTATAGGTTCGCAAGGCCGAATGGCCGCCGGCCGGTCAGGCCGCGCCATCGCAGGCCCGAGCGAAGCGAGGAATAGCCGCGAGATATATCAAATCACGCGCGGCTGCGCTTGCGAACCCTTTGGGTTCGAACCCGTTTTCTTGCAGGCCGTGTTTGTTGCGCGCGTGCGACGCTTCTGCCATGACAAGGTCCATGAGCGAACGAGAGCCCCTTCACATCATCGGAGGCGGTCTTGCAGGGTCGGAGGCGGCCTGGCAAGCGGCCAAAGCCGGCGTGGACGTGGTGCTGCACGAGATGCGCCCTGTTCGCGAAACCGCCGCCCACCACACCGACGGGCTGGCCGAACTGGTGTGTTCGAATTCGTTCCGCTCCGACGATCACGAAAACAACGCGGTTGGCGTGCTGCATCAGGAGATGCGGCTCGCCGGTTCGCTGATCATGGCGTGCGGCGATGACAACCGGGTGCCGGCCGGCAGCGCGCTTGCCGTCGACCGGGTCGGGTTTTCGCAAGCGGTGACCGCGGCACTGGAAGCCGAAAGCCGAATCACCATCGCACGCGAAGAGGTCGCCGCCCTGCCGCCCGCGGACTGGGCGCGCACCATCATCGCCACCGGCCCGCTGACATCGCCGGCGCTGGCGGACGCGATCGCGGCGGCCACCGGTGAAGAATCCCTGGCGTTCTTCGATGCGATCGCGCCGATCGCCAATTTCGATTCGATCGACTTCGACCAGGCCTGGTTCCAGTCGCGCTACGACAAGCCGGGCCCGGGCGGTACCGGCAAGGACTATATCAACTGCCCGCTCGACGAGGCCCGCTACAACGCCTTCATCGACGCGGTGCTGGCTGGCGACAAGACCGAGTTCAAGGAGTGGGAAGGCACGCCCTATTTCGAAGGCTGCCTGCCGATCGAGGTAATGGCGGAGCGCGGCCGCGAGACGTTGCGCCACGGGCCGATGAAACCGGTCGGGCTAACCAATCCGCACCGGCCGGACGAAAAGCCGCACGCGATCGTGCAACTGCGCCAAGACAATGCGCTGGGCACGCTCTACAACCTGGTCGGCTTCCAGACCAAGCTGAAATATGGCGAGCAGACCCGCATCTTCCGCATGATCCCGGGACTGGAGAATGCCGAGTTCGCCCGCCTGGGCGGGCTGCACCGCAACACCTATCTCAACGCCCCGAAGATCCTCGACGAGACGCTCAACCTGAAGGGCCGGCCGGGCGTGCGCTTCGCCGGCCAGATCACCGGCTGCGAAGGCTATGTGGAAAGCGCGGCCATCGGGCTGCTGACCGGCCGTTTCGCGGCGGCCGAATTGTCGGGCCGGGCCCCCTCCCCGCCGCCGCCGACCACCGCGTTCGGCGCGCTGCTGCACCACATCACCGGCGGGCACCTGGCTTACGACGACGAACCGGGCCGGCGCTCATTCCAGCCGATGAACATCAATTTCGGCCTGTTCCCGCCGGTGGAGCTGACCAAGCCGGAAGGCGCCAAGCGCTGGCGCGGCAAGGACAAGGCGCTGGCCAAGAAACGGGCCGTGGCGGCGCGGGCGCTCAGCGACTGCGCGGGGTGGCTGGCCGGTGATGAAGGGTTGAAGGCGGCGGAATAGTCACCCCTTCAACACCTCCCGCCCCGGCAGCCCCGGCATGCCGGCCGCTTCGGGATTGCGGCGCACGTAAGCCGCTTTCAGCCCGTCGGAGCCTTGGCGCGAGCCGTCGTGGCTCCAGCCGGGAGGACGAATCAGGTATTGCAGCCGTTGTGAAATGGTGAGCCCCGGCCTTGCCGCGTCGGCGAACATCGCCACCCATTCGTGGAAGGCGACCTTGACCGGATTGAAGGTGCCGATGTTCTTGATGATGCCGTAGCGGGGTCGGTCTTCTTCCAGTTCGGGCACGAAGGTGCCGAACATCCTGTCCCAGATGATCAGCGTGCCGGCATAGTTGGCATCCAGATAGCGCGGGTTGGTGGCGTGGTGGACGCGGTGGTGGGACGGGGTGTTCATCACCGCCTCGAACCAGCGCGGCATCTTGTCGATCGCCTCGGTGTGGATCCAGAACTGGTAGACGAGATTGAAGCCGTAGACGAAGGCGACGAAGGCCGGGTGGAAGCCCAGGAGCACCATCGGGACCTGCAGGATGAACATGCCGGTGAAGTGGCCGGTCCAGCTTTGACGCAGCGCCGTCGACAGGTTGTAGTGCTGGGAGGAATGGTGATTGACGTGTTCGGCCCACACCCAGCGGCAACGATGGGCGATGCGGTGGTACCAGTAGTAGCGCAGGTCATCGAGGATGAAGGCCACGAGCCCGACCCACCAGGAAATCCCCAGGTCGATCACCCGAAACTGCCAGAACCACATCAGCGCACCGAACGAGATGAAGCCGAACAGCAGACCGGCGACCACATTGCCGGTGCCCATCAGCAGGCTGGTCAGCGTGTCCATGGTTTCGAACTCGCCGCGCTCGATGCCCTTGGCGCGGCGATATTTGACGAAAGCGATCTCCGCCAGCATGGCGGCGATGAAGAACGGGATCGCCAACTGCGTGACGGCTGGAAAGTCCAGTTCGCTCATGTCTTGTTGTCCTCTTGGTCTTGGCGGCCGATCGCCTCGCACCATTGTAGCAGGCGGTCGCGATCCGTTGCGCTGGAAAATTCATAGCGCCCGCGCGGATGGCTGAAGTCGGCGAAATGCAGCCTGACGCCGCTCTCGCCCAAACTGCCGGTCGGCTCGATGTCGCCGGCACGAAGAATGCGCGTAATAAAGCGTGCGCCGAACGCCTCGACCAGTCCGATCCGCCTGCCGCCACCCAACAGCAGGAACGCGGCGACTCCATCGGCGCTCACCAAAACCTCTTCGACCTTGGTGGCCGGAAAGCTGACGGCGAACTGCGCGCGCGCATCGTCGGCGTCCGCCAACCGCGCCGGCTTAGACAGGCCGAGGAGCCACACACAGGCGACCACCAGAGCGATGCCGAAGACGACGATGATGACGAGAACGGGCAGCGGCATGGATATCAAACCATCTTAGGCTTTGTGCGCCGACGACAATCCCCGCCGCGCCGCGCGCCACAAGGTGAGATAGCGCTTCAGCGGCGAGATGGAAACCGGCTGGACGAGTGCCTTGTCGCCGGTCCTTTCCAACGCTTGCAGGCGCGGCTCGCACAGCGCCAGCGGTAGGAACGCTACCCGGTGGGCCGGGTCGAGCCCCTCGATCGCACGGCCGGCGCCGGCCAGGTGGCCGCGCGCCAGCCCCGCCACCTCAGCGACAAGCTTGGCACCTCCCTCCCCGGCGGCGAAGAACGTCTCACGGTCGAGGCCGGCCTGCGTCAGAGTTTCGTCGGGCAGGAACTGCCGGTGCCGCGCCCGGTCGACCGGCAGTGCCGTGAGGATGCGCACCAGACCGACGGCGACGCCGGAGTGGCCGGCCGCGTCGGCCAGATCGGAACCGTCCTCAGCGCCGGCCGTCAGCGCCGTCAGCCGAAACCACACCGACACCGTTTCGCCCAGATAGCCTTCCAGCGTGTTCAGATCGGGCATGGGGTCGTTGTACAAATCGAAGATACGCGCTTGCAGCGTGTCGTCAAAAACCTGCCGCGGCCAGTCGTGCTCGACGATGGCGTAGTTGAGCTCGCTGGCGATCGGGTGATTGACCGCGTCTTGCGTCCGGCCGTTCAAAAAGTCCCGCCACCATTGTAGCCGCACCTCGCCCGGCAGCGGTTCGGAAACCAGGAACGGGACGCGCGCGATCTCCGAGTCGAACGCGTGCAAGGTAAAAGCGGCGCGGCGGGCGGCGGGCGGCAGGTACAGATTGGCCAGATAGCGGTCCGGATCCGCCTCGCGCACCAGCGCCATGCAATGGTCTGCGGGATCGTCCGGCATCGTTACTCGACCGCCAGCAGCGCAGCGGCCACCGCCCGGTTTTCGGCCAGCAGCACGTTGTAGGTGCGCACCGCCGCGCCCGTGCTCATCGGATCGGCGGAGATCGCCGCTTCGCGCAAGGCCGCGTGCAGGTCGGGCTCGATCGGCGCCAGCGCCTCGCCCGATCCCACGAGCAGGATCTCAATGTCGTGCGCCTCCTCGAACACCTTTGCGAAGTTGCCGAGCGTCAATTCTTCAAGCGCAGATACCGACCAGCCATAGATGCCCGACGGCAGGCATAGCAAGCTGCCGCGGTGGCTCATATCGGCAAACCGAAAACCGCCATCGCCATAGGCGTCGATCGGCGCACGGTCGGGAAAGTGCGCTTGGCGCATCCGCAGACCGGTGTCGGGCCGGGCATCTTCACCCATCACGGTGCGCCCGTCAGGCCGGCTGCGCTTTGCTTTCGCCGGCTTCCTTTTCGTCCGCACCGGCCACCTGGCCTGGCCGCAGCTTGAACAGGATCAGCAGCGGCGCGGCGATGAAGATCGACGAATAGGTGCCGACGAACACGCCGAAGATCATCGCGAACGTAAACGAGGCCAACACCTCCCCGCCGAAGAAATACAGCGAAAACAGCGCCAGAAGCGTGGTTACCGACGTCAGGATGGTTCGCGACAACATCTGGTTGATCGACAGATCGAGCACGTCGGGGATCGCCATCTTCTTGTATTTACGCAGGTTTTCGCGCACCCGGTCATACACGACCACCGTATCGTTGAGCGAATAGCCGACAATGGTGAGCACGGCCGCAATCGTTGACAGGTTAAACTCGAACTGCAGCAACGAGAATATGCCTATGGTCAGCAACACGTCGTGCAGGGTGGCGACGACCGCGCCAACCGCGAACTGCCATTCGAAGCGGATCCAGATATACACCATGATCGCCATCAGCGCGGCGACGACGGCGATCAGCCCGGCCTGGGCCAGTTCGCCCGAAACGGTAGGCCCGACCACTTCGACCCTGCGGAAATCATAGTCGGCCTCCAGCGACGAACGCACTTTGGCGATGACGCTCTGCTCGGCGTGTTCGCCTGCGTTCTGCGCCTCGACACGGATGAGTATGTCCTGGGGCGTGCCGAATTCCTGCACCTGCACATCGCCCAGATTAAGCTCGCCCAGGGTGGAGCGGATCGACGCGATGTCGGAAACCTCGCTCTTGGAGCGCACTTCCATCAGCGTGCCGCCGCGGAAGTCGATGCCGTAGTTGAGCGAGATTGTGAAGAACAGGACTATCGACGCGATTGCCGCGATGATCGAAACCGGGAACGAGAGCAACCGGTTGCGCATGAACTTCAGCGATGTGTTGACCGGCAGGAAGGTGATGAGGCGGCGCGGCAGTTCGGTCGGCTTTTTCCAGCGCACCCACAGCGCGATCAGCAGCCTGGTGAACGTGTATGCGGTGAACACCGTGGTCACCACGCCGATCGCAAGCGTAACCGCGAAGCCGCGCACCGGTCCCGATCCCAGATAGAACAGGATGATGGCGGCGATCAGCGTCGTGATGTTGGCGTCCAGGATGGTGGCGAGCGCCTGGCGGAATCCCGAATCGATCGCCTGAATGAGGTTTCGCCCGCCACGCCGTTCCTCGCGTATTCGCTCGTAGATCAGCACGTTGGCGTCCACCGCCATGCCCATGGTCAGCACGATGCCGGCGATGCCCGGCAGGGTGAGCGTGGCGCCGAGCACCGATAGAAGCGCGATGATGATCGCGATGTTGGCGGTCAGTGCGATGTTGGCCAGGATGCCCAGGAACCCGTAGGCGAGGATCATGAAGATCAGAACCAGCACGGCGCCGATGATGGCGGCGATCCTGCCGGCCTCGATGGAATCGGCGCCCAGGCCCGGACCGACCGTACGCTCCTCGATGAAGGTCAGTTCGGCCGGCAGCGCGCCCGCGCGCAACAGCACCGCCAGATTGTTGGCGCCTTCCACAGTGAAGCTGCCCGATATCTGTCCGGTACCGCCGCAGATCGCCTCGCGGATCACCGGCGCGGAGATGACCGCATCGTCGAGCACGATGGCGAACGGACGGCCCACATTGGCCTGCGTGACCTGACAGAAGCGCGCCCCGCCCTTCGAATCGAAGCGGAAATTGACCACCGGCTCGTTGGTCTGGTGGTGGAACCCGGGCTGGGCGTCGGTCAGGTTCTCGCCGCGCACCAGCGAAGCCCGCTCGACGAGATAGGGAATCGGCGGATCGGAATCTTCGTACAACACCATGGTGCCGGCCGGCGGCCGGCCGGTGATCGCGTCGGACGCGCTCATCTCGTTGGAGACCAGATGGAACGACATCTGCGCGGTGGTGCCGATGATGTCCTTCAGCCGCTGCGGATCGTTGAAACCCGGCACCTGGACCAAGATACGATCCTCGCCCTGGCGCTGAACCACCGGCTCGGTGGTGCCCAACTCGTCGATGCGCTTGCGGATGACTTCGATCGACTGGGTCACCGCCGAGCGAACCGCCTGCTCAAGACCTTCCGATGTGAGTTCGTAGCGCAGCACGCCATCGGAGGGTTGCGAGAACTCTACCTCTTGAATTTGAGACTGGCCGAACAGACCGCCGATCACCGGCGCCGTAACCTCTTCGAGAATCTCCGTTGCGGCCTGCTCATCGGCGGCATCGCGCAGGCGCACCTCGATGGCCTCTTCCCCGGCACGGCTCAGGCGATAGCGGATCTGCCGATTTTGCCTGAGCAGCCGGCGGATGTCGTCCTGCAGCGTGTCCAGCTTCTCGGTGCGAAGCGATTCACGCTCGACCTGGATAAGGATATGCACCCCGCCCTGCAGATCGAGGCCCAGCGCCATCTGCTTGGACGGCAGCCACTCCGGCAACGCCTCGTTGGTCTGGCGGTCCAGCAGGTTGGGCAGCGCGAACAGGAAGCCGGCGCCGATGGCGATCAGGATCGCAATGATCTTCCAGCGGGAGAAATACAGCATCGCTTGCGCTTCTCGTTCACTAGGGTGGGCCCGGTTGCCCGCTTTACTTCTTCGCAGCCGTCTTGCGCGCTGTGGTCTTGCTTGCGGCGGCCTTGGGCGCCTCGCCCTTCACTCGTACGTCGGCGACCATGGAGCGCACGACGCGCACCTTGGTGTCCCGGTTGATCTCGACTTCCAGTTCGTTTTCATCGATCACCTTGGTCACCTTGCCCACCACGCCGCCGCCGGTGACGATCGTGTCGTTGCGGCGGATCGCGGCCAACATCGCCTCGCGCGCCTTGGCCTGCTGGCGCTGTGGACGAATGATCAGGAAATACATGATGGCGAAAATCAGGACGAAAGGCAGGATGGACACGAAAATGTCACCGCCACCGGCGGACTGGGCATAAGCCGGGGTCACGAACATGGACCGCACTCCTCAAAAAACCGTGCAACTGGATGAAATGGATCGCCCGCATCAGGCCGCCGGGCGCTGGCCCCGCATCTTCACATTTCGAATTCGCCGGGACTATAGACATGTGGATGGCAATTGCAATTGGAGGAACGGCGGCATCGGCGCGCCGCCTTTGCCCCCAAACCGACAACATGGTAGGGCGTTGCGCCCTATCGAAAACCAGGGGCGAAAACCAGGCGCGAAAACCGTGAGCGACGATCCGCTAGCCACCCTTAACGACAAGCTGGACCGGTTGATTGATCTGGTCGGTCGCGCCGTGCCCGCGCGCGGCCGGCCCGCCGATTTCGACGCGGCCAGCGCTTTCGTCTGGCACGCCGATTCCAAGCATCTGGAGCCGGTCGACCACGTCAACCGCGTCGATCTGACCCTGCTCAAGGGCATCGACCGGGTGCGCGACATCCTGATCGAGAATACCGAGCGGTTCGCCGACGGCTATTCGGCCAACAACGCGCTGTTGTGGGGCGCGCGCGGCATGGGCAAATCCTCCCTGGTCAAAGCGGCGCACGCGGCCGCCAACGGCCGGGGCGGCGACCCGCTGATCCTCATCGAGATTCACCGCGAGGACGTCCACACCCTGCCCGACCTGCTGCAGATGCTGCGCGGGCACGAACGCCGCTTCATCCTGTTCTGCGACGATCTGTCGTTCGATTCCGATGACACGTCCTACAAGTCGCTCAAGGCAGCGCTTGAAGGCGGCATCGAGGGCCGGCCCGACAATGTGATCTTCTACGCCACCTCGAACCGCCGACACCTGATGCCGCGCGACATGATCGAAAACGAACGCTCCACCGCGATCAACCCCGCCGAAGCGGTCGAGGAGAAGGTCTCGCTGTCGGACCGGTTCGGCCTGTGGCTGGGTTTCCACAAATGCAGCCAGGACGAATATCTGGCGATGATCGACGCCTATGTGCGCCATTACGGCATCGAGGACGACGGCACCCTGACCGCCCAGGCGCTGGAATGGGCGACGACGAGAGGCAGCCGCTCCGGCCGGGTCGCCTGGCAGTTCATCCAGGATATCGCCGGCCGTCAGGGCAAGAAGCTCGGCGGCGAAGCGGGCTGACCGGGCGCCGCCGCCGCCGCGCCAACCCCACGATTTGTTGACTTGGTGTGAAGCCCAGCTGGGCGGATAGTGTGGATGCCATGTCCCGCCCCGCTCCGGCTCAAACGCTTCATGCCGCCCAATGTGTGATGCTCGCCCTGATGGCGGCGCTGCTGATGACGGCCCCGGCCGCTCTCGCCCAGGTTCCCGAGCGCTGGTTGCGTGAGTTCCCCAAGCTGGATGCAGCCAACTCCCTGATCGACTTCTCCGAGATCGTGGACGACGGCAATGTGCGCGATTCAATTCCGCCGATCTACCAACCGCGCTTCGTGCGCGCCGCCGACGACGACAAAACCGGCCCGCTCGAGCCGGTGCTGTCGGTGGCGATCGGCGGCGAGGCACGCGCCTACCCGATCGCCATCCTGCTCTGGCACGAGATCGTCAACGACGAGATCGGCGGCGTGCCGATTGCCGCGACCTACTGCCCGCTGTGCAATTCCGGCGTCGTCTTCGACCGCCGGCTCGACGGCGAAACCCTGCTGCTGGGCAACACCGGCCGCATCCGCCACTACGACATGGTGATGTTCGACCACGGCACCGAGAGCTGGTGGCAGCAGTTCTCCGGCCGCGCCATCATCGGTCAGCTGGCGGGCAGGAAAATGAAGCCGATCCCGGCTCGCGTCGAATCGCTTTCAAGCTTCGTCGAGCGCTTCGCGGACGGGCTACTGCTGGTCCCCGACAACCCGCGCGCACGCCCATACGGCCAGACCCCCTACGCCGGTCTGGAACGGCGCAAGACACCGTTTGGTGATGCGCCTTTGGGTCTGCCGGCCGGTATCGGCCCGTTCGATTACGTGGTCGTGGTGGGCGACGAGGCATGGCCGCTTGCGCGACTGCGCCAGGCCGGCTCGATGATGCAAAACGGCCTGCGGTTCTCCTGGACCAGCGGGCGCAACTCCATCCACTCCACCCGCATCATCTCGCAGGGCGCCGATCTGGGCAATGTAGCGGTAACCCGCAACGGCGCCGACATCGCCCACGACATCGTCTTCGCCTTCGCCTTCGACGCCTTCGTGCCGGATGGGACGTGGCATTTAGGGGAGTGAGGGCGTCGGCGCCGTTTCAGCTCATTCGAAGAGCTTCAAGTCGATGACCGACGGCTTGAAAGTCACCAGGTGATGGCCGATCTCTCCGGTTTCGTCGATCCGTCCGGCGTGGAACACCGCGTTTGAGACCAGGTCGGCGGCGACATCCACCAAGCCGCCTGCCCGCTTGTTGTTGTCTGCAAAGCGCACCAGAATCTCGAACGGCGTTCCCTCGTCGATTCCGCCCCCTTCGGCTTTGGTGACGAAAGCCTGGCATTTTCGCTCGCCGCACAGCGCCTCGGCCGCGCCGTCGCTGGCTGTGAAGCCGGTAAAGCCGGCGATCATCTGGTTTCCTTCCTGCAGAATGTCGACTGAACTCACGTTCAGGTTTAGGCCCACATCCGCCACCACGCCGCAGCTCACCGGACCGGCGAAGCCGGCCGCGCTCAGGCCGGTGATGCGCAGTTCGGCGTTGTCTCCCTTAACCCCGCCCGACAGTGTGAAACCGAGAGCGGCCTCCATCGGCACCGCACAAGCCAACACGAGACTTGACGACCAAAACACAAGAGCGGCAGAAATCATCATCCGAAAAACTGTAACTTTCATATGAATTCTCCTTTCCTTTAAAAATATTTCACAATCAGAATCGTAAGACAATTGTATTTTATTTGTAATTGTTGATAATTAATGTGGAAATCAAGGATGCAAGGGCGGATAGAAATATGCCGATGATTTCGATTCTGTTTTTCAGAGATCAACAACAACGAGGATAAAACAATGGAAAGAAGAGAATTTCTGACCTATTCCGCCGCCGCATCCACCATATTGCTGCTGGAACCGTCTAAGGCATGGTCGGCTGCACATGAGCAATACATGACCATCGATCAGATCAGAGTGTTGGAGAGGACAGCCAATGACCTCTTGATCGAAGGCCTGCAAGACTTCGCCAACCAGATCGCGCAGGCAAACATCCGGGCCAACAAGGTGGCGGCCATGGAAGTGGAGTGCAAGCACGTGCTCGAAGCGATGGCGCTGATAGCCGCCGGCGGATCGTCGCCCAATCCCAAAGCCCAGGCAGCATTGGGAATCGCGCCCGAGAAGAACACCGTGCTTTTTGCGGTCAACCAGGACTTGGCCGAAGTGAAGAACGCGCTAATGGCTTCAGGTTTGGACCGGGAGGCATTTGATATGCCTATTATCAAAGCCAACCTCTCCCTTGCCAGCGGCGTCGAATGGAAAGACCTGCACCGACCGTTGGAAATCTGCATCCGCAACTTGCAGACCCGCGGCCAGCTCTTCGACAGCTAGTTCGCTTCAAAAAGGCCGGCTGCGGTCGCCGACTTCCCGCACAGCCGACCGGTTTAAGCGGGGCCTCCATTGACCCCCGGGCCGAAACCGCCATATTGAATCCAGGCAGGCGGTTTCGCCTATTGTGGAGGTTTTCATGGTTTCGACCAGCGGGCCTATTCAGCTCCCGGCCGATCACGCACCGTCCAGCGGTGCGATGGTCGACCCGTTCGGCCGTGCGATCACCTATCTGCGCGTTTCGGTCACCGACCGCTGCGACTTCCGCTGTGTCTATTGCATGGCCGAGGACATGACGTTCCTGCCCAAGCGCGATCTGCTGACGCTCGAAGAGCTGGAACGGCTGTGCACCGTGTTCATCGACAAGGGCGTGCGCAAGCTGCGGCTGACCGGCGGCGAGCCGCTGGTGCGGCGCGGCGTAATGCAGCTGATCGAACGGCTGGGCGATCACGTCAAGGCCGGCCGGCTGGACGAACTGACCTTAACCACCAATGGCTCGCAGCTGCATCGCTTCGCCGCCGACCTGGTCGCCGCCGGGGTGCGGCGCATCAACGTTTCGCTCGACACGCTCGATGCGGACAAGTTCGCCAAGATCACCCGCTGGGGCCGCCTGCCCCAGGTCTTGAACGGCATTGAGGCGGCGCGGTCCGCCGGACTGGCGATCAAGATCAACGCGGTGGCGCTCAAGCAGGTCAACGAGCACGAGATCGAATCCATGCTCGAATGGGCCCATGGCGAGGGCTACGATTTCACCCTGATCGAGACGATGCCACTCGGCGAAGTCGACGAGGACCGCACCGACCAATATCTGCCGCTGTCCACGGTGCGCGCGCGGCTGGAGGAGCGTTTCACGCTCACCGACATCGCGTATAAGACCGGCGGGCCCGCTCGCTATGTCGAGGTCGCCGAGACCGGCGGCCGGCTCGGCTTCATCACTCCGATGACCCATAATTTCTGCGAAAGCTGTAACCGGGTACGGCTGACCTGCACCGGCACCCTGTTCATGTGTCTGGGCCAGGAGGACGCCGCCGACCTGCGCGCGCCGCTGCGCGCTTCCGAAGGCAACGAACTGGTATCGGCGGCCATCGACGAAGCGATTGGCCGCAAGCCCAAGGGCCACGACTTCGTCATCGGCCGCAACGCCGCGCCATCGGTCTCCCGCCACATGAGCACGACCGGCGGCTGACCGCGCCGCGACCTTCGCCAAACATGGCAGCTATGACGCAATCGGCCTATCTGCCGGAATGAATGGCTGATAGGTTTGTGGTTTGCCCGCCTTCAGCGGGCGTTTCCGTTCGTCTCATGCCCAAGACCGTTTTTTTCGATAACAAGACCCCGCCGCACATCGCCACCCTGGTGTTGGTCGCCGCGCTCGGTCCGTTGGCCATGAACATCTTCCTGCCGTCGCTGCCGGCGATCAGCGAGTATTTCTCGGCCGACAAATCCGTCGTCCAGTTGGTAGTCACGGTCTATCTGTTCACCACCGCGCCGCTGCAGCTGCTGCTGGGTCCGTTGTCCGACTATTTCGGCCGCCGCGCGGTCGTGCTGGTCGGCATCGCCATCTTCTTCATCGGCTCCGCCATCTGCCTGCTCGCCCCGACGATCGAATGGCTGCTGGCCGGCCGCGTGCTGCAGGCGTTCGCGGTCGTGGGCCTGGTGATCGGCCGCGCCGCGATCCGTGACATGGTCGACTCAGACACCGCCGCTTCCATGCTCGGCTACGTCACCATGGGCATGACGCTGGCGCCAATGCTGTCGCCCATCATCGGCGGTTACCTCGACGAGCAGTTCGGCTGGCGGGCGACGTTCTGGGTCATCTTCGGCTTCGGTCTCGTGGTCCTGTTGTTCGTGTGGCGGGATCTGGGAGAAACCCATTTCCACCGCGCCGACAGCCTGACCGGCCAGGTGCGCGCATGGCCGGCGCTGGTGCGTTCGCGCCGGTTTTGGGGCTATTCGCTGGCCTGCGCCTTTTCTTCGGGCGCATTCTTCGCGCTGCTGGGCGGCGCGCCCTATGTGGCGACCCAGTTCTACGGGCTGTCGCCCAGCGCGTTCGGCGCCTATTTCGGTGTCGTCGGCGTCGGCTATATGCTCGGCAACTATTTCTCCGGCCGGTTCTCACAACGCGCCGGCATCAACCGCATGATGATGATCGGCTGTCTGGCTTCCGCCATCGGCGTCGGACTGGGCGTCGTTCTGATCTGGGCCGGCATCGTCCATCCGGCCGGGTTCTTCGTACCCATCATCCTGCTCGGCGTCGGCAATGGCATGACCCTGCCCAACGGCAACGCCGGCATGGTTTCCGTACGCCCGCATCTGGCGGGTGCGGCTTCGGGCCTGGGCGGCTTTCTGCAGATCGGCGGCGGCGCGTTCGTATCGGTGCTGGCCGGCTGGGTTCTAGGTCCGGACTCCCACCCCTACCCGCTGCTGTTCCTGATGCTCACCACGTCGATCATCGCCGTGGTCGCGACCCTGTATGTGATCGCGGTCGACCGGCAGTTGAACGCGCTGTCGGCCGCTGATGCCGCCTCGGCCGAGGCAAGCGGCCCGACCCCATGAGCAAGTCAAACAAACCCGGCAAATCTGAACTCCTGCTGGCGCCGAACCCGGACGATCCCAGACTGTCTTCGCTGGTCGCCGGCACCGATCAATCGGGCGCGCAGGTCAGCTTGAACGTAGTCGCCGAGCGCCCGCTGACCCTGTACCTGAACTCCCAGGAAGTCGTCACTATGATGACCATCGGCGACTTTCCCGACCTGCTGGCGCTGGGCTACCTGATCAACCAGAACATGCTGAGCCGGAACGATACGGTGACCGGCATCGATGTCGATGACGACCTGGGCGTCGTCGTGGTGCGCACCGACACCGACACCGACTTCGAAGAAAAGATGCGCAAGAAGGTGCGCACTTCCGGCTGCGCCCAGGGCACGGTGTTCGGCGACGTGATCGAAGCCTTCGACGAGATCGAACTGCCGCCGCAAGCCAAGCTGAAGACCTCCTGGCTGGGCAACCTCACCAAGAAGATCAACACCGCGCCAAGCCTCTATCTGACCGCCGGCGCCATCCATGGCTGCGTGCTGTGCGTCGAAGACCGGCCGCTGGTCTATATGGAGGACGTGGGCCGCCACAACGCGGTCGACAAGATCGCCGGCTGGATGTTCCGCGAACAGGTCGACCCGGCCGACAAGATTTTCTACACCACCGGCAGGCTCACTTCCGAGATGGTGATCAAGACGGTGATGATGGGCATTCCGATCCTGATTTCGCGCTCGGGCTTCACCGCCTGGGGCGTCGACTTGGCGCGCCGCGCCAACCTGACGTTGATCGGGCGCGCGCGCGGCAAGCGCTTCGTCGTCCTTTCGGGCGAGCACCGCATCGTGTTCGACGATGACCCGCCGGCCGGCGTTGACGAGGGCGACGTCAACCGCAAGGGCGCGGGCGATGGGTGAGCCGGAGCGACCGCCGATTGCCGGCGTCGTGCTTGCCGGCGGGCAGTCGCGGCGCATGGGCGGCCGCGACAAGGCGCTGATCGACCTGGCCGGCAAACCGCTGATCGCCCACGCGATCGAACGATTGAAGCCGCAGGTGAACCGCATCGCCCTTTCGGCCAATGGCGATACGGACCGTTTCGCCTTTACCGGGCTTCCCGTCAGAGCCGACACCATGCCGGGCCATGCCGGGCCGCTGGCGGGCGTTCTCTCTGCCATGCGCTGGGCAGGCGAGGCCATTCCAGCCGCTGAATATCTCGCCACCGCAGCCGCCGATACTCCGTTCTTTCCGGTCGATTTCGTCGATAGATGCCGACACGAAGCGGCGAACCATGAGATGGTGCTGTGCCGATCGGGCGATCATCGTCATCCGGTATTCGCCTTGTGGCGGATCGGTTTGGCCGACGCGCTGGAAGGATTTCTGGCGACCGGCGAGACCGGAAAGGTAATGGCGTTCGTCTCCGGCTTCACCCACGCGGAAGTTACCTTCCCCATCACCCACGGCGAACATGGACCGCACGACCCCTTCTTCAACATCAACACGCCGCAGGACCTGGCCCTGGCGCACCGGCTTATGGGAGCTGCCGCCTGACCATGAGCGCGCAATCGGCAGACTTCCGCTTCGGCATCGTCGGCTGGAAGAATTCCGGCAAGACCACCCTGGTCGCCGCTTTGGTGCGCGAACTGACCGCGCGCGGCCGTCTGGTCTCCACCATCAAGCACGCACACCATGCCTTCGATATAGATCGCGAGGGAACCGACTCCTTCGCCCATCGCCAGGCCGGCGCGCGCGAAGTGGCCATCGTGTCGCGCAAGCGCTGGGCCCTCATCCATGAATTGGGCGAAGATGAAAGCGAACCTTCGCTCGATGCGATCGCCGGGCGACTGTCGCCCTGTGACATCGTCCTGATCGAGGGTTATAAGGGCGCCAAGCACCCCAAGCTGGAGACGATCGGTGGCAAATCGCCCGCAGATTCGCAAACCATGTTGTGGCAGTCCGATCGCTACATCGTCGCCGTGGCGGCGCGCGAGGACGTGCCCGGCTGCCCGCTGCCGCGGTTCGACCCAGGCGACGTCGCCGCAATCGCCGATTTCATAGAGGGTTTGCGCCAAGATGCCGGCCAAAGCGGTTCATGACGGACCCGGCACCATAGCCGACGATTGCTTCGCGCATGATCGGGACCGGCTCACCCACGACGAGGCGATCGCCATTCTGCGCGAGCGCATGGCGCCGGTAACGGTGAGCGAAACCGTGCCCTTGGACCAGGCAGCCGGCCGAATCGCCGCCGAGCCGGTCATTGCCCGCCACTCCGTGCCCGGCCGCGACAACTCCGCCGTCGACGGCTACGCCTTCGCCGCCGCTCAGTATGAAGCCTGTGGCGGTTTTTTTCCCGTCTTGGGCAGGATCGCCGCCGGCGACGAGGCGACGCCCGTCAATGGCGCAGGCGGCGGCGCGGTGCGCATCTTCACCGGCGCGCCGATGCCGGACTGGGCCGACACGGTCGCCATGCAGGAAGACTGCGAGCCGCACCGCCAGGACGGCCTCGACTTCGTCATCATCCCGCCAGGCTTGAAACCCGGCGCCAACCGCCGGCGGGCCGGCGAAGATCTGCAGCCAGGCGACACGCTGATCGACGCCGGCCGCCGCCTGCGCCCGCAGGAACTGGCCTCAGTCGCCTCGACAGGACTTGCCGAGATCGCCGTGCACAAACCGCTCGCGGTGGCGCTCGCCTCCACCGGCGACGAGATCGTGCCGCCGGGCAACGACAAGCGGGCCGATCAGAACTACGACGCCAACCGCGTTCTTCTCACCGCCATGGCCGACCGGCTGCCGGTCACAATAACCGACCTGGGCATCCTGCCCGACCGGCGCGAGGTGATCGAGCAAACGCTGACCCGGGCCGCCCGGACCCACGACGCGGTCATCACCAGCGGCGGTGCTTCACTGGGCGATGAAGATCACGTCGTCGCCACGCTGGACCGCCACGGCGTGCGCCATCTGTGGCAACTGGCGATCAAGCCCGGCAGGCCGCTGTGTTTCGGCCAGATCGGCAAGACCCTGTTTTTCGGCCTGCCCGGCAATCCGGTGGCGAGTTTCGTGTGTTTTCTTCTGTATGTGCGCCCTGCCCTGTTGGCGCTCGCCGGCGCGCCGTGGCGCGAACCGCGGCGCTACCCGCTGCCCGCCGGATTCGATTTTCCCAACAAGAAACCGGGCCGGCGCGAGTTCTGGCGCGCCCAAGTCGTGGTCGGCGAGGACGGTCGCGCGCTGGCGCACAAGTTCCCGCGCGACGGTTCCGGGCTGATCACGGGCCTGACCGCCGCCGACGGCCTGATCGAGGTGGGCGAGGACGTCACCGAAATCGCGCAAGGCGACCCGGTCTCCTTCATCCCGTTCGGCGAGTTCGGCGTCATCTGAATCGCAACCGCCAACCAACACGCCGATCAACCATACCGCAACGGGATGGCATAATCGCTCAAGCCGACTATGCTGGCAGTCGCCGAACAACGTCGCGATTGTCCCGCCTGCCCATGAAGCCTTCCAGCCTTGTCCTGGCATTCGTCACCTGTCTGTTCATGGTTGGGCAGGCCGCCGCCCAGTCGGGCGCGGTGTTGCGCGTCGGCGTCGACGGCGCCTATCCGCCATTCAGCCATCAGCGCCTCGACGGGACCATCGCCGGCTTCGACATCGACATCACCGACGCCCTGTGCCGCACCATGCGCACCGAATGCGAGCTGGTGGCAGCGCGCTGGGACAATCTGATCCCGGCGCTGCGCGGCGGCAAGGTGGACGCGGTCGTCGCCTCCATCTCGATCTCCGACGAACGGCGCGAGCTGGTCGACTTCTCCGATCCCTATTATGTGATGCCGTCGGCGATCGCGGTGCGCCAGGACACGCTGATCTCCGGCACGGCGCCGGAAGACCTGGCGGGAAGCCGGCTGGGCGCGGTGACCTCGACGGTGCATGCAACCTATGGCGAGGCGCTGCTGCCGGACGCGGAGATCGCGCTGTACGACGATGCGGAGGATTATCGCACCGATCTCGCCAACGGCCGCATCGACGGCGTGATCGACAATCCTCTGATCCTGACGCGCTGGATCGATGGCGGCCTCGCTGGCGATGGGGGCAACTGCTGCAAGCTGCTGGGCACCCTGGCTCCCGACCCCGCCATCAATGGCGAGGGCGTCGCCATCGCGGTGCGCAAGGGAGAGGATGGCTTGCGCCAACGCATCAACGAGGCGCTGGCGAAGATCATCGCCGACGGCACCCATGCGGCAATCGCCGAGGCCTACTTCGCCTTCGAGATCCTGGCGCCGCGACAATGAGCGAGTTGATCGCCATTCCGTTCTGGCTGCTGGTGGGGCTGGCGATCTTGTCAGCGATCGCCATGGTCGATCGGATTTTCGCGCCCGGGGTGCGCTGGTTCTTCCGCCGCCGCGTCAACGAGGCGATCGACGAATTGAACGCACGCTTAGACATGCGCATCCAGCCGTTCAAGGTCACCCGCCGCCAGTCGCTGGTCGATCAGTTGATGTACGATCCGCAGGTGGTCGCCGCGGTCGATGCGGAGGCCAAGAAATCCGGCACGCCGCGCGCGGTGGAGATGGCGCGTGCCCAGCGCTATGCCCGCGAGATCGTCCCGCAGTTTTCCGCCTACGCCTATTTCGGCATCGGCACCAGGATGGCCCGCTGGCTGTCGCAGTTCGTCTACCGGGTGCGCCTGGGCTATTCCCACGACGAAGACCTGAAGGCCATCAATCCGGAAGCGAGCGTGGTGTTCGTTATGAACCACCGCTCCAACATGGACTATGTGCTGGTCACCTATATGGCTTCCACGCGCGCCTCGCTGTCCTATGCGGTGGGCGAATGGGCCCGCATCTGGCTGCTGCAATCGTTGATCCGCGCCATGGGCGCCTATTTCATCCGCCGCGGCTCCGGCAACGATCTGTATCGCCGGGTGCTGTCGCGCTACGTGCGCATGGCCACGCGCCAGGGCGTGACCCAGGCGGTGTTCCCCGAAGGCGGGCTGTCGCACGACGGCCGACTGCGCCAGCCGCGCCTGGGGCTCATCAGCTACATGGTGAGCGATTTCGATCCCAAGACCGACCGCGACGTGGTGTTCGTACCCGTCGGCGTCAACTACGACCGGGTGATCGAGGACCGGGTGCTGACCTCGCGCCGCGAGCACGAGGCGACCGGCCGCGATTTTCGCACCCGCCCCTCCACGATCGCCGGCTTCATCGGGCGGCTGATCTCGCTGCGGCTGCGCGGCCACCTGTACCGCTACGGCTATGCCTGCGTCAGCTTCGGCGAACCGCTGTCGCTCGCCCGGTATATGGACGATCGCAATCTGGATTTCCGCGAGATGGCGGACGAGAACCGCTTCGCCGAGATCGAGAAACTGGGCGGCGACATTCTCGACCGCATCGGCGCCGTGATCCCCGTGCTGCCGGTGGCGCTGGTGGCCAGCGTATTCCTGGACGCCGCCGACGAGCCGATCGGCGAACTGGAACTGAAATCCCAGGTTTTCGACCTGATCGCAGCGCTGGAAAAGACCGGCGCCTACATCCATGTGCCTCGCGGCGATCGCGATTATGCGCTCTCAACCGGCCTGCGCATGTTGACCTTGCGCCACATCGTCACCCGCGACGGGGAGACCGGTTTATATCGCGCCAACGCCAACGAAACAGTGCTGCTGGAATACTACGCCAACTCGATCGAGCATCTGTTGGCGCGCAAGGCCGTCACGCGCACGAAGGCCAAGGCCGTACGGCGCAAATCGTAGGGCCGGCAGTAGATCATTCTTTGTCTTGGCGCACGGTGCACTTTGGCGGTAAGGTGGCGAGGCTTCCTTCCAACCGCCGATCCTCCTCGCCATGATTGCCGAACACCTGCCGCAACTTGCGCTCGCCTGGTCGATACAGCTTGTCGGCGTTGTCGCCCCCGGCCCGTCCGTCATGCTCATCTTGGGCGTGGCCATGAGCCAGGGCCGCGCACCCTCGATCATCACCGCGTTCGGCGTCGCCTGCGGCACGATCGTGCTGTCGACGGCGACCGTGATCGGTCTTGCGGCCCTGTTCGCACAGATGGCCGAACTGGTCACCGCGGTGCGGCTGATCGGCGCGGCCTATCTGCTATGGCTCGCCTATGGCGCGTTCCGCACCGCCGCCCTGCCGTCGAGGTTCGAGGTCCACGAAGGACCGCAAACGAGCGCTTGGCGCGTAGGCCTGCGCGGTTTCATACTGCAGGTCTCCAATCCCAAGGCGATCGTGTTCTGGCTGGCCATCGCGGCCGCCGGCGGGGTGGGCAATGCGCCGCTGCCGATCGCCGTGCTGTTCGTCGCCGGCGCGTTCGTCAATTCGTTCATCGGTCACGGCGGCTACGCGCTGATCCTGTCGTCCACGCCCATGCGCGCGCTTTATCAGCGGTTCCGCGGCTGGATCGAAAGCGCGCTGGGATGCTTCTTCGTCTTCGCCAGCTACAAGCTGATCACGACGAGGCAGTAACGAGACGGATCTTCGTTCAAACGAACAGATCCACCTTCTCGAACCGGGTCACGTCGATGATGCCCTCGTCCGAGATGCGCAGTTCGGGGATCACCACCAGCGCCAGCAGCGAGTGCTGCATGTAGGCGTTGTTCAGCGAGCAACCCATCTGCGCCATCGCCTGCACCATCGCCTCGGCCTTCGCCGCGACTTCCTCTGCCGGCGCGTCGGAGATCAAACCGGCGATCGGCAGTTCGATGAGCGCCAGTTCCTCGCCCTTGTGGAAGACGGTGATCCCGCCGCCCACTTCGCGCAGCCGGTTGGCCGCCTTGGCCATGTCCTTGCGGTTGGTGCCGATGACGATCATGTGGTGGGAATCGTGGGCGACGGTCGACGCGACGGCGCATTTCTTGTCGTAGCCGAAGCCGGTAACGAAGCCGTTGGTCACCTTGCCGCTGCCGGTATGCCGTTCGATCAGGGCGATCTGGCAGATGTCGCGCTTGCGATCCATCTGCACCACGCCGTCCTCGACCTTGAGCGTGCGCTCCAGCGCCTTGGTCGGCGCCTGATTCTCGATCACGCCGATGACGCGAGCCGTCACCTCATCGCGTTTGTCGGGCGCGGCGATCTCGAAATCCGCCGCCCTCAGATCCCCTGCCATGTGCACCGTGTCGCGGGCGCTGGCGGGGTAGTCGAACACCGGCATCTCAACCGTCAGGCCGCTGTCGTCGGCAAGCAGCTGGCCGCGGCCATAGACGGCATCGATCGCCAGCGTCGGCAGGTCGTTCACCAGCAGGAAGTCACCACGGCGGCCGGGCGTGACCGATCCCAGTTCGCGCTCCAGGCCGAAATGCTCGGCCGTGTTGAGCGTCGCCATCTGGATGGCGGTGACCGGTTTCAGCCCCTGGGCGATCGCGTGGCGGACCACCCGGTTCATGTGGCCATCGTTGACCAGCGTGCCGGAATGGCTGTCGTCGGTGCACAGGATGAAGTTGCGGGCATCGAGCCCCATCTCGGTGACCGCGCGCACCTGTTCGGCAACATCGTACCACGCCGAACCGAGCCGCAGCATCGCCTTCATTCCCTGGCGTACCCGCGCAACCGCATCGATCATGCGCGTGCCTTCATGGTCGTCCGCAGGCCCGCCGGCGGCATAGGCGTGGAAATTGGGCCCCAGATCGGGCGATGCGTAGTGGCCGCCCACGGTCTTGCCGGCCGCCACGGTGGCGGCGATCTCGCCCAGCATCTTCTGATCGCCGGCCGCAACACCAGGAAAGTTCATGACTTCGCCCAGACCGATGATGTTGGGCCAGTCCATCGCTTCACGAACCTCTTGCGGCCCCAGTTCCGCGGCCGCGTTCTCCAGCCCCGGCGCCGAAGGCACGCAGGACGGCATCTGCACGAACATGTTGATCGGCAGGCCGGCCGCCTCGTCGTGCATGGCGCGCACCCCGTCCATGCCGAGCACGTTTGCGATCTCGTGCGGATCGACGAACATGGTCGTCGTGCCATGCGGGATGACGGCCCGGGCGAACTGTGTTGCCGTCAGCATCCCGCTTTCCACATGCATGTGCGCATCGCAAAGGCCGGGCAGCAGGTAGCGGCCGGCCCCGTCGATCACCTGTGTCGATTCGCCGATGCAGTGGCCGGCGTCGGGTCCGCAATAGGCGAACCGCCCGCCAGCGAGCGCTATATCCGTGGCCGGCACGATCTCGCCGGAATGCACATTGACCCAACGGCAGTTGCGCACCACCAGATCGGCGCCCGTTCGCCCGGCCGCCACGTCGACAAGGCGCGGCGCCAGCTCGGTCCAGCTTTTCAGTTCGCCCATCTTTCAACTCCCATCCGCGCCGACAACGCTCATTCGCCGCTGAACTTCCATATGCTAACCGGATCCGCCTCATAATCCTGCCGGCGCGTGGTCATACGCACGAATTCCACCTTGGCCCAGCGTTCGGCGAAGTTGCGGTAGAGCGGCGAAAGGAAGTGTCCGCTCTGGCCGGTCGCCTGAATGAACAGCGAATTGTCCATGTCCGACAGATCGTAGACGGCGCGATAGACCGACGCGTGCCGGCTGCGATAGGGGTGATCCTCGGAAAAATCGGTTTGTCCGCGCCGCAGCGTATAGGGTCCGCCGCCGCTGGGAACCTCGACGTTGAAGAACCGGGCCAGCGCGCCGACGGCGGCAAACGGCCTATGCTCGCCGTAGCTCATGTGAGCCTCGCCCCAGCGCCAGTCGCGCCAGTCGCGGCCGTATGTGGTCTCGAGTTCGCCGATCGCCGCCTGCAGGCTTTCCAGCGCGATCATGCCGCAGCTTTCGGTCTCCGCAGTCTTGGTGTTGTCGCACCAGTCGCGCGCGCCACCGGTCTCCAGGATGCCGAGCACGACGGTGATGTCGCCGCTGGCGAAATGGCGGAAATCCTTGCCCAGATCGTCCTCCAGCATCGCCTTCGCCATCGCCTTGAACCAAGCCATCACCACCAGCGGTTCGGGCTTGTTCGCTTCCATGTGGCCGTTCCATGCCCGCAGCGCGGCCAGCAGGTCCGGATTGATCGCCGCGCCCACCGGCATCTGCGCCAGCGCTTCGTCGCGCATGCGCACCAGCGCGTTCGACCTGGTGTCCGCCATCGCCGCGATCGTCGTGTCCACGTCGTGGCGGCCTTCCATGCCCTCGACCACTTCGCCGATCCGCTCGCGGCGAAAATGCCGGCCCCAGTCGAACGTGATGTGGTGGGTGTAGCCGGCGGGCAGGAAGTTGCTGTTGGCGGTCGCCCAGATGCCGCTCGGCGGATTTTCGACTCTGGGCAGTTGCCCGAACGTCAGCCAGCCCTTCCAGTCATATTCGGGCAGCCAGCCCGGCACCGGCGCGCGGCCCATGACCGCGTTGGTGGGATCTCGCACCGGCACGCGCGCGGGCGCCATGAAGCCGGTTCGTCCGTCGACATCGGCCACCACGATCGACTGCATCGGCACCACCACGCCGCGCAGGGCCTGCATGAACTCGCCCACATCGCGCGAGTGCGGCAGACGTATCGCCGCATCCATCGTGGTGTCGTCCTTGGCCAGCGCGATCCATTGAAGCGCGGCGACGTGGCGCGACGGCAGGATGTCGCCCAAGCCACGATAGCGCTCGGGCAGGACGGGCCCATGCACCGTTTCGCGCCGGGTAAACGTCACCGGATCGCGGCCTTTGACGTTGATCGTCACCTGGCGCGTGTCGAACTGCCGCCAGCTGTCCGCGCTCAGATACTGGTCGTCATGCTGGGGGTGTATGCGCTCGACGAACAGATCCTGGCTGTCCAGGTAGGAGGTGGTGAAGCCCCAGGCCACCCGGTCGTTGCGGCCGAGCAGGATCAGAGGCGTCGACGGCAGGCTGGCGCCGATCAGGTTCAGCGCCTCGCCCTCGTGCTCGTATGACAGGTGCGCCAGATAGAACAGCGCCGGCGCGGTCAGCCCAAGATGCGGATCGTTGGCGAGCAGCGGCTTGCCGGACTTGGTTCGCTGGCCGGAAATGACCCAGTTGTTGGAGGCGGTCACGCCGGTGGGCCACGCAAGGTCGAAATAGGCGGTTTCAAGCCGCTCACCGTCGGCGTCCCCGCGCGCGGTTTTTCCCGCCGGCGGGAAACCGTAAAGCGGGCGCAGGTCAGGCAGGCGCGGCGGGCGGTCTTTCGGCCCGTAGCGCACCAGATCGTCGATCTCGCGGGCCGACAGGCCGCGCGCGGCCAGCGCCAGCCGCTTGATTTCCTGGCCCATATTGCCGCCGAGCGTGAGCGCCATCACCTTGAGCGTGAGCACGCTCTGCCAGCCCTCCCAGGGTTCCGGCTTGTGGCCCAGAATAAGAAACTCGGGATGCAGCGACGGCTCCAGCAGCCGGGTCTTGCGGTTGATGAACGCGTTGACGCCGTCCGCGTAGGCATCCAGCAGGGCGCGGGTCGCCGGCTGCAGCCCATCGTAGGATGCACGCGAGGCACCGGCCAGATCGACGGTGCGCAGGAAGATGTCGGTGTCGATCGTCGGCTCGCCGAACAGCTCGGACAGGCGTCCCTGGCCCACCATCCGCAGCACTTCCATCTGCCACAGCCGGTCCTGGGCGTGGACGAAACCCAGCGCTGCGACCGCATCCAGCTGCGAGGTCGCTTCCACATGCGCGATGCCTTCCGCATCGCGCACCACGCGGACCGGTTCGCCAAGCCCGGCGATGGTCGCGCTGCCGCGTTCGGCGGGAATGGTGGCCGACAGAAAAGCGTAGCCCAACCCGGCCCCGGCCGCCGCCAGCACGATCAGGCCGGCAACGCTAAAGGTCGCCCATTTGATTATTCGGCGCATTCGATTATCCCTGTCGGCGAGCCGCGCCAAGGCGGCGATTTCATTTTGACAGGAAGGAAATTCAAATGGCAAGCGTCGCCTTCATCGGATTGGGTGTGATGGGTTATCCGATGGCCGGTTATCTGGCCAAGGGCGGTCACGACGTCACCGTCTACAACCGCACTTCGGAAAAGGCGGCGAAATGGGCGGCCGAACATGGCGGCGCCCATGCACCCACCCCGCGCCAGGCGGCGGCCGGAAAGGACTTCGTGTTCGCCTGCGTCGGCAACGATGACGACGTGCGCCAGGTGACCTTGAGCGAGGACGGCGCGTTTGCCGAGATGGGTGAAGGCTCCACTTTCATCGACAACACCACCGCGTCGGCGGTGCTGGCGCGCGAACTGCACGCGGCGGGAACGGCAAGGGGCATCGGCTGCCTCGATGCGCCGGTTTCCGGCGGCCAGGCCGGTGCAGAGAACGGCGCGCTGACCGTCATGGTCGGCGGCGATGAAGACGTGTTCGCCCGCGCCCGCCCGCTCATCGATTGCTACGCCAAAATGGTCGGCCATATGGGACCGGCCGGATCGGGACAACTGACCAAGATGGTCAACCAGATCTGCATCGCGGGGCTGGTCCAGGGCCTCGCCGAGGGCATTCACTTCGCCCAGAACGCCGGCCTGGACGTCGCCAAGGTCATCGATGTCATCTCCAAGGGAGCGGCCGGCTCCTGGCAGATGGAGAACCGCTACGAGACGATGGACGCGGGCCAGTACGACCATGGCTTCGCCGTCGACTGGATGCGCAAGGATCTGGACATCTGCCTGACCGAGGCCCGCGGCAACGGTTCGCACCTGCCGGTGGCGGCGCTCGTCGATCAGTTTTACTCCGAGATCCAGAAGATGGGCGGGAACCGCTGGGACACTTCCAGCCTGCTGGCGCGGTTGAAGAAGGCGTGAGAGGCGATCGGCGGCTAGTCTTGATCATGCTATTAAATGTAGCTACATAAAAGTGAGTGGTACTACAAAATACGAATGGGATGAAGCCAAACGCAGGTCGAATTGGCGCAAGCACGGTTTCGATTTCTCCGATCTGGACACGTTCGATTTGGACAATGCCATGATCATGGAGGATCGGTTCGCAAGATATGGCGAGGCGAGGTTCCTCGCTATCGGCCCGATGGGCAGCAAGCTGGTCGCACTGGTCTATACCGAGCGCGGCGATGCCGTCCGCGCCATATCACTTCGTCAAGCCAGTCGAAGGGAGAATCAACTTTATGTCAGATTCCAAACGCGCTGAAGCACTGAGAATTGCCCGGGCCCAACTGGCAACGATGACCGACAAGGAAGATGCGGCCATAAGAGCTGCTATCGAGTCCGACCCGGACACCTGGGAAGCGACAGAAGCCGATTTCGCTCGCGCCCGGCGCGGTCGGCCGCCGCTGGACCAGCCCAAGCAGCAGGTCACGCTTCGCCTCGACGCCGACACGCTCGCCTATTTCCGCTCTACCGGCAAAGGCTGGCAGACGCGCATGGGCGACATTCTCACCCGCGCCGCCAAGCGCCGGCAAAACGCTGGTTGAAGCGCCTCAGGCCCTCGATTTGGCCAGTTTCTCCAAGGCAATGTAAGACAGCGGCAGCTCCGTGGTGTCCTTGATGCGCTCCATGGCGAAGGTCGAGGAGACGTCCTCGATGTCGATATCGGCCACCAGCTTCTTGTAGAAGACGTCGTAGGCCTCGATGTCGGGCACCACCACTTTCAGCAGGTAATCCACCTGCCCGCTCATGCGGAAAAAGCCGACCACCTCCGGGTGGCGCACGATCACCTCGGAAAACCGTTTCAGCCATTCGGCGTTGTGCTGGTTGGTCTTGATGGCGACGAACACGGTCACGCCCACATTGACCTTGACCGGATCGAGCACCGCCACGCGACGCTCGATCACCTTGTCTTCCTCCAGCTTCTGGATGCGCCGCCAGCACGGCGTGGTCGACAGGCCCACCCGGCGCGCGATGTCGGCGACCGGCAGGGTGGCGTCCTCCTGCAGGATATTGAGGATAGCGCGGTCGATCCGGTCCATGATTCCCCACTACGGCTCGAATGAATTTTCGCAACCGCCGGATATGTGGAACCATATTTCACCAAATGCAAGAATATAGACGCATGTTGGGACAAATTTGCGCAACACGCCAATGCCGATCATTCGGAGGCCGTGCGGCGATACTCCTCGACTAATTTCTTCAAAGAGGGCAACAATTCGCTGGAAAACCAGGGGTTTTTCTTAATCCAGGCATTGTTGCGCCAAGACGGGTGCGGCAGCGGCAGGAGTTTTGGCCGGGCCGACCGGTCCAGGATGTCGCGCCAATCGGCCACGGTCTGCGTCAGCGTGCCGCGGCGGCGCGAGCCCAGATGCCATTTCTGCGCATACTGGCCGACCAGCAGCAACAGTTCGAGCTGCGGCATGGCGTCGAACACCTGCGCCCGCCAGGCCGGCGCGCATTCGCGCCGCGGCGGCAGGTCGCCCCCTTTGGCGTCTAGGCCGGGAAAACAAAACCCCATCGGCACGATGGCGATCGCCCGCTCATCGTAGAAGGCTGCTTCGTCAACGCCCATCCACTCGCGCAGCCGGTCGCCGGAAGGGTCGGTAAACGGCCGGCCCGACCCGTGCACGCGGGTGCCAGGCGCCTGGCCGCAGATGGCGATGCGCGCCGACGACGAGGCGATCAGCACCGGCCGAGGTTCATGCGGCAGCGGCGCCCCCTCCGGCTCGTCGCGGCAGATGCGACAGGCGCGGATGCGCGCCGTCAGCGCGTCGATATCCGCACCGGCCATCGATTGGGCCATTCAGCATTCTCCGGGCAACCGCCGCTCACCATTGAACGCTCGGTCGCTCCAGCATGGCGTCCGCCCAGCGCCTGAGGTGAACCAGCCGCCTGTCCACCTCGATGCGCGCCGGTTTCAGGAACTGATAGGCGACGATCGCGGTGATGTCGGCGATGGAGAAACTATCTCCTGCCATGAACTCGCGGCCGGCCAACTCGCCGTCGAGGAACTCCATCATCCTTGCGGCCGCGGGCTGGTTGAGCCTGCCCCATTCGGCCAATTGCACCGCTTCGAGATGCTTGGCGCCGGGGTGCAGATGGCGGAATGAAAACGCCACCGGCATCATGAACTTCAACTCGATGCGCCGCTGCCACATCTCGATGATGGCCTTTTCCACCGCCGTCGTCCCCATCAGCGCCGGTTCGGGATGGATCTCCTCGAAATAGCGGCAGATCGCCACCGATTCAGCGATGATGGTGCCGTCGTCCAGTTCCAACACCGGCACCGTGCGCATCGGGTTCTTGGCGACGAAGTCGTGCTCGCGCTGCTCCAGCTTGTTGATGTCGAGATCGATCACATCGATCTCGATCCCCTTCTCCGCCAGAAAGATGCTGACCCGGCGCGGATTGGGTGCCCGCCCGCCGCTGTAGATTTTCATCGTGTCATTTCCTCTTCAACGGGCTGCCAGCGGCGGCGATTGGTTGAGCGGACCGGCGTAACAACCCGGCCGACGTAAACCGATATTAACCAGTCTGCGCCATGAAGTGCCAACACATTGTGCCCGCCGATCCACTGCAGGGGCGGTACAAACCGATCAGACGCCGGATCGCCCTTTTCGCCGAACCGTGACCATGAAGCCATCCACCTCCACCATCGACGACGACCGGCCGGCCGCAACGACGGTGGACAAAGCACCCGACAAGACGATCGTCGACCGCTCCAAGCGCCGCTCCGCGGCAGCCGCGGCCGTGCGCAAGCAGCGCGAGCGCCTGGCGTCGAACGGCCGCCGCGCCACGCCCTATGAGGCGGAACTGGTCGAGAACTTCGCCCGCAACCATCTGAACGCGGCCTACGCCATGCCGCTGTTCGTGTTGACCGTCGCGCTGGTCACGGCGCGTTGGAACGGGCTGCAACTGGCGGTGTTGTGGTTTGCGGTAACCACCCTGTCCTATCTGCTGCTCACCCATGTCTGCAGACGTTTTCTGGCGGCCAGCCGGGAAAACGGCTCGCTGGCCGAGTGGCGGCGCCTGTTCATGCCGGTCCAGGCCCTGCTCGCCATCGCGTGGAGCCTGTTGGTGCTGTACGACTGCCGCGAATGCGATGACAGTTCCTATGCGATCGTCCAGTTTTCCTCGATCCTGGTGGTCCAGGCGGTAACCACCATGCTCTCATACGGCCTGCGGTCGGGGGTCTTGGTGGTGTGCATTCCGCCGACCTTCCTGCTGGCCGGCAGGTTCATGTTCCCGTTTGACCCTGCGACCATGATCATGGCGGTCATCCTGGTCGGTTCGCTGGTCTTCTTCTACATGATCGCCGACCGCTTCAAGCTGTCGATGACCGCGCTGCTGTCGCAACGCGCCGAGAATGAGGCTCTGATCGGGGAGCTGGAAACCGCTCGCTCGATCTCCGAGGAAGCGCGCCGGCGCGCGGAGGACGCGAACCTGGCCAAATCGCGATTTCTGGCCACCATGAGCCATGAGCTGCGCACGCCGCTCAACGCGATCCTGGGCTTCTCGGAGGTGATCAAGGACGAGGTGCTGGGGCCGGTCAACAACGAGACCTACAAGGATTACGTCAAGGACATTCACGCTTCCGGCGAGCACCTGCTGCATGTGATCAACGAGATCCTCGATCTGTCGCGCATCGAGGCCGGGCGCCACGAAATCAAGGTCGAGCCGGTCGACCTGCCCGGCGTGGTCGACGAGGCGCTGCACATGATCCAGCTCAAGGCGAAGAACAAGGATATCGAGCTGGTGGTGCACGCGGAAAAGAACCTGCCGAAGATCCTCGCCGACGAGCGCGCGGTGCGCCAGATCGTGCTCAACCTGCTGTCGAACGCGCTGAAATTCACGCCGTCGTGCGGCACCATCACCGTGCGTGTCGGCTGGACCCGCGGCGGCGGCCAGTACCTGTCGATCAGGGACACCGGGCCGGGCATTCCCGAAGACGAGATCCCGGTCGTCCTGTCCTCGTTCGGCCAGGGCTCGATCGCGATCAAGAGCGCCGAACAGGGCACCGGCCTTGGGCTGCCGATCGTCCAGGCGCTCATGCACATGCACGACGGCAAGTTCGATCTGAAATCGAAGCTGCGCGAAGGCACCGAGGCGATCGCCGTGTTCCCGCGCAGCCGGGTGCTCGAGGTCATGCCGCCAGTCGATGACGATCGAGCCGCGACAAAGGCGGGCATCAGCGCCTAGCATCGCCAGCGCAAGCCGCTGAGCGCTTGAAACGGCTTGCATTTCCGCCTTTGCCGATTAGGTGTTGGATAAGCCCGCACCCGCCAACAGGGACCAGCGCCCTTGTCCGAAGTACCCTCCCCCTGCATCCTGGTCTGCTCGATCGACCTTAAAAGCGGCTATTGTTTCGGCTGCGGGCGCACCCGCGACGAGATCGCCTACTGGATGGGCTACACCGACGCCGAGCGCGATGAGATCATGGCCGGCCTGCCCGCGCGGCTGGAGACGGTCGAGCGCAAGCCGCGCCGCATCACCCGGCGCCGGCGCATGGCGCAACGCAGGGCCGATGAACTGACGGCCCGATCGTGAGCCGCCTCGTCTGGATCGGCCTGGGGTTAGTTGGCATCGCAGCGATATTCGCGGTGGCGAGCCGTGACGACGGCCCGCTTGCCGGGTTTGGCAGCGATGCGGTCGCCCAGGTCGCCTATATGAGCATCTGGGGCGCCCTGGTCGCCTCCGCCGTGCTGGCGAGCGGCACCAGCTTCGGCCAGATGCTGAAACAGATCGTCATCTGGATCGGCATATTCCTGGTCCTGATGACCGGCTACACCTATCGCTACGAGCTCCAAGACACCGCCTCGGCCCTGACCGCCGGTCTGATACCCGGCAGTCCGCTGGCATCGCGCACCGCCGACGGTCGCCAGCAGGTCACCTTGGTCAAAAGCGCCAACGGCCACTTCAGCGCGCGGGGCACCGCGAATGGGAAATCGATCCGGTTCCTGGTGGATACCGGCGCCAGTTCCGTGGTGCTGACCAACGCCGCCGCTGCGCGGGCCGGCATCGATGTAGATCAGCTCGCCTTCACCATCCCGGTCACCACCGCCAACGGCCGCACAACGGCGGCCCCCGCGCGGCTCGACGAATTGTCGATCGGCCCGATCGCGCGGCGTAACGTGCCCGTGACCGTCGCGCGCGCCGGCGTGCTTGAAGAAAACCTGCTGGGAATGGACTTCGTCGACACGTTGACCGGGTTCGAAATCCGCGGCGACCGGCTGATCCTGACTGATTGAGAGCCGGTAGCCGCTTATGCGGCCGCGGCAAGCCCCGTGGTGTCAACCGCCGCGAAGGCGCGTTCGATCACTTCCGGCCCAGCGCCCGGCTTGACGGCCTCCAAAGTCAGCAGCGTGCGGGCCCTTCGCGCGCCCGGTGCGCCGGCAAACAGCCCGGTCATATGGCGGGTCACCTGATTGAGACGGCCGCCGGCGGCCAGATGCACCTCGGCATAGGCGGTCATACGGGCGCAAAGCTCGGTGAAGGAAATCGGGGGAGCCGGCTCGCCACACAACATCGCGTCGGCCTGCAACAGCAATGCCGGCCGGCGATAGGCGGCGCGGCCCAGCATCACGCCGTCGGTCTGGCCCATCAGTTCGCCTGCCTGAGTCAAATCCTCGATACCGCCGTTGATGCCGATGAAACGGTCCGGGTTTTCGCGTTTGAGCCGTAGCACCCGATCATAGTCCAAGGGCGGCACTTCACGGTTCTGCTTCGGGCTGAGGCCGGCCAGCCACGCCTTGCGCGCATGCACCCACAGCCGGTCGCAGCCGGCCTGCCAGACCGCCTGCGCCAGGCGATCGAGCGCCGGCCCGATATCCTGTTCATCGACGCCGAGCCGGCACTTGACCGTGACGGGCACGTCCACCGCCTCCTTCATCGCGGCCACGCACTCGCCCACCAGCGCCGGCTCGCGCATCAGGCAGGCGCCGAACGCACCCGACTGCACCCGGTCCGACGGGCAGCCCACGTTGAGGTTGATCTCGTCATAGCCGAATTGCGCGCCGACGCGCGCGGCGGCGGCCAGCTTGGCCGGTTCCGATCCACCAAGCTGCAGGGCCACCGGGTGCTCGCTCGCATCGAAGCCCAGCAGCCGCTCGCGGTCACCGTGGTTCGCGGCATCGGCCACCACCATCTCGCTATAAAGCAGCGCGCGCCGCGTCAGCAGGCGATGGAAGAACCGGCAATGGCGATCCGTCCACTCCATCATCGGCGCAACGGCGAAGATTTTCTGTTGGTTTTTCAACGGTTCATGATCCGTTTCAACAAGATCAAACAAAAGACGGCGCGGCTGGCTTTGGACGAAACTGCACGGACCTTTACCGCGTATGACCTCTTCGTGCACGGGTTTTACAATGACTGAAGATAAATATGTGGCGGCGTTGACCAACCGTTGCCGACAATTTTTGCCCAACTACTCAGCCCGCTTCGACACGCTGGATCACACGTCGACAATTGGGCGGCAGTCGATCGGCCGGAATGTTGCGTAGACGTCGTCTCCGACAGAGAAATCCTCACCCTCAAATCGGCTGTAACTCTTTGCAATAAGCTTCAAGCCGGACGGAGCCTGCAGGTATACGCGAGAAGACTCACCGGAGAAGATCGTGTCGACGATCCTCGCGCGAATGGCGTTTTCGTCCGGCTGTGATTTGGTGATCGAAATGGACTCCGGCCTGATGAGGAATCTTGCATTCTCGTTTTCGGCCAAACCTTCCGCAAAGTCCGTCTGAACGGTAATCGCTTCATCGAAAGTGATAGCCTTACACGGTCCTTTGCCTCGACCCACCCTGCCTTCAAGGATATTGGACTCGCCCAGAAAATCGGCGATGAACTGCGTTCGGGGCTGGAAATACAGTTCGGTCGGACCGCCTTCCTGTTCAATGCGGCCTTCATTCATCACGCAGATTTTGTCCGACAGGACGAGTGCTTCCTCTTGATCGTGGGTGACATAAAGAACGGTTACCTTCAGGTCTTGATGGATCCTCTTTATCTCCAGCTGAAGCTGTTCGCGAAGCTTCTTGTCCAGGGCCCCCAGAGGCTCATCCATCAGAATCAGCGCGGGGCGGTAGACGAGGCAGCGGGCTATGGAAACCCGCTGCTGCTGGCCACCAGAAAGTTCCTTCGGTTTGCGATCCGCCAGATGCCCCAACTGCACCAGGTCAAGCACTTCGCCCACTTGGCGGGCAATCTGTTCCTTGGGCAACTTTCGGATCTTGAGGGGGAAAGCCACATTGTCGAACACGGACATGTGGGGCATGAGCGCATAGTTCTGAAACACCATGCCCAAATCACGCCCTCCGGGCGGGACGTTCGTCACATCCTTGCCTGCAATACGCACACTGCCGGCTGTAGCCTCGATCATACCCGATACGATGTTAAGCAGCGTGGTTTTGCCCGACCCGCTGGGACCCAGCAGGGTAACGAACTGCCCTGCTTCGATCTGCAGGTCGACTTCAGCCAACGCCTCCACGGGACCGTAGGTCTTTCGGATACCCGATAGTTCGACCGATGACATCCTTCTGACTCGCCTCCCTGACCCGCCACACACGCCCAACGTCGCAAGTTCATTACAATGCAATTTTCTTAATTGCAATACGATATAAACTCGCCTACGCTGAGCCTTGCGCGCCATAGCACAATCCGAGGGGAATCAATCGAATGTCGGAAAGGAGTCTGGATAGGAGCTACGCCGCCTTTCTGACGCCGGTGTGCCTGGTCATGGCCGCCGGATTTGTCGTCCCGCTCCTGTTTATCTTTCACCAAAGCGCCTTTGTGCCGACCGTCTCGCTGGATGGCTTCGCATCGCTCGCCGACAGCGCCTTGTTCTTCAAGGTTTTCGTAAACACCTTCGAGATTTCCTTCTCCACGAGCATCGTGAGCATTCTTCTGGGCTACCCGGTCGCGCTGCATGTCTCGCGAATGCCGCCCCGTCGGCGGTCATACTATTTGATTCTGGTTTTGCTCCCGTTCTGGACCAGCATTTTGGTCAAGAGCTACGCCTTTGTGATTGTGCTGGGCGATTCCGGGATTTTGAATTCCGTGCTTGAATTTTTGGGCCTGCCGCAAGGCGAGTTCATCTTCAACCGCATCGGCGTTCTGGTGGGGATGACCAATTTCTTCATTCCGTTCGTTGTGTTTCCGGTGCTGGCCAATCTGTTGACCCATGATCAAAACCTGGTCCGCGCCGCGCAGATCATGGGAGCGTCACGCATGCGAATCTTCTGGCAGATTACGTTGCCGCTCAGCCTGCCGGGCATTCTGGCAAGCTTCGTGCTGACGTTCGTTCTGTCGCTGGGTTTCTTCGTCACCCCGGCACTGCTGGGCGGACGGCACGACATGATGCTCGCCAATCTGATCGACTTCTACACGCGCGAGACCCTGGATTGGCAGGCGGCGGCGGCGATCGCCGTGGTACTTCTGGCAACGACGGCGCTTTTGCTGGCCATGCTGCGGCGGGTGCGCGGCGCGCAGGCCCTGATCTAAGGAGAGTAACAGGATATGAGCGGTCGATCTGGATGGAAGCCGGAGCTTGTTCCAAGCCTTGCTTGGTGCGTCTATCTTTTTTTGTTGCTGCCGAGCTTCATCGTCATACCGCTTTCGTTCTCGGACTCCACCGAATACGTCTTCCCGCCGAAAACCTATTCGCTGCGGCTCTATTCCGATTTCCTGTTTACATCCAATTGGGTCGAGGTTTCGCTTCGCAGCCTGCAGGTGGCATTGATTGCCGCCACGATCGCCATGGTCATCGCGGTGCCTGGAGCATATGTGCTGGCGCGTACTGAGTTCCCGGGAAAGGCATTGCTCAAAACGATCCTGCTCAGTCCGATTCTGGTGCCGATTGTCGTCATCGCGCTAGGGCTTTACTTGTATTTTTCCCTGCTCAGGGTGTCGGGAACGATCGGGTCGGTGGTCCTTGCGCATACGGTTTATGTCGTGCCGTTCGTAATCATTACCATCAGTGCCGGCATCAATCAGTTGGATGAGAACCTGGAGCGGGTTACCACCATCATGGGAGCAAGCCGCTTCAGGATCCTTTGGAGTGTCGTGCTGCCTCAGTTGAAACCATCGCTGATATCGGCTGCATTGTTTGCGTTCCTGATGTCGTTTGACGAGGTCGTTCTATCCTGGTTCGTCACCACGGCATCAACCATGACATTGCCGGTTAAAATGTACTCGAGTATTCAGTGGGAAAGCTCACCTGTGTTAGCGGCGGTCTCCACGATTTTGACGGTGTTGTCTGTCTTCGTCTGCCTTCTCGTCGCCTGGGTCACCGGGGGTAAGGCCCGGTCCGGATCTGGAAACTAGTCGTCGGTGGGGAACCTCTTGGGCGACAGTTCGCCATAAAATTGATCAGGAGTGTCATGGCCGAAACCGCCAATCCATCCATCAAAGCGCCGGCGAAGGATCCGCTGTTCGTGAATTCGCTTCAAAAGGGCTTCATGGTCCTAAGCGCCTTTGGCGCCGGGCGCCAGCACCTGAGCCTGGCGGAAATCACCCGGATTACGGGCTTGGAGAAAAGCGCTGTCCAGCGGTTCGTCCATACCCTCTTCAAGCTCGGTTATCTCAAGCGCAACGAGGCTACCAAGCTATATAGCATCTCACCCAAAATGATGGACTTCGCCTATTCCTATTTCCAAAGCGATGTTCTCATCGAGACCGCCCAGCCGTTTCTGGTCGAAGCGCACGAGAAAATTGGCGAGACCTTGAACCTCGCGGTCGTCGATGGCGCTGATGTGATTATCGCCTACCGCCTGCCGAGCCGGCATGCGGTCAGCGTCATTCTGCATGTTGGGTCACGATTGCCGGCTTTGTACTCCTCACCCGGTTTGGCCATATGCGCTTTTCTTGATCCGGCTTCGCAAGAGCATTTGTTGGCCGCGACCGAGATCAAGGCCCACACCAATCAGTCCGCGACCAGCAAAGCTCAATTGATCGAAGCGATTGCCCAGGCCAGGCGTGACGGCTTTTCGGTGACGCAATCGCAGTTTTATGACGGCGACATCTCGGTTTCAGCGCCGATCATGGATGGTGCCGGCAACCCGGTCGGCGCGATCGGTCTTGCGGTTCCGCAATCGCGCTACACATTGGAACAGGCGCGCGGTCAATTGGCCGAAATCGTCGTCGGTGCCGCGCGCCAGACGAGTTCGGCTTTGGTCCTGCGTGAACGCACATAGCCGCCGCGCGCAATGGGCTTACCAGAGCCATCGGCCCTTATCCTCAACCGCCCAGACCTCGCTGTCAGCCATGCCGATACCGGGGGCTGGCGTTCGTGTGACAGCGACCCTGCCATTCAAGATTCGAGCCGCCATTGCGTTGAACTCGAACAAGGCCCGTCGCAGCCCCTCACTGGCGGTCTCCGGCTGAAACGGCTTGATGGAACGCAGGAAAATGCGGTGGACATCATCCCCGTCATGTTCGACGTCGAAGTCCTGGTCACAAGCCGTCAGAAGCCCCTCGAAGAAATCGCAGATCGAGCGCGCGTCCCGCCCAACGATATCCAGGTCCGACATCAACTCGTGGGTGTACTGGATGGCGATGCCTCTCATGGTCTGGCTCAGTAGAAAGTGCGTCACCTGCTCACCGTACATCTGGAGGAGGCAGTCGGTGGTCGTGTTGACGTATTCGCGCGACCAGTTGCGCCGCGCCTTATACTGGCGGGCGAGCGGCCAAACCTCCTCATCCAGTGTCGGGGCCTTTGAGGAGTCGAATTCCGGTGTTTGATGCGCGACCTCGTAGGCCATCTCTTCGCCCGGCCGCAGGTCCCGGTCATATTCGATGAAATAGCCCTCGTCATAGGGGTCACCCTCCATAATGAACTTGGTCGATACCCAGCCAAGCCGTCTGCAACCCATGCGCTCGCCGTTTCTGGGATGCCAGGCGGAGAAGATATCCCTGCGCACCCGGCCGGGCAGTGCAAGCATGCTTACCCCGGCGTAGGTCCACATCGGTGCCAGGTATCGGATCCAGACTTTCTTGGGACTCTCCTCTATATATTCCATCTGCAGCCCGCCAATCTGATTGGTCAAATAATGGTATTTGGCCGCCTTGACCGCGGGAGGCTCATCCGGGCTGATGCCGATCTTCTCCAGTCCCTGATCGTAGAAACCCTTCTGGTGCTGGCCGAGCAACTTCGTCCACAGCGTCGATAGGCCGGCCTCCCCCCTCTCGCGATAGGTGATGGCGCCGAGACCGGAAAATGTGCGCCCCCAGAACTTGGCGGCGATCTCGGTGTTCGTTCGCAACTGTTCGAGTTGAGACATCTGCATCATTCGATTCGTATTGAATAGCAATACATGCTCACATGCCGATACAAATTTTCATCGTTTAAAAACAATGCATTGGCTCGCCACGGTTTGACGCTTGAGTTTAGCATGCAGTTAGGTTATATTGCAATACGCTATTATATATTGTATATCGATATATGATGGCGTGTTGCAGCACCGTTATCAAGACTGAATGGGAGTGGGATTATGCCGAGACAAAACAGGGAAGCTGGCGCCGAAACTCGGGGTGCCATGTCACGTCGAAGCATCTTGAAAGGGTCGAGTGCGCTGGCCCTGGGTGCAGTCGCTTCACCCTTCATCGCACGCAAGGCAAACGCGGCTGAGCGGATTTTCATCACAAGCTGGGGCGGCAGCTACGGAGAGTTCGTCCAACAACACCTGGTCGATCCCTTCATGAACGAAACCGGGACGGAAGCCGTCATCGTCAACACGCCGGATCTGGCCAAGGTCAAGGCACAGGTGCAATCCGGCAACGTGGAGTGGGACGTCTTTGACGCCGTCGGGTCTATGCTGTTCTCCGGCGCCAGGTCAGACCTGTGGGAGCCTCTCGACACCAACATCGTCAATCTGGAGGGCAACAACATACCCGCCGAGCCGCTACGTGGCGGCATGCCGCTCTATATCTATTCCGGTGGCGTGGCCTGGGACCCGGCCAAAACGGACACTCCGCCAAGAAATTTCGCCGAAATGTGGGATGTCGACAAGTTTCCGGGCCGTCGCGCGCTCAGAACCCGGGCGAGCGAAATGCTCGAGGTCGCATTGCTGGCGGACGGCGTCTCGCCTAAAGAGCTGTATCCGCTGGATTTGGACCGCGCCTTCCGATCCCTGGATAAGATCAAGCCTGCCGTTCGCAAATGGTTTGACCAGACCGGGCAGATGATCACGCTGATCCAGCAGGGCGAGGCCGACTTCACCTACGCTTACACAAACCGCGTCCGGGCGGCCCGCGCAGGCGGCATCTCGATTGACATGTCGTTCGATCAGCTGGTCAACGCGGTCGCCTACTACGCCGTGATCAAGGGCTCGCCCCGCAAGGAAGCCGCGATGAAATTCCTGGCTTTCGTGGCCCAGCCCAAACAGCAGGCCGCCATCGGTGAGTACTTGAGCGTCACACCGGCCTTCTCCGTCTCCGACGACCTTCTGTCGGAGGAAGCCAAGAAGTGGCGCGTCGACGTTTCCGATCCCAACAGCATTATCCTCAACGACGAATATTGGGGTGACAAGTTCGAGGACGTGAACAAGCGCTTCAAGGAGTGGATCCTCACCTAGGTTCTTCCAGGACCGCACCAGGACTTGCGGCGCCGGTCCGAGAAGGAAAGGCGCCGCATCTTCTTTTTCTACCGCAAGCCGGTCACCGGCCGAGCAGCGCGGGGCCGACGATACTTGACGAGCATTGCAAGCCAGGGAGCGACCCGATGACAACCATCCCCCAGTTGATCTGCGAAAGGTCCAAGGACCGGGGTGATCGGACTTTTCTGCTTTTCGAGGACCAGCGTTTTTCCTTTTTGGACTTACGCCGCGAGGTTCAGCAGGCCGCCGCGAAGCTGCGGCGTATCGGCGTCGGCCAGGGAGACCGGGTTGGCCTCATGATGGCCAATCATGAAACCCATGTGTGGTTGTATCTGGCTGTTGCCTGGCTCGGCGCGACCAGCGTGGAGTTCAGTCGTCATCTGAAAACGCATGGACTACAGACCCAGCTGGCCAGCGCGAAGCCGGCCTTCATGATCGCGGATGTAGACTTCATCGACGAGCTGGGGCCGGCCTTGGAAGCCGTGCAGCACCCGACGGCGATGATCTGGTTCGGCGACGGCGGTCAGTTACCTGAAACGTCTGTACGCTACAATGAGCTTCCGCTTGAGACGGATCTGTTCGAAAGCCCGGTTGCCGACGACGCTTCGCGGCTGCAAGCCATTTCATTCACGTCCGGAACCACCGGCAAGCCCAAAGGCGCCATGCTGTCGGATCGATGGTTCCAGATCGGGGCGAAGAATGCCGCCATTCTCGCCGATGCCGGCCCCGATGATGTTCTGTTTCTGTGGGAACCGCTTTATCACGTTGCCGGGTGGATGACCTTGATGATCGGCCTGCAGCGGGGAATCCCGGTTGCGATGGTCCGAAAATTCAGCGCGTCGAAATGCTGGTCGCAAATCAGGCGGCATCGAGCAACCCTGCTCCACTATTTGGGCGGGGTACTGAACATTCTTCTTGCGGCACCAGAGGCGGACCGCGATGCGGACAACTCGCTTCGCGTGGTTTGGGGTGCTGCGGCGCCAACAGACAGCTGGAGAGCTTTCGAGTCCCGGTTCGGCGTCGAAATTCGCGAGGGCTACGGTTCAACCGAGGCGCAGAATTTCACCCATTTGAACCTGGACGGCCCCATCGGTTCCATCGGCCTGCCTTGCGAGGAATTCGAGGCCTGGATTGAGGACATCGACGGAACCCGCCTGTCACCCGGTCAGATTGGCGAAATTATCGTGCGCCCTCGGGGCGATGGCATCACGATGGACGGATACTTCAACGACCGTGAAAGAACGGCCGACGTCTTGCGAAACGGCCGCGTCCATACTGGAGACCTGGGGTATTGTGACGAGGATGGCTATTTCTATTTCGCGGGGCGGAAGGCGGACAGCCTGCGCCGTCGCGGTGAAAATGTTTCGGCATGGGAGGTGGAGCGCGTCATCAACGCGCATCCTGCCGTCGAAGAATCGGCGGTCGTCGGCGTGGCTTCGCCAATGGGCGAGCAGGACATCAAAGTCTTCGTGCGAACGGCCAATGGCCACCAAGTCCAACCGCTCGACTTGATCCGCTGGTGCGAGAAAGACCTCGCCTACTACCAGATCCCCCGCTTCGTCGCCTTTGTGGATGAGTTTCCGC
Source organism: Rhizobiaceae bacterium (assembly GCA_028281105.1). Taxonomy (GTDB): domain Bacteria; phylum Pseudomonadota; class Alphaproteobacteria; order Rhizobiales; family Rhizobiaceae; genus JANQKQ01. The sequence goes on from JANQKQ010000052.1 coordinate 113,729, forward strand.
GCGGGCCGACCCAAAGGATCAAAAAACGAGAGCTTCCCGCCGACCTCGAAGCCTGGGACCTTGAGCAATCTGGATATCAGGTCTCGCGATGACGAAAAGGCAAACCCGCACATCCCGTGAAGTGATTGCGCAAAGAACCGGTGCGACGAAGATCATCACCATCAATCGACCCGATGCGTACAACGCCTGGACATCGGCGATGCGCAAGGACATCGAGTCGCATATCGCCGCTGTGAACGACGACAAGGCGGTTTGTGCCGTGATCGTCACGGGCGCGGGAGATAAGGCGTTCTGCGCGGGGCAGGACCTGGCGGAAACGAAAGCGTTCAACGCCGGGAAAAAGATACCGAAATGGATCGCCGAGCTGACGGCCTTCTACGACACCATCCGTTCTCTGGAAAAACCTCTGATTTGCGCCTTGAACGGCGTGGCGGCCGGCTCGGGTTTCCAGTTCGCGCTTCTGTCGGACGTGGTGGTGGGCCACGAGGGCGTGACGATCGGCCAGCCCGAGGTCAACTGCGGCATCCCGAGCATCTTCGGGCCGTGGATCATTGCCGAGAGCCTCGGCAGGTCACGCGCCGTCGAGCTGTGTTTGACGGGTCGGATGATGGACGCCGCAGAGGCCCACCGCCTGGGTTTGATCCACCACCTGGTTCCGCAAGAAGAGGTGCTTGAGACCGCGCTTGGGATGGCTGGGGATCTTTCGAGGAAACCTCCAAATGCGATGCGGCTGACGAAAAAATACCTCAAAATCGCAGACGAGGACGGTTACAGACGGGCGCTCGATCGGGCGGCGAAGGGACAACGCGAAGCCTTCGACACGGGCGAACCACAGCGCACCATGGAGGAGTTCTTTGCGGTTCGCGCAGCGCGAATGCGCGACATCCGATACGAGCGCGCGCAATAGAGCATTTCAAGTTCTCATTGAAACATTGAAATGCTCTATCCCTTTGTTTTTACGCACTTTCGCGAGCGCAAAAGTCTGCAACTTTTGCTGAAAGTGCTCTAGGTTTCACCAATGGCCCTCAAACCGGCCGGTCGCCCTTGGTGACCTTGAGCGTACGGCTGTCGACGCCCGGCAACATCTTGGCGGGATCGCGTGTGACCACCACATCGATCACCGACGGGCGGGAGCGCTCATCGTTGGCGGCACGGATGGCAGGGGCCAGCTGCTCGGGGTCCTCGACGCGAATGCCGTGGCAGCCGAAGTCGCGCGCGATCGCCGCATAGTCCATCTCGATCAGGTCGGCCGACTGGTAGCCGTCATACATGGCGTGCTGCAGCGCCTTGATATAGCCGGACGCGGCATTGTTGACGATCATCAACGTGAACGGCGTTCCCGCGCGACGCGCAGTCTCCAGTTCACCGATCACCATGTTGAAGCCGCCATCGCCGGTGATGGCGACGACCGGCTGGTCCGGCACCGCCAACTGCGCCCCCATGGCCCCAGGCAAGCCATAGCCGATCGAGGCAAAGCCGCGATCGGCCAGGAAATGCCGCCCGGCGACCTTGGTGTCGTAAAGAAGACCGCCCCAATGGGCGGCGAAGCCACCGTCGGCCACGAGGACCGATTCCGGCGGCATTTCATTGTTCAGCTCATTGAGCATTCGACCCATGTTGATGGGAACCTCGGTGGAGTGCAGCCGGTCGGCCGCGCCCTTGCGCCATTTGTCCATGCGAACCGGAACCTCGGCTACATAGTCCGATCGAGCCGAGCGGGCCTTGGCGCTCTGCTCGTGCAACGCATCGGCCAGGTCCTCCAGGCCACACTTCGCATCGCCGATGAGCGCGCAATCGGTTCGCGTCGTGCGGCCAATCTCCTCGGGCAGAACGTCGAGATGAATGAGCGGCACGTTTGTGCCGAACAGTTGAAAGCGCTTCGTGGCGATCTCGCCGAGCTTGCAGCCAACCACGATCAGGCAGTCCGATGTTTCGATGAGATCGTTGGCGATGCGCGAGTAGCGGCCGAACAACCCCGCCGAAAGCCGGTGCGTGCAGGCGATGGCGCCCTTGCCCGAGAGCGTGTGCGCGACCGGAATCCCCTGTTCCTCGGCAAAGGCCATAAGAGAGTCATAGGCTCGCGACAGATGGATGCCGCCGCCGACCAGCAGCAGCGGCCGCTTCGATCTGGCGATATGCGCGGCGGCCCGTTCCACATCGCTCGCCGCCGGGCGTGAGCGATAAGCGGGATAACGGGTAGTCGACGGGTCGATCCAAAGATCGTCCAGCGGAAAGTCCATCACATCGTGCGCCACGTCCTCGGGCACGTCGACCACTACCGGGCCGGGGCGCCCACAGGTGGCCACCGCAAATGCCCGGCGAACCAGTTCCGGCACCCTGTGCGTGCGCTCGATGCGGATGACTTCCTTGACCGCCGGGCGCAGGATGTCGAGCTGGCGAACTTCCTGGGTCATGTTCTTCCAGGAGTGATCGCGGTGGGTGTCGCCCACAAAGACCACCTGCGGCACGCCCGCATTGAGGCTCTCGACCAGCGCGGTTGCGAGATTGGTGGCGCCGGGCCCCAGCGTTGCGTCGCACACGCCTGGCCGGCCCGAGACCCGCGCCCAGGCGTCGGTTGCGAAACAGCCGCAGCGCTCGTCGTTGATCAAATGATGAGTCAGTCCTTTCCGGCGCACCGCCTCGTAGAAGGGCAGCAACTGAAACCCGCCCATGCCGAACATCGGCCCGACGCCGGCCCGCTCGAGAATTTCGACGATTGCCTCTCCACCGGTAAGCGTCAGGCTTTGCGTTCCCGTAGACGGTGTTCTGGCTGTCACTGCGCTCATGGTTGTTTTCCTGCATTGCTTGTCGTGTGATCTGTTGCGTCCCCGCTTGCCAAATGTGCCGCCTGCCGATCGCGCATGGCCACAAAGTGCGATGCGCCGAGCTTCAGGAAATCGTTGCAGTGCAGGTACAAGAAGTTGGCGCCCAAGGCGGCCGCGCGTTCGAACGTTGTCGCGTCCACCAGTAGACCGAGCGACCGGCCGGCCGCGGTGATGCGCGCGCTGACGTCGGCAATCACCGCGGCAACGTCCGGGTGGGCATGGTCGCCGCCATGGCCCATGCTTTTGGCCAGGTCCACGGGGCCGATGAACAGGCAGTGGACGCCGGAGACCATGAGGATCTGGTCGAGCTCGGCAACCGCCCGGGCCGATTCGATCTGAACGACGATCGCCTTGTCGCCATGGTCGCGCGGCAAGCAGTATCGCACCGTCTCGACAACGTCGGCGACCTGTTCGGCGGTATCGAGCCGGGGCATGACGATGCCGTCGACGCCCCGAAACAGGGTGCGCTCGATCACATGCGGTTGCGGCGACGCGATGCGCACGACAGCGGGCTTGCCGGCGATATGTGCCGCACGTGCCAAGTCGGGTATCGTCTGGAAATCCGTGTCGCCCTGCTCGCAATCGATGAAGACGATGTCGGCGCCAATGCGTGCCAGCGTCTCGGCCAATGAGGGGTTGGAATAGTCGATGTTGACCGCCAGCATCGGCCTGCGTGCCTGCAGATCGCGGACCAGCCGTCGCCCAAAGCTCAAATCCGTCACAGGTCGGCCGCTCCCACCGACAGACCGCCGCAGACATAGAGGGTCTGGCCGTTGATGAAGCCCGCCTCGGGCGCGACGAAGAACGCGACCGCACGGGCGACGTCTGCGGGCGTGCCGATCCTGCCGACGGGGATGGCGGCGATCATCTTATCGCGCCGGTCGGTGCCGTTCGGGTTCATGGAGTCGAACAGATCCGTCGAGATCGGCCCCGGCGCGACGCAGTTGACGGTAATGCCGTGCCGGGCCAGTTCCAGCGCCCACACGCGCGTCATCGAGATCAATCCGCCCTTGGAGGCCGCATAGGCGGTTCTGAGCTCACGCCCCAGCGCCGAACGGCTCGAGATGTTGACGATGCGGCCGTGGCCGCGGCGCTTCATCGCCGGAAGCAGATGCCGCGCGCATCGCGCGGCGGCGACAAGATTGAGATCAAAAGTCGCCTTGAGCAGTTCGGAAGTTGTCTCATCCAGGCCGGCCGTTCTTGCGAAGCCGGCATTGTTGATCAGCGCCGCGATCTCGTAGCGATCCGAAAGCTCGATCAGGCATTGCTCGAGCGCGCGCTCATCAACCAGATCGAGTGTGACGGTCTCCAGCTTCGACGAATCGCAGGGCGCCTTATCTAGATTGACGACGTGAAACCCCGACGCAGCCAGGTGCTCGCCTGTTACCCTGCCGATGCCCGAACTGGCGCCGGTGATTACCGCCGTCTGTGTCATCTGCCTGCTCCGTTCATGCCGACGCCGCCATCGGCACGAAGCGTAAGATGCAAGCACGCATGGACTCGGTGACGAAGAAGTCGCCATTGGAAGGATGTCGGGCAAGGTTGGTGACGTAAGCGTGGCCGTCCAGCGCACATAGGGCCGCAGGTTCACCATCGGCAGCGAACTCCCACACGCCGCGACCGGGGTGCACGACGATCAGCCCGCCCGTCTCGGCGTTCCAGGCCAGGCCGTCCGGACCGATGCCGCCGCTTAATTGGACGAACAGGCCGGCCTTGCGCACCTGGCCACGGTCGTCCAGGGGCAGTCGCCAGACGGCGTTGGCCCGAGTGACCGCCAGATAGAGCGTTCGGCCCTCCGGCGAAAACACGAGACCGTTGGGGCTTGCGATCCCTGCGGCCACCAGCTCCAGCTTGCCGTCACGGGTTAAGCGGAACACGCGGCCAAAGGGATCGAGCAGATCGGAAAGCCCCTGATCGGTGAAGTAGACGTCACCGTCAGGCGCGATCGTAAGATCGTTGAGGCCGTGAAACGGGCGAGATTCAAAACTGTCACACAAGACTGTACGAGCGCCGGTGGATGGATCGACCTCGATCAGGCCGAGCCGGTGATCGGCGACGAGGAGTCGTTGCGCATCCAACAACTTCATGCCGTTTGGCCAGCCTTCATATTCGGCTACGAGCGACCAGTCGCCGTCCGGCGAGATGGCAAAGATGCGCCCGAAGGGGATGTCGGTCACATACAGCGTTCCATCCGGCCCAAACACCGGACCTTCCAGAAACGCATCCAGCGTGGCGCCTTGAAGGTTAAGTTCCGCCCATTCGCTGGTCGCGGCTTTGCGAAACGTATCGGGAAGCGAGAAGGCGATTTCAAGCGTTCGCCGCTGTGGCGGATCAAATGGCATGACGCTCACACGAACCCGGGGAGCCAGAGCGCAAGGTGGGGGAAAGCCAGTAGCAATCCCACCATCACCAGCAGAATGGCGAAATAGGGCAACGCGCCGGCCACCACATCGACATAGTCGGCGTCATTGACGCTCTGAATGACGAACAGGTTGAGCCCGAAGGGCGGCGTAACCTGTCCGATTTCGATCAGGATCACCAAAAACACGCCGAACCAGACCGGATCGATGCCATAGATGGCGAAGGCCGGCATCAGCAGCGGCACGGTGATCACCATCATGGCGATGCTCTCGATGAACAGGCCGAGCACGATGTAGATGGCGGCGATGGCCAGAAGAAACGCCAGGCGCGACAGCTCGAGAGAGACGACGAAATCCGTCAGCGCCCCGCTCGCACCCGATATCGCCATCGCAAACGAGAACAGGAAGGCGGCGATGACGATGAACAGGATCGTCGCGCTTGTCCGCGTCGTCCGATGCAATGCCCGGCGCATCTTCTCCACGCTGAATTCACCGAGCGCCATGGCGATCGCGAAGGCGACGATGCAGCCGACCGCGGCCGCTTCCGTCGGTGTGGCGACCCCCAGATAGAGCGAGCCGAGAACCAGGGCGATCAGCGCGACAACCGGCAACACATCGGTCAGCACCGATCCGCCCGATCGGTCCGTATCCGAGGCAGTCGCTGAGGCATGGACATATCCGCGCCCGAAAACCGCGATGTAGAGACAAAACAGACCAACCAGACACAGGCCCGGTATGAGGCCTGCCGCAAAAAGCTTGACGATGGAGCTCTCGGTGAACGTTCCGTAGATGATGAGCGCGATGGACGGGGGTATGAGGATGCCCAGCGTTCCGCCCGCCGCCAGCGATCCGTAGGCCATGCGCATGGGATAGGAACGCTGCTTCAACTCCGGCACGGCGACCGTGCCGATGGCGGCGGCGGTCGCCACGCTCGATCCGGAAATCGCCGAGAACAACGCACAGCCGAGAATGTTGGTTTGCAACAGCCCACCTGGCAGCACGCGGGTAATCTGCGCCAGTCCGCGATAGAGCCGGGCGGCCAAGCCCGTTTGCAACAGGATCTCGGCCATCAGGATGAACAGGGGGATGGCGGTCAGCGTAAAGCTGTTCGACGAGCTCCAGGTGACAAGGCCGACCGCGTTGAGGCCACTGGCACCCTTGGTGGCCAGGATCAGGGCGATCGCCGTGCCCGCGATGACAAAAGGGATCCAAAGGCCGAACGCCAGCAGACCGACGGCGCAAACCGCGATCAGCGCAAACTCGATCATGTCAGTCTTGCCCCATCCGTTGGGCAAGTCCAACCAGACCGACGAAGACGGCAATCAGCAGCGTGGCCAGGCCGAAAGCCATCGCCGTTTGCGGCAGATAGTTCGGCGTGGCCAGGTAGGTGTCGGCGCGCATGCCGGCCTTGTAGCTGTTGAGCGCCAGCTTGATGACAAACCACAGATAGACGCAAGTGACGGCGACAGCGGTCAAGTGAAACGCAAAGTCAGCCATTCGCCTTAGCCGCGCCGAAAGGCGGACATAGACAACATCAATGCGCAGAAACCGGCCCTCATCGAACGCGCCGGGCAAGGAGAGAAAGATCAGGGCAACGAGGCCGAGCGAGGCGACCTCCTCGGCGATCTGCGTTGAAAAGCCGAGCACGTAGCGACAACCGACATCGATGCCGATCACGCCCGTCATGACGATGAGGATCAGATGGCAGCAACCGTTCGATACAAGGAGCAGGCCCTGATAGGCCCGCTCCAAGGTTCCGGGAGGATGCTCCGGCTTGGACATTAGTCAGTTTTCCATCGACCGCAGGACGGCGTCCAGAGCGGCCTTTGTCCGGTCGTTCTTGTCGGCGACCCACTGCGACCAGAAGGGCTTCATCGCCGCGGCGGCGCTGGCGATCGCCTCGTCGGTGGGCTCGAAGACCCCGATGCCGCCGGCCTGAAGTTCAGCCGTCACGGTCGCCTCGTTCGCCATATTCTCCTCGGTCGCCTGAGTGGCGTATTTGGCCGCCAGTTCGCGCAGCAATGCCTGGTTTTCAGGCGACAGGGCGTCGAACGCATCTTTGTTGACGATGATTGCGCTGTTGAAGAAGTTCGGACCCAGTCGGTAAGTCGACGTCAACTGGTCTTTCCACAGGCGCCCGCCGCCGACCGAGGCGGTGAAGACGCCTTCCACCACGCCCGTCTGCAAGGCCGTCGGCACTTCGGCGCCGCCGATCGTGACCGGGGAACCACCAAATGCGGTGACGAACGCGCCCTGCTCCGGCGATGAAACGCGCATCTTGCGCCCCTTAAGGTCGTCGAGCGAGGCGATGTCGAACGTACCCCAACTCACCTGCAGGGGGTAAAGATATTGCGCAAGCAGGACGACGTTCTTTTCTTCGAACGCTTCCTCGAGAGCCGGCGTGACGATTTCCAGCGCCGCTTCGAATTCCTCCCTGGTGCTGAACAGCATAGGCAAGCGCAAAATGCCGCCCTCCTCAATGGAGCCCAGGAAGAAACCGTCGGCGGACAGCTGTACGACGCCCGTGCCCACCGACTGGGTGATGTCCGCCGCCTTGATGCCGAGCGAGCCGGCCAGGTTGATCTGAAGATCGACCGCGCCATTCGACCGTTCGGAAAACTCTTCAGCCAGGGCGATCAGGTTCTTCGAACCCGGCAGACTGTCGCTGGCCAGATAGGTGTAGCCGGTCCAGGTTTCGGCAAGCGACACCGATGCCGCGCCAGCCAGAATGCCACATGCAAGCGTGGCGGTGCGAAGTGCATTTCTCATTACTTCCTCCCTTAGAAGCGGCCCGAACGACCGTGGCAGAAACCGACCCGTGGCCAGCAATTAAGTTCGATTTAATCGAACTATGTTTTGATAAACGAAACATAATTGGCATAGAATGGCTTGTCAATGGAGTCCGGCAACGCTAGGAAACCGAAAGAGGTTCGATTGAATGGAACAGGCGGCAACCGGAAAGCACCAGAACACGCGGCGCATGACGAATGTCATGGACAGCCTGGCCAACCACGCCGGGACCGGGCTTCGGCTGGTCGACCTGGTTCAGGAGACCGGCTTCGGCAAAGGCACCCTGCACAGGATCATGGCCGGTCTCGTCGAGCACCAGCTCGTCGACCACGATGCGGACACGGGGCGCTACTTCATCGGCATGAAGGTGATGAACTGGGCCGCGGCGGGGCGCAAACGCTTCGGGTTGACCGAGCAGATGAAGCCGGTCCTGCAAGCGATCTGCGAACAGACCGAGGATACGGTCTACCTCACGCAACGGCGCGGCGACGAGGTATGGTACATCGACCGGCGCGAGGGCGCGTATCCACTCAAGGCGCTTCCGGTCGATGTCGGCGCAAAGCGCCCACTGGGCGTGGGCGCGGCGCCGCTGGCCATTCTGGCGTTCGACAAGCCCCAGGAGATCGACCGGATCATGGGTGAATACGGGAAGGATCGCCTGGCCTTCGGCATCGATAACGAATTGCTCGCGACGCTGGTCGAACGCGCCCAATCCCTCGGCTACGCGCTGCACGACGGCGAGGTCCTGCCGGAGATGATTGCCATTGGGGTGCCGGTGTGCGGCGATGACGGCCGCCCCTTCGCCGCCGTTTCCGTCGCCGCCACGCGCGCGCGCATGGGCCGGTCCCGCCAGCGCGAAATCGCCGACATGATGCGCGCCGAGATCGCCAGCTCCTTTGTCTACGCTTGAGGCGGGCGCTTCATCGGCACTGCCATCTGACAATCGGCGCCTGCCGGCCGTCCGCAATGAGCGGCAGCCGGTTCTTCACCGGCATATGCCCGGGGTCGAATTTGCTGACGCCTGGCGTATCGGCTTTCACGGTTGTCGCGATGGCGCCATAGGAGGGTTGGAAGTGGTTGCCCGACTTGACCACCACGCAATCGAAAGACGCAATCGACAAGCCCTGCGATTGGTAGAACATCACATCATGGGTCCTTGCCGGCCGTGACAGCGCCACCACGATCGACCGTCCCACCGCGATGTGGGCGGCCCGACCCGCGGTGACCCGCTGCCCGCCCATGATCGGCCCCCGCATTACGAAGTCGATATCGGTCAGATCGAGAACCTGCCCGGTAATGAGTTGAGGCGCGAAGATGCCATGCGTGTATTTGGCGCCGATCTCCATCTTTAGCCTTTTGCCCACGCCGGCCTGCTCGGCCGCTTCGACCAGGGCCGGGTCGGTAATGGGCACGGCGCATCGTAGGTCGCTGTATTCATGGATCAGCCGTTCGAGGATGACCGTACTGTCCCCGGGGGCACCGGCATTGGTGCGATCGCCATAGTCGGATATGGCGAAGGGGCGGCGCTCCGGCTCATGGCGAACCCGGTTCAGAACTTCGCCGATCCCGGCAAACTCATTGACGAATTCGGCTCGCCGCCTCCACAGCGTGCGAGCGATCTCGTCCGCAAGCGCCTGTGCCGCTGACGAAGGACCATCCGATATGACGATGACCGTCTGGCCCATGTCCCGCGCGTCCAGGAAAGGCTGGCAGTTGCACAAAGATGCATCCAGGGCGCACGGATCGCTCGCCAGCCAACGGCGCATTTTTTCATGGCACTCCAGCAACGGGCCCTCATGGGTCTCGGTGGCGCCGGCAAGCAGCATGGGAATTCTCGCATAGTAGCTCACCGGCTCAATCGATTGCTCCAGCAACTTGATACCCAGCTCGACCGCCAGCGCGCCCGTCTCCCGCAGATCGGTGTGTGGATTGTGTTTGCACGGCACGAGCAGGCTGGCCGCGTCGCTCATGCGTTGCGTGACATGCGCGTGGAGATCGAGCCCGACGACAATGGGCACGTCCACGCCGACCGATTGGCGCAGTGCGGACAGAAGCTCGCCTTCGGGATCATCGAACGATGGGGTCATCATCGCCCCGTGGAGATCGAGGAAGACGATATCCGGCTCGATCTGACGCGAACCGTCTACAAGCGCGTCGCGAAAATGCTTGAATGCACTGTCGCTCACAGGACCGCCGGACGTAGCGGTCGCCGCGAGTACGGGCACGATCTCAACTGACGTCTTCTGCAGGGCATCGATCATGCCGCCAAGGACCGTGCCGGCGTTGGCAAACCTGTCGATCACGTCCCCGCCTCCGTAAACGACAAAGTCGTCCAGATTGGTGGGAATCGGATTGTATGAATTGGTTTCCTGGGAGACCTGTGCGATCAGCGCCTTCATTCACTTACCTTCGGTTGGCATCATCGTTTCAACTAGCAGATTTTAGGTATTTGATATATCAAAATCGTGTTAGCTGATGGATCTCAAGCGCAGGTGAGTCAAATGCCAGGCCCGAAGACGCCCTATCGCTTTGAGATAGAGGAACAGTCGCGTGTCCTGCACGCAAAACTCCTCCAACGCGACGAGATGCTCGAAAAGGCCACGACGCCACAAGAGCGCCGCGAGATATTCTCGAAAATGAGCTTCGATGCCGCTCCCGAGCACCAGGACGTGGCGCGCGTCGTCACATTTGAGCTGGACACGACGGTCGGCACCATCGCCTGCCGCCTGTATCACCCGGCGCCGGGAACCCTAAGCCATTGCCTCGTCTGGTTTCATGGCGGAGGCCATTATTCGGGCGATCTGGAGTCCCATGACGCGCTGTGCCGGGTCATCGCCAACCAGGCCGACTGCGCGGTGTTGAACGTCGCCTATCGGCTGGCGCCGGACCACACCTTCCCGGCCGCGTTCGAGGACGCGATCTGCGCCATCGAATGGGTGGCCCGACACGGTGAAACCGCAGATCTACGCCCCGATAAGCTGCTCATCGGCGGAAGCAGCGCCGGCGGCAACCTCGCGGCTGCGGCCGCCATCGCCGTGCGCGACCGGCCCGATGTTCACATCATCCACCAGACACTGGTCTACCCGGCGCTCGACGCGACGTTGAGCAGCGAGACTTTCGAGGTCTATGCCGAGGGCTTCTCCTACACGACCGCTAAGCGCAAATTGTCCCGGGACTGGTATTGCGGCGATACTCCCGATCTTCGCGATCCGAGATTGTCGCCATTGTTCGTGGAAACGTGCGCCGGGTTGCCGCCCGCGTTGATCATCACCGCCGAACTGGACCCGCTGCGCGGGGACGGCGAACGCTATGCTATGCGTCTGCTCGAGGCCGGCGTGCCCGTTCAACACGTGCGCTATGCCGGCACGATGCACGGGTTCTTCAGCCAGTCGGGCGTTCTTCAACGCGGCGCGGACGCGGTCGCACAGGTGATCGCCTCCGTCAGGTTTGCGGTGACGAACTATGTCGAGCGTGAACCACACCGCCTCCGACCGTCCCGCGATCACAACACGCCGGCGAGAAAATTGTCGAGCGGCGTGAAGCGGACGTAGAGCACTCTTGCGAGAAGCAGGTTCAATAGGAACGGCGGGAGCATCGCTATGAAGACGTAGGTCAACGGGTGACGTTCGTGCATCAAGAACAAGAAGAGCGCGATGAGCCCGATCGACGACACGACATAGCCCAGCCAGGGAAGAATCACGGCATAGGCGATGCTGCCCGCAAGGAAAGCAGCCGACCGCCTGAACTGGGCGCGCCGCGCCGTTCTCTCAAGCTCGGTTTCTTCAGGTTCGTCGGCAACCGCGAGAGTGCCTAGCCGCGACAGGCCCATCGAACCGACGAGAATGAGCGCCACGATCGTCACGGCGGTCGGCAGAAGGCCTTCCAGGCCGTCTCCGCCGCCTTTCGGGATCTGCGCGTCGAATCCGAGCAACAGGAAGTAGAGACAGCCCGCCGAAAGCGCGATCGACAGGCCGAGCTCGAAATCCAGGTATCGACGCCAGCGCCTAGGCATTCTTCGATCTGCGATAATTGATGATCGAAAAGACGACTGCGACGACGGCCAGTACCCACAAGACGTTCCCGATCGTACTTTCGAAAAACACGGTCCAGTCTCCGCCACTGATGAGCATCGCGCGGCGAAAGTTGTTTTCCATGATGGGCAGCAAGATGAAGCCGATCATGACGGTGGACCGGGGTGCGTTGAGCTTGTGCATGGTGTAGCCGACGATGCAGAAGATGAAGGCGACGGCAACGTCGAAAAAGCTCTGCTGATAATTGTACGCACCCATCGTCGACAGAACCATCACGACGGGCAGGATGATCGATGTGCGAACCTTGGAAACACGGATGAAGATCGGAAGCAGGAACAGGCCGAAGAGGACCAGCAGCAGGTTGGCGGCGATCAGGCCCCCATACAGGCCATAGACCACTTCCGGGTTCTCCGTGAAAATCAACGGCCCCGGCGTGAGCCCGTGAATCATGAAGGCCCCGATCAGGATCACGGCCTCGGAATCTCCGGGAATACCGAGCCCGAGCAGCGGGATGAGGTTCGCGCCGCTGACCGCATTGTTGCCGGACTCCGCGCCGGCGACGCCCTCAAGCGACCCCTTTCCGAAGCGCTCCTTGTCCTTGGACATCCGCTTCGCCGCATCATATCCCAGCAGCGCGCCGAGCAGCGGACCCATGCCGGGAATGATGCCGATGACCGTGCCGATGGCCGAGCCGGCGGCGATCGGGCGGCCGATCAGTTTCCAGTCCCCTTTTGTCACCTTCGTATCCGACGGCTTGGTCGGCGGCGGCAGAAAGATCTTTGAACCGGTTTGAGGTTGCTCCAGCCGGATCAGCACCTCGGCCATCGGCAGCAATCCGATGAGCATCGGGATAAGCCCGATCCCGCCGTAGAAATCGGGATTCCCGAAAGACAACCGCGGCAGACCGCTGATCGGATCGAGACCGATCATCGCCACGAAAATCCCGATACAGGCGCCGATGAGACCCTTGATGAGCGACTTTCCCGAAAGAGACGCCACCAGGGTCAGCGACGCAATCGCGATCACCGTGAATTCGACGGGCCCGAATTCCAGCGCGATGCGCGCGAGCTGGGCAGCGGAGAGGATGAGAATGATGTCGGAGAACGTGTCTCCGATCGCGGACGCAAACAGCGATACCTTGAGGGCCTTCAGCCCTTTTCCCTTCTTGGCAAGCGCATGCCCGTCCTCAACCGTAGCGACGGCGGCGGCGGTGCCGGGCGCGTTGACGAGAATAGCCGCAATCGAGCCGCCGAAGATGCCTCCCTTGTAGGCGCCCGTCATCATGATCAGGCTGGCGACCGGCGGCAGATGAAAGGTGAAGGGAATGATCATGGCGATGGCCATGGCGGCCGAAAGGCCGGGAATGGCCCCCAGCACGATCCCGGCGCCCACCCCGATGGCCAGGTAAATCAGGTTCGTCGGATCGGTTAGCGCGAAAAGCGCAAACTGCAGGATTTCCATGGGCGATGCGGCTCATACCATGACGGAAGACTACGCCCGGCCGGCGAGGGTTGCGACGGCCGGGCGCAAACGCGTTCTAAGGGAAACAAGAACGCTAGTTCTTCTTGAGCCCCAGCCGCTCAAGCCATTCCTTGTTGGACGCGTAACGCTCCCTGACCATGACCTCATAGTCTTCACCGGTCATGGCGGACGCATCCAGCCCAAGCCCGTTCACCTTCTCCGCGTAGTCCGGATCCTCAGCCGCCTGGAAGAACGCTTCGCGCAACTTTGCGACGATTTCAGGATCGGTGCCGGTCGGCGCCGACAGACCCGCCCAGCTTTCGATGGCCGTGTCATATCCCTGCTCGATCAGCGTCGGGATGTCCTGGCGCAGGCTCCAACGCCTCGGGCCAGCCGCCGCGATCAGCGTCAACTCGCCCGATTTGAGATTTGCCGAGCCGGGGCCGATAATCGCCGCGGTCACCACATCGCCCATCAGCGCGACTTCCCGCTCCGACCCGGACTTGTAGGGAACGGAGACGAATTCCGCCCCGCTCAGCTTGCTGAGATTCTCGATGAGGATCTTCTCGTCAGTCGACGTCACCGCGATCGTGACGCGCTCGCCAGCCTTGGCGGCCTCCACCAGATCCGTAAAGGAATCATGAGCGGAACTCTTGTTGACCGCCATGCCATAGACGTAGCGCAGATAGCCGACGATGAAGGTGAAATCGTCGGTTTGGAAGGGAACTTCCATCGTATGCGGAGCGACGGTCAGCGGCGACAGGCTGGTCACGCCGACGGTGTAGCCGTCGTTCTTACTCTGCGCCAGAAGCGACGGTCCGCCGGTCCCGGCTCCGCCGGATTTGTTGATGACCGCGATCGGCTGACCAAGATATTTTTCCGCGGTGTTGGCCAGGATGCGGGTCGCCGTATCGGTCGTGCCCCCTGCCCCGTAGTTGACGATCAGCGTCACTTCCTTTGACGGAAACTGCTCGGCGAGAGCCGATGTCGCCGTGACAAGCCCCAGCACAATCGCGCCGGCGAAAACCCGGCCGAAAAGCTTGCGAATGATGGGCATTTGATAAACCTCCCGTTGATTATTTTGATATATCAAATACAAAAAATGAAGTTTGTCAACCGCGATGCGGAGACGATATGCTCACCGCCCATCCTACACGGGCGGACCGAATTTCGATGGACCCATCTCGATGTTTTTGATACATCATAAATCAAATTCGGCGATCGGGGTTGTGGAATGGGCCAACCCCTGCCACTTGAAAACAACGCGGAAGCGAGCAGGAACGTGTCAGCGATCAGGCCTGTCGCCAGACAGGAGAGCCTCAGCACGAAGGTCTACCAGGAGTTCCGGCGGGCTTTGATGACCGGGGCTTACGAACCCGGCGAAAAAGTCACGATCAGGGCAATCGCCGAGGCCGCGAAGGTCAGTTATTCGCCGGCGCGCGAGGCGGTAAGCCGGCTGATTCTGGAAGGCGCGCTGGAGAATGCCGGGCCCAAGACCGTGATCGTTCCCAACCTCTCCATTCAATCCTTGGACGAGATCACGGCAATCCGGAAAGCCCTTGAATGCATGGCCACGGATATCGGAGCGCCCGCAATCACATCCCAGGAACTGGAGAAACTTGCCCGCATCCAGGAACGGCTGGAGCAGGCGATGGACGCACAGCGCTATCAGGAAGTGCTCAAGCACAACGAGGAGTTCCATTTTCTGATCTATCGAAAATGCGGTTACCCCCATGCCATCCAGATGATCGAGGCCTGCTGGGTGCGCGTCGGCCCCTCCCTCAATCTGCTCTATCCCGAGTTTTCCATCAGCAAGGAAGGCGTCAACAACCACCACGCCATCCTTGATGCTCTGGGGCGCGGCAAGCCGGAGCAGGCATCGCGCCACATCAATGCGGATATTGAAGCCGGCTATGCAAGCCTGTCCGCGCTGCTGAACCCCTAGAACCAGCCAACCCAGAACCAGTCGATCGATTTTCGAACAACCGATTGCCATTCGCTTCATTCGAAATTATGATATATCAAATTTCAAAATTGCTGACGATGAAATGATCCGTACAACGCAGCTTCACCAACCCGGCTCCAACCCGATGACGAGGTCACAGCAACTTTTCGAGCGCGCGCGAAACGTCCTTCCCGGCGGAACGACGCGCGCGACGATCCTGTTCCGCGATTATCCCATCTACCTGACCCGGGGCGAAGGCGCGCGGGTTTTCGATGAAGACGGGCGCTCATATATCGATTTCGCCAACAACTTCACGACGCTCATTCACGGCCATGGGTTTGCCCCGGTGACCGAGGCCGCCATGGCCCAGCTCAAGCTGGCGTCCTGCTTCTCAAATCCCACCTCCTCGGAGATCGATCTGGCGGAACTGATCGTCGAGCGAGTCCCCTCGGTCGAGCAGATCCGATTCGTGAACACCGGCACCGAGGCGGTCATGTTCGCCATCAAGGCGGCCCGCGCGTTCACCGGGCGCCACAAGATAGCAAAGTTCGAAGGCGCGTATCACGGCGCCTACGACTGGGCGGAGGTCTCCGAGGCGGCGATGCCTGACGAGAACAACCTCAGCCCGCCCGTTGTCGCCAACTATGCCGGCATGCCGCCATCCGTGCTCGACGAAGTCGTCGTGTTGCCGTTCAACGATCTGGAGCGGACCCGATCCATCCTGGCCGAACATGGCCGTTCGCTGGCGGCGATACTGGTCGATGCGATGCCGAGCCGGCCGGGCCTCATTCCGCTCAAGCGTGAATATGTCGAGTTCCTGAACGAAGTTGCGCGCGCAAACGACACGCTGATCATCTCGGACGAGGTTCTCAATTTTCGCCTGGATTATCATGGCGCCGCCGAACGATTTGGATTGCGGGCCGACTTGACGACGCTCGGCAAGATCATCGGCGGTGGCCTGCCCGTCGGCGCGATTGGCGGGCGCAAAGATGTCATGCAGGTCTTTGACGCCTCTCGCGGCTCTCTCGTGACGCAGGGGGGCACGTTCTCGGCAAATCCCGTCTCGATGGTGGCGGGACGCGCATCGCTCGGCGCGCTCGATCGTCCCGCATTCGAGCGGCTTGAAGCCCTTGGCGACTATGCGCGCGAATCGATCGAAGCCCTCTCGCGCAAACTGGGATGCACGCTCAGCGCCACCGGCCTGGGCTCGCTCGTCAGGCTTCACCCCAAGGCTTTTGCACCCACCACCTATGCCCAGTTCTTTCAGTCACCGGCGCAAAAGCAAACCATGCGGGATCTGCACTTCGCGCTGTTGGAGCGCGGCATCCTCATCTCCAATACCGGCTTGATCGCTCTATCGACCCCGATGAACGAAACCCACATCGACGCGCTCACCGCCCAGTTGGAAAGCGCCATCGTTGCGGGAGGGTTTTTTCAATGACGATGATTGTCGCGGACCGAATTGCGCAGACGTTGAAAGCCTATGGCGTCGACGTGATGTTCAGCCAAAGCCTGCCCAGCCGGCTCGTGCTGGCTTGCGAGGACATCGGCATACGCCAGGTCGTCTACCGCGCCGAAAACGCCGGCGGCGTCATGGCCGATGGATTTGCCCGCATCGCGGCAAAAGTAGGCGTGGTCTGCGCCCAGAACGGGCCTGCCGCGACGCTGCTTGTCCCTCCCCTTGCCGAAGCGCTCAAGGTGAGCGTTCCCGTCATTGCGCTTGTGCAGGAAGTGCCGAGCAATCAGACCGACAAGAATGCCTTCCAGGAGTTCGATCATCACGCGCTGTTTTCGGCCTGCACAAAGTGGGCCCGCACCGTTCGCCGTGCGGACCGCATCGACGATTACCTGCGCCAGGCCTTCATAGCGGCCACGACCGGCAGGCCGGGACCCGTCGCGCTGATGCTTCCGGCCGATCTTCTCCTGGAGGAGATCGCGGTATCCCCGATCGCCGTAGAGGGGGCCTCGGGCGCGTATCCCCTGGATCGTCCATGCGCCGACCTTGCAAAGATCGAAGCGGCGGCAAAGCTCTTGGCCGAGGCGGACGCCCCGCTCGTGGTCGCCGGTGGCGGGGTGCATGGATCGCGGGCATGCAATGAACTGGCTACGCTTCAGGAACTGGCCCAACTGCCGGTGGCCACGACCATGATGGGCAAGGGCGCGATCGATGAAACCCATCCCCTGAGCATCGGCCTCATCGGCAATGCCATGGGCCGCGGGTCGAGCGGTGAGCACGCGCGCGAACTCATCGACAAGGCCGATGTCATCTTTCTCATCGGCAATCGCACCAACCAAAACGGAACCGATAGCTGGCAACTGTTCCCGCCGTCGGCAACTTTCATTCATCTGGACATCGACGGCCGGGAGATCGGGCGCAACTATGCGGCCCTTAGACTGGCCGGCGACGCAAAGGCAACCTTGAACGCCCTGAACGAAGTGATGAAGAAGACCGACCTCGCCAGGCGTTCGGCGAAAAGCGAGGCTTTGAAGGTCTCGATAGCGGCTGCTAGGGCAAAGCGGGACTCATCTGCAATACCGCTGCTCACGTCGGCGGCGAGCCCCGTCCGCCCCGAGAGAATCATGGCCGAACTCGATCGCGCCCTGCCCCGGAACGCGATTGTCTGCGCGGACGCCAGCTATTCTTCCGTATGGATCAATTGCTATCTGACGTCCCGCCACGCAGGCAGTCGCTTCCTGACGCCGCGCGGCCTGGCGGGCCTGGGGTGGGGAATGCCGCTGGCGATGGGGGCGAAACTGGCTTCACCCGAAAGACCGGTCGTCTGCCTCGTCGGAGATGGCGGCTTCGGCCACGTGTGGTCGGAGCTTGAAACCTGTGTGCGCGAACGCATCGCCATCGCCATTGTGGTGCTCAACAATGGAACGCTCGGATATCAGAAAGACGCCGAGCATGTGAAATTCGGCAGGCATACCGGTGCCTGCACTTTCGGCACCGTCGACCACGCCGCGATCGCCGATGCCTGCGGCTGCCTGAGTCGAGCGGTGCGGAACCCAGAGGAATTGGAAAGCGCCATCCGGTCCGCCCTTTCGTCCGACCGGCCCGCGCTACTCGATATCGAGACCGATCCGGCCGCCTACCCGCCGTTGACGATGTTCGATGGAACGCTCGATCAGGCCCGTGCGGCCGACCTGCCGACGACCTGACGCGGTGTTTTTGGGCAGCAGGTCACTTATCAGGCGGAAACTCGACGGAGCCGCCATGCTCCTCCCAGGTCGAGAACCCCTCCCGCAGGTGTGCGGCATCGAAACCCATATCCTGCAGCGTCGCCGCGGTGAGCGCCGAGCGCCAGCCTGAGGCGCAGTGAAGGACATATTTCTTGCCCGCCTGGCCAAAGACCTCCCTGTAATAGGGACTGTCGGGGTCGACCCAGAACTCAATCATGCCGCGCGGCGCATGAAAGCTGCCCGGAATATAGCCGCTACGCTGGCGCTCGCGAACATCGCGGATGTCGACGACCACGATATCGGGGTCGTCGAGCGCCGCGATCAGATCCTTGGTCTCGATCTCTTCGATGCGCTCGCGCGCGGCGGCCACCATCTGTGCCGCGGTGATTTTCAAAGAAGCCATGGTCGCTGCTGTCTCATGACGGGGTCTCCGCTTTCATATATTGGCATATCGTGACTTTGTCTGCACGGCCGGCACGCGAGCGAACCGGCCTGCATATGCCATGCACATATGGGAGGACTGCATTTGGCCCGGCAAGACCCGATCTCGCTGTGGGACGTTTCCGCCGCCGAGCCCGACCACACGCAAGACTTCGACGGCCACCAGACGGTCGAGCTTGCGGTCGTCGGCGGCGGATATACTGGATTGTCCACCGCATTACACGCGGCGGAGGCCGGGATCGACTGCCTGGTTCTGGAAGCCGCGCAAATCGGCTTCGGCGGATCGGGGCGCAATGTGGGGCTGGTGAACGCCGGCATGTGGCTGCCGCCCGACAAGGTGCGGCGAAAACTGGGTGAAAGGCGCGGCAACGGCCTGCTTCGCCTGCTCGGCGACGCGCCCGACACCGTGTTCTCGCTGATCGAAAGGCACCAGATCCGCTGCGAGCCGGTGCGAAACGGCACCATCCACGCCGCCCATTCCCCCGCAGGCTTCCACGAGCTTGAACGCCGCGCGGAGCAATGGCGCGATCTCGGTGCACCGGTGGAACTTTTATCGAAAGCGGAAGCTGCCGAAAGGATCGGCAGCGGCGCGTTTCACGGCGGCCTGCTCGACCATCGCGCCGGCACGATCAATCCGATGGGCTATGCCCGGGGGCTCGCGCGCGCCGCGCGTTCTGCCGGCGCGAGAATATACACCGACGTCCGCGTCGAGGAGCTGGACCGCAAGGACGGCCGGTGGATGCTGCGCACCGAACGCGGACCGGTGACGGCGAACCATGTGGTGCTGGCCACCAACGCCTACACCGACGGCCTTTGGCCAGGTCTGAAGCGCACTTTCACGATGATCCGCTTCCTCCAACTGGCGAGCGAACCGCTGGGCGAGCGCGCGACCCGCATCCTGCCCGGCGGTCAGGGATTGTGGGATACCGGCGCCATCATGTTCTCGCTACGCCGCGATGCACGGGGTCGCATCGCGATCGGGTCGATGGGTTCGTTGATCGGCGGACGCACCGGGCTTTCAAGGCGCTGGGCCGGACGCATGCTGCACCGGCTGTTCCCGGATCTCGGTGCGGTCCGCTTCGAGCATGCCTGGCACGGCAGGATCGCCTTGACCCACGATCACCTGCCGCGCATCCATCGGCTGGCCGAGGGATTGTATACGCCCATCGGCTACAACGGCCGCGGCATCACGACGGCAACGGTGTTCGGGCGCGCCATGGTCGATCTCGTTCGCGGCGAGCCCGAAGAAAGACTGCCATTGCCGTTGAGCGCACCCGCGCCCGCGCCAAACCGGCAGATCATGGGAGCGGTCTACCGCATCGCGTCGACCGCCAACCAGATAGTTCGCGGAATCTAGCCATCGGTGTCGAATCTGCCGCGCCAAGCCGCTAAGAGTCTGGATTGTGCCAATGCGCGCCGAGCTTTCGTAGATGTGATAGGCGGAAGCAGGTCTGCGAGGATGCAGGGAGGATGACATGAGCGAACAACCCATTGCGCTGGTTACCGGCGGGGCCCAGGGCATCGGCTATGCCTGCGCCCAGGCGCTAGCGGAAGACGGCGCACGCCTGGTCCTATGCGACATCCAATCAGAAGAGTTGGAGGCGGCCGCGCAGACGCTCGGCAGCGATACGGTCGCCGTCACCTGCGACATGGGCGACGAGGCTCAAATCAACGCCATGTTCGACCGCATCGAGTCCGATCACGGCCCGGTATCGATCCTTATCAACAATGCGGGCATCGCCCTGCCCGGCGACTTCTTGGATTACGACGCCGAGGCGTTCCGCAAGGTGATCGACATCAACCTGATCGGCACCTTCCTGGCCCTGCAGCGCGCCGCCAGGACGATGGTCAAGCACGAAATCGAAGGCGCCATCGTCAATATGTCCTCGATCAACGCCCAGGTCGCGATCCCCGCCATCCCCGCCTACTGCGCGTCCAAGGGAGGCGTCGCGCAACTGACCAAGGCCGCCGCCCTGGCGCTGGCCCCGCACAAGATCCGGGTCAACGCCGTCGGCCCAGGCTCGATCGACACCGCGATGATGGCGGGCGTCAACGCCAATCCGGAGGCGATGAAGATGGTCATGTCGCGCACCCCGCTGCAGCGCGTCGGCGCGCCACGGGAAATCGGCGACGTGGTTGCATTTCTTGCCTCAAAGAAGGCAAGCTACATTACCGGCGAGACGATCTATGTCGACGGCGGCCGGCTGGGCATGAACTATACCTGCTGAGGCGCGATGACCATGGCGACAAGCTATCACGAGACCTATGCCGGCTGGAAAGCCGATCCCGAGGCATTCTGGGCGCAGGCGGCCGAAGAAATCGACTGGGTCGACCCGGCGAGCCGCGTATTCGCGCCCGACAGCGGCCTTTACGGGCGCTGGTTCGAGGGAGCGAGCTGCAACACCTGCTGGAACTGCGTCGACCGGCATGTGGAGGCCGGTCACGGCGACCGCACCGCGCTGATCTATGACAGTCCCGTCACCGATACCAAAAGCACCTACAGTTTCGCCGACATGCAGCGCCGGGTCGGCGCTCTTGCGGCGGTGATGCGCGCGCACGGCGTCGGCCCCGGCGACCGGGTGATCATCTACATGCCCATGGTGCCTCAGGCGGTTTTCGCCATGTTGGCCTGTGCGCGGCTGGGCGCGGTCCATTCGGTCGTCTTCGGCGGGTTCGCCGCGCGCGAACTGGCCACCCGCATCGACGACGCGGCGCCCAAGCTCATCATCTCCGCCTCGTGCGGCATAGAGGTCCAGCGCATCGTGCCCTACAAGCCGCTGCTGGATGAAGCAATCGAGATCGCCGCCGCCAAGCCCGAAACCTGCCTCATCTTGCAGCGCGACGCCCATCGATGCGAACTGATACCCGGCCGCGACGTGGACTTCGACGAAGCCGTCGACGCGGCTCTGGATGCCGGCGGCACCACCGAATGCGTACCCGTCGCCGCCACCGACCCGCTCTACATCCTCTACACATCGGGCACCACCGGCCAGCCCAAGGGCGTCGTGCGCGACAATGGCGGCCACATGGTCGCGCTCAAGTGGAGCATGCGCAATCTGTACGGCGTGGAGCCCGGCGAAGTCTTCTGGGCCGCCTCCGACGTGGGCTGGGTGGTCGGACATTCCTACATCTGCTACGCGCCGCTGCTGCACGGCTGCGCCACGGTGCTCTATGAGGGCAAGCCGGTGGGTACACCCGATGCCGGCGCCTTCTGGCGGGTGATCGACGAGCACCGCGTTTCGGTGCTGTTCACCGCGCCCACCGCGTTCCGCGCCATTCGCAAGGAAGATCCGGACGGCGCGCTCATCAAGAACTACGATCTATCCGGCTTCCGGGCGCTGTTCCTGGCCGGAGAACGCTCCGATCCGGCCACCCTGCAATGGGCCGAGGCGCAACTGGGCTGCCCGGTGATCGATCACTGGTGGCAGACCGAGACCGGCTGGGCGATTACGGCCAATCCCGTAGGCCTCGGCCTGTTGCCGACCCGCCACGGCTCGCCCGGGGTGGCGATGCCCGGCTACAACATCCAGGTGGTGGACGACGACGGCAAGCCGGTCGCGGCAGAAACCCTGGGCAACATCGTGGTCAAGCTGCCCCTGCCGCCGTCAGGCACGCCGACCCTATGGAACGCGCCTGAACGGTTCCAGAACGCCTATCTAGACGAGTTCCCCGGCTACTACGCCACCTCGGACGCCGGCTTTGTCGATAAGGACGGATACATCTTCATCATGTCGCGCACCGACGACATCATCAACGTCGCCGGCCACCGCCTGTCGACCGGCGCGATGGAGGAAGTGATCGCAAGCCACGCCGATGTCGCCGAATGCGCCGTGGTCGGCACGGCGGACGCGCTCAAGGGCCAGATTCCCCTGGGCTTCTTCGTGCCCAACGACGGGGTCGACCGCGATCCGGTCGATCTGGAAAAAGAGCTGGTCGCGCTCGTTCGCGAGAAGATCGGGCCCGTCGCCGCGTTCAAGACCGCTGTCCGGGTGGCGCGCCTTCCCAAGACCCGATCCGGCAAGGTGCTGCGCGGCACCATGCAGAAGATCGCGGACGGCGCGGAATGGAAGATGCCGGCGGCGATCGACGATCCCGATATTCTGAGCGAAATCGGCGACGCGCTGGCCGCGCGCGGTTTCGGTGGAAAGTAGGCCGCCGCCAGGCTGCTCGATATCGGATTGTAAGGATCGCTGATGCTGCAAGATACCAAAGCGCAGGCCGCCGACGCCCGTACCGGTGGTCGCATCCTGGTGGACCAGCTGCGCGTGCATGGCGTGGACACCGTCTATTGCGTGCCGGGCGAAAGCTATCTGGAAGTCCTTGACGCGCTGCACGACGAGGCATCCAACATCGCGCTCGTCAATGCGCGCCACGAGGCGGGCGCGGCCAACATGGCGGAGGCGCACGGCAAACTGACCGGCGAACCGGGCATCTGCATGGTCACGCGCGGTCCCGGCGCCTGCCAGGCCGCTGTCGGCATCCACACCGCCGCCCAGGATTCCACGCCGCTCATCCTATTCGTCGGCCAGGTCGCCCGCGATACTGCCGAACGCGAAGCCTTTCAGGAGATCGACTATCGCCGCATGTTCGGCTCGTTCGCCAAATGGGTGGGCCAGATCGAAGTGACCGAGCGCATCCCCGAATATGTCGCCCGCGCCTTCCGCGTCGCCACGTCCGGAAGACCGGGTCCGGTAGTGCTGTCGCTGCCCGAGGACATGCTCACCCAAACCGTTCAGGCAGCCGACGCGCGCCCTTACGCCGCCACCGGCGGTGGGTTGGCCGGCGACGATCTGCACGCCATCGCCGAAATCCTGTCGGCCGCCGCACGGCCGATGATGATCGTCGGCGGCGGAGGATGGTCGCACGAGGCGTGCGCACAGATCACGGCCTTCGCCAAGGCGAACAATCTGCCGGTTGTCGCTTCCTTCCGCCGCCAGGACACCATCGACAACGGTTGCGACATCTATGTCGGTGATTTCGGCACCGCCGCACCGGCCAGGATCTTCGACCGGCTGGCCCAGGCGGATGCGTTGCTGATCATCGGTGCGCGCATGGGCGAGATGACCACCCGCGGCTACACCAGCCTGGCCGTCCCCAACCCGCATCAGCGCATCGTCCACATCCACGCCGACGCCAACGAGATCGGCCGGGTGTTCTCGCCGGAACTGGGCATCGCCGCTTCGCCGGCCGCCGCCGCGCGGGCGCTCGCCGAGTGCCGGTTGGACGGCGCGCAGACCTGGGCTGAGTGGTGTGCGGCGGCCCGCGCCGAATATGTGGCCGACATCGAGCCGCCGGCCTATGCGGGCGAACTCGATCTGGCAAAGGCTTTCACGCGGCTTCGCGAAACCCTGCCCGGCGATGCCATCGTCACGGTGGACGCCGGCAACCATACCGGCTGGCCGCAACGTTTCCTGCGGTTCGCCCGGCCCGGCCGGCTGATCGGCGCCACGTCCGGGGCGATGGGCTATTCGGTTCCCGCCGCCGTTGCCGCCGCGATCCGCTACCCCAAGCGCATGGTCATCAGCTGTGTAGGCGACGGTGGGTTCATGATGAGCGGCCAGGAGATCGCCACCGCCGTCCAGCACGGCGCCAAACCGATCGTGTTCGTCTTCAACAACCGCATGTACGGCACCATCCGCATGCACCAGGAGCGCGATCACCCGGGCCGCATCAGCGGCACCGATCTCACCAACCCGGATTTTTGCGCGATGGCGCAGGCGATGGGCGCCCATGGCGAAGGGGTGAAAACGACCGCAGACTTCATCCCGGCTTTCGAGCGGGCGGTCGCTTCGGGCAAGGCGGCGCTTGTCGAGCTTGTGACCGACCCCGAGCAGATCACCACCCGCACAACGTTGGGCGATTTACGCCACGCGCAATGACACACGCGCCTCGTTGGATCATACGACGTCGCCGTGCGGGGCGAACGCGAACAGACGTCGCCCGTTGCCATGCCGGTGTTAAGGATTGAGATGGGCGGAGGCCGGCAACGAACGCCTGCAGGTCCGCTATTTTCTCCGCCACCATACGAAGACGGCGACCAGCAACGCCACCGCGATCGACTCCGGCGGCAGGCTGGCCAGGAAGAAACGCACGTTGAACAGCACCGAGTTAACGACCGTGCCGGCATCGTCACCGAACAGCAGCGCGACCAGCACAAAGACGATAACGATCTGAACCAGCAGTTCGATACCCTGCCAGACCCACGCTATGATCTTCTCCATGCTTCCCCCGAACGCCGGCGAGTGAAACGGCGAATGCGAGGGGCGCGGTACGCCCCTCGCACAGTGCTCGTTGTAGACTAGCGCCTAGGCACCGTTACCGGTTGGCGAACAGCCACAGGATGACACCGAGGGCGATCAGGCCGACGAGGCCGTTGCTGCCCAGATCAGACACCAGCGTGATGATGTTGTTGGCGACCGAGCCGAAGAACGGCAGCGTTCCACCCACCAGCAGCGTCAGCACGATGGCCAATGCCAGCAGCAGAAGACCGACGTCGATCAACTCCGATATGACGGTTTTTACCTGTTTCATCAGATCAAACTCCCCATAGAAGTTTCGCGTGGCTCTCACCACGCGACTCACTTTTCCTTTATACCACGAATTGGCCGTGTCACCATGGAATGCAACCCTATCCCCAGCCCTGTTAAGCCGGCCGTGAATGCCCAAAACCCTTGGTTTTCGGATGTTATCTCACCTGCGAAACAAATTTGCTATGGTGTTCGCCGCTGCATTGGTCGCCGTCTCCACGGCGATTCCATGGCGGATTCTGGTTTCCCGATTCGCTTCGCTCGGCGCGAAATCTGACCATTGATTTCTACCGGCGGCTGCGCCCGCGCGCGCATCGTCGATATCGACGGGGCATCGATCGAGACCTTCGGGCAAGGGCCGTGGCAACGCACGTGGATCACGGCGCTGATCGAACCGCTCGGGACGGCTTGGCGCCGCGGTGGTCGCCGTCAACGCCAGTGGTCGCCGTCGACGTCAGCATCCGCCGGACGGGCGACGCCGGCGCAATAGCCGGGTTCTACGATCGATTTGGGACCCGATTCGGTTGACGATGCTCGAAAGTCGCGCCGCAAGCCCTCCGACAATATTGTGTAACCGGCCCGAACTGCTCTACTGTCGATACCGCTCCCACGCGCGACGCGCGCGAGCGCGCCATTGCCACACAACGTCTCCTGGATAAACCGTTCATGACCATCCGCGCCTCGACCATCGACGCCATCGGCAACACCCCGCTTATCCGGCTGAAACGAGCCTCGGAACTGACCGGTTGCGAAATCCTCGGCAAGGCCGAGTTCGCCAATCCCGGCCAGTCCGTCAAGGACCGCGCCGGACTGTTCATCATCCGCGACGCGGAGGAAAAGGGCCTGCTGCGCCCGGGCGGCGTGATCGTGGAAGGCACCGCCGGCAATACCGGCATCGGGTTGTCCGTCGTCGCCAACGCGCTGGGCTACCGAACCGTCATCGTCATTCCCGAGACCCAGAGCCAGGAGAAGAAGGACACGCTGCGGCTGATGGGCGCCCAGCTCATCGAGGTTCCCGCGGTGCCCTATCGCAACCCCAACAACTACGTCAAAGTCTCCGGCCGGCTCGCCGAGCAGCTGGCGAAAACAGAATCCAGCGGCGCCATCTGGGCCAACCAGTTCGACAATGTGGCCAACCGCGAGGGCCACCTGAAAACCACCGGCCCGGAAATCTGGCGCCAGACCGAAGGCAAGGTCCACGGCTTCGTTTCGGCCGCCGGCACCGGCGGCACCCTGGCCGGCGTCGGCATGGCGCTCAAGCAGTTCAACTCCGACGTCAAGATCGGCCTGGCCGACCCGTTGGGCTCCACGCTGTATTCCTACTACACCACCGGCGAGCACAAGACCGAAGGCGGTTCGATCACCGAAGGCATCGGCCAGGGCCGCACCACCGCCAACCTGGAAGGCGCGCCGGTGGACATGCCGTTTCAGATCCCGGACGAGGAAGCCATTCCCCTGGTCTTCGACCTGCTGGAGCATGAGGGTCTTTGCATGGGCGGCTCGACCGGCATCAATCTGGCCGGCGCGATCCGCATGGCCAGGGAACTGGGCCCCGGGCATACCATCGTCACCATGCTGTGCGACTTCGGTTCGCGCTATCAGTCGAAACTGTTCAATCCGGAGTTCCTGCGGTCGAAGGACCTGCCGGTGCCCGCATGGCTGGAGCGCGAGGTCGAAATCGACGTGCCGTTCGAGGCGGTCGACTAGGCAATCAGGCAAACCGGATGGAGCGGCTCCATGAGCGTTGAAACCAAACCCGCCTTTCTCGACGACGCCTATATGCGCACCTGCGAGGCAAAGGTCGCCGCCGTGAACGAGCGCGGCGGCATCATCCTCGACCGCACCAACTTCTACGCCACCAGCGGCGGCCAGCCCGGAGACAGCGGCCGGCTGGTGCGTACAGACGGCTCGACGATCGCCATCGCCACCACGGTCAAGGGCGAAAACCGAACCGGCATCGTGCTGGTGCCGGCCGAGGGCAAACCGCTGCCCGAGCCGGGTGAGACGGTTAGCTGCGAACTCGACTGGGACCGCCGCTACAAGCTCATGCGCATGCACACGGCCTGCCACATTCTGTCGGTGGTGTGCCCGTATCCGATCACCTCGGCCAATGTCGGCGAGGACGAGAGCCGGGTCGATTTCGACCTGCCCGAGGCCGGCGTCACCAAACAGACCGTAACCGAAGACATGATGGCGCTGGTCGCCGACGATCATCCCGTCTACGCCCAGTGGATCACCGAGGCCGAGCTCGACGCCAATCCAGGTCTGGTTCGCTCCAAAAACGTCAAGCCGCCGCGCGGCGCCGGCCACATCCGGCTGGTATGCATCGGCGAAGAATCCTCGATCGACAGCCAGCCCTGCGGCGGCACCCATGTGCTCAAGACCGGCGAGGTTGGTGAAATCCACATCGGCAAGATCGAAAAGAAGGGCAAGGAGAACCGGCGCTTCCGCATCCGCTTCGGCCCCCTGCCCGACGACGGGTGAGCGCCATGAAGCTGGAAGGTTCCTGCCATTGCGGCGCGGTGCGCTTTTTGCTGCAGTCGAACACGCCGATGCCCTATCAGCGCTGCTACTGCTCGATCTGCCGTAAGACCGCCGGCGGCGGCGGTTACGCCGTCAACATCATGGGTTGGGCCGACTCGCTGGAAGTGACCGGCCGCGAGCACGTGACCACCTACCACGCCGAGACCGGAGCCGGCGTTTCGCCGGTGGAGCGCAATTTCTGCGGCAAGTGCGGCAGCGCGCTGTGGATCTATCACGACAAGTGGCCCGATCTCGTCCACCCGTTCGCTTCGGCCATCGACAGCGACCTGCCCGTTCCGCGTGAACACGTACACATGATGTTGGAGTTCCGGGCAGGCTGGGCGCAGGTGCCGCAGGGTGACGAGCACGTGCATTTCCAGCGATATCCGGACAAATCCATCGAAATCTGGCACGAAAGCCAGCGTGGGGAGGACGACCAGTGATGCCGCAACGATCCGATTTCTTCATCACGCCGGACGAACTGGTCGCCCGACTGGGTGAGCCGACGGTCTCGATCGCCGATGCCTCATGGTATCTGCCGGTGCACGATCGCGATCCCAAGGCCGAGTTCGCCGCCGCACGCGTCCCCGGCGCCGTCTATTTCGACATCGACCAAATCGCCGATACCGGCAGCGGCCTGCCGCACACCTTGCCAGGTGCCGAACAGTTCGCGGCCCAGGTCGGCGCCTTGGGCATCGCCCACGACCATGACATCGTCGTCTATGACGGACCGGGGATTTTCTCCTGCGCGCGGGCATGGTGGATGTTCCGCGTCTTCGGCGCCCGATCGGTGCGTATTCTGGAGGGCGGCTTCGACCGCTGGCGCGAGGCGGGCCGCCCGCTCGAAACCGGCGATCCGGCCCCGCCGATGCCTGCAACGTTCGATGCCGAACTGACCGGATCACCGGTGATCGACAAGAGCCGGCTGCTGGCCATGATCGAGCGCGGCAACGCCGCCATCCTCGATGCCCGGCCCAGTGGCCGCTTCACTGGCGAAGAGCCCGAACCGCGCGAGGGATTGGCCTCGGGCCACATGCCGGGCGCCATTTCACTACCCTTTTCCGAGTTAGTCAAGGATGGAAAACTGCTTAATAACAAAGATTTAAGCCATATTTTTGATAATTTAGATGATGAAAAACCTATTGTGACGACATGCGGCTCCGGCGTCACGGCCGCGGCGATTACCTTGGCGCTGGAAACGTTGGGGCGGGCCAATCATGTCCTGTACGACGGCTCATGGGCCGAATGGGGCGGCGATCCCGACCTGCCGGTCGAAACCGGGCCAGGTGCGAAGATCGACGGGACGAAGATCGATGGCTAAGGACGCCAAGAAATCAAAAGGCGGCAGGAAGAAGCAAATCACCGCCCGCATCACCCACCTGGAGATGACGGCCGCGCCCACCCGCCATGTCCTGCGGCCCAGCCGCCCGCGGCTGGCATTGATGAGGGTCGAGCGCATCCCGCTGGCGTTCTACCGCTACCTGTATGAACAGATCGGCCGCCAGCACCATTGGTTCGAGCGGCGCAGGCTCGACGACGACGCGCTGGCCGCGATCGTGCACGCCGAACATACCCAGATCGATGTGCTATACGGCGACGGCGCGCCGGCGGGCATGGCCGAACTCGATCTGTCGAACCTGCCGGACACGGTGGCCCTCGCCTATTTCGGCTTGACCCCGGAGTTTCAGGGCATGGGGCTGGGGCGCTGGTTCCTGGCCCAGGCAATCGACGCGGCCTGGGCCCACCACCCGGCCAAGGTCACCGTCCACACCAACACCCTCGACCACCCCGCCGCCCTGTCGCTCTACCAGAAGCTGGGCTTTGAGCCCGTGGCCTTTGATGAAGAGACGGTGGAGGTTTGGGAGTAGATGTGGAATCTCGACGACTGACCGCACCATCTTGACGGCCTGGCTTAGGACCAAAGCGGCCCCATCCCTCCCCACGTCATCCTCGGGCATGTCCCGAGGATCTAATCACCCATCCAACGCCTCGGACCATCGGCCACGGGATTAGATCCTCGCCACAAGGGCGAGGATGACGGTGGTGGAAGGGCGAGGATGACGGCGGCAAAGGCATTCAAACATGCCCCCGGGGACATCTGAAAGCTGATACCCGCCTAAGCCACCTTCAACGCAACGTCGGGTTCGGCCAGTTCCAGGCCCAGCGCTTCGGCCACCGGGCCGTTGGTCACCCGGCCGCGATGCACGTTGAGCCCGTTGCGCAGATGCGGGTTCTCCGCCAGCGCCGCCAGGCCCTTGTTGGCCAGTTGCAGGCCGTAGGCCAGGGTGGCGTTGTTAAGCGCCTGCGACGAGGTCATCGGCACCGCGCCTGGCATATTGGCCACGCAATAGTGCACGATCCCGTCCACCAGATAGGTGGGGTCGGAATGGGTGGTCGCCTTGGATGTCTCGAAACAGCCGCCCTGGTCGATCGCAACGTCGACCAGAACCGCACCCGCCTTCATGCCCGTCAGCATCTCGCGGCTGACCAGCTTGGGCGCCGCCGCGCCCGGGATCAGCACCGCGCCGACGACCACGTCGGCGGCGAAGCACTCTTCCTCCAGCGCCTCGACGGTCGAATAGCGCGTATTGACCCGGCCGCCGAACAGATCGTCGAGCTCGCGCAGCCGCGGCAGGGACCGATCTAGGATCGTGACTTGCGCGCCCAGGCCGATCGCCATCTTCGCCGCGTTGGTGCCGACGACACCGCCGCCGATAACCGTCACCTGCGCCGGCTTGACGCCCGGCACGCCGCCCATCAGCACGCCGCGACCGCCATTGGGCCGCTGCAGCGCGGTGGCCGCCGCCTGGATCGACAGCCGGCCGGCGACCTCGCTCATCGGCGCCAGCAGCGGCAGGCCGCCGCGGTCGTCGGTCACCGTCTCGTAGGCGATCGCGGTCGCGCCCGATTCCATCAGGCCCTTGGTCTGTTCCGGATCGGGCGCCAGATGCAGATAGGTGTAGAGGATCTGGTCTTCGCGCAGACGCGCCCATTCGACCGGCTGCGGCTCCTTGACCTTGACGATCATGTCGGCGCGCTCGAACACCTCTTCGGCCGTGGCCACGACGGTCGCGCCGATCGCCTGATAGGCGCCGTCATCGGCGTTGATGCCGGCGCCCGCGCCGCTCTCGACGAACACCTGGTGGCCGGAGGCCACATATTCGCGGGCCGAGCCGGGGGTCAGGCCGACGCGGAATTCATTGTTCTTGATTTCCTTGGGAACACCGATGTGCATGGCAACAGCCTCCTCTGCTGGCTTCGCGCCCTCCGCCCGGCCCTGCCGAACGCTTCATTTCGTTCGCATGTAAGGCAAAGGCGGTGAAATGTCCGTGCAAAATCCCCTTCCCTGGCTCCGAATTTCGTGATTAGTTGCAACTATATGAAAATTCTTCGAAGGAAATTGCGTCAATGCCGCTTGATCGCATCGATAAAGCGATTCTGAAAGAGCTGCAGGAGAACGCCCGACTCGCCAACATCGAGCTGGCCGCCCGGGTCGGCCTGTCACCGTCGGCCTGCTCGCGCCGGCTGGACCAGCTGCAGAGATCGGGCACCATCGAAGGCTACCACGCCTCGATCTCGAACCGGGCGCTGGGCCAGACGATCACCGCGATCGTGCAGATCACGCTTTCCGGCCAGTCCGAAGACCATCTAAAGGCGTTCGAACGCGCCATCGCGCGTTGCCCCAACGTGGTCGCGTGTTTCCTGATGTCGGGCGAAAGCGATTACATCGTGCGCATCAACGCGCGCGACATGGCCGACTTCGAGCACATCCACAAGAACTGGCTGTCGGCGCTGCCCGGCGTTTCGCGGCTGCAATCGAGCTTCGCCATGCGCGAGGTGATCAACCGGGCCAATGTTGATGTGGCGATGCTCGACGATCCGGTGTAAAGCGGAAACCGACTGCCGGCGGCAGTACGAATTCCTGATCGGGAGAAATCGATGCGGCGGGTCCTGATGGCTCTGGCAATCCTACTCATTATCGCCGTTGCGGTCTTCGTGCTCGGTCCACGGCCCGACACCGACGGTACCATTACGTTCGATCCTTCCTCCCTGCCCGCCGATCTGGACGAATATCTGGCCGCTTCTGAGGCTCGCGTGGAAGCCATCACGCCGGGGGCGGAAAAGGAAATCGTGTGGGCCGGGCTGGGCGACGAGACCCGCACCCAAACCGCGATCGTCTACGTGCACGGGTTCTCCGCCACCAAACACGAAATCCGGCCCGTTCCGGATATGGTGGCCAGGGTGCTCGGCGCCAATCTGTTCTACACAAGACTGGTAGGCCATGGCAGCGACGGCGAAGCGCTGGCGGACGCGCGGATGAACGACTGGGTCCAGGACTTTGCCGAAGCGATCGCCATTGGCGAGCGGCTGGGCGAGAAGGTCATCGTCATCGCCACGTCCACCGGCGCGACGCTGACCGCCTGGGCGCTGGAAAAGCCGGAACTGATGAAGAACGTCGCCGGCGTCGTGTTCGTCTCGCCGAATTTCGCCGTGCACTCGGCCTCCATCGGCCTGCTCAACATGCCCTGGGCCGAAACGCTGCTGCCACTGGCCATGGGCCAGACCCGGCAATGGGAGCCGCATAACGAAGAGCACGGCAAATGGACCACCCACTCCTATCCCAGCCGCGCGGTCTTCGCGATGGGCGCGCTGCTGAAGAAGGCCGGCCAGGTCCGATATGAGGACGTAGGCGCCCCTGCCCTGTTCTTCTATTCGCCCGATGACCAGGTCATCGTGCCGCAAGCCGTGCGCGATGTGGCCGGCCGGTGGGGCGGGCCGATCGAGATCGTCGCGGTCGAAGACGCCGACGATCCCTCCAGCCATGTCATCACCGGCGATATCTTGAGCCCGTCGACGACCGACCGGGTGGCCGGTGACATCGCGCGGTGGATCCGTTCGGTCATCGGGGAGTAAGGCTCAAGTCCGGAACATTTACGCAATTTCAATCAGTCTGAGATGATTATGCCGCCCGTTAGAGGGCGGAAAAATGCTTGGGTTGAGGTTTCTCTCGAACTGCGGTGGCAACGTTGCAACCACATTTGCACTTGCCATCCTACCTGTAATCGGTGCCGTAGCGGCCGCGGTGGACTACACCAACGCGCGGCGGGTCACTTCGCATATTCAGGAAGCCGCGGACAGCGCGGCGCTTGCTGCTGCCGGAATGGGCGGCAAGAAAACGACGGAAATGACCGCCCTGGCGGACTCGTTCTTCAACGTCAATTTGGACCCTCGATTTGCCGGAACGGTCAAAAAGTCAAATCTGAAAGTCAAAAGAAGCGACGGTGTCTACCAGTACAAATACAAAGTCGACGTGACGACCGACACATCCTTGTTCAAGCTGTTCGGCTATCGACAGTTG
This sequence comes from Rhizobiaceae bacterium, assembly GCA_028281105.1. GTDB lineage: Bacteria > Pseudomonadota > Alphaproteobacteria > Rhizobiales > Rhizobiaceae > JANQKQ01. The sequence continues at coordinate 147,174 of JANQKQ010000052.1, forward strand.
TCCACCCAGATTACGTCGACTGCAACCAGCGGGACGGACAATATGGAGATTGTCCTGGTTCTCGACACGACCGGCTCGATGGGCAGATCGAACAAGATGAACTACCTCAAGGATGCGGTCGAAGATTTTGCAGACAAATTCGCCGGCTCGCGCGGCAGAACCAAGATCTCGATTGTCCCCTTCGACACCCAGGTGAAGGTCGACAATGTGAGGTTCAACAACCCTGCGTTTGATAACGTTCCCAATCCATCGGCGGCGGGAACCGATTGCAATGCGCTCAGCGGTGACGAAAGAAGCATCTGTCTCAAATACCAGGCAAACTGCGCGACGCACCGGTCCGGCGATGATGACGATGATGATGATGACGACGACGATGATGACGACGATGACAGCCGGCCCGCAGGTGGCAGTGACTTCTGCAAACAATACGCACCGAAGGACTCCAAAGACAATTCGACGATCACCGCGAACAGTGATCTGCTCGGCGTATACAGGAGAACCTGGTCGGGATGCATGATTGACCGCCAGCAGCCATATGACGTGTCCGCTGCTTCGGCCAACTCGTCCGACAGCCGGACCCAGTATCCGCAAGCCCACTGCGCCGTCGGTTCGCTAAAGCCTATTCTGCCGCTGACCGGCAGCATGGCCGCGGTGAAGAGACATGCCAACCGTCTTCGGCCCTCCGGCAACACCAACATTACCATCGGGATTCAGTGGGGCGTGGAGACGCTGACCAAGCCGCGTCCTTTCGATGAGACGCAATCGGATATTCCGGCGAAAAATGTCCGCCAAATCATGATCGTTGCGACGGATGGCGTGAACACACAGAACCGGTGGACGACGAGGACTTCGAACATCGATGCGCGCACGCGTTTGGCATGTTCAATGGCCAAGTCGATGACCGAACAGGTATTCACAATCCGTATCGTCGACGGAAATGCCAAGCTGTTGTCCGACTGTGCCTCATCGCCGCAGCACTTCCATAATCTGACCCGCGCGAACCAGCTAAGCGAAGTGTTCGAAAAAATCGCTGCTGAAATCACTCCCGTCCGGCTGGTCAATTGAGCCGACACGGCTAGCGCGGCCGATCGATCAGCGCGCGTTCATCGTCAGCAGCTCATAGCGCGCAACCGGCTCGTCTTCGCCGTTGAACAGTTCGACGTCCCAGCGCACCTCGCCGTGCTCGTCCGTACGGCCGGTCTTCTCGCACACCGTCAGCCGCACACGGATAGTCTCGCCCGGTGACACCGGCTTGAGAAACCGCAGATTGTCCAACCCATAGTTGGCCAGCACCGGGCCCGGATCGGGGTCGACGAACAGGCCGGCCGCGAACGACAGCAGCAGGTAGCCGTGCGCCACCCGGCCTGGGAAGAACGGGTTGGCGGCCGCCGCTTCCTCGTCCATGTGGGCGTAGAACGTGTCGCCGGTGAAATCGGCGAAATGCTCGATGTCCTCCAGCGTGATCTGCCGCGGCTGCGAATTGAACGTCTTGCCGATCGTCAGTTCACCGAACTTCAGCCGGAACGGATGCGGCCCGTCGGTCTGCGTCTTCGACCCATGCACCCAGGTGCCTGTGATTGCGCTCATCAGGTCGGGGTCGGCCTGGATCGCCGTGCGCTGCATATAGTGCAGCACGCCGCGCACCCCGCCCAGTTCCTCGCCGCCACCAGCGCGCCCCGGCCCGCCATGGACCATGTGCGGCAGCGGCGAGCCGTGTCCGGTGGCCGCCTTGCCGGTCGCCCGGTTGGCGAAATACAGCCGGCCGTGGAAAGGCCCGGCTCCATGAACGAACCGCCGCGCCACCTCGCCGTCGTTGGTGAACACGGAAGCCACCAGCCCGCCCTTGCCGCGATTGACCAGTTCGATCGCGTGATCCACGTCGCGATAGCCCATTACCGTGGCCACCGGCCCGAACGCTTCTAACTCGTGGACATGGCTAGCCCCGTCGGGGTCGGCGCAGCAATACAACATCGGCGGCAGAAACGCGCCCTTGTCCCGGTCGGCGCCCTCGACGGCAAAATCGCCCTCGTCACCGAACACCCGCTCGGCTTCCTCGCCGATCCTGCCCGCCACCGCCAGCACGTCTTCGCGCTGCGCCTGGCTCACCAGCGCCCCCATCCGCACGCCATCCAAACGAGGATCCCCGATCGTGGTCGCCGCCAGTTTCGCGCCCAACGCTTCGATGAGCGGCTCGACCCGCCCGCGCGGCACCAGGATACGGCGGATGGCGGTGCACTTCTGCCCGGCTTTGACCGTCATCTCCTTGGTCGCCTCGCGCACCAGCGCATCGAACTCGGGCGAGCCCTGCTCGCCGTCCGGCCCGAGCACCGAGGCGTTGAGCGAATCCTGTTCGGCGACGAGCCGCACCGAATTGTCCGCGATCGCCGCATGCCGGCGCAGCTTGCCCGCCGTCGCCGCCGAACCGGTGAATGAGACCACGTCCTGGAAGCCCAAATGGTCGAGCAGGTCGCCGGCGCCGCCTGCCACCAGTTGGATGGCGCCGTCGGGAAAGATGCCGCTGTCGATCATCATGCGAAAGCACGCTTCGCTCAGATAGCCCGTCGCGCTCGCCGGCTTGACGATCGCCGGCATGCCCGCCAGCAAGGTGGGCGCCAGCTTCTCCAGCATGCCCCAGACCGGGAAGTTGAACGCGTTGATGTGCACGGCAACGCCCGGCAGCGGTGTGGCCACATGCTGGCCGACGAAATTGCCCTCGCGCGACAGCATCTCCAGGGCGCCGTCGCGATACACCGTGCCGTCCGGCATCTCGCGCCGGCCCTTGGACGAATAGACGAACAAGGTGGAGATGCCGCCGTCGATATCGATGGCCCCGTCGGCCCGCGTCGCACCGGTCAGATAGGAAAGCTCATACAGCGCCTCGCGCTGCTCGTTGAGATAGGCCGCCAGCGCCTTAAGACGGTGAGCACGCTCATGGAAGGTCAGCGCCCGCAGCGCCGGCCCGCCGACTTCTCGGGCATGAGCGGCCATGGCTGCGAAATCGAGCCCGCCGCTGCCGGCACGCGCCACAGGCTCACCGTCGACCGCTCCCAGGATCGTTCGCGCATCCGCCGGCGGCGGCACCCACTCGCCGAGCGCATAGGAATAAACGTCAATGATGCCCAAAAACCCCTCCCCTGGTTGGCAGATCGGTGGTGTCGGCGACGCTATGCGGCGTCGAAATCCAATACCAGGCGGTCGGTGGTCGGCCGGCTCTGGCAGGCAAGCACGAAGCCGGCCTCCAGCTCCCACGGCTGCAGCGCATAGTTGACCGCCATCTCCACCTTGCCTTCGACCAGCCGGCAGCGGCAGGTCGCGCACATGCCGCCCGCACACGAAAACGGCAGGTCGAGCCCGGCCTGCTCGGCCGCCTTCAGCACGGTCAGCTTGGGATCGTCGAGCACGAATTGCTTTCTCAACCCGTCGAGCACCACCGAGACGGACACCCCGGCCTTGGCGGCCTCCACCGTGCTTTGCGACGGCTGGGCGGGCTGCGCATCTTCGGCGGGCGTAAAGCGCTCGATGTGGATCGCTTGCGCCGCCGCGCCCATCGACTGGCAGAAGTCCTGTGCATCCTCGATCATCTGTCCGGGCCCGCATAGGAAAATATCGTCTGCATTCGCCGGATCGATCAGCTCCACCCCGGCAAGCGCCATCAGCGAACCGCGATCCACCCGGCCGTTGAACAAATCCACGTCCTGGGCCTGCCGGCTCAGCATGTGGATCAGCCGGAACCGTTCGACGAACCGGTCCTTGAGGTCCTCGATCTCCTCGCGGAACATGATCGAGGCGGTCTCCCGGTTGCCGTACACCAGGGTCACTTCGCTTCCCCGCTCGCCCTCCAGCACCGCGCGCACGATCGAAAGGACCGGCGTGATGCCGGAGCCCGCCGCGATCGCCAGAACCTCGCGCGCGCCGTTGGGATCGATATCGACGGTGAACCGGCCGTCCGGCGTCATCACGTCGATCTCGTCGCCTGCCGCAAGGCTTTCGTTGGCCCAGGTGGAGAAACGGCCGCCATCCACCCGGCGGATGCCCACCCGCAGATAGCCGTCGTCGGGAACGCAGCAGATCGAGTAGGAGCGCCGCAGGTCCTGGCCGTCGATGGTCGCGCGCAAGGTCAGGTACTGTCCCGGCGTGAAGGCGTAGGCATCGCACAGGTGCTCGGGAACTTCGAACCGAACGGAGATCGAGTCGGGCGTCTCACGCCGCACCTGCTCGACGGTCAGCCGATGAAACGCCGGCTTGGCCCCGCGCCCGGCGGTCGTCTCAGATGCACTTGAAATATTCGAAAGGTTCATGGCAGTCGTCGCATTGATAGAGCGCCTTGCAGGCGGTGGCGCCGAATTCGCTGATGCGCTTGGCCCTGTGCGAACCGCAGCGCGGACAATCAGGCTTGTCCTCGTCGAACAATGCCCGTTTCGAAGCGGAGCCCCGCACCGGCGGCGCGATGCCTGCGGCGATCAGCTTGCGCCGTCCTTCGTCGGTGATCCAGTCGGTGGTCCAGGCCGGCGAGATGACGCGCTCGACCCGGGCATCGAAGCCGGCCTTCAAAAGCGCGGTCTCCACCTCCATCTCGATGAGACTGACCGCCGGGCAGCCGGAATAGGTTGGCGAGAGTTTCGCCGTCACCGAGCCGTCTTCGCCGACCACTACGTCGCGCAGAATCCCTAGGTCCTCCACCGTCACCATCGGCAGCTCCGGATCGCACACGCTCGCAGCAGCCACCCACGCTCGGCGCTGCGCGCTTGCGCGATCTGGTGTCTCGCCCACCCTTCTTTCAGCCACCGCTACCATGCCAGCCCCGGATAGGCGCGCTGCATGTACTGCAATTCGGCCAACAGAAAGCCCATCGCCTCGCCGTGGCGGCCGGCACGCCCTCCGGCGATCGGCGCCGCTTCGAGCAGGTCCATCGACAATTCCGCCTCGGCGAAAATCTCCCCGACGCGCGCATGCCACGCCTGCTCCAACGAAGAGGGCAGCGGCGCAACGCCGGCATCGGCCAGCTGGACGGCAAGCTCGTCGTCGGCGAACATCTCGCCCACATAAGGCGCGAGCGCCCGCACCGCTTCCGCCATGCGCTGCGCGCTCACATCCGTACCGTCGCCCAGCCGGATCACCCAGCCGCCGGCATGGCGCACGTGATAGGCGGCCTCCTTGCCGGCCTTGGCGGCGATGCCCGCCAGCGTCTCGTGGGTCGAACCGGCCGCAGCATCCCAGAACAGTTCCATGAACACCGAAAAGAACAGCTGCCGCGCCACGGTGTGGGCGAAGTCGCCGTTCGGCCGCTCAACCAGCAACAGGTTGCGATATTCGTGCTCCAGCCGCACATAGGCGAGCTGATCTTCGTCGCGGCCCTCGCCCCCGACTTCACCGGCATAGGCGTACAGCGCGCGCGCCTGTCCGATCAGGTCCAATGCGATATTGGGCAGCGCCAGATCCTCCTCCAGCATCGGCGCGTGGCCGCACCACTCCGACACCCGGTGACCCAGCACCAGATGATCATCGGCCAGGCGCAGAACGCCCGCGAACAGCGCCTCGCGATCCACCGAACGGGAGGAAGCCATCACATATGCCCCACTTCGTCGGGAATGTCGTAGAAGGTCGGATGGCGGTAAATCTTCGAGGCGGCCGGCTCGAACATCTCGTCTTTGTGAGCGGGATCCGACGCGGTGATCGTCGCCGATTCCACCACCCAGATCGAAGTGCCTTCGTTGCGGCGCGTATACACGTCGCGCGCGCTCTGCAGCGCCATTTCCGCATCACCGGCGTGCAGAGAACCCACGTGACGATGCGACAGCCCGTTGCGCGGGCGGATGAACACCTCCCACAGGGGCAGTTCGTGTGTGGCCGACGCCGCGTCGCCGGCTTGGTCGGCCGGGGCCTTCGATTGCTTCTTTTTCTTGGTGGTTTTCGCCATTGTCCTTACTCCGCAGCCTGCCGGCTCGCTTGTTGGCGTTCGGCGCGCTTGCGCGCATGCGCCAGAGCGGCTTCGCGCACCCAGGCACCGTCCTCCCAGGCCTTCGTGCGCGCGGCGATGCGCTCGGTGTTCATGATCCCGCCGCCGCCGACCACGCGCCAGAACTCGTCCCAGTCGATCGGTCCGATATCGTAGGAGCCGCGCTCCTCGTTCCACTTCAAGTCCGGGTCCGGCACAGTAAGGCCGAGAAACTCCGCTTGCGGCACGGTCGCGTCGACGAATTTCTGACGCAGCTCGTCGTTGGTGAAGCGCTTGATCTTCCACTTCATCGACTGGTCGCCGTGGGTGGAATCCGCATCGTGCGGCCCGAACATCATCAGCGACGGCCACCACCAGCGATTGAGCGCGTCCTGAGCCATCGCCTTCTGCGCATCCGAGCCATTCGCTAGCGCCAACATGATCTCGTAGCCCTGGCGCTGGTGAAAGCTCTCCTCCTTGCACACGCGGATCATCGCGCGCGCATAGGGGCCGAACGAACTGCGGCACAGCGGGATCTGGTTCATGATTGCCGCACCGTCCACCAGCCAGCCGATCGCGCCGATATCGGCCCAGGTCAGCGTCGGATAGTTGAAGATCGAAGAATATTTCGCCTTGCCGGTCAGAAGCTCTTCCGTCATCTGATCGCGGCTGGCGCCCAGCGTCTCGGCGGCGCAGTACAGATACAGCCCGTGGCCGCCCTCGTCCTGCACCTTGGCCAGCAGCGCCGCCTTGCGTTTCAGCGTCGGCGCGCGCGTGATCCAGTTGCCCTCGGGCAGCATACCGACGATCTCCGAATGCGCGTGCTGGCCGATCATGCGGATCAGCGTGCGCCGATAGCCGGCCGGCATCTCGTCGTTGGGTTCGATCTTCTCTTCCGCGTCGATGCGCGCCTGGAAGCGGTCGAGAAACGCCTCGTCCTCTTGCGTCGCCCCGTCGGCGCCGATCAGGCCCTGGGAATACATGCGGGTTCGCTCTCCTCCAGCAGTGCTCGTTTATATGTTACAGAATTTATCTACTCAACAGAAAATCTGTAACATATGTGGATTGCTTTTCCTCACCTGTCGTTACGATGGGTGAAGCGGTTCGCCAGCTCGTCCGACGGCGGCGGCAGACGCCCGCCGGGCGCCCCTTCGCAGCGGTCGAGCCACGTCTCGCTCGCGGGCAGCAGTTCGCGGTAAAGCAGCGCCACCAACTGCCGCGCGTCGTGGCCCGGCCAGCCCGACGGGCGCATCTCGTCGGGCACATGCACGTCCTTCAACACGATGCGCCGCCACACATGAATGAGCAGCGTGCGCGCGGTGATCGCGTCCAGCGGGTCGAGCCGCTTTCCGCCGGCCAGTTCATCGGCGAGCGGACTGAACAGCCGCCAGGCATCTTCATAGAGCTGATCGAGCGCCCCGCCGGCCGGCGTCGCCAGCAGTCGGTCACCGGTCCATGAGTGCGAGCGCAGGCGGAACAGTTCGACCGGCAGATCGGCGTCGGGTTGCTCGGCGCGCTCGGTCCACGGACGCACGTGCAGACCATCGCCCGTACGATGAAAGCCGAGCGCAACCAGCCTGGCTTGCTCATCGGCCGAAAGCGGCCTGCCGCCGGCCGCCACCGCCGCCTGCCACTCTCCAACCCAGGTTGCGCCCGAAGGCGAATAGATCCGGCGCGAGGCGGCAAGCGTCTGCGCCAAGCCACTCTGCGTCAGCCTGTAGTAACTGGACCGACCCGCCCGCTCGCGCTCGACCCAGCCATCGATCGCAAGCCGCGACATGGCGGTGCGCAGCGCATTGTTCTCGATGCCCATACGGCCCGTGATCTGGCTGAGCGCGCCCAGCCGCAGCATCCCGCCGCGCGGCACCACCGCATCTCCGAACACGGTCATCGCAACCGACCACACGCGCAGTTTGTCACCCAGACGCCGATCCCGCCCGTTGAGCTGTTCGATCAGCACATCGAGCGCGCCGCCGGAATCGGCCGGCGATCGCTCAACCGTAGCGGTAGGTTGGCTCGCCATCGCGTCAGTCGCCGGTTCGCTTGTCGACCACGCGCACGGCCTTGCCCTGGGAGCGGTCGACGCCGCCCGGCTCGGTAACCTCGATCTTTGCCGAAACCCCGATTGTGCCCTTGATCGCTCGCGTCAGTTGCGCGGCGGATGCCTTGCGCGCGTCATCGCCCGCCGCGCCGGCCGCCGCCTCCACATGGATGGTCATCTCGTCCATCCGGTTCTCCCGCGACAGCACGATCTGATAGTGCGGCGTCAGCCCGTCGACGTTCAGGATATGCTCCTCGATCTGGCTGGGAAACAGGTTGACCCCACGCAGGATGATCATGTCGTCGGAGCGGCCGGTGATTTTCTCCATCCGCCGCATCGAGCGCGCGGTGCCCGGCAGCAGGCGGGTCAGATCGCGGGTTCGGTAGCGGATGATCGGCAGCGCCTCCTTGGTGAGCGAGGTGAACACCAGTTCCCCCTTTTCGCCGTCGGCCACCGGCTCACCAGTTTTTGGATCGATCACTTCGGGATAGAAATGGTCCTCCCAGATGTGCAGCCCGTCCTTGGTCTCCACGCATTCGTTGGCCACGCCCGGGCCGATGATCTCCGACAGGCCGTAGATGTCGACGGCGTGCATGTCGAACGCCTGCTCGATCTCGCCACGCATCGCATTCGTCCACGGTTCGGCGCCGAAAATGCCCACATCGAGCGAGCACGCGCGCGGGTCAACGCCCTGGGCGCGAAATTCATCCAAGATGGCCAGCATGTAGGACGGGGTGACCATGATGACGTTCGGCTTGAAGTCGCTGATCAGCGTCACCTGGCGCGGCGTCATCCCGCCGGAGACCGGCACCACGGTGCAGCCGAGCTTCTCCGCCCCGTAGTGCGCGCCCAGCCCGCCGGTGAACAGGCCATAGCCATAGGCCACATGGACAATGTCGCCCGACCGCCCGCCCGAGGCGCGGATCGAGCGGGCGACCACTTCCGCCCACACGTCGATGTCGCCTTTCGTATAGCCGACGACGGTAGGCTTTCCGGTCGTGCCCGACGAAGCGTGCAGCCGCGCCACCTGCTCGCGCGGCACCGCGAACAGGCCGAACGGGTAGTGGTCGCGCAGGTCGGTCTTCACCGTGAACGGAAACTTCGCCAGGTCTTCCAGGCCGTTCAGATCATCCGGATGCACGCCGGCCGCATCAAAGCTGGCGCGATAGAACGGCGTGTTGGCATAAGCGTGATCGAGCGTCTTCTTCAGCCGTTCCAGTTGCAGCGCGGCGATCTCATCGCGCGATGCGATTTCAATAGGGTCCAGGCTGGCGGGATCGGGAGTGAGGTCCTTCATTCGCATATCCCCAAAAACTGTGGATTCATGATCATGCTGGCGGCCCGTCGTCCGGCAGGTGCTGCCCTTTGACCGTGCGCGAATGGCCGCGGAACTCGGCAATCACCTGGCCTTTCTGGTCGGTGACCGTGACATCGTAGATGCCGGAGCGGCCGTGGCTGATGCGCTCGACCGCCTCGGCCGTCAGCCGGTCGCCGGCATAGGCGGGCGCCACGAAGGTGACGGCGCAGTGCTGGGCGACGGCGAACTGGTTGGCGCCGTTGCACGCAAATGCGAACGCGCTGTCGGCAAGCGCGAAAATGAAGCCGCCGTGACAGATGTCCTGGCCGTTGGTCATGCGCCCATCGACGGTCATGGCGAGCCGCGCCCGGCCGGCGGCGATCTCTACGATCTCCATGCCCAGCCCGCGCGAGGCGTCGTCGTTGGCCCACATCACATCAGCGCAGGCGCGGGCCAGCTCGTCCGGGCTCATCTGCGAGACCGGCGTGGCTTGCGGTTTGCCGCTCATCCCTTCTCGCGGCCGGTGAATTTGGGCGCACGCTTTTCCAGAAAAGCGCTCACCCCTTCGGCGAAGTCGCGCGACTTGCCCGCACGCGCCTGCAGATCGCGCTCCAGATCGAGCTGCGCATCCAGCGAATTGGCCATGGATTCGTTGACCGCCTGTTTCAGCAATCCCAGCCCGAAGGTCGGCGCGGCGGCGAAATGCTCAGCCAAGCCGTTGACTTCGTTCTCGAAATCGTCGGCGTCCACGGCCTTCCAGATCATGCCGAAGCGTTCGGCGTCCTCCGCCGAGATCGCTTCGCCCGTCAGCATCAGGCCCTTGGCCCGGGCCTGGCCGACGAGGCGCGGCAGGGTCCAGGTGCCGCCGGAATCGGGCACCAGGCCCAGCTTGCAGAACGCCTGGATGAACCGGGCCGACCTCGCCGCAATGACCATGTCGCAGGCGAGCGCGATGTTGGCTCCGGCCCCGGCCGCAACCCCGTTGACGGCGGCGATCACCGGCTTGGGTAGATCGCGGATGAGGCGGACGAGCGGGTTATACAGCCGGTCCAACGTATCATCTAGATTCGACGGCCCGCCTTCCGCCTTGGGATCGCGCTCGCTCAGATCCTGGCCGGCACAGAAGCCGCGTCCGGCTCCGGTCAGCACCACGACACGACAATTTTCATCGTCGCGCGCGCGTTCCAGCCCGCCGCGCAAGGCGCGATGCTGGGCTTCGTTGAAGGCGTTGAGTTGGTCGGGACGATTGAGCGTAAGCCGGACGATGCCGTCGCGCGTCTCGACCAGGACGGGCTCGCCGCCCGCCGAATTTTTATCTGCCGCCATGGTGCCTCCCTCGGGCGAGCGCCTCCCCGGCGCCGGTGGGCGCTGGTCCTACAACATGTTACAAAATCATTCAATACGAGAGGAAATCTGCAACATGTCCGGACCCGGCGGCGCTCACTTCTTCTTGCGCAGCCAGCGCCGTTCCAGAGCGGCGACGACCCCGCGCAGGGTCTTGATCTGGGGCTCGCTAAGCCCGGCGTCGGCGAAGATGTTGCGCAGCGTGATCACCATGCGCTCGCGCCGGTCCGGCGGGTGAAAATAGTTGGCTTCATCGAGCGCGCCCTCCAGGTGGTCGTACAGATGCTGCAGATCGGCGCGGCTTGCCGCCGGCGCGTCGGACTGCTCGAACGGTTTGAGTTGCCCGACAGCCGCGTTCATCCACTCATAGCTCATCAGCAGCACCGCCTGGGCGATGTTGAGCGAGGCGAAGGCCGGATTGACCGGAAAGGTGACGATGGTGTTGGCCAGCGCCACTTCGTCGTTTTCCAGCCCCCAGCGCTCGCGGCCGAACACGATGCCGCCGCGCCGGCCCGCGTCGTGCGTATCGCGCAACCGGGCGACCGCCTCTTTCGGCGTCAGCACCGCCTTCGCCATGTCGCGCTGCCGCGCCGTGGTGGCCATGACCACGTGCAGATCGGCGATCGCCGAGGGCAGATCGTCGAAAACGGTGACCGCATCGATCACATGGTCGGCGCGGCTCGCCGCCGCCCTCGCCTTCTCGGATGGCCAGCCGTCGCGGGGATTGACCAGGCGCAGATCGACCAGGCCGAAATTGGCCATGGCGCGCGCCACCATGCCGATGTTCTCGCCCAGCTGCGGCTCCACCAGCACGATGGCCGGGCCTTCGGCGATCATCTTCCTGGTCTGGTCGGTACCGGCCATGCGAGCTTGCTAGACCGACAACTCGTACATCACCACATCGTCTGCAAAGCCCTTGGCCACGACGGTGGTGGGATTGGCCGCGTGCCTGGGCAGCAGTTCGGCGATCTGCGTGGAACAGACGAAATCGCGGTCGACCCGGCCGGCCTGGGCGAGCAGGCGCGCGGTCAGGTTGACGGCGCGGCCGATCGCGGTGAAGTCGAGCCGGCGCTCACCGCCGATATTGCCGTAATGCACATCGCCCAGATGGACGGCGGCGCGAAAGCCGATATCGTCGACCGCATTGCCCTCGGCCGCCTCCCACAAGGCCAGGTTGGTGTCGCCGACGTCGGGCGCCTGAACCTCGTTGAGCGTGTGCGAAGCCTCGCCGAGCGAGCGGATCGCCGCCTGCGCGGCCTGCTTTCGCTGCGCCTTGGAATCGCCGGCCGGGAAGATCGCCAGCAGCCCGTCGCCCATGAACTTCAGGATCTCGCCCTTGTTAGCGAGGATCGCCGCCTCCAGCCGGGCGAAGAACCGGTTGAGCGTGGCCAGCACCTGGCCGTTCGAGACGGTGTTGGACAGCGAAGTGAAGCCTTTAAGATCGGCAAACAGGATGGCGGCGGATATGTCCTCGCCGTCACCGCGCTTGATCTGGCCGGACATCACCTTTTCACCGGCGCCGCGCCCGACATAGGTCGACAGCAGGGAGGCCGCGTTGAGCCGCAGCATGTAGATTTCGGTCAGCCGCGCCAACGGCAACTGGATGCGCGCGAACGCTTCGATCGCCTCGTCGGAAAACCCGCCCGGCTCCTTGCACGACCAGCTGACGCAGTGAACCTCGCCGTCTAGGAACACCAGCGGATAGATGATGTAGTCGGTGAACCCCTCCTCGCGCAGTTCGCCCACGATGATGTAGTCGTCGGGACAGTTGGGGTCGGCCAGCTTGCGGCGGATGATCTTCTTCTCGCCGATCACCTCGGGGATCGGATTGTCGAAGAAGATGTCCGAATTGAACACCCCGTAGCCGGCCGAGAACATCTCCGCGCCCTTCTCCGGCGACCAGCCCAGCCGGCGCCCGCGCACGGTGGGGTGGATGGTGAAGATGAACAGCGCCATGCGGCCGACCGGCACGCCCGCGTCGATCAGCCTGCGGCAGATGCCGTCGACGATGGTGCGTCCGTCCTGGCCCGGCGGCGCGCCATCGCACATCCACATGAACAGCTCTTCGATTTTTTTGCCGTCGACCATCACATTGCGCGTCTTAGGCGGCGAAAGTGGGTTGCCCTCGCCGATCGTTCAAGCGAATGTAGCCGGCGAACCGACCGGTTACCACCGGCCGCACTCAATTCACCCGCCGGCCCGCACGGGCCGGAACTTTTGTGAACTGCGAGCTTCACACCACCCGGGCGCACTGAACGAAGAGAATTCCCCATGGCGAAAATCAAGGTAACGAACCCGGTCGTCGAGTTGGACGGCGACGAGATGACCCGCATTATCTGGCAGTTCATCAAGGACAAGCTGATCCACCCCTATGTGGAAGTGGACCTGAAATATTACGATCTCGGCATCGAGTCGCGCGACGCCACCGACGACCAGATCACCATCGATGCAGCCCACGCGATCCGCGAATTCGGCGTCGGGGTGAAATGCGCCACCATCACCCCGGACGAAGCGCGCGTGGAGGAATTCGGGCTCAAACAGATGTGGCGCTCGCCCAACGGCACCATCCGCAATATCCTGGGCGGGGTGATCTTCCGCGAGCCGATCATCGCCAAGAACGTGCCGCGGCTGGTTCCGGGCTGGACCCAGCCGATCATCGTCGGCCGCCACGCCTTCGGCGATCAGTACCGGGCCACCGACTTCCTCTTCCCCTCCAGCGGCAAGCTGTTCGTCCGCTTCGTCGGCGACGACGGCAAGGAAATCGAACACGAGGTGTTCGAAGCGCCGTCCTCGGGCATCGCCATGGCCATGTACAATCTCGACGATTCGATCCGAGACTTCGCGCGCGCCTCGATGAACTACGCGCTGGGCCGCAAGGTGCCGTGCTATCTGTCGACCAAGAACACCATCCTGAAAGCCTATGACGGCCGGTTCAAGGACATCTTCCAGGAGATCTACGAGGCGGAGTTCCAGGCCCAGTTCGAAGCCGAGAAGATCTGGTACGAGCACCGCCTGATCGACGACATGGTCGCCGCCGCGCTCAAATGGTCCGGCGGCTATGTGTGGGCATGCAAGAACTATGACGGCGACGTCCAATCCGACCCGGTCGCACAGGGATTTGGCACGCTCGGCCTGATGACCTCGGTGCTGATGAGCCCGGACGGCAAGACGGTGGAGGCGGAAGCCGCTCACGGCACCGTGACGCGCCACTACCGCCAGCATCAAAAAGGCGAGGAGACCTCGACCAACTCGATCGCCTCGATCTTCGCCTGGACCCGCGGCCTGGCCCATCGCGCCAAGCTGGACGACAACGCCGACCTGGCGAAATTTGCCAGCACGCTGGAGAAGGTCTGCATCGACACCGTCGAATCCGGTTTCATGACCAAGGATCTGGCCCTGCTGATCGGCCCGGACCAGCCCTGGCTGTCGACCACCGGCTTCCTCGATAAGATCGACGAGAACCTGCAAGCCGCCATGGCCTGACGCCGCGCCGTTGCGACGATGATCACCGGCTGGCGCCAGCTTCTCGGGTCCGGCCATCGCGGCAACCTGGCGCTGGTCTGTCTGGGTGTGTGGCTGCATGCAGCCGACTCCCTGGTGATCGCCACCATGCTGCCGGCCATCGTCGCCGACATCGGCGGCGTCGAGTTCATCGCCTGGACCTTCGCGCTCTACGAAGTCGGCTCGATCGTCGCCGGCGCGGCGGCAGTGTTCGCGGTACGCCATCGCGGTCTGCGCGCGGCGATGATCGTCATGGCCGTCACCTACATGGCCGGCTGCGCGGTCAGCGCGCTGGCACCTTCGATGGAAACGATGCTGGCCGGGCGGCTGGCCCAGGGCGTGGGCGGCGGCGGGCTGGTGGCGATGTCGTTCATCGCCGCGCGCCGGCTGTTTCCAGCCGACCAACTGCCGCATGCCATCGCCGCCATTTCGGCTCTGTGGGGCGCTTCCGCTTTCGCCGGGCCGCTGATCGGCGGCGGCTTCGCCGATGCCGGTTTCTGGCGTGGCGCGTTCTGGTTCTTCGCCGTTCAGGCGGCGGCGCTGTCGGCGTGGATCACCTTGTCGCGCTCGATCCAGACCGGACAGGCCGATGAGGAGGAGACGGGAGGCCGCTTTCCGGCTCGTCGCCTGGCCCTGTTGGGGCTTGGCGTGGTCGCGATCGCCGCCGGCGGCATCGAGATTTCCCTTGCCCGCTCGATCGGTTTCGTCGCGCTCGGCGTCGTCCTGATCGCCGCTTTCGCGGCGCTAGACACCCGCGCCGGCGACAACCGGCTGCTGCCGCCGGCCGCCTTCGACCCACGAGGTGGGCTCGGCGCGCCGCTGGTGATGATCGCGACCTTCGGCATGGCGACCATCGCCATCTCCATCTACGGCCCGCTGATCATGACCCTGCTCTACGGGGTTTCCGCTCTGACCGCCGGCTACGTCATCGCCCTGTCGTCGATCGGCTGGTCGCTGGCGGCGGTGGTCACCGCGGGTGCCGACGAACGCCACGACGGCCGGCTCATCTTCGCCGGCATGGTCACGCTCACCGTCTCGATCGTCGGCTTCCTGCTGGTCATGCCCAATGGCCCGTTCTGGCTCATCCCGGTCTTCGCCCTCGTGGAGGGCGCCGGCTTCGGCATGGCCTGGACATTCATCCTACGCCGCGCCAGCGCGATCTCACCGCCGGGCGAACGCGACCGCCTGGCCAGCGCCATGCCCACCGTGCACCGCCTCGGCTACGCCACC
>JANQKQ010000008.1 GCA_028281105.1 Rhizobiaceae bacterium
TACGGTGCTGCGGCACGGGCGCGGTCAAGGCAACGTCACCGACACGCCCTTCGTGATGCCTCAGGCGCCGGAGGTTCGGCCCTTTCAGACCTTCCTGCCCGACCTGTCGCTGTTCCCGCACCGGCAATGGGCGCGGACGCTCGACAAGGTCTGGCGTCAGCCCGACGCGGCCTTGCTCGCCCATCAGGATCCTTTCGGCTGGCCTGCGCTGCGGGTCGCCATCGCCGAGCATCTGGCGGCCTGGCGCGGCATCGCCTGCAGCCCCGAGCAGATCGTGATCACCGCCGGCACGCGGGACGCGATCGATCTGATTGCGCGCAGCGCCTTTCGCACCGGCGATAGTGTTCTGGTCGAGGACCCGGGATACAGGTCGCTCGGCCTCGCGCTCGCCGATGGCGGATTGACGGTGCGCCCCGTTCCGGTCGGCCCGCAGGGGTTTGACATCGCGCGGGGCACCGCGCTGGCGCCCGAGGCCAGGGGCGCCGTGGTGACGCCCTCGCGCCAGTTTCCGCTGGGCATGACACTGCCCGTCGCGCGGCGCCTCGATCTTCTGGCCTGGGCGCGCGGGGCCGATGGCCTGCTGATCGAGGACGATTACGACAGCGAGTTTCGCTATTCGGGTGCGCCGCTGCCCGCTTTGATGAGCCTCGACGAGCATGGCGCCGTCGTCTATCTGGGCAGCGTCTCTAAGGTGCTGTCGCCCACCTTCCGGCTCGGCTATCTGGTCGCGCCGCCACGCCTTGTTGGGCCGATCCGGGATCGGTTGCGGGCAACGGGGCCGCGCGCCTCATTCCTGGTGCAACCGGTGTTGGCGCGCTTCATGGCCGAGGGGCATTTCGCCGCCCATGTCCGGCGCATGCGGCGGATCTATGGGCAGAGACGGGACGTTTTGGCGGAGGCCTTGGCCGAACGGCTTGGCGATGTGCTGGAGATCGGAGATCTGTCGGCGGGCATGCATGTGGTGGTGCGCCTGCGGGATGATCGAGCGCCCGCCAAGACCGACACGGCCATCGCGGCACGTGCCCTGGAGGCAGGATTGGTGCTCCAGCCCCTGTCCTCCTATTATGCGGGCAAGCCCCGGTCGCAGGGCCTGGTGCTCGGCTATGCCGCCTTCGATGAGGCCGTTTTGATCGACGGGGTACGCATCCTGTCGGAGGTCCTTGGCACCCATCCCTAGTTTTGGCGTAGACTGGCTCGGCTTGAAAACGCGCCGCGCCAACCCTATCATCGACGCGCGGTAAGCTGCCGTGGATGGTGCTGGCATTCGGCCGGCCGCCTCACGTGAAGGATCATCAGCTCTTTGGGTGATCCGGAAACGGAGGGCGTGCCATGTGCAGCACCGATCCCAAAACCTGTTCACCGAACATCTCCGCCTGGTCCCTGTCGCGGACCGCCGCGCCGCTCGGCCTGTTCTACCTAACCGAGGTGCTGGTCGGCCTGACCGATCTCGCCGTTGTCGGCGCGCTGGGGCCGCAGCCGCTCGCAGCGGTTGGCCTCGCCAAGACGGTCGTGCTGGCGTTCCTGACCATAGGCGGCGGCGTTCTGTCCGCCGCGCTGATCTTCATGGCCGAAGACCCCGCGCCGGAACGCCGGTCGGCGCTGGCGCGGGCGTCGATCCTGATCGCCTTGGGCTTTGCCGCCCTTGGTTTCGCCGTTCACTGGACGATGCTCGCGCTGCTTCCGCCGGCGGGCTATGCGCCTGACCTTGTCGCGCATTATCGCGCCTATGGCGACGTGATGGTCTGGGCCGTCGCGCCGGCGCTGGGTCTGGCGATCTGCAAGAACGTGCTCAATGCGGTCGGGCGGACGGGCGGACGGGCATCATCGCCTTCGTCGCCGCCTTCATCGTGCTGGGCAATCTCGGGCTCAGCATCGTGCTGACCAATGGTGTTTCTGGCTTTGATGGCATGGGTGTTGCCGGCACCGGCCTCGCCACCGTTCTGGTTAATCTGGCCGCCTTTGCGTTTCTGGCCGTCCATTGTGTCCGGAAAGGCATCGTATCGCTGGCGGTGCCGCGCGATTGGCTGCGACGGCTGGCCTCCGACATCAGGCGCGTGGTCGGCCTGGGCTGGGCGTCGGGTGCGCAACAGGGGCTGGAGAGCGTCCTGTTCGTGGTCGTCCTCTTCTTTCTCGGTGTCTTCTCCGAAACCTGGCTCATCGCCGGCAGCGTCGTCTTCGCGGTCATGGAGATCAACTATGTGGTCAGCACGGCGCTCGGCGAGGCGGTGTCCGCGTGCATCGCGCGGTTCGCACATGACCACGACCCGGAAGGTTTGAAGCGGGCGGTTCGGGCTGCGCTCACTTTGTGCGCGGCGATCACGGCCTCCTTTGCGATCCTCGTCTTTCTGTTCAGGGTGCCGATCGTCATGATCTTCCTGCCCGATGGCGCCGAGGGGACAGCCGCCCTCATTCTCGGCCTCATGTTTCGGTCCGCGTTCATCGCGATGCGGTTGAACATCGGCCGGCCGGCTTAACGCGTGCCGGAGATGACGAAGCATATTTGGTTTTCTTATGCATCTGCATAAGCCGAAACACCGTTTTTTCTTGTTTTGCAGCCGTCTAACCCTTCGGCATCGGAGCTTGGCGACCTCGCGGCTCGCCGAGCTTCAATCGCTTTCCCGGACTCCGGGGAGTTGGTGGAGATGTCGGAGTGCACGGGACCGCAGGCAAGACGCGGCGATACGTATCGGCTCTGGCGACCTTGCTGTGCATGCTTTGCATTCTCGCGACCTATGCGTTCGGCAATTATCTGTTCGCGGCCC
>JANQKQ010000018.1 GCA_028281105.1 Rhizobiaceae bacterium
ATCCACGTCAGCTCTTCTTTCTTGACGAAGACAATGGCGCTTGCTCCGGCCTTTCGGCACCGGGAACAATGGCACGTGCCCATCATGGACGGTTCAGACGCCAGTTGGAACTTGATAGCGCCACAACAGCAGCTTCCCTCGATCATCCCACAGATCTCCGAGTGTGGTACACGCGATGAGAACAATATAGGAACATTTGGTGCGGCACAATGCCAAAGAAGGGCTCAAAGCGGTCATGCGCAGCAGGCACTCGGAAGATCCACAGCCTGAATGCAGCGGTGTAGCGCTTGCGTATAGCTTGGCAGCACTGATCGTTGCAGCGCACCGGGCAGTCATGTCATCGTCGTGCGATGGCGAAGGAACAGTCCGTATTGCCATCACGCATGGCCAGCCGATGGTGAAGACTCCGTAATCTACTGCCAGTCAGCCTTCGGCGTGGGCGAAGCCGAGATAAGGGACCACGTCTCGGCATCCCGCGCGATCGCAAACGCGATCGCACCGAACGCCATCCCGCTCCAGGACGCTACCCGCCACGCCGCATCCCGACCCACGGCCGTGCTCTGTTTGCATGCTCTACATCACAGGTGCACCGGCCACTCTTCCTGGCGGTAGGCGCTGTCCCAGAACATCCATTCGTACTGAACGGAGCGCTTGAAGACGCCGAGCATGTCGGCGCGGCGGGCTGCGGTCGCGCGTTCGGCGGCGGCGTCGGTGATCGCGATCACCGCGTCCACCGACTGACCGAAGGATGGATCGCTGTAGGTGTCGATCCATGCCCGGTAGGGATTGTCGGGTGTGGCGTCCGCAGCGATGTGATTGCCCACGTCCCAGTACACCCAGAAGCAGGGCAGCACCGCCGCGACCAGCGCTTCGTAGCTTGCCTGATGCGCTACGGTGAGCAGGAAGTTGGTGTAGCCGTAACAGGTCGGCGAAGGGTCGTGTGCTGCCGCGTCTTGCGAGGCGATCCCGAAACGCTCGAAGAAGCCTTCATGCAAGGCCCGCTCCACGACCAGCGCGCCCTGGGCCGACCGTGCGAACTGTTCCATCGCCGCGGTGTCCGGCGCCTTGGCGGACGCGATGGCCAGCGCTCGGGAATACTCTTTCAAGTAGAGCGAATCCTGGATCATGTAGAATTGGAAGCGCGGCTGCGAAAGCGTCCCCGCGGCCAGTTCCCGGTTGAACGGCAATTCGAAGATGCGCGCGCGAAGCCCGCTGGTCTCCTCACGCGCCCATTCGCTGAACGTCGTCATGTCGGCATGTGCTCCTGGCCTTGCGTCGCCCAAAGGGCGTGGAAGTGGTGGACCGGCCCGTGACCGCGTCCGACATCGAGCGCATCGCTGGCCTGCAAGGCGCTCGTTAGATAGGCCTTGGCGTCGGCGACGGCTGCGATCATCGAAGGCCGCTGCGGCAGCAAGGCCGCGACGGCGGCCGACAGGGTGCATCCGGTCCCGTGGGTGTTTGCGGTGCGGATCCGTCTGGCCGGCAGGACCGTCAGCGTTTCGCCTGCGAGAAGCACGTCTGGGCTGTGCTCCTCCGCCAGATGACCGCCCTTCACCAGCACGTTGCGCGGCCCGAGCTGGCGCAGCGCCCGCGCGACCTCACCCATACCGTCGACCGTGTCGGCCGGCGCCGCCTCCAGCAGCACCGCCGCTTCCGGCAGGTTCGGCGTAATCAAGGTCGCAAGGGGCAGAAGCTCCGATCGAACGACGGCGATGGCATCGTCCATCAGCAGCCTGTCCCCGCTCTTGGCGACCATCACCGGATCGAGAACGATCGGACCGGCCCCGTGATGGCGCAGTCGCTCGGCGACGACCGACGCAACCTCCGCGGTATCGATCATCCCGATCTTGACGGCATCGACGCGCACATCGGCGAACAGGGTGTCGATCTGAGCGGCGACGAAATCCGCCGGAAGATGCAGGATGCGCTCAACCCCTTGCGTGCTTTGGGCGACCAGCGCGGTCGTCACCGCCATGCCGTAGGCGCCAAGGGCCGAGAAGGCCTTCAGATCGGCCTGGATGCCGGCGCCGCCGCTCGGGTCCGTACCGGCAATGGACAGAACGTTCGGGATCATCGTCCCGCCTCCTTGAGCGCCTTTGCAATCACATGGGCCGCCTGTTGAGGATCCGCCCTGCCGCAGATCGCAGACACCACCGCCATACCGGCCGCGCCGGCCGAAAGGACGTCACCGGCGTGCCGGTCCTTCAGCCCGCCGATGGCTACGACCGGAACGGGGACGGTGGAAACGAGCCGAGCAAGGCCGTCGAAGCCGATGGGCGGGTCGTGGTCCGGCTTGGTCGCGGTCGCAAACACGGGCCCTGCGCCGGCATAGTCGACCAGATCGGGGTCGACCGCGGCGGCGGCCCGAGGCGTTTCGACCGACACGCCGAGGATCCTGTCGGCACCGATGCGCTCGCGGGCTCGCCGCGCGGACAGGTCGCCTTGGCCGATATGCAGCCCATCGGCGTCACAGGCGAGAGCGGCTTCGACATCGTCGTTGACGATCACGGGCACGCCGGTGTCGGCGAGCGCCGCCTTCAAGGCGTGGCCGACGGCGATGCGTTCGGCGGTCGATGCCGTCTTGTGCCGAAGCTGGACCATGGTGGCCCCGCCGGCGACGGCGGCGCGGGCGGTCTCCACCATGCCGTGGTCGCGGCAAAGCCGCGGATCGAGAACGAGATAAAGGGAAAGGTCGAACGACGTCATGCTGGCGTCACCCGGGCTTTGCTTTCCAGCTTTGCCGCGTCCAGCGCGGCCAGTGCATCGATCAGCCGCCAGCCGAGCGATCCGGGTCCTTCCGCCTTCTCGGCCGCGATTTCTCCGGCCACTGCGAAGCTGGCAAGGGCTCCAACCGTCGCATCGAACGGGTCGGGCACCACGGCCGCGAAGGCGCCGACCAGACAGGTCAGCGCGCAGCCGAGCGCCGTGACCTTGGGCATCAGGTCCGATCCCCCTGAAACGCGCACCGCGCGCGCACCGTCGGTGACGAAGTCCACTGCGCCCGTCACCGCGACGACGCAGCCGCGCGCCGTTGCCAGCGCCCGGGCGCTGCCCTCGGCGGCTGCGACCGCATCCATCGCATCGGCGCCTCGACCCGCGCCGGCCTCACCGCAAAGCGCGAGGATTTCCGAGGCGTTGCCGCGCACGATCGTGGGTGACAGGTCCATGAGCTGGGCCGCGACGACGCTGCGATAGGCACTCGCCTGAAGCGCCACCGGATCGAGCACCCAAGGACGACCGGCGGCCTTGGCGCCCCGGATCGCGGCGATCATGCCGTCCACCCAAGGCGGCGACAGCGTGCCGATGTTGACGGTTAGCGCGTCGGCCAGGGCGGCGAACTCGCCTGCCTCCTCGGCGGCGTGCAGCATGGCCGGCGATGCACCCGCGGCAAGCAGCGTGTTGGCGGCCACGTTCATCGCCACATAGTTGGTGATGCACTGGACGAGCGGCGTCGCCGCGCGCATTGCCGCTAGAGCGTTGGCGGGAGATGTGGTCAACAGGGCCTCCTTCAGGCGGAGGCCGGCCAACTCAGAGGGAAACGCAGATCCACTGACGCCGCCGAGCCACTTCCTCCGCCAGCATGATCTGGTTCAGGTTCAAAGGGTTCTTCTCAGCCCGCCGACCGGCGGACGCCCCTGTGTCTCGGGCACCAGCATACACGGAACGAACCGCTTATCGTCAAGGGTCGCTTGAACGCGACCGGCAACGCGCGGGGCAATGGTTCGAGGCATCGGCCCGCCAGGCTCGTGAGCCACAGATCCGTGCAGCAGATAGGGGCCAGCGTTTTGCACCAGATCCTCACGGCCATCCTGAGATGCCGTGCGGCCTTTGCGCAGAGCACGTACGCCGTCTCGATCGATACTGCACATGTCAGCCCTCAGTGCCGCCAGATGATAGAAACGATCCCAGGGGCATCCTCGGTGATCTCAAGCGGACTGATTGTCCGACCATGACATGATTTGAGTACTTCTAAAGAACTCAAGTCGGCCTTTGGCCGTTACGCGGCCGGAGCTGGCATCGCTCTGACTCGCCGCACTCGCCGCACTCGTTGCATCATGACTTCCCTCGGGATTGGCCATTTTTCCTCATCTTCGAAGTCAAAGGCATCAAACCACTCGGTATGTTCAAGAAGGACAGGGCTTTGCGGCGAGGACAGTGCGCAGAAGGCCTGCACAGTGGTTCGCGAACGCCCGAATGGATCCTGAAACAGATTGATCCCGCAGCTCCGGCCGCCTTCGTTGGAGACGCCTATCCTATGCATTCCGCTCGATCCTGCTTTGGCAGACGGGCCGCAACCGATGGCATACAGAGAACAACAACTCTCAATCGGTTCACTGCGCGGCTGGATTCGAAAGCGATTGTAGCCATCCATCCCCAGATCCTCTTCCCAGGAGATCCAGGCAGGAGGTTGGTCGATCACGATGAGCCCACTTGTTTCATCGAGATCGTCGGCGGTGCTCCATGGTGGCAGGGGAACGCACAGAAGCAGCTTCGGTGCCTTGAAGGCGATCATACCCTCCTCGAACTCGTCGGGCAGAGGAGCAAGAAAGGGACTGACGTTTGTTAGAGTTTCCATTCTCGCATTCCTTCGACAGCCGCTCGGGTGTCGGCCGATCGGTGACGACTGGGGTCATCCCCTGTCGACCGTGAAGCGGTTCTGGGCGTCAGTGGCGCTGAACGCCGGAACCTATGCGGGGAAAGCCGGTTCCGGCGCACAGGACACACACCGAACCTTCATGCGCCGCGCCGAACCGGCTGAACGGCAAGCGACCAACCGGTAGAGCGGAGGGGGTCCCGTTCATCGTGATGGCAGCGGGCTGACGCCGAACCCGTGAGCGCGCGGGGGGTGCGCGACCGCAACCGCTTCACCGGCGGCGGCGTGACGGCCGGCCTCGATTTCGGCCTGACTTGGCGGCCCGGCCGATCAAAGCGTGGTTTCGCCGTTTGGCACCAGTGCGGAATGATGGTTGTAGGAAACGAGCGCGGGCTGTCGATCCAATCTGATCGTGCAGAGACGGGCCGGTTCGGCGGCGGCAAAGCGCTCGGGGGACAGGCCCAGAAGGCCGTCGAGGATCGCGCGAATGATGCCGCCATGGCAGATCACCAACAGGTCACGTGCCTGCCTTTCGGCGGCAGTGGCGTGGTCGCGAACCGCGTCGACGGCGCGCCGGCGGAAAGCGTCCCATGTCTCTGCACTCGGCGGCGTATACTTCCCGATGCGCCAGTCGCGATAGGCGAACGCATCTTCGGTCAACAGCGCACCGACAGACCGCCCTTCCCAATCACCGACATGGATCTCACGCAAGCGCCGGTCGGTGAGAACCGCGCCGAAGCCCAGAAGTTCCGCCGTTTCCACCGCGCGGCCGAGATCGGAGGCGACGACGCGGGCATCGAATCCGTCAAACGCGGTGCGCTGGGCGCGGACCTGAGCCCGGCCGGTTTCGGACAGGCCGATATCGGCCTGTCCCTGCAAGCGGCCGGTGGCGTTCCATTCGGTCTCACCATGGCGCATCAGATGGACGAGTGTCATGTCAGCCGTGCTCCGTCGGAGTCGAACACCGCGTCCGGACGGGCGGGCAGTTCGACATAAAGCCCGCTGCCATAGGCGCGCGCCTGCCAGTCATCGACCAGTGCCGTGATCCGCCCGGCATCACTTTCAAGCTGGATGAAATGCTGCGCGCCGAACGGCAAGGCCTCGACGAAGCGCGCGGCAACCCGCCGTTCACCCGGCTGCTTGGCAAGGCCGATGCGTGCCGGCCGGACCATGGCGCGCACGGTTTCATGATCCAAAGGCAAAGAGTGGAACGCGATGGTCTGCGCGCCCAGTGCCCAACCGGTTCCGTTGCGGCGAAGCGTGAGCAGATTGGCCGGGGGATTGCCGACGAACCCGGCGACGAAGGCGGTCTGCGGCTCGCTCAGGAGTGTGGCGGTGGCCGCGTCCTGCTCGATGCGGCCTTCATTCATCACCACGATCTGGGTCGCCATCGTCATCGCCTCGACCTGATCGTGGGTGACGTAGACGATCGTCGAATCGGTCTGGCGATGCAGGGTCAACAGCTCGGTGCGCATTTCGACGCGAAGTCGGGCGTCAAGGTTGGACAATGGTTCGTCGAAGAGGAGCAGGCTCGGCCTGGGCGCGATCGCGCGGGCGATGGCCACGCGCTGCTGCTGGCCGCCGGACAGCTCGGACGGATAGCGCGCCAGGTAGGGTGTGATGTTCAGCATCTCCGCCACTTCAATCAGTCTTGACTTACGTTCTGCCTCTGCAAGGCCTGCGATCCTGAGCGGCCAGGTGATGTTCTCGCGCACGGTCTTGTGCGGCCAGAGCGCATAGCTCTGAAACACCATGCCCAGGTCGCGTGCGCCGGGTGCGACATGGAGCCCTCGAGCGACGTCCGCCACTAGTTTGCCGGCGATCCGGATCGCGCCGCTGGTGGGGTTTTCCAGGCCGGCCGCGGTCCGCAGCAGGGTCGACTTGCCGCAACCGGACGGCCCCAGCAGCACGCAGAAGGCGCCGTGGTCGACCGTCAGATCGATGCCGTCCAAAGCGACCTGATCCGAAAAGCGTTTGGTGACGCCGGAGAGTTCGATTGCCGGGGGCATCAGTCGTGCAGCCAGGGTTGGGAGGCGCGCCCGAAACCGCTGGCCAGCAAATGCGCGCCGACGGAAACCAGCAGGATGATGACGGCGATGGCGTGGGCGAACTGCGCAAAACCATCGGAGGCATAGCGAAACGCCAATACCGTCAGGAGCGGCAATTGCGGGGTGTAGAGCAGGATGACGAGGTCGAGGTCGCGCACCATCTTGACGAAGACCAGCACGAAGCCGGCGATGAGCTTGCCGGCAGCGAGCGGCACGGTGATGGCACCGAGGATCCGCAGCGGGCCGGCACCGGCGATGCGGGCGCTTTCTTCGAGATCGGGGGCGATCTGCGCCCTTGCCGAGGCGACGGCCTGGACGGCGAACGGCAAGGTGGCCGCAACGCCGGCCAGCACCAGAATGGCCGGCGTTCCATAGAGCGATGGCAGCGGGCCGATGGGCGCGCCATAGAAGCCGATGAAGGCTGCGCCGATCGCCAGCCCGGGCACCAGCAGTGGCAGGAAGGAGAGTTGCTTCAGAAGCTGTGCCATCGCGCCATGCTTCGTCCTGGCGATGGCCGATCCGATGACAAGGCCGCAGGCGAGCGCTGCGACACCGGTCATCGCGCCGACGCCGAGCGTGACCCATACGGCATGGAGCAGTTGCGGGTTGCGCAGCACGCCTGCCTGGCCTTGTGCAATCGCCGGATCCGACGCGCCGAACCAGTAATGCAGCGTCGGATCAGTGAAGAGCGCGCCGGTGCGCGGCGACAGGCTCGAGAACAACAGCGCCAGCGCCGGCACGATGGTGGTGGTGATCACCAGCGCCAGGGCGGCAAGTGCGAACGGCCATTTCCATCCGCCGAGGGTCATGCGCCCACGCTGGCCGGCTTTCCCTGTCACCGTGGTGAAGGCCTGACCGCGCCGCTGCAAAAAGGCGCTCAGCGCCAGAAAAGCACCAGCGACGACGATCATGACGGCAATCAGCACATAGCCGCGTTCCGGCGTGCCGGTCTCGATGGCGCCATAGGCGCGGGTGGCGAGGGTGTGAAAGCGCACCGGCAGGCCCAGAATCGCGGGCGCGGAAAAGCTCGACACCGCTTCTGCGAAGCACAAAGCGCCGGCGGCGATGATCGTCGGCGTGACCACCGGAAAGACGATCGAGCGCAGGATCTGCGCCCGGCTCGCGCCGGCGATCTCGGCGGCGGCCGTCATGTCGCGACCGACCAGCACAAGCGCGGCCGCGATCATCATGTAAGCGATGGAATAAAGATGGGCGATCAGCACCAAGGTCACCGGCACGCCGCCCCAGGCGAGCCAGGCCGGCATGTCGAAACCCAGTTGCGCGAACAACCCCATCGATGCGCTGCCCAGCCGGTCGTCGCCGAACAGCACCGTCCAGGAGAGCGCGACGGCAAAGGTCGGGATCATGAACGGCAGCGCGGCAAGAACGCCGATGGTGCGGCGCATCGGCATGTCGGTCATCGTCACCAGCCAGGCCACGGCACCACCCAGAAGCACACACGAAGCCGCCACCACAAAGCCGATGGTGAAGGTGTTGGTCAGCGGCACCCACAGCATGTTGCGGGCGATGCGACCTGTGAAAACGTCGGAAATCGCGTCGGGCCCCTCCGCGCTCGCCAGTGCTGTGGCGATGCCGGCAAGCGGCACGATCACCAGAAGGCCGATGAGAACCAGCGCGCCGGTTGTCACGCTGAAGGTCGGGGTCAAGAGGCGGCCGACCGGAAACGGAAGCGGCCGGCCGCCCATCTTTGCGTCAATTGCCATGAAGCGAGGACCGTCGGATCGTGGCCCTTTACTGCAAGGACAGCACCAGATCGGCCACGTCCTGACGCGCCGCACCGGTGGCTTCGGGTGCTACGTGCCAGGCGTTGAAATCGCCGAGCGCGATGGCGTCCGGGTGCGGCGGTATGTCGGTGCGGGTCAGATAGTCGCCGGGCACGTAGAAGGGCGCGAGTGCCGGACCGCCGGTCTCGCTGTCATCGCCCATCATGAAGGTGATGAGAAGCCGAGCGGCGTTCGGGTTCGGCGCGTTGTCGAGGATTCCGAGGAACGCCGGATAGATGATGCCCGGCGCGGGCGCCACATCGTTGGCGACCTGAAGCGCCCAGCCTTCCTCCTCATTGTCGCGGCGGTCCGAATAGGAGGTGAAACCGATCGGCGGGTTCTGCTGGCCGATGGCGCCGACGGCGGCGTTCACATCGTCGGTGGAGGAGACGAACACCACATCGTTCGCCATCAGGTCGGCGATGAACTGCTCGCCGGCATTGGCGATGCCGTCACCGAGTTCGATCGCGCTGCCGAACTGAGCCTCATAGGCTTCGGCCATGGCGTCGCTTTGCAGCACGATCTCGGTGAGAAGATCGAGATAGTCGCCGCGCGTCGACGGATCGACCATGATCACCCGGCCGCGCCAGTCCTCCTTAGTCAACGCCCACAGATTGTCGACCGGCGCTCCGTCCGGGTTGGCTTCCTCATTGTACATGAGGACTTTGGTGGAGAGGCGATGCGCCAGAAGCGGCGCCTCGAACGCGTCGGGGATGCGGTCGGCAAAGGCCGCCGGCACATAGCCGGTCAGATAGCCCGGCTCGACCAGCGCGCCGACGACGATCGACGCATCGGCCAGGTAGGCGACATCGGCGCTCGCGATGCCCGCTTCCAGTTCGGCGGTGATGCGGGCGATCTGTTCGGTCGAGGAAATGTCGAACGGGATCAGATCGATGCTCGGATAGGCTTCCTCGAACGCCGTCTCGATGCGGAACACCCGGCTGGTGAAGGAATAGACGGTGACCTCGCCTTCCGCTTCGGCGGCGGCGACGAGGTCTTCCATCGAGCCGTGATCGTCGGCATAGGCCGGGGCGATGAGGAGCGTTGCGCCGCACGCGGCGGCGGCTATAAGCTTTGCGGTCATGGATGTGCGTCCCTGCTTGCTGTGAGAGGTGGGTGGCTGACGCCGTTCATCGATCCCGGTTCCGCTTCCGTCGCTTGTCCAGAGGGCCGGAAGCGGACCGGGAGGATGAGGGGTGCTCGAACCGCTGGGC
>JANQKQ010000043.1 GCA_028281105.1 Rhizobiaceae bacterium
TCGATCGTCGCCGGGCCATCGTCTTCCGACACATCGGCGATCGTCACCGGGCCCGCGACGGCGGGGCCGTCGTTCTGACCGTTGACCGTGAAGCTCGCAGTGTTGGTGACGGCGCCGCCATTGCCATCATCGATCGTGTAACTGACCGTGACGTCAGCGGTATCGCCCACGCCTAGGCCGTTAAACTGTGCGGGATCGATGTTGATGGTGCCGTCGCCATTGTCGGTGAAGGCCACGGACCCGGTGTTGCCGTCGCTGTCGGTAAAGCCAACGGTGATGCCGGTGACCGAAAGCGCATCTCCATCCGCGTCCGAAGCGCCGTCGAGCAGGTTCACCACTGCCGGGCCGTCATCTTCGGACACATCGGCGATCGCCACCGGGCCCGCGACGGCGGGGCCGTCGTTCTGGCCGTTGACAGTGAAGGTGGCCGTGTTCGTCACCGTGCCGCCATTGCCGTCTTCGATCGTGAAGCTCACCGAGACGTCGGCGGTATCGCCGGCTCCCAGGTCGTCGAACTGAGCCGGATCGATGGTGATCGTGCCGTCACCATTGTCGGTGAAGACCACAGCTCCACTGTTGCCGTCGCTGTCGGTGAAGCTCGCGGTGATACCGGTGACCGAAAGCACATCGCCATCGGCATCCGACGCGCCATCAAGCAGATCGATCGTCGCCGGACCGTCATGCTCCGACACATCGGCAATCGTCACGGGTCCCGCAACGGCGGGACCGTCGTTCTGACCGTTCACGGTAAAGGTGGCGGTATTCGGCACCGTCCCGCCATTGCCGTCATCGATGGTATAGCTCACCGTGACGTCGGCTGTATCCCCCACGCCCAGGCTATTGAACTGCGCCGGATCAATCGTGATCGTGCCGTCGCCGTTGTCGGTGAAGGCGACCGATCCGGTGTTACCGTCGCTGTCGGTGAAGCCGGCGGTGATTCCGGTGACCGAGAGCGCATCGCCATCGGCATCCGACGCGCCGTCGAGCAGGTCGATCGTGGCAGGGCCTTCATCTTCGGAGATGTCCGCGATGGTGATGGGACCCGCAACGGCGGGGTCGGTATTGGAACTGGTTGGATCGATCTCGACCCCATCCACCAGAACCTTCAGATTCTCAAATCGGCGGGCTTTGAGATCAAAGGCGTCGAATTGGAAGGCTTTGCAACGCGCATACCACCAGGGGGAGTTTGCGCTGTTGGAAAGAAACTGAAGATAGTCGTCGACGTCTGCCTTGACGTCCGCCCTCGCCCATTCTGCCGCGGAGAAGGCAAGGGTCAGCGTGTCGCTTCCACGGCCACCATCATAATAGTCCCAGCTGCCTGCATTTTCCGCCATGGTGTAGATGGCTTCGTCATTGCCTCTTCCGGCCAGGATAATGTCGCTGTGGGCGCCGCCGTCGACGATGTCGTCTCCCTTGCCGGCGATGATCAGGTCGCATCCCGCGCCACCCTGGATATTGTCGTCTCCTCTGCCGCCGATGATGAAGTCATTTCCCGAACCGCCATCGATAACGTCGTGGCCGCTTCCACCGTTGATGAAGTCATGCCCGGAACCGCCATCGACGACATCGTTGCCGGACCCGGCGTAAATCCAATCGTTTCCCGAACCCCCATCGACGGTGTCGTTTCCGCTGCCCGCGGCTATGAAATCGTGGCCCGATCCGCCGTCGACGGTGTCATCGCCCGCTCCGGCAAAAACCACGTCATGGCCGCCGCCAGCATCGATATCGTCGTCGCCGCGCGTGCCGACGATGAAATTTGAACGCCCGTTTCCCTGGATTGTCCTGCCCATGACCTAGCTCCCACAGCGTTTGCATTTCGGATCGCCAGATCCGAAAAATTTCGATGTCGCCACATCTGTGTTTGGGAGCTCTTCTGGAAGTAATATCACAGATATCAATACGATACGCCGATCTCGAGCTCTCCGATTGTATTTTTGCGCAGCGCTTTCCTTAAACCGCTACGTTTTCAGCGCGTTGCCGGTTATGCAGATTGGCTATGATTAAGGCCAATTGTAATTCGAAATGCGGGATATTCAGGATGTGAATAAAGGGGTGGGGAGGGAATGATCGCGTTGGGGTTTGGCGTGCCGGTCCGCAGGTGTGACCGAGCGAACTCACGCGATCCTATTTTTTGAGTCTACGGGAGAATGGGCGCGCCCGAATTTGAACGTTGATGTCCAAGGTGGCAGGGCAATCCAGCGGATAGCTTCAAAGCTCAATGGAGCTGGACTTCCCCATCGTTTTCGTGGATCCACGGCCACAGATCGTCGACCGATAAATAATATTGCGAGCTAAACGCATATACTACAAATAACTCTTCCAGACGGATTCAACTTATCTCCACCATTGGCTTGAATTAGAAGCATCAATTGACCAAACAGCTTAGCATTGCAATATTCTTATTATGAGGCTCTGATATTTCGATGACATTGGTGAACTTGCGCCGGTTCACTGAGAAACGAATGGCGAGCATGTCGAAACTCAAATCGCAAACCGCCGGTTCCGGCTCAAGTTCGGCACAACCCGATCTGTCGGGCACCATATCCGAACCACAGACCGGCAGCGCCCGGTTCGAGAGTCCGTTGGCCTGGGGCGTCATCGTGCTGGCGGCGGCGCTCGCTTGTGCGATCCTGTCGGTCAACAAGTTCTGCTGCTCGAAACCGGACGGCAACCCGTTCTGGCCGCCGGCCGGTTCCCCGCTTCCGGCATTCTTGTCCGCGCTCCAGCCCATCGCGGACCGCCTGCCGCCGTTCTTCAACCCAGGTCACGAGCCCGCCTATGCGGCGCACGATTATCTGCCGATCGGCCCGCGCGATCAGTTTTTTCATCGCAGGCGCATCGAGGAGTGGTCGGGCGAAGACTCGCCGATCAACGGCCTGGTTCGCACCGAAGAAGACAATCCGTGGATCATCCGGCACGTGGGGACGTCGAGTGTTTCAGTGCTGCGGTTGGTTGTGTCGGCCGACGGAAGGCGGGTGGGTGCGATCGGCAGGGACGGTCAAGTCTACGTCTACCACGTCAGTGAGGGCATCTGGGAGCTACAGTTTTTTATTGGCGCCGGGGTGGGGAACGCGACGGCGCTGGACCCTGCCTCGAGACTGATCTTCGGCGAAAACCGGATTCAATACGCCGAGGGCGACAGGTTGCGGAATCGTGTTTCGTTTTTCCCTTCCGCCGTAAACGCGGTGACCGAAATCGGCAAAACCGGCATCCGCGTGGCGGTTGGCGATGCAGGCGCAATCTACCTTGGTGTGCCAATTGTTGAAGGTTTGTTAGATCAAGCGAATGCGAAGGACGAAGCTGGAATTCAGCCGGGATCGCCCGTATCCATCGTGGTAGGCAAGGAAGTGCTCGGAGAAACGGCCGGTCTGATCTGGCAACAGATCGAGGTTCCGGCCCAGGGCCAGGTCGGGCCAGACCTGCAAGCGGTTCATTTCGTTGACGAGCTTGGCGTCGCAGTCGGCAAGGGCGGAGCCGTCATGGTCACCTATGATGGAGGCGTGACCTGGCGTTCGGGCGTCATCGGCGGCGGCCCCAATCTCACCGACATCCGCGTCAATCGCGAGCGGAACTACGCGGTCGCCATTGGCCGACCGACCTCGGCCGACGCGCCCGATCACGGTGTATTGTACAAGACCGAAACCCTACCCCTAGAGGGAGGCGGCATCGGCGAGTGGCAGGCCGTGCCCTGGCAGGCCGGGGCACCGCTGGTGGCATATCTGGCCGCCATCCTCGCCGTTTGCGCGGCTCTGGCGGGCGCGTATTTCGTGCGCCTATCGTGGTTGACAGATCCGGAACCGGCGGACCGGCCCGTCGCCGCCAGCGAATCGGACCGGGTGATCGGCTGGGACGACCCGGATGCCTTGGGGCTGAAGCCCTTGGCGATGCAGGTATCGATGTTCCTGCGCAACGCGCAGACCGAGCCGCCGCTGGTTCTGGGCGTCGCCGGGGGTTGGGGATCGGGCAAGAGTTCGTTGATGAACCTGCTGTGCGAGGACCTGCAGCGGCGCGGCACCTCGGCGGTCAAGTTCAACGCCTGGCATCATCAAAGCGAGGAGCACCTGCTGGCCGCGCTGTTCGAGGCGGTGCGCACCCGTGCGATCCCGCGAATGTGGACCATGCGCGGGCTGTGGTTCCGCGCCCGTCTGATCGGGCCGAGGCTTCGGAATCAAATGCTCGCCGCCCTGCCGGTCTTGCTGCTGTTGGTGGTGGCGGTGATCGTGGGCGCCCTGCTCATCACCGAAGAGCAGGGGCAAGCTATATGGAAAGGGTCCAAAGAGTACTGGGACAGCCTGAAGGAGGAGAAGGGCGAATGGACCCTTGGCAACTATTCCTTTCTGGCCGTGCCGGGGCTAGGGGGGCTGGCGCTGTTCGTGTGGCTGCGTTCGCTGTGGGTGGCGCTGCCGGTCAAGCCGGCCAGCCTGCTGAAGAACTTCGCTTCGCTTTGGCGCATTACCGGGTTCGCCGACCGGCTGAGCTTCCGCTTCAAGTTCGGCCGCGCGTTCGGCGAGGTGTGCACCGCGCTGCGCATGCCCGGCGTACCGGGCCTGGTGATCTTCATCGACGATCTCGACCGCTGCCAGGCCGAGTCGGTTCTGTCGATCTTCGAGGCGGTGAACTATCTCGTCACCGTGGGCGACTGCATCGTGGTGATGGGGTTCGACCGGGCGCAGGTGGAGCATTCGATCGGCGCCGAACTCAAGGACATCGCCGACGGCATTCCCGATCGCGAGATCCCGTTCAACTTCGGCGGCGAAAAGGACGGCAAGCGGCGGGCCTATGCGCGCCACTATATGGAAAAGCTGATCAATCTGGAGATCACCATCCCGCAAATGACGCCGCAGGCGGCGGCGGAACTGGCTGAAGCAGGCGAGCGGCAGGCGCAAACAAGCGACGAAATCGACAAACAATGGCTGACTCGCTCGCGGCCGCTCATCCTGCGAGGGCTGCGCGCGGCGAGCCTTGCGACACGCACGGCGATCATCCTCGTCGCGGGCGGAGCGTTCTGGCACTATGGCGGCGATCTCTATGCCAAGGTCGTGCAGCCTTCGGGAGATGAACCGCCCGACCCACCGCAAACGCAACCGGGCGACACAGACGGCGATAGCGTGCCGAACGAATCCGGGGCGGCCGGGGAAGCGGATGTCGGAACCGGTGGCGAACAGGTCCTCGCCCAGCCAGAGCCGCCGCCGACGCCTATATCGGCGCAATGGAACTACGAGGAGATGTGGGTGCTGGCGCCCGCGCTGGCGTTGGCGGTGTTGTTGGCGCTGTGGCTGTTCGCGCGGCGCGCCTACACGATCTCGAAGAATGTCGAGCACGACCCGGACACGTTCGTCGATGCGCTCAAAGAGGCAAACATGGTGATCGAGGGCGTCAACGGCACGCCGCGGGCGATCAAGCGCTTCATGAACCGGATGCGGTTCGCCTCGGCCAGAATGCGACAGATCCACTATCAGGTGGGGTTTGTCGACCGGGTCGCCAGGGGGATGGGCTGGGTAAGCAAGGAGTTCGAGACGCGGGCGGAAAGCGCGCCGACGATCGCCGACAAACAGGTCGTAGCACTGGGCGCTACGGAGGTTTTTCTGCGCCGGCTGCCCGACCCGGACACCGACCATCCCGAACCGCGCAAGCTTATTGACAACTACCTTGGAAGGATCGACCAGGCTTCGCAAGTCAATGAAATCGGTGAAAAGATCAAAAAACTGCTCGTTGCCGCCAAGGTCGGCAAGGCGGAGATGAAGACCTACTCGCGCACGTTGCACTCCTCACATGGCGCGCCGGCCGACGATGACGACAGTGGCGATCGAGACAGCTCTTCATCAACCCGCCCATCCCCGCAGCGGGACCATTTGCGCGAGCAAAGCGAAGCGGCCGAGTAGGGCAATATCCACCCCACATCCGTGCAAACAAGCCGGTCGTCGACCCGCCCGCCTCTATAGCTGCCTAAGACCGGCATTGCTTCAAGGCCAGTCATCTGCGGGCAAATGAATTAATTATCAACTGGGCATTAAAAATATTCATGATTTCAATGTGATGATTAATTATTCTATTGGGATTTTTCTGAAATAGTGCAAGAAACATAATATTTCTTATTTTTCTTGAATTGAGCTATAATTGATAAGATCAACAATCCCCCTAGTTTCGAAGGTAACTTGTTGATTAGAGTTTATAGTTTAGTTTCAAATAGTTATGTGATCAGGGGAAACTCCATCCATGGCGATAGATACCAGGGAAGAGCTGATCGGCGCCCTGCACGAGGCAAGCGAGATCGAGCATGGGCTGCTTGTCCAATACCTCTATGCCATCCTGACAATGAAGAGACGGCTGGACGAGGGCCTCACACCGCGCCAGCAAATGTTGGCGCGAAGCTGGCAGTCGAGCATGTTGCGGGTCGCGCGGGAGGAAATGGCCCATCTCGGTATTGTGTCAAACCTGCTCGCATCGATTGGGGCGGGACCCTGGTTTGATCGCCCGAACATGCCTCTCGAAACGGGCTACTATCCGTTTCCGTTTGATCTTCAACCTTTCAGTGACGAAGCGCTCTACCGCTTTCTCGTCTTTGAGCTGCCGCGAGGAATGGGTCTGCCGCCAAAACCCGGCGAAGACCCGCGAGCCGGCGCGTTGCTGTCGGCGGTAGCACCCGCACCAGACCCGCTGGAGTATGAATTCGTAGGCGAATTGTACGCCAAGATCGCCGCGGGTTTTCAAGCCATCCCCGAAGACGAGCTCTTCATCGGCCCGCCCGAGGCCCAGATGGAGTGGCGAAATATCGGAGACGGCATCCCTGCGATCACAACTCGCGCCCGGGCTCTGGAAGCGATCGATTTCATCGTTGAGCAAGGCGAGGGTTCATCTCAGATTGTGGAGACGGCACATTTCGCCCGATTCCAGGCCATCCGGATCGAATATTTCGATCAAGGCGGCTTCGCCGCCTCGCGACCGGTTCCGGTAAACCCCGCTACCCGACAGTTTCCCGAAGTCTCCGGTCCCGTGACGCTGATCGAAAACGAACAATCGATCTTTGCCGCCGAGACATTCAATGCGGTCTACGGTGTGATGCTGCTGCTGCTTTCGCAATCATTTGCCATGGCGCCGGGCAACCAGGCGCAGATCGCTCTTCGCCTTGCTTTGCAACGGGCGTCGGGACAGATCATGAGCGTGGCGGTACGGCCCTTGGGCGAGATTGTCTCAGAAATGCCGTTGGCGGATCCGTCGGCAGCCGAGCGTGCGGGTCCTTGCTTTGAGGTTTACGGCGATGTTTCGGCATCTCCCTATCCTGAGGCCCAGTGGGCCATTCTGTTTGAACGATTCAACCGGTCTATCGATGCCTGCAGGGAGCTGGGCACCGAAATACCCCGCGCCGCTTTGGTAGCGGAAACGCTCGGTTACCTCAGACGAAATCTCGAGACCGCGAGAAGGGTAGCAAGCTGATGTTGATAATTGGCTTCTCTGGCTGGGCGCTTTGCAGACTGGCAACTGATCCGGATCCTTTCGATGATCCGCGCGGAAATCTCTCGTCATTTAGGCAACTTGCCTATGCTGGCGAGCCCGACCTTGATCGCACGATCTATTTCAACAACCCCGACTATGTGCGCCCCTATTGCGATCCGATCGGCGTTTCAGTCACGCAGGTAACCTTGGGAGGCACCCAGTCGACCGATCATCCGCTGCTTGGCAAACCGGTCGATCTGATTGACAAGCCAGCGCTGGAAGGCCGCAATCACGTAATCTCCTTCGACGGCGCAGAACCGATATTTCCTTTTCACCTCAGGGTGGGCGATTCAGACAGAACCGTTTCGCGCGCCAAGCTTCCGCAGGATACCGACTACCCCTTCACCGAATATAACCCACTTCAAGACGGTGTAAGCACGGCGACGATCAACGCGGCCGTGGGGCGCTCATCGCATCTTAGTCAGTGGACCACCCGACTGGCCGCGCTAAGAACGGACCTTCAGACCGCAAGCGACGACGCCAAGCCCGGCCTGGAAGAGCGCATTGCGATGCTTGAGGAAGAGATCGGCAATCCAAGGGGACTGCACACGGGTCTGTTCAGGTTCTCAATGCGTTGGCGCAACCAACTTGACGGGCCGATCCATGGCGACGCTGACACATTGGGCATAGTCACCGACGCGGCCAAACCTTGGAC
The DNA here is from genome assembly GCA_028281105.1 of Rhizobiaceae bacterium. Taxonomy (GTDB): domain Bacteria; phylum Pseudomonadota; class Alphaproteobacteria; order Rhizobiales; family Rhizobiaceae; genus JANQKQ01. The sequence continues at coordinate 8,150 of JANQKQ010000043.1, forward strand.
TGTCGACTTGTGGTTCGGCGGCTATGACGCCGACGCTCAAGGATTTTACTGTTCAGGAACGGTCGAAGTGCCGGAGGCTGACGAGGCGCCGACCCCAGCCACCTTCGTAAGGAGTGCGGTCGCTTGATCCTCCGACTTGCCGCCATCGCAACCCTGATCTTGGCCTTTGTTCTTGTGCCATTTCTTCTTTGGGAGAAACCGATCTCAGAGGCGTTGAACGTTTTTGTGAATACGCAAGAAGGCAGATTCGTTGTGTTGGCGGCGGTCGTTCTGGCTTTGTCGGTAGACATCTTCCTTCCAATTCCCTCCAGCATTGTCAGCGTTACAGGGCTGGTGGCTTTGGGCCCGGGGCTCGGCATTCCGGCAATTTGGCTTGGGATGACTGTCGGATGCGTCTTGGGTTACGTCCTGGGCCGAAGCGGAGGTGCGGCACTTGCAAGTCGCATTACCGGGCCCGATGCGCTCGCCCGAGCCGCCGAAGTTGCCTCCCGCCGAGGCCTCGCCCTTGTCGCTCTGACCCGACCTGTGCCGGTTCTTGCGGAAGCCGCTGTTCTTTTCGCCGGAACGGTTTCGATGCACTGGCCGAGGTTCCTGACCATAGCCGCCCTTGCGAACCTGGGAGTCGCCCTTGCCTATGCCCTGATCGTTCAGTCGGGCATTTCGCATGGGGCATTCCTACCAGCCATCATTGGGGCTTTTGTTGTGCCGGGCGCCGCTCTTGTTCTTGCTCCGACATTTGGGAGGAGCCGGCTCTGAATAGAACCCGCTAGAAATGAAGGCCATTGGAGGGGAAAAATGCCGATTACCTATATTCCCAACGATCCGCGCGCGGGCCAGCCGCCGAACGGTACGATCGCGCCCCACGCCGGCCGTCCGGCCGGGCTTGCCGGTTTCGTTTTTCAGAATGTTGTCGCCGAGGACCCGTATCCGGTGGGGTCCGACGGCTTTCTCTTCTGGCAATGCCGCGAAGCAGCGTTACGCGCCGTCGATTTATGGGAAACCATAGACGGGCCCTTAACGACCTGGCAGCCCGGGCAAACTCTGCGGCTCATCCAGAAAGGCGGCCAGCCGCAACTCAACGCCTTCTACAATCGCAATTCCCTGTCGTTCTTCGAGGTCTCCGGAGCCGGCGCGACTTATCAGTCCGGAGCGAGTACGGATGTTGTGGCACATGAAGCGGGACATGCGTTCCTCGACATGATCCGCCCCGACTTGTGGAGCGCTATGGTCGGCGAGCAGGGCGCGTTTCACGAATCCTTTGGCGATTGCATCGCCATCCTGACCGCCCTTGAGGACCGGGCTACACGGCAGGCGCTCATCGCCGGCAATCTGCTGCGGCAGAGCAATTTCGTGGAGTCGACAGCGGAAGATCTTTCGCATGGGATCGGGGCTTTGATCGACCCAAACCATAATGCGGCCGATCCCAGAAGGGCGTTCAACACCCATCAATGGCAGTTCCCGTCGGCCTTGCCCGTGAACGGCGGTCCAGGCGAGTTGATCAACGAGGTGCATTCGCTCGGCATGATCTTCAACGGCTGCTTCTACGATACGCTGACGAATATCTTCGACGCGGGCGCCGATCAGTCGGAGGCCGGTCTTCTGGCGGCAGCGCACACGACGGGACGGCTTCTGGCGGCCGCTGCGCGCACCGCACCGCTACAGTCGCGGTTCTTCCAGTCCGTCGGAAACGCCATGCTTCTGGCCGATCAGGACATGAATGGCGGTGCGAACGCGGCAGCGATTACCAACGCCTTCGCAGCCCACAACGTCACGCTGAACGCGGCGCAGATGTTGGCGACAACCAGCGTGCTTGCAGGTCGCGCACCTGCCGCCAATGTCGGCCGGGTGACCGACATCATTACGCGCGCCTCGCGTCGCGATCTGGTCAGCAAGGTCGGTAAAGCGGTGCAGCAACGGTTCCTTGCCAAGCGATATTCGTTCGGGTCGCGAAAAGTGGCGGCGGTCGGCCATCAGCACAAGGTGCCGCTGGGTGACGTGTCGGAAAAACTCGCTGGCGTCGTCTGCCTGGTGCTGGAAGACGTGCTGATCGGGGTCGATGACGGTCGGGCCGCGGCGTTGGGCATGATGCCCTCGGTCGGCCAGTCAGTCGCGGAAGTTCAGAACTTCGTCTACAGCCTGAACGAGGCCGGGCAAATCGATGTCGACAGCGAGGGCAATACCGAGACCACGCATTCGATCCATAGGGTGGGCGAGGAACGACGTCTTGTGCGGACGCGGTTCTCCTGCACCTGCGGCCGGTATCATTGAGGCCTAGTCGAACCCTTTCCGTTTCAGAACGCGTCGCCCTGCATCGTCGGTCTTGACCTCATGCGTGGCCGGTCCGAGCAACGGGGGGGCGTCACCGAGTTTGCCATGGGCCTGCAGGCTGCGGACGAAGGCGGTTGCTTCGTCCTTTGCGTCGTGCGGTGTCTTGACCTCGACCTTGGGCGTGGAACGCTTCAGATCCAATTCGATCTTTGCGGGCACCTGCACGTGAAGCCCTTCCAGTTCGCCAAGACTGCTGTCGTCCAGGGTGACCAAAGCCTGTGCGGCGGCGGAAACGACATCACCGTCGAGCGCGACGCCGTGGATTTCCGCTAGCCCCTCGGATTCGGCCAGCACTTCGAGGGCGGCCGTCATGTTGTCGACGCTCGTTGGGTCGATCTTCAGGGCGATTTTCAGCAGACCGTCAGACCAGGTTTCGAACCCGTCCTGGCCATCGATGCCGAATTGCAGGCATTCCATGCCGAGTGCCTTTGCAGCCGTGATGTGTGCTGCGTTTTCGGTGATGAACAGGCACGCCGTCAGGGCGGCGCTGCTTTCCAGGCGTTCGAGTGCGAGATCAAAGACCTTTCGGTCGGGCTTCCAAACGTTGGCATGGGTGGACAGCGTTACCCGACGCTCGACCGGCTCGACCAACGCGCGCAATCCCAGGCTGTCGAGGATTTGCAGATATTCGGCGAAGATCCCCGCAACGCGATCGGGCTCGAACGGATCGGCCAGCGGGAAATCGGAAACGAGGCAAAACTCCACCGGCTCGCCGTCACTTGTGACGAATTTGGCAACCGCGGCAACGCTTTCGGCGGCAAACGGCAGAAGCGCGCCCCCTCTTTCCAGGGTGTCGCCCAGATCGAACATGACAACTTTGATCATCGTGCCGTCTTTGCCCCAAATGAGCCGGCACGCCAAGCAGTCGGCCCGAACAGCGTCTCGAAGGCGGGCGGTATTTGCCATCCGGGTTGGGCTGGTGGTGTGATCCTGTCGGCGAACAGGTAGAACGCGATCACCGCCATCAGGGCCGTGTGACCCGTCACGACGGTCAGGGGAACCAGCATCCACGGCCAGCACGCAGCGATGCATCGAAGTCCGGTGAAAAACCCCTGCCGTGCGCTGTCTTGAAAGACATGTGCGCCAATCCGGAGCCTAACGTGACAGGCGTTCCGCGCCCGCTGTGCAGCTGGGGACGCGCTGTAGATCATGGCAATCAAAAGCGCGGCCGGGAAGCCCGCATCATCGCCGGTCACCGTTGTCAGCGCGATGGCCAGCGGGAAGATCATGAGGAAAGAAGCCCACCACACCGCCCAATATGCCCCGAGAAACGCAATCGTTGCCGCCCATCTACGTTCGGCGGTCACAGATCTGCGAGCATGGGAGAGCAGCGGAGCGATCAGAGGCGTCATCATGGCGACAACCATCACGCCCCAATCGAATGCAAGCTGGCCGGGTGACACCAACCAAGGCGCGGTCAGCAGGAGCCTACCGAGATCGGACACCGTCAAGGTGCCACAGAGCTCGGCGATGGCCCCGCCCTGGGGCAACAGGATCAGCGCAAGATATGCCGCTCCGCTCAGCGCGAACAGGTAAGGCAGGGTGCTTGAGGAAAGCTGGGCGGTGAATGCGGCGAACCGGCCCACATCAAGGTTCCTCACGGATATAGATGCTGATGCGATCCACCGTCAGCTCCGCGCCCCCGCCTTCGGGCTGTGCGAGGTGCGCGTCCAGGGCGTCCACCTGCCCGTCCGACATCAGCCGCGTGGCAATTTCGGTGATGTCCACGATCTGCGAAAGACCGCTGCCGCCGTGCGGCCCCTCGACGCTCGTGGCATTGGCAAGGCCGAAGAAAACCAGGGTCTTGGTTGCTTCGGGACCGGCGTCCCCGGGATCGGCGCCGGGCGCGGTCAGGGTGACGTTCACGACACCGCTTGCGGACTGGCCCTTGACCCCCTCGACATTGAGGAAGACCCGCTGTTGCCCGCCGACCGCGCCAAGCGTCTGGGTCGGCGCCGCCGACATGGCGAGCCTCGAGCGGACCTGCGTCCCGGTGACGGTGAGACTTTGATCGTTTACGCCGATCAGCCTAGACGGGCCTGCGGTTGGAGGGGCGGCGGAAACCATGGCGGGTCCTCCTGAAGCGGCTGGGGGAATGCCGGTCCCGTCGACGAGATCATCGTAGGTCGGCGCAAGCGCCTCGCCTGGCAAGGTCTCCGACGGTATGAAAACGTTCAGGTTACCATTGGCGTCCGGCATGGTGAACTGGCGTGGGAAGGGACCGTTGCGCCATGGGCGGCTGGTTTCCTGCGAGTGCGCGGCGGAGGTCATCCAGGCTGCCCAAAGCCGGTCGATGTTGCAATGATGCACCCAGAAGAGCGGATCGAGCGCGGCAAAATTCGGATCGAACATCCAGCCTTGCGGCGATGGCGAGTTGTCCCCGCCTACCATGACGTGCACCAGATTGTGCGGATCCGACTCGTTTCCACCGAAGGCATTGCCCTGCTGCGCGAAGCCGCTGATCGGCCCGCCATAACCCAATGTCCCCGGATCGGAGGTATAGATCGTCTCGGTCTGCGCGTTGAGGCTGATGTCTACAGGGATCCAAGCCTGCGGTCCGAGTGTCGTTGCCGGTCCTCGGGTGGCCTGCGAAAGCGGGTTTGTCGTGCCACCGTCAAACGTCGCGTCGACAAACTCGCTCGGGATATCGCGGGCATTGGGGTCGTTTGTGTTGAGATAGTTCCAGTATGGCAGGGCCCAGTCGCCCGGCCCGCCCTGACTGGCGATCCAGTCACCCAGAATTGCCTCGAAGGCATGCAGATAGCCACGATGCCACGGCAGAAAGAACCATCCAGCATGCTGACACTGGTTGAATATCCTCCTGGCCTCCTGCGGGATCGGCGGGTTGGGTGGCAGGATATTCTGATTGAGCCACCCCTGGAAATCAACGCCGTGGATCGCCGCAAGATAGGTCCAGGCTGTTGGCTGATCGAATGCTCGTGTTCTCAGTTCGCCCACGGCGCGCGCGTACCAGACCATTGTTTCGGACCACGGTCCGCCGAGCTTGGCAATATCAGTGCGTGTTCTGGTCATATCAAAATCTCGCTCCCATGTAGTGATAGCTTAATCGATACATTTGAAATTGACAAATAAGCTTTATTGTAAATCTGAGCGAACAAGAGAATATATGAAACTTGTACAAAGTAACAATTTTTCTATCCACGGAGACTTGGTGTTACTTCTCAGTTTTCGCAGTCTGAAACCCGCTACGTCCGATCCGAATGTAATTGGATTCGATGGTGCTGATTGGACGGAAATCTTAACGGGTATGAGTCCCCAATGGCAGACATAGCCTGCAGTCCCGACTCGCACCTGCTTTGAATGTCTTTGGGCCGATACTGCGGGCCCAACCCGCGCTCCCGCCGACGTCAGCGGGCGCGGCGCGTGCTTGGCGCCTAGTCGGGCGCCGCCTCGTCGGCTTCGTCCATCAAGCTCTTGATATGCCGGGCGAAAAGCCATGTCAGTGGGACGGCGATCGCGCTGCCTATGATGATCGCCGCCGTGGTCGACAGCACGGCGAGCCCGAGCCAGGAGCCCAGCAGGGATAGGAAGAAAACGTTGATCGCCATCGCCCCGGCGCCGAGCGGGTAAAGCAGAACGGTGATTTTCAGCACCGTTGGGTTCATCGCCTGGAGACCAGCCGGTGGACCGCATACAGGGCGGCGACGAACGCGACGCAGGCGAATGCGAACCAGAACTCGGCCGTCGCCGACTGGGGGTTGGGGACCGGGCGGTCGAAGCCCTCGGCGAATGCCTGGGAACCCGTTGCGAGCAACGCGATTGCGGTGCGCATCATGATCATACCTCCTGGGTCAGAGAGCGATAGATTTCCGGCAAGGCGACGTGCAGCCGTTCGGGCCTTGGCAACAGGGTGAAGCCGCCGCGGCCGAAAATCCGCGCGAACCAGTCCTGGCCGTCCTCGTCGATGACGATGCCGTGCAGGGACAGGCCCGCGCGGCGCGCCTGGCGCACGGCGACGCGGCTGTCCTCGATGCCGTGCTGCCCCTCGTAATGGTCGATGTCGTTGGGCTTACCGTCGGTCAGCACGATCAGCAGCCGCCGGGCGCTCGCCTCGTCCTGCAGCCGGTCCGCGCAGTGGCGGATGGCCGCGCCAAGCCGGGTGTAATGGCCGGGCTTCAGGCTGGCGATGGCCTCATCGATGCGCCGCGACATCGGCTCGTCGAAGTCCTTGCAGCGGGCCACGAACACGCGCTTGCGCCGCAGGGAGGAAAACCCCCACACGCCGAACCGGTCGCCGCAGGCATCGAGCCCGTGGGCAAGCGCTGAGAGCGCGTCGCGTGCCACGTCGATCACGCAGGTCCCTCCCATGTCGGCCTCGGTGGACCGGGAGGTGTCGAGCAGCAGAGCCACCGACAGGTCGCGCTCGATCTGCCGGCTGGCCATGTAGACGCGGTCGCTGCCGCGGCCGGTTGCGGCCAGTTGCGCGCGCGAACGGATCAGCGCGTCGATATCGAGCTCGCTTCCGTCCTGCTGGCGCGGGCGCAGGATTCTCCTGGGCGCCAAGGTCTCGAACTGCCGGCGAACCTTTTCCGCGCGCCGCCGGTCCAGGATCGAGCGCCGGTCCTTGGCCGGCCGGGCGGGCGCCTCCAGGACGCGGCAATGGTTGCGCATCAGCGAACTGGTGCGATGGTTCCATTCGGGATAGGTGAACACGTCGGACAGGCGCTCGTGCTCGGCCTCGGCCGGCGACAGATCGAGGCTCAGGCGCAGCCGGCTGGCCGCCTTCTTGTGATGTTTGGACAGCGTGATCTTGTCCTGGTCGTCGGCGGCCTTCTGGGCGTTCTCGTCGTCGTCGTCATCGACGCTTCGGTTGATGTTCATCGACTCGACCCAGGTGAGGATCGATTCGAAGCGATGGACGATGAAACTGTCCTTGCGGTCCGCCTGATCCAGGTCGCGGCGCTCGCCCAGCTTGCGCTTGGTCATCGCCGCCGCTGGGGGCGGGCCCTGCTCCTGGGCGGCGTCGGGAGCGTGCGGACCGCCGTGGGCGGGGCGCAGAAAGTCGAGCCAGAACACCACCGGCGCGATGCGCGTTCGGGCGCTGGCGGCGTGTTCGGCGATTGTCGGCGATCGGTCCGACAGGTGGTCGCGCACCGCGTCGTCCAGCGGCCCGCCGCCGGCGTTTCGACCATCGAGCACGGCGGCGCGCATGGCTTCGTATCGCGGGCGCAGGCCCGGGCATTCGTTCAAGATCTTCGATGACACCGCTACGTTGTGTCGGATGTAGCCGACATCGCGGACGCCCGCTTCACGCTCGTCGTCGGGCAACTGGTTGAAGTCGACCTGCGCCAGTGCGGCGGCCGCGGTCAGCCAGAGAAAGGCGGCGCGGTTGAGTTCGCGGTCTTCGAAGCACCCGATCACCGGCGGCAGGCGGAGTCGCTCGCCGTCGAAACTGGGGCGTATGATGGCTTCGGCGCCGTGGGTCAGTGCGCGACGGAACGATCGGCGATGGCTCGTTCGCGTCGTTGCGGCCTCGCCTAGATCGACCGCATGGGAGCCGCCGAGCGCGCGGAACAGAACCGTCGCGCTCTTGCGCACTTCGGCCAGGGTGACCGCCGCGTCTACGTGGAACGTCTCGGCACCGATCTGGCTGGCCCAGTCGTGCCAGATGTTCCCGACGGTCTCTTCGGGTTCGAAGAGTTTGCCGAGGTCCATGGCGGTTATCCGTAAACCGTCGCCACCAGATCGCGCAGCGCGATCTGTGTGTCTTCATCGTCGCTCAGCGGCTCGACGATCGCCGCCTCGATGGCGCGGATGACGGGCATGCCGCCGGCCATCAGTGTGGCAGCGTAGACCAGCAGGCGGGTCGAAACCCCCTCCTCCAGGTCCATGCCGGACAGTTTGCGGATGTGGGAGGCGAGCCGGACCAGCGGCGCCACGCGCGCCGCATCCAGGCCGCTTTCGTGCTCGATTACGCGAATTTCGGTTTCGGCCTCAGGGAAACCGAACGTGATCGAAAGGAACCGCTGGCGCGTCGACGGCTTCAGGCGCTTGAGGATGTTCTGGTAGCCCGGGTTGTAGGACGCGACCAGCATGAAGCTCGAGGGCGCGGCAAGTTCCTCGCCGGTGCGGTCGATCATCAATCTGCGGCGGTTGTCGGTCAGCGGATGAAGGACCACGGTGACGTCCTTGCGCGCTTCGACGACCTCGTCGAGATAACAGATCGCGCCTTCACGCACCGCCCGGGTGAGCGGACCGTCGACCCACTCCGTCTCGCCGCCCTTGAGCAGGTAGCGGCCGATCAGGTCGGCGGCCGACAGGTCGTCGTGACAGGCGACGGTGTAGAGCTTGCTCCCGGCGCGCGCCGCCATGTGTTCGACAAAGCGCGTCTTGCCGCACCCGGTCGGGCCTTTCAAAAGGAGCGGCAGGCCGTTGGTCTGCGCCGTCTCGAACAGTTCGCACTCGAACCCGGTCGGCTCGTAGTGCGGTATGGACGGACGGCCGCTCATGTCGTTCACGGCTCACTCCCCGGTCGCCGCCTGCATCGGGCCCGGTTCGATGATCTCGCGCGAACGGACCACGGAAACCGAGTAGATGAACAGCAGCGCCCCTATCACGACCGCGACGCCGGCGCCGAAGCGCATGACGTAGAACACCGACAGGCTTTCCTGGACTTCCATGAAATACTCACCGACCACCCGCTGCATGTGCGTCTGGATGGTGCCGGCAAACGTCAGCACGAACGTCATGAAGGCCATGCCGCCGGTCATCAGCCAGAAGCTGCCCATGTTGAGGACCTGGTTATAGGGATCGCGCGCTCTCAACTGCGGCATGGCGTAGGTGAAGAAGGCCAGGTTGAGGGCCACATAGGCGCCGAAAAACGCCAGGTGGCCGTGCGCGGCGGTGATCTGGGTGCCGTGGCTGTAGAAATTCACCCCGTGCAGCGTGTGCAGGAAACCCCAAACGCCGGCGCCGAAGAAGGCCACCGTCGCCGAACCCAGCGACCACAACAGGGCCGCCTTGTTGGGGTGGTTGCGCCGCCCCTTCCAGACCATCACGAAGGCGAAGCTCATCATCAGGAAGAAGGGCACCACCTCCAGGGTTGAGAAGATCGAGCCGACCCACTGCCAGTAGCCGGGCGTGCCGATCCAATAGAAATGGTGGCCGGTGCCCAGAATTCCGGAGAACAGCGCGGTCCCGACGATGACATAGAGCCATTTCTCGACGACTTCGCGGTCGACGCCGGTCAGCTTCAGCAACAGGTAGGCGAGCACCGACGCCATCACCAGCTCCCACGTCGCCTCCACCCACAGATGCACGATGAACCACCAGTACATCTTGTCGAGCGACAGGTTGGCCGGGGTGTAGAAGGCGAACAGCCACAGCAGCGACAGCAGCCACAGCCCGAGCAGCAACACGTTGGTTACAGCGGTCTTGCGCCCGCGTAGCGCCGTTGCGGTGATGTTGCCCAGGAAGATCAGCGCGGCGATCAGAATGCCGACCTTGACCCACAGCGGCTGTTCGAGGAATTCGCGTCCGCCATGGATGCCGACGAGATAACTGCCCACCGCGCCCAAAGCGCCGATCATCAGGATGGCGAGCTGTATATAGGCCAGCCTGACCGAATAGAGCTCGGTCTCGGCCTCCTCCGGCACCAGATAATAGGCGGCGCCGAAGAAGCCCAGCAGCAGCCAGACCACCAGGGCGTTGGTGTGGATCATCCGCACGATGTTGAACGGCAGCAGTTCGGACAGGAAGTTCGGCGCGACATAGATCCAGCCAGCCAGCAAGCCGACGAGCACCTGGACGGCGAACAGCAGGAGTGCGCAAGCGATATAGGCCAGGGCGACCTGTTGAGATTGGTATTTCATTGCGGCTCTCCTTATCCGGCCTCGTTGGGGGGCCAGCCCTGGGTGTCGATCTGATCGGCCCAGCGCAGGAACTCGCTCAACGCGCGCATGTCTTCGTCAGAAAGATCGTAGCGCGGCATCTGTCTGCGGCCTTCGACCCCGCTCGGCTGGCTCTCCATCCAGCCTTTCAAGACTTCAAAGGCGCCGTCGGGGTCGTCGAGAACGTCCCAGCGCGTCATGACGTTGCCCACCTCGGGCGCGAAGTAGGCGCCCTCGCCGTGCAGGGAGTGGCAGTTGATGCATGAGTGCTCCTCCCACACCTCCTTGCCGCGCACGACCTCCTCGGTGAGCGGCGCACCGGCGGTCGAGGTGTTGACGATGTAGCGATGGCTCTGAATCGTCAGAACCACGAAGATCACGACGAAGAAAATGGAGCCGCCGTAGAAGATATTCCGCGCGCGGGTCCGGGTGAGAATTTCAGCCATGGCCTGGGTCCATTCAAGATTTTGAATGAATCAAGCGTAACGCCGGTCGGTCGCCTCAAGTTTGTTGAAGCGCAAACAACCTATCGAATTGGAGGCTGCTTGGTTTTATCCACATGGCCCAGTTCGGCCAGTTTGCGCGGGTTGCGCACGACGATGCGCTGGCGGCTGCTTTTAACGATGCCGTCGCGCTCCCATGCAGTCATGAGCCGGCTGACCGTGTGCAGCGTGGTCGCCGACAGTTCCGACAAGTCCTTGCGTGTTATGGGGAAATCGATCTCCACCCCATCCCCCACCTCGCGCCCGCTTTGATCGATCAGGCGCAGCAGGGCGTTGGCCACGCGCCGGTCCACATGCTGGCTCGACAGCTCCACGATGCGGGTGTTCATCTCGTTCATCCTGCGGCCGACCGCCTTCTGGGTTTCGTTGATGAACCCGTCATATTTCTCGGCGAACACGTCGAACAGCGACATCGGCCAAGACAGCGCCAGGCACTCGGAAGCCGTCATCGCGGTTGCGGGATATTCGGTGCGCCCGATGGCGCGCGCGATCCCGATGAGCTGGCCGGACTGGATGTGGAGCAGGATCACCCGCTTGCCTTCCTTGGTGATCCGCAGCACGCGCACATAGCCGTCGAGCAGCAGATAGAAGCGCTCGGCGGGTGCGCCCTCCTCGAAGATGACGGTGTCGGCGTCAAACCGTCGGGAGACGGCCTGATCGAGAATGTCGCGGATGTCCTGGCGCGATAGCCGCATGAACTGCGGCAGATAGCTCAGCAGGCTCTCGTCCAGCCTCGGCAGCGTTTTGGATGACCCCATGGGATAAGAACATACCCGACGCTCCGCCGCTTTCCACCGCGCGATGATGTTTTTTCCCAGAACGAGGCCGGGTTCTGTCCCGGCGGTGCGGTGCCCCGGCGAGCAGCGCCTATCGGCCGGCCAGGCGCATCGACTGCAGCCAGGCGGCGGCGGGAGGGCCAGCGGCGAAGATCGAGCAGTCGACCCCCGTTTTTGCTTTGGCGTGGCGCCACAGCACGCCCATCACCAGGAAGTTCGCCACCGCGTAGGCGATCGCGACCCCCAGCACCCCGTAATGCGGGTATAGCGTCAGCACCAACGTGGCCGCGACCGCGAGACCCGCGAACATGACGATGGCCGACGCCAGGTGCAGATTGTGCATCGCCAGCACCGCCGGCGCGGGGCCGAATACGGCGCGCGAAACCATCGCCGAGGCGATCACCAGCAGCGCGGCGTACCCGACCATCATCTCTTCGCCGAACCAACTCAGCAGCCAGGTTCCCGTCAGCGTGAAGACGATCATCACCGCGGCCGCATAGATGATCGACGCCAGGTTGATCTCGCCCAGCCGCCATTTCATCAGCTGCAGTTCGCCGACCGCCTTGGAACCGGCGACGTTGGAGATCATCAGTAGATAGATCGAGCGCATGCCGAAACCCGCCAGCACCCGCAGGCGGAAGCATACATACAGCACCGCCACATCGGTGCGCTCGGCGATCAGGCCGGTCAGCAGCACCAGCATGTCGATCATGAAGTCCCAGGAAACCGAGATCACCATCCAGGGATAGGCGGCCCGGCGCCAGCGGCCGGGCTCGAACGCGGCCGGCAGCGCGAGCAGCTCGGCGAGCTTGCTCCGCGCCAGGAACAGCGCAACCCCCAGCGACATCCAGATGGTGAGCGCGTGCAGCATCAAGATGGTGATGATGTCGTCGACAGCGGCGGCGATTGCCGCGAGCAGCACGAACGCGAGAAGCATCACCGGCCGCAGCAACGTTTCCGGCATCAGGCCCCTTACCTGCTGCTTCAATCCAACCATGATCGAGCCGATGAGATACAGGCCCGCCGTGGCGATCGCCGCCAGCCAGGTCAGCGCGAAGAACGGCAGCCGCTCGGGCGAGACCAGATGGGGCGCAAACGCCACCAGCAGGCCGCCGGCCGCCGCGACGATCGCCGCTCCGGCCGCCACGTGGGCAATGGAGGTGATGATAAAGCCCTTCAGGCGGCCGAGCTGCTGCTTCGCCGAATATTCGGCGGCAAACAAGGTACCGATCTGGGAGAAGCCGATCAGCAGGACCACCGAGAGAATGCTGACGGCGGAAGTGTACAGAGCGAACTCGGCCAGCGCGGCGGCGCCGAAGAAATTGGCGATCAGCAGCGTGGTGGCGAGCATCGCCACCGCACCGGCCAGGCGCCCCCCGAACAGCGCCGAGAAGCGGGCAAGCACATGAAGATGTGAGCGCGCGATCACTTTCTCAAAGCCGTCTTGAGGGCATGCAGCTTGCGCATGGCGAAGCCGCGTGCCTCGCGCACGCCGAACACGGTCGCACCGACGGCCGTGGCCACCGGCGAAGCCGCGAAATGGTAGCGCGGCGGACAAAGGGTCACCTGCCCCGTCTTGCCGACGAAACCCTTCTTGAACTGATGCAGGCCGGCGTCGAGATCGTTGCCGCCCAGATCGTACCAGTCCACGCCGTGGCTGTTGACCAGGTGTTCGGCCACCCACCAATGCATGGCGTAGCCGGCGCGCAGCTTCAAAGCGCGATCGTCGGTGGCGCCGAACATATAGGACGCGCTTTGCCGCCCGATCCAGAAGATACCGCCGGCGGTGATGCGGCCGGCGTGGGAAGCCAGCACGACGCGCGGTCGGGCTTCGCCGAACCGTGCGGCCATGAACCGAGGCACCGCGGCGATCGCCGAGGAATCCATGAATTTCTTGCGCTCGATCATCTGGCGATAGAGATCGAGAAACTGCGCCAGCCCGTCCGATCCGTCGGCGAAGCGGATGTCGAAATCGTTCTTCCAGGATTTGCGCAGATTGTAGCGCCACTTCTGGTCGAGGCCGGCCAGCAGTTCGTCGCGGGATATGGCGGTGTTGACCCAGTAGCGTTCCGGCGCCGGCATCGTGGCGCCCTGGCGGAAACCCAGCTCTTGGAGGACTTCGCCTATGGTGTCGGCATGGCCGGGATCGGCCGGCGGCATGACGGTCAGGTGCAGGTTGCGCCGGCTGCAATATTCCTCGCGCAGCGCGGTCAATATCGCCCTAAGCCGCTCGCGCGACGGCCTGCGGCCGGCCTGGCGCCATACCGGGCCCCACTTGACGAAGGCGATGCCGGTCGACAGCAGCGGCAGCGGGCGCACGATTACCGAGGCGCCGCCGATCATCTTGCTGTGCTCGGTCACGGCGACGCATTGCGTCAGTTCGGCTCCCCAGTGGGCCTGGTTGAACGCGCCCGTCTGCTCGGGAACGATGTCGTCGAAATCGGCGCACACCAGATCCCATCTCGCCGGGTCGATCGGTTCCACCGCCAGCGCCGCCGCATCGGGCGTGGCCGTGGCGAGGCCGTCGACATCGGTGTTCAGGATGCGGACATCGGCCAGGTTCACGTGGGCGGGTTCGTTCATCAGCGGGTTCCCTCGATTTTCCGGCCCTGGTCGGGCATCTGCCCGGCCAGCAGGTCGCGCCAGCGGCGCGCAGCGGGCACCAGCGACCACAATGTACGTAGCGCCGGCCAGGGATCGTTCCACGACCAGACCATATGGATGTCGGCGCGCAGCGCGCCGGCTGCGGCTTTCGCGATCTGGGCGATCGCGCTCGCGACGCCTATCTCGCCGCGCCGGCAGGCTTTCTTGATGGCGATGATCTCGCCCGTCATCCACACATAGCGCAGGCCCGATCTGCCGATGACCGGTGCGCCGGGCGCGGCGGGCCGGTCGGCAAACGCCAGGTCGACGGCCATGGTCGACAGCGGCAGGCCGGCGCGTTCGGGCACGGCATGGCTGCCGGACACGCGCGGGTTCAGTTCAAGGAAACAGCGCTCGCCGCTATGCGGATCGACGATGAACTGGGCAAGGCCGATGCCGGTATAGTCGCAATCGGCGATAAGCGCGGCCGTGTCGGCGACCAGCTCCGGCGACGGTCGCTCGGTTTGACCGGCGACCGCCAGGCCAGTGCCCTCGTGGTGGTTGGTGCGGATGATGCGGCTTGCGGCCAGGCCGACCAGCGCACCGCGCTCGGCGGCGAAATAGATGTTGTGGCGCTGCCCGACGGCGAACCGCTGCAGCAGCAGCTCGCGATGCCCGGCGGGCCAGTCCGGCAGCGCTCGTTCGAGATCGCTGTCGCAGGCGGCTATCACGGCCTTGCGGCTGCCCAGCCTCGCTGTGGTGCCGAGCGGACGCACGGTCAGCGGAAAGCCGATCCGCTTCGCGGCGGCCAGCAACCCGTCATAGCCGGTGACCCGCTCGAACGGCAGGGTCGGAACGCCCAGATCGCGCGCGCGCGTCAGGGTCCGCGGTTTGTCGGAAAAAGCCAGCACGAGCTCCGCCGACGGGCCGATCACCACCACGTTGGCAGGCGGACGCCAGTCGTTGCGGGCGAACAGGTGCACGAATTCCTCGGCGATGGGAAAGACCACCGCAATGTCGTTTCGCCGGTCGAGCAGACGTGACAGGGCGTCGAGGAATGCGCCCTCGCTCTCGACCAGGCGCGGGTGGTCCCACATCTCGTCGACAAAGCGGGAGGCCTCGCAACCGCCCTCATCGCCCTCCCAGCCGGCGATCACGTGGTAGCCGGCCGCCGAAAGTGCGCGCGCCACCGTGAGCGCCGGACGGTAATTGCCCAGCAGCAGGACCGATCGCGCCGTGGAATCGCGTGGCGGGGCGGAGGCGGTTGTCATGACGCGGCCTTCAGTTGCGGTGGCCGGCCGGGTCGACCAGCAGGGCCCAGCAGGCGACCACGTGGAAGCCGACCCAGGCGCACAGGCCCACCCACTTGGCGCCGTCTTCGACCATCAGACGCCACAGCTCGTCGTTGTGAATGAGCCAGTCGATGCCGGCGCTGGCCGCCAGCAGCCCGGCCGCGACGACAAACAGGCCGTAATGGCTTTGAAGTATAGTGCGCCAGCAAACCAGCAGGTATGCCAGGCCCATAGCCGCGTAAGTGGCGTAGACGGCCGGTTGCGGCACGCCGAAATGGGGCAGTGCGTGGTCGTGCAGCATGAACAGATCGTCCAGCGCCAGCACGCCGGTCAGGACACCGGCGAGAAACGGGAACACCGCCCGGCGCATCCCGTCGGGCCTGGCGGCGAGCACCGCGGCGGCGAACAGGCAGACCGCCGCCCCGCTCGTCCAGATCATCACGCCCAGGTTCGACACCGCGCCGTAATAGATCTTGCAGCATTGCGTGCCTTTGAGTTCGGCCACCGCGATCGGGTCGCGCAGCAGGTCGGCCGGATCGATCCAGGGCTGTGCGCCCACCGCCGCCATAAACAGCGCCGGCACCAGGACGATCGCGAAGACCAGCCATTGCGGCGCCAGGTTTTGCCTGGCCGGATCGCTGCGGCGCCTGCCGCCCGTCCGCGCGCCGACGGCTTCAGATATCGGCAAGGCGTCCATCGGAGATCTCCCAGTTCAGCAGTTTCCTGCGGGTCCGGTTCGCCGCTTCGACGAACCCCATCGCGGCCGGCCGCGCCAGCAGCCATTTCTTGGCGGCCAGCCCCGTTACCACCGCCAGGCAGTAGGCCAGCCCCTGAGGCGTGTAGGCCGACGCGTGATGGCGCAGCGCGATGCGCCGGTTGGCCCACTCCAGCTTGTAGGGCTCATCGCCGAACATGAAGTCGTAGCGCGTCAGGCCGGCCCGCGCCGCCAGCTCCAGCGTCTTCATCATCAACAGGATGCCGGTCGAGCAGCGCGCGCAGTTGTCGGGGTCGTAGGCGCACACGAACAGCGAAAAGGTCGAGCGGTCGACGAAAGCGATGATGCCGGCGACCGGCACGCCGTCGACAAAAAGCGCGTAGACGACCAACCCGCCGGCGTCGTCTTCCAGCAGATCGCAGATGGCGTTGCGCAGTCGGCCGGAAGGCTCGCCGGCGAACGGGTTGCGCGCGCCCCTGCCCTCCAGCTGCTGCGATTTCCAGTCGAGAATGCGGTTGGCGATGCGTACGCGCTGGCGCTGGTCCCGGACCCTGGCGAACGATATCGCGCCCTTGGCCTTGAGCGACTTGTACTTGTTGCGCAGACGCTGGCGGGATTTCGATGAGCGCAGTTGCCGGTACAAGGCACGCCAGTCGCGCTGCAGTTCGATCGCATGGGCGCTATGCTCGGCATCGGCGGTGTTGTTGCGGGTGATCGGGCGAACGGCCGGATCGGGCCCGTCGGGCTGGCGCACCAGGTGAACCGCGTCCAGCGGCGCGACCTCGTGGCTGATCCGCCTGAAGATCTGCGCGGCGATCTGCGGCGACAGGACGTCGGCGAAATCGGGATCGATCAGGGGCGCGTTGTAGTCGTTGAAGGCGTCCGCCAGCCAGACCAGCCGGCGACAGAGCCAGTCGCGGCGGATCGCCAGCGCCAGCAGCGCGCGGGGCTCCTGACCATCATAGCCGACGACGACCACCGGCAGCGTGCCCGCTTCGAGCGCGCCGGCGCCCACGCATGCCTCGATCCATGAAAGCTGCTGAAACGGGGTCGCGCGCGCGCTTTTCTGCAACTGCAGCCACGGTGCACGCGCATCGGCCAGTTCGGTGAAGGCGACCCAGTCGAGCCCGCCGGCGCGGCACAGGGCCGTCCCGCCGCGAACAGGCCGATCGACGCTCGCCCGGGGCTGGACTAACTTCGCTGCACCAGTGGACATGATCGAAATACCTGAGCTCCCAAGACCGCTCGCTGCGGCCGGTTCGAGCATCGCTCGACCGGCGATAAGACCAAGGTTTCCCAGGACTGGCCCCTGCCGATCGAGTTTGGATCGATCATGCGCGAAAGGTGATCACGGCTCGTTAATGCACGGTAAAAACCAGCGTTATGGTAAACAGAATCTACGCGCCCAGGTGGCAGGTTCGCGGCGGCCGCACGCGCGCCGGCAAACCGGCCGATATCGCGCCGCTTCAACATGGCCGGTCATAGGAATTTGTTAAGCCAGCCGCGCTATAGGGATGCCCGCAGGACGCGGGTGTAGCTCAGCGGCAGAGCATAATCACTCCATGATTAAGGTCACAGGTTCAAATCCTGTCGCCCGCTCCAAGACATTTTGCTTCGCAAATGTCTTCTGAATCCGCCAAAGAACGAGACTTCTCAGCGGCAGGCGTTTCGAAGAAACGCCGAGAGCCTGACGGGCTGACGCCCAGGCTAGCGCGCGCGTTCGCCCAGCATGTCGCGTACGAACTGCGGAAACCGGGTCCGCTTGCGCACGGTGCGCTGCGCCGTCGGCTCGGCGGTCGCGGTCTTGGCCGCCGGTGCAAAACGCGACCCTTCGGCCACCATCAACGCCTCAAGCTGCTTACCCTGGGCATGGGCGGGCGGTATGGCCTGCAGGGCGGTCACGGCGAAAGCCAGTCCGCCGACAATCAACAGGACACACGATGCTAAAGAGAGGGTAGCGGTCACGGTTGCCGGGCTCCTTCGGGCCATTACTCACGCCGCGTTCATGCGGGCCGCCACCCACATACCATCGATCGCTGGCGCGAAGCTGTCCTCGCGGCAGGCGGAACATCGATGATGGAGTTTGGAAGGTGAGCCGGCGATCGGCAGAGGAGGAAAACGAATAACACGCCCCAGGACCCCCGTCCCCGGGGGCGTGTTATCGTTTTTCAACGGGCCGCAAGCGTCAGTCCCGGCACCTGCCCGCCTGTTGAAAAATTCCCGCCCGAATCGTTCGAAAGGAAACTCGTTCCGAACGGGAAACCTGTTCTTTACAGGTGATCTTCAAGCCGGCGCGCCGATCGACCAGGATCGGCCGAACCGCGGGCAACAAGCCGTGAACCGTTTGATGATGGAGATAACGGTAGGCCGGCGAACGCCCGAGCGACTTGTGAAGACCACACGCATTCCGGACCGCCGGACCGGGGAAGCGGCATCATGCCAAAGGAAGGAAACCAAACGTCTCCCCTTCTCCCCAGGTTTGGGCGCAAGTTAGCCGCCACCCGTTAACATTCCGTTGCCGAGATCGCCGCGCATGCGATCGCGCAGACCGTGGCGCGGGCTGCCTCATTGACTGTGCGAGAACACTGTTCCTACAATGGCCGATGCTGGGGTTTGGGCGAATCACCACAGTTGTGCTGCGTTAGCGGATAAAGCCAAGCAGGGATTGGTTTTACCGGGCAATTGGCTTTTTGAACCGGTGGCCCAACAACAATGGCGGGATCGATGGCCCGGGGTGCGGTTGGGCCGGTCTTGCGATGCAGGGGCTGACGAGCGCGGGTTGCAGGCCCGTGCGGTGTCCCGACTGGAAGCGGCGGAAACGATTGATGTTCGACAATTCGGCGAGCCGGATTCGCGATCTCCAAAACGACATCGGCGCTTTGGAGGATGCGGGCGATATCAACCGGATTCTGCGCAAACTGTGTTCGGCGTGCGCCATGAACTCCGCCCAGCTATACGAGCGGCAGGCCGACGATCTTGCCGGCCAGAAATATCTGCCGGTGGGCCGATATGCCCCCTCGAACGGCGCGCAGGCGCCCGCGCTCGGAGAAATCCTCAACGCAGACGGCCCGCCCAAGGTTCCCGGTGTCTATTCAGGCTCGGCCGGCCCGGGCAAAAAACCGTTCGACCCGCTCGGGCACCATGTCGTCCATTCCGGTCTCGGCGAAGAAGACTTTTGCGCGGTGTTTCCCACCCATTGCGATTGCGGCCGCCGGTTCGTGCTGGTGCTCGTCGGCGAGACCGCGCGGTTCTCCTATGGCGACTTTCTGGAGATCAACATGCTGGTCTCGCTGCTCACCGACCGGCTGTGCGAGATCGACAGTGACACGGGCGTCAATCCGTTCCGCCTGACCGTGCGCGAAGTCGAGGTTCTCGAATGGATCGCCAACGGCAAGACCAGCGCCGACATCGCGATCATCCTCGATCTGTCCGAGCATACGATCAACGCATACATCAAGTCCTCGATGCAGAAGCTCGCCACCGTCAATCGCCCGCAGACGGTCGCCAAGGCATTGCGCCACAACATCATCCAGTGACAGCCCGGCGTTGCCGCAGGGCCGCATAACCGAACCTTAACCAAGCGAACCGATGATGGGCTCTACAGCCTGAGACAGCGAGTTTGTCTTGATCGTTTCGTTGCGTCGCCAGTCCGCCCCCGACAACAATCGCTTCATCGATGCTTGCGAGCGGCTTTCGGCGTGGGCGGCGATCAACTACGACCCTGTCCTGGGACGCACCCGACAAGACGGGCCTTCAACCCCTGGCGACCGCCGGCAGCGCGACTGCTTTCACGTGGTATCGACCCGCGACCGGCTGGCGATCGGCTATGCCCGGCTGCACCTCGATGACGATGGGTCCGTGTCCGACCCGCCGGCCGGGTTGGAGATCGCCGAAATGTATGTGTTCGACGATCACCTGCCGGACGGCCTGCGCGATGTTTTGGGCGGCGACTTCATCTGCAACGAACTGCTCGGCCGCATCTTCACCATCGCCGGCAATGTGGGTTGCGGCGGCGTATGGGCGCGGGCGGACCGTCAGGCGGTCGAAGAGCTGTCGGCCGCCGGCTACGAACTGGAAGCGCGGCGGGAGCCGGGCGGGCAGCGGGTGGAGATCGCGCTCAGCGACGCCAATCTCGCGACCGCGAGAAATCTGAAGCTCGCCTGAGCGAACCCGCTTCAACCAATGAACGCGCTCAGCTGACGACGCGGTTGCGGCCGCTGTTCTTGGCTTCATAAAGCTTTTCGTCGGCCAGCTTGAGCACCTCGGCGCAGCTCATCTCCGGCGCCAGCGAGGCCACCCCGAACGAGGCGGTGATCTTGCCGATCGGCCGGCCGGAGTTGCCCGCCATCAGTTTCTTGGCTTCCAGTTGCCTTCGCACCTCCTCCGCCAGCGCGCAGGCACCGGCCGTGTCGGTCTGCGGCAGGATCAGCACGAACTCCTCGCCGCCGTAACGGCAGGCCACGTCGCGTCCCTTGATGCAGGCATCCAGGAGCTTGGCGAAGATCTTCAGAATCTCGTCGCCGACCAGGTGGCCGAACGTATCGTTGATGCCCTTGAAGTGATCGAGGTCGCAGATGACGAAGCTGAGATGATCGCCGGTGATCTTGGCGCGGCGCGCCTCTTCCTCCATGCGCTCCTCGAGGTATGCGCGGTTGCCGAGCTTGGTCAGGAAGTCGGTCATCTCGCGCTGACAGGCATTGTTGAGGTCCTCGACCAGATCGACGATCTTGCGGTTGGAGTCCTCCAGATCCATGCGCAGCTTCATCGTCTCCTCGCGCATGTAATTGTTCTGCTCGACGATGTCGGCGATGATCTTCTCCAGCATCTGCGGACCCTGGTTCGCGCCCGGGTCCCTGGCGATTTCATCGCGAATGTGGGTGAACTGCTCGGTCTGCGCGTCGCTGCGCTCGATGCCGGAATTGACCAGACGGATAAGCTTCTCGGTGGTGGCCGAGATCAGCTCGCCGTTTTCCTTCACCACCTTTTCGTTGTCGGCCGTACTGTCGGAATGCGCATCCCCCAGCGCATCGAGCGCGGTGGCGATGTCGCCGCCGGTACGCAAGGCGGTATCGATGGTGCGGCACAGGTCGCGATCGGTTTTGCGACAATATTCGAACAGCGTGCCATATCGCCCCGGGGTGAGCAGTACGTCGTGTTCCTGGGAAAACTGAAAAATCTCGTTGGCAATGCTGGTGACGTTTTCAATCTTCCCGGTATCGACCGCTAGGTTGGAAACCGATGTGTTCACGGCTGTTCTCCATCTGCCGATTGCATCCTTTACTCACTCTGCCCCAATCGCGAACAACCATAGCGATTGGTCTTGCGTAGACCTTGCCGCCGGGCGCGCATCTGGCCCAACCAGATCGCGCCTTTGACTGTTGTCGTGTCGGTTTTGGGACTATCGGGCGAAAAATTGCGCCCGTTGTGCCGTTTTGGCGCAGTTTTGCCCCGTTTTGCCCTGGCACGACCCTTGCATCTGGTTCGTCATTCAGGAGCACCCCCGATGATCAGATGGCGGAACAAGGAAATCCACTCACTTAGCGAAAACGAGTTGCGGCAGGCTTTGTCGGAGATCGTCACCCTGCAGGTGACCGGCGCGGACGGACAGAGCGAGATGGCGATCAGCTTCGGACTCGGGCTGGCGCTGGGCGTTGCGTCGGCTGCGCTGGTTTGTTTTGCGATGCTGGCCTAGAGCCTGTTCGGTTTTGATTGAATGAAAACCGGGCTCTAGGTCTTTGTTTTGCGCACATCCGAACGGATAACCGGCGTCCACTTATCCTGGATGTGCTCTAACCCTGATCAACTGCGGCGCAGGTGATAGTCGCGAATCTCGCTCTTGGACATGAACTCCATGCTCTGGATCAGGATGTTGCTGACCAGTTCGGTGCCGTAGTCCTCCGAAACCCGTTCCTTTATCGATGCCACGATCTCATCGAGATCGACCGTCTCCAGGCGGAATATGTCGATGCTCTTGTTGGTGTACAGCGAGCTGAACACGTATGAGCGCAACAACTGTTCGATCGGAACGGAAGTGCGCGCCTGCAGCTGCGGATCGATGGTGAAGCCGACCTCGACGATGGCGTAGCCGCGGATTTCGTTGTGGCGGATCATCGGCACGGCGATCGGCGACAGCGCCACATAGTCCTGACTGTCCAGGATGGTGGCGGTTCCATCTTCGCCCGCATCTCCCGGCATCGACTTGAAATACAACGTGCCGGCGAACACGGCGCAGATCCATACGCCGAGAGCCAGGTTCTTGATCAATGGTTCAGGACCCGTTGGGGGCCGCCGATCGGCATGTCATAGGTGCCGTCGGACTCGGCCTCGGTGATCGCGCAGGACAGGATTTCCACGATCTCGCGGATCGCATCGATGCGCCGGGCGATGGCGCGCGCGTTCTCCATCAGGTTCTCGCGGGTCGCCTCGATCTCCTCACGCACCTCGGGCAGGAAGTCCAGCTCGCGCCGGTCCAGCGTGAACCGGTTCAACTCCATCAGCAGCTGCAGTTTCTGCTGGGTGAGCGTGGAAATCTCGCTGCGCGGAGCCTGCAGCCCGCATTCGCGCTCGCGACCCAGGATCGAATTGAGCTTGCCCAACAGCCGTTCGAGCTCGGCAAGGCCGCGATTGTCGGTGGGCCGGCCGCCGGCGATCATGCTCGGCTGTTCGCCTTCCACCGGAATGGCCACCTGAATGGGTTGTAACGGAGTTTCGCTCACGGTCTTACTCTGCCGGTTGATCGCCATTGCGCGGGCGGGCGTCCGCCGCCGCATCGAACACGCCGCTCAGCGGCGAGGCCGGCGATCCGGCCAGCTGGTTGCCCAACTCTCCCAGCAACACCGATCGATAGAAGTCGCCGCCCACGCCTTCGCCGAACAGGCTTGCGCCGTCCTTGGGGAATGCGCGTTCCAGCAGATGGGTGAGAATGACCGCTTCGAACTGCCGGATCGGGTCGTCGGACCCGTCCGCGCGGGCAACGTCGCGCGGTGTCGACTGGCCCTCGCCCACGGTCACCTTGTCCATAACGGCGCCGAACCGGGCCGACGGGTCGGCCGCGTGCGGCGCGGCGGCGGGAGCGGCGCCATCGGGCCGCAGAGCGCCCGGCTGCACCCGATCGGCGGGCGCCGCCCCCTGGCCGATGCCGGGCGTGGCAAGTATTGGCGCCATGATTTACTCCCCCGAGATTGATTCCGTGGCGTTCGTAAATGTTAATAATACGCTAACGACGGCCGCTTGCCCGTACCTTGCGGCGCGCGCGGCCTTGGGCGGTAATCAGATGGCGCGCCCCAGCGTCTGCACGAACATGATCAGCATCCCGTCTGAAACCCACATCAGCAGCAGCACGCCGCCGAAGATCAGGACCGGCGCGGTGACGAAGTAGACGGGAATCTGCGGGCTCAGCTTGTTGACCAGGCCCGCCATCATGTTCATCGCCACGGCGTAGAGAAAGAACGGCGCGCCCAGCTGGGTCACCGTGTAGAAGCCGAGCGCGGCGTTGTCGATCAGGTTGGTCATGAGCGCGCTCATGTCGACCGGCTGGCCCACCGGGATCAGTTCATAGGTGTCGGCGACGCCCAAGATCAGCACCGTGTGCATGCCGGTGACGAAGATGATCATGATGGCGGCAAGCTGCAGCAGCGTGGAGATCGACGTGGTCGGCTGCACATCGTCCATCCCGGCCGACGGGATGATCGACAGGCCGATCATCTGGGTGATCACCTCGCCCAGAAACAGCAGCGCCGACATGAACAGGCGGACCAGCAGGCCGAAACCCAGCCCCACCAGCAGCTCGAAGCCGATGAACTTGAGTTGGAAGCTTGCGGTGTCGGCGCTGAGCGTGCTGCCATAGGCGTTGTTGACCAGCGGAAACAACGCGAAAGAGATGCCGATGGCGATGAACAGGCGGAACTGCATCGGCACCTGCGCGCTGGCGAATCCCGGCAGCACCATGATGAACGCGCCGATGCGGCAGAACACCAAAAACAGCAGCAGGATGGTGTCGGTGGAAATGACCATCAGCCGATGGAGCCGATGGTGTCGACCTCCACGTTCTTGACGATTTCCAGGTGCGAAAGCACCGGCAGCGTGGGGTACAGGCGCTCGAAGACCATGCGCACGAAGCGGCGCGCGTCGGGCGCGGTGACGATCACGAACTGATCGCGCTCGGCCATCAGTTCCTTGGTCTTGTCGGCCGCCGCCTTGGAGAATTCTTCAAGCACCGCCGCCGACATGTCGAACTCGGCCACCTCGCCGCGCGCGTTGCGCTTGATGGCGTTGTGGAACTCGCCCTCCCAGCGGTCGCCGAGCCGCAGCACCCTGAGCACCCGGTTTTGCGCGAAATCGCCGCAGATCTGGTGGTTGATGCGGGTGCGAACGTGCTCGACGATCTGCTCGGGCCTGTTCACATGCGGGGCGATCTCGGCGATCGCCTCCAGGATCAGCGAAAGGTTGCGGATCGAGACCCGCTCAGCCAGCAACAGTTTCAGCACCGCCTGCAGGCCCGACATGGAAAGGTGCGCCGGGCAGATATCGTCTACGAGTTTCTGATAGTCGGCATCCAGTCCGTCGATCAGGAAGCGCACGTCCTTGTACGACAGCAGCAGCGACAGATGCGCTTTGATCACCTCGCTTAAGTGGGTCAGGATCGCAGAGATTGGATCGATCACCTGATAGCCCTGGTTTTTCAGTTCCGGGGCGAACTCCTGGGAGATGCGGTAGGCGGGAATGCCGAAGGCCGGCTCGATCGCCTCCTCATAGGGCACCGGCGGCGGCGGGCGGTCGTCCTTGATGACCAGCACGTCGCGGCCCGACAGGTCGCTGGCGGCGACCTCGGTGCCGTGGATCTTGATCTTGTAGCTTTGCGAGGGCACCGACAGGTCTTCCGACAGCTTGATCTCCGGCACGACGAAGCCGAACAGGGTGGCGAACTTGCGCCGCATCCGGCTGACCCGGTGCGCCAGCTCGCTCTGGGAGGCGAGCAGGATGGTGCCGAGCTGCTTGGACAGCAGCAGTTCGATGTCGGGCACCTTGAGGGACTGCTTGACCGAATTGGCCTGCTCTTCTTCCTCGAGTTCCCTGGCGCGGCGTTCCTCGTCCTCCTGGGCCTGCTGTTGCTCCGCCAGACGGCGCGGGATCAGGTAGCTGGTCGCGCCCATGGCGATACCCAAGGCAATGAACGGGAGAAGCGGCAGGCCGGGCGTGATTGCGAGGATGAACATCAGGCCGGCGGCGACCGACAGCGCGCGCGGATAGTTGCCGAGCTGGCTTAGGACCGCCTGGTCGGCGGAGCCGCGGGTGCCGCCCTTCGACACCAGCAGGCCGGCGGCGAGCGATACGATCAGCGCGGGGACCTGCGAGACCAGGCCGTCGCCGACCGACAGTTTGGTAAACACGTCGGTGGCGGTCTGGAAATCCATGTCATAGCGCAGCACGCCGATAACGATGCCGCCGATGATGTTGACGGCGGTGATAATCAACCCGGCGATGGCGTCGCCGCGCACGAATTTCGACGCGCCGTCCATCGAGCCGAAGAACGAACTCTCCTCCTCCAGCTCGCGGCGGCGGCGCTGGGACTCCTTTTCGTCGATCAGACCGGCGGACAGGTCGGCGTCGACCGCCATCTGCTTGCCGGGAATGGAATCGAGCGTGAACCGGGCGCCGACCTCGGCGATGCGGGTCGCGCCCTTGGTAATGACGACGAAGTTCACCGTCACCAGGATTAAGAACACGATGACGCCGATGATGAAATCGCCGCTCATGACGAAGCGGGAGAAACCGGCGATCACGTGGCCGGCGGCCGCCTCGCCCGACGCGCCGTTGGTCAGAATCAGCCGCGTTGTCGCGATATTGAGCGACAGACGCAACATGGTGGCGATCAGCAGCACCGTTGGGAACGCCGAGAAATCGAGCGGTTTTTCGATCCACAACGCCACCATCAGGATCAGCACCGAAAAGGCGATAGAGAAGGCGAGCGCGAAATCGATCAGCGCCGGCGGGATCGGCAGGAAGAGGATTGTGAGGATGAACACGATGCCCATCGCGAACGCGATGTCGCGGCCGGCGCCCGCTCGGGAGGTGGTATCGGATTGGGCGGCGATGTCTGCCAAGGCACGCTCCCGCGCGAACGTTCACAGCCGGATTGCCGGCCAGTAGATCAGGCGACCTTAGGCAGCGAAACTTGCGCGAGGTTTGGCTGGCGGCAAATGCATGCATGCGCTTGCGACGAGCACGGCTATCCATATGATCGGGCACGATTTGCACGAACGCGGAACCCGTCATGCCCCGCCGATACCGCGTCGTGGCCGACTGGACCGCGACCTATTCCGATCCGATCACGTTGGAGGCCGGCGATCCGGTTTCGCTCAGCGGGCGGAGTGAGAACTGGGACGGCCACACCTGGCTGTGGGCCAGCAACGAGGCAGGCAAGGAAGGCTGGATACCGGATTCGCTCATCGGCATCATCGACGGCGCCGCTTACGCCACGAAGGCCTATTCGGCGATCGAACTGTCATGCCGGGCGGGAGATATCGTGACCGGGCATGAACAGACCCACGGCTGGGTTCTCTGCCGCGTGGAAGATGGGACAACCGGCTGGGTGCCGGAAAAGAACCTGGAGCGAGTGGCCGGCTAGGCCTGCCCCCCACTCCGTCATCCCGGCGAAGGCCGGGATGACGGGGTATAAGGTGGCGCCCCGACCAATCTCACCCGCAAGGGGGGAGATTGGAGGGCCGCCTAATACCCCGTCGCGATGCGCGCGAAGGCGAAGGTGGCCAGCGTGGCGATCTGGGAGCCGATGAAGGGGGCGGCGATCGAGGAGACGATCAGGACCATCACGATCTTGGGAATGAAGGTCAGGGTGACCTCCTGGATCTGCGTCAGCGCCTGAATGAACGCGATCACCGTGCCGACCAGCATGGCCGCGACGATGATCGGCGCGGAGGCGACCAGCAGGGTCCAGAAGGAGACCTGGATCAGCTCAAGGGCATCGGCTTCGTTCATACGGGCTGCGAAATCGTGATGCCGGAGGCCACCGGCACCTGGGTGCCGTCTGCAAGGTTGGCGATCAGACCGGTGTCAGTGATCGTCACCGAATCGATCCTGCCCTTGGTTTCGCCGTCAGCCGAAGTCAGCTGCATCCCCACCAGACCGTCGGCCTGGTTGAGCGACATCGCCGCCAACATGGCGTCGAGCTTGTTGTTGGTCTGAATCTGCTGCTCGACGGTGGAGAAGGAAGCGAGCTGACTGACATATTCGGTCGCGTCCGTCGGCTTGGTCGGGTCCTGGTTCTTCAGTTCGGCGACCAGCAGTTGCAGAAACGAATCGTAGTCGACCGACGGACCGGTCGGCGCAACCGAGGCGGGCGAGGTGTTCGACGAGGTGGCCGATCCGATGGCGTCTACGCTCATATCATGGCTTCCTTCATGCTCACGCGGCGGCCGAGCGCGACGGCAGGGCTTCCGCTTCAATCGTGATGCGGCCATTGCCCATCGCGCGGGCCTCGAGTTCGAACAGCCGGCGCAGGGTCTTGAGCGCCTGGAACGGGCTGCCGCCGGACAGTTCCGCATCGGCGGTCTTGATGCCGGCGCTCAGTTCGTCGTCGCCCACGATCTTCAAGGTGTCGACCACCATCCTGCGGAACAGGTCCTTGGCGCCCCGCGATTCATTGGGGTCCATCAGCAGGGACTGGGCGACGAAGTAGAGTTGCTTGACCGGGGTCACCGCGTCCTCGACCTGCAGAACGTGGTTCTCCAGCAGGAAGGAGGCGTCGTTCAGGATTTCCAGCGCGGTCTTGCGGTCGACGCGGACCACCGCGCCGTTGATATAGATGCGCTCGCCGGCGCGCATATGCAATTTGATGCTGGAGCCCTTCATGCCTAACCGTCCAAACCGCCGCGGATCGACTTGGAAACCTCGATGACGGGACCGAAGTCTGTAAGCCGCAATTCGCGCATCCTTTGCAGTTCCTTTAGGACCCAGATGCCGATCGAGATCAGGTTTGCCTTGGTTCGCGTCTCGATGTCGTTTTCCGGCGACGCCAGATCGGTCAGAAAATGGGTCCACAACTGGCGCGTATAGTGCGCCGCCTCGATTGTGCGAACCTTGTCGCCCTGATGGCGGGTCGCCTCTTCCATCAGCGAGATCGACCGGGCCAGCGCCTCGGCCTCTTCCTGGCGGGCGTTGGTTTCGCTTTCGCTTATGACTTCTGCGTATGAAGACTGAAACATGGGCCGCTCCCGTATCTCCTAGGGGCCAAGGGGTCCGTTCGGAACTAGATGAAGTCCAAAAGGGACATGCGATTGATGCGGGAAGTCAGCGTGTAGCTGGCTTCCAGTTCGGTCATGATCTCGCTCAGGCGGCTGGCGACCTCGTAGGGGTCCACCTCTTCCAGCGACGACAGCTGGCCCGACAGCACGACGCGCTGTAGATCCAGCCGCTCCGAGCCCTGGGCGACGCGCTCCTCGGCCAGACCCAGCCTGCCCTGCACCTGGCCGGTGCGTTCGATGCCCGAGCCCAGCAGCTCCAGCGCTGAAGCCACCAGTTGGTCGAGCCCGTCGCCGGCGAGCGCGGTGTCGGCGACGTCGCCGAGCAGCGTGTAGGCGGCGGCGAGGTTTGCGAAGGCCGCCTCGTTGGCGCTCACCGAGGTCTCGGCGACCTCCGTCAGCGTCACCCGCCCGCGCATGGCCTGATCCGAGGCGTTCGACCAGTTGGCCTGCCAGTTGGCGGTGGAGAACAGGTCGAGGAACGGGCCGTCGATGAAGCTCTTCACCTGCGCGGCGGAGATATTGGCGGCGCCCGGATCGGACATCGCGATGCCGAACTCGGCCAGGAACGCCGCCTCGACGGCGGCCTTGGCAGCGGACGGCGGCGTGGTGAAATAGTCGTCGATCGGCACCACGTCGGTGTTGATGCCGGAGAAGATGTATTCGCCGTTAAACGAGGTGTTGAGCGCGCCGGTCAGTTGGGTCAGCGCATCGCGGCCGGCCTGGGCCACCAACGTGCGGTCCAGGTTGGCGCCGGTTTCGGCGGTAACCACCTTGATCACCTGCTGCGCGCCGTCGACCAGCGATTGCATTGCCGCCTGCGCGGCCTGCATGCGGCTGGCTACGAACTTGTTGTTGGTTGCGATCTGGTCGATCTGATCGAGCTGGCGGCGCAGCGACACGGTCTGGGAAGAAAGCGCGCCCAGCTCCAGCCCCATGTCGGCTTTCTTGCCCGAGGACAGCTCACGCTGTTTGGCCACCAGCTCGGTTTGCAGCCGTTGGGTGGTGAACTGCATCGCCCGGTAGATGGACGTCGTCGAGGTGAAGCCTACCGACATGGCGCTAACCCGTCGCCCGCATCAGCGCGTTCATCATCTCGTCGACCGCGTTGATGATCTGGGTGGAAGCCTGGTAGGAGCGCTCGACCTCCAGAAGCATCGACATCTCCTCATCCAGATTGGCGCCGGTCTTGGCGACCAGACGGCTTTCCAGATTGTCGTGCAGCTCCTTGCGATATTGCGCCGCGGTGTCGACCGACTGGCGCTCGGCCTGGAACCAGTCGAGCGCGCCGTCGGAGAATTTCTTCAGGCTGGTGGTCGTGGGCAACCCCGCCGCCGCATCGAAGGTTCGGTCGGCGGAGAAGGCGTCGACCAGCGCGATCAGCCTGTCGGAAAACGAGGCCGCGCCCGCCGTGTTCGACACATAGTCGGAATCACCCGAGCTGCCGCCGTCGCGGATGAAGTTGGCGTTGCCGCCCTGGCCCGGATCGTAGGCGGCGTTGACCTTGATCTCGCCCGCCAGGCCGGCCGACAGCGCCCCGCCCGGGGGCAATGCCGGCGCACCGCTCCAGGTGAACAGGCCGACGATGGCCGGCTTGGTGGCCGGCACCGACTGGTCGCGCTCGGCGAACAAATCGATCAGTCCGCGCGCCATCTCGTCTAGCTGGTTCATCGCGGTCACCGCGGTGCCGTCGCGCAGGGCCAGCTGGCCGGCGATGTTGCCGGTGCGCAGCGGCATCGACGAGACGCCGCTGTTGACCGCGACCCCGTCGATATAGACGGCGTTGCCGGTCGTCGAGGGTCCGTAGATCGGCACCGGCTGGAACTCGACCGCGCGCGGCACCTTCTCGAACAGGGTCAGCCCGTTGGTGGCGTAGAGCACCATGTCGTTGTCTTCGCGCAGCGCGGTGCGGATGCCGATCTCGCCGGCGATCTGCTTGACCAGCTCATCGCGCATGTCCAGTTCGTCGGACGGGTCCTTGCCGAGCAGCGTGGTGCGAACGACCTTGTCGTTGATCTCCTTGAACTGGGCGAGCAGCGTGTTGACGCGGTCGACGCTTTCGGAGATCGCCTGGTCGGCGTTCTGCCGGGCGGCGACCACGGCGCCCGACGCGTCATTGAGCATCTGGGCCAGGTTGCGCGCATCGTCGACCAGAGAGGAAAGCGCGACCGAGTTGGCGGGGCTCGCAGCGGCGGCCTCCAGCCCGACGAGCAGGTTTCCAAGGCCGGCGGCCGGCGACAGCGCGAAATCGGGGCCGCCCAGCGCCGTCATCATCGTTTCCAGGCCGCGCTGCTGAGCCTGCTGATACTGCACGTCGGAAGAGGCGCGCAGCGTGGCGCCGGCCAGTTCGGTGTCGATGCGGCGTGCGACTTCCAGCATCTGCGCGCCGCCCGGACCATAGGTCAGGACGCCGTCGCGCTTGACATAGTCGGGATCGCCGACGCCGGCGACATTCTTGGAGATGACCGAGATCTGCCCGGAGTGGTTCGACAGCGCGATCGAGGCGGTCCGTAGGGCGTCGGTCAGGGTCATGGATCAAACATCACGGGCGCGCGCGCCTGTCGATTACCGTTTCAGATTGACCAACACATCCATCAGGTCGGAGCCGGTCTGGAACACCTTGGAGTTGGCGGTGTAGCTGCGCTGGGATTCGATCATCTCGGTCAGTTCGCTGGCCAGGTCGACGTTGGATTCCTCCAAGGTGCCCGAGGTGATCGAGCCCAGCCCGCCATTGCCGGGATAGCCGACCAGAACATCGCCGGATTCCAGCGTAGCCGCGAACACGCTGCCGGGCAGCGGGCGCAGATTGTCGGGGCTGGGCACATCCGCCAGCACCAGCTGATAGATCTCGCGGCGGAAGCCGTTCTGGTAGATGCCGACCACCTCGCCTTTCTGACCGATCTCGACGCGTTCGACCGACGAGGGGCCGTTGCCGTTAGACGAAGCCGCCAGCACGGTGAATTCCTCGCCGAGCTGGGTCATGGCTTTCAGATCGACCACCATCGACTGTCCGCCCGGCACCGGCACCGAAAGCGAGGTAGCGCTGGCCGTCGTCAGCAGCCCGTTGGTGGCGTCGAAATCAAGGGTGACCGAGGACAGCGGACCCGAGGTATACGGGAACGAGCCGCCGGCGGCGGCCGCGCTACCATCGAAGGCCACCGCCTCCCACTGGTTGGCGCCACTCTTGGCGAAGTAGATGTCGATGAACCGCTCGTTGCCGAGATTGTCGAAGGCGACCAATGAGGTCTTGCCCGAGAAGGTGGCGGTGGCGGCGTTGGCCGAAGGCAGGTTGCCGGCGGGCGTCACCGCCACGTTGGCCGGCAGGTTCGCAGTCATCGAGCCGGCGTTCGACGGCGTCGACTGCAGCTCCAGCAGGCCCACATTGATCTGTTCCAGTCCGCCGAAGCCGTTGGCGACGATCGTTGCCGGCGTGTTCTTGATGTCGTAGCCCATCAGATAGTGGCCGGCGGTGTTGACCAGCTTGCCTTCCGAATCGACGATGAAGGAGCCGGCCCTGCTCAGGAACGTCTCGCCCGAGATGTCGGAGACGACGAAGAAGCCGCGCCCGTTGATGGCCAGATCGGTCTCCGAAGACGTTCTCCTGAGCGCGCCCTGGCGCGAGATCTCGTTGCGGATCTCGGTGTTCACCGAGCCCGACGTGTACGAGCCGGCGGCGTTATCGAGCACATAGGTGGAAAATTCCACCGACGAGCGCTTGTAGCCGTTGGTGCTGGAGTTGGCGATGTTGTCGGAGATCGCGGCCAGGCGGTTGGCCTGGGCGGCCATGCCCGACACGCTGGTTCTCATCATTCCAAAGAGGCTCATATCGGTCCTTCGTCGGAGTTCGTGTTCGAACCCCGATGCTAGGCCGCGTTACTTGCGCGAACCTGTTGTGACGCTGTGCTGACGCTGGTGTGGAGGGAGTTTGGGCGGTGTTTAGAGCACATCCAGGATAAGTGGGTACCGGTTATCCGTGAAGGATGTGCGCAAAACAAAAACCTTGGAGCATGATAGCGATTCAACGAAGCGCGATCATGATCCAAGACCGCTCAGGCCGCCTCGCGCGAGGGCTCGCGGTGCTCCTGGGCGGCCTGATCGGGCTGCCGTTCGAGCGCGTCGGTCATGAACCGATAGCCCAGATAGCGCTTGGACTCGATCGGGTCATAGCCCAGCCGCGCGCGCAGTTTCTTGCGCAGTTTCGAGATGTGGCTTTCGACGACGTTTTCTTCCACGCTTTCGTCGAACATGCCGTAGACGGCCGAGAAAATCTGCGATTTGGTGGCGCGCCGCCCGTTGATCGAGACCAGATATTCCAAAATGCGGCGTTCGCGGCGGGGCAGGATGATCGCTTCGCGATCGATCTCCGGATCGCGGCCGTCGAAATAGATGTTCAGACGCTTTTCGCCGGACCCGCGCTGGGCGCGCGCGGCGCGCTTCTGGATGGCGCCGATGCGCACCAGCAACTCACGCGTGTGCACCGGCTTGGACACCACATCGTCGAAGCCGGCCTCGAAATATTCGAGTGTCGAATCCAGCCGCCGCGTCTCCACCAGCGCCAGCGTGGGCACGCCCGAAAGCTTGCGGATGCGGCGCACGTGAGAAGCCGGGCACTGGGTGTCACCGATCAGAAATGCCTCGACCGGTGCAATCTCCAATTGGTCGCAGGTGGAAATCCACTCGTCGAACTCGGTTGAGCTCAGTCCGGTGATGGCGACGCCGGCCTGCTGAAACTGATTGCGGTAGGCGTCTATAACCATCGGCCGGTTTTCGACGAAGATAATCACCTTTTCCCCCTTGCGAATCAGTTACATCGCTCGATGCGTTCAACTAATCTGCGCGGTGATTCGCCGTCAAAATACGAAAAATAGGGTATGAATTTTATGGATCGCAGCCGCGCAGAAGCTGCTCAAAACGTGAAAAAACGGCTGAAAACTTCAGGTTTGGGCGGAAAATGCTCAATTTTCTGTAGATAAGACCTATTTTCGATTGCCAACTGGCGCGGCATCGGATTCGGGCGTCGGAGCCTGCCGGACGCCGAATTCACAACGGCGTTGGCCGCGTCACCGCCTGTCGAGTGTCGCCATCGAGGATGCCGAAGCGGCGTCCTACGTCCTGCCCGACGCACAACCTTGGCGTGAGGTTCGGTTGAAATGAGGCGTCGCGGTGGGACGAGCGGCGACGGTTACAGGTAGATTCCGGACCGGATTGTCGGCGCATTGCCGTCACCGCCGGCCGACATGCGCCCGTCATCGTGGGCGGCGAAATCGCCGTCGGCGGCGCGATCGGACCTGCCGTCAGCCTGGTCGCGGCCGCCCTCAAGGCGGTGTTCGCCCAGGTCAAGCTCGCGTTCGGCGACGCTCTCCCATTTGGCGGACTCATCGGCCGGCACCAGGCGCAGGTTGATCTCACCGATTTGGCCGCCGTCGCGGCGGATGTCGGCCGCCAGCGACTTCAGATCCGCCTCCAGCACGGCCCTGGCGGCCTGGGTGGTGACTTCGACGGTGACGTCAACCTGGCCCTGGACGCTCACCATGTTGATGCGCATCGTGCCCAGATGCTCGGGCTGCAGCCGCACCGTCAACTGCTGGCTGCCGGCCTGCAGGTTGGCGCTCGCCTGCTGCAGGAAGGCTGCAAACGGGGCGCTGGCCGGCTGTGTGGGAGCGGACGGGGTGGCGACGATGGCCGGCGCTGCGGGCGCCAGCGGGTTGGCAAGGGGCGGCTGGATGTTGGCGGCCGGCGACGACGAGCCGTTGGCCGTCTTGGCCAGCGGCGGGCCGTCGGGCCGGTTGGGAGCGGCGGGTTGAAGCGCGCCCTCGGGCTGGCGGCGGGCCGGCTGGGAAGCCTCCGCCATCAATGCCGCGCTTCTCGCGCCGGCATCGCCGGAAAGGGCTGAACCTGCCGATTGCTCACCCAATGCCACGGAGCCACCCGCCTGCCCGGCTTGTGCGAACCCAGTCGCGCCTGCAGCCGCCGCGGCAGGCGGGACCGGCACGGCGGTCTCGGCGGCGGGCTTGGCGTCCGTCGTCCCGGTTTCGCGCAGGATCGTCGCTGCATCGGCCAGGCCTTGATCGCCTTCGGTCGCGGTGGTGTCGTCATCTGCCGCCGGCGCGGTCACGGCCGGATCGGCCTGTTCGGCCAGGCTTGGCGTAGAGACCGGCTCCGAATCGTCGCCAAGAGGCACATCGACCGTTGCGGCGTCGGCGTCGATCAGCTTCTCGACGGCCTGATCGGCCTGGGCCGCGCCATTGGCGTCATCGGCGCCGGCAGCCGGTCCTTTGACAGGTCCCGCGCGTTCGTCTCGATCGGCGGCGTCCGCGCCGTTCACCAGCTTGCCGAAGCTGTCACGGTCGGCTTCCCCAGTCTGCTTGTCCGCGCGGGCCGAGGCGCGCAGTTTCGCCGGCGGTTCGGGCATCTCGGAGATGGCGGCGTTCACGGTATGGCTCATTGGGCTCGCTCCAGCAATTCGTCCAGCCGGGAAAGGAACGCCGCGGCCTCGTTGATGATGGGCAGTTCGGACGGCCGATCGGCGCCCGCTTGTGTCTCTTGCGTCAATGCGACCGGTTCGCCCGGCACGTCCGGACCGAAGTCGTCGCTCGCCGGCTGGGCCGGCCGCAGCAGGCCCTCGCCGACCAGCAGCGCCGCTTCGCGCAGCCTCGTGTCGCCCTCGTCTAGATGGGCTTCGTCGAGATTGTTGAGTGTCTCGATCTGGACGTGTGGATCGTCGCGCACGATGCCCGACGCGGCCTGGTAGAGCGCGAACCGGGTGGTCAACCGCGGCGGCATCTCGGTAAACGACAAGGCCATCGAGCTCGCCCACAGGGCCAGTTCCGACTGGCCGAACACCACGGCGCTGCGTGAAAGCTCGGCAAGAAACAGGCCCTGCTGGGCGGGTGTCAGCAAATCGAGAATTCCGTCCACCTGCTCCTGGGTCTGCTGCGCGCCCTCGAACTCGACGCGGACGACGCCGTAGACATAGTTGCGCAGGAAGTCGCCGAAATAGTGGGATTCGCCGAACCGGCGCAGATAGCGCGAGCCCAGCGATTGAAACGAATCCAGATCGCCCATCTGGCCGGCGATACGGATGGCCCGGCGCAGCGCGGCTTCATCGGTCAACGTTCCCGGCGCGAAGCCGCGCGCATCGTCGAGCAGGCCGCGCGCGCGCTCCAGGTCCTGGGAAGACAGCAACATCGCCTTGACCAGCGCGAACTGGCCGCGCATCGAGTGGGGCAGCGCGCGATGATCGATGCGGAACATCAAATGGTGCGCGGCGCCGGTATTGGCCTTGGCATAAGCGAGCGCGGCGTGGACCGGCAGCGTATCGGCGTGATCTTCGCCCGGTCCGCCCAGCAGGCGCAGCACGTGATCGCCGATGGCCGGGCCGCCGCCACTTAAGATGAAATAGGCTAACGCCTCCAGGTTCCTGGGGTGATGCCAGTAGGTTTCGTCGAGCCTCATCAGCGAGTTGGTCAGCTCGACCAGTTCGGCGCGGTAGGCGGCGAGCGCACCGGGCTTGCCATGGGCGATGCCGTCCTGGGAGCGCTGCAGGTGGCGCACCGCGCGCCACGGCTGATCGTCGCCGGTCGGCTTCGGCGTCAGTTCGCGGTCGGGCGGCGGATAGAGGGGAACGGCGACCGCCGCGGCCGCTTCGTCGTCCTTGTCCTTCGTGTGCGCTTTTTCGGCGTCGGCAGGCTTGTCGCCGGCGGCGCCGGCAGGCGACATCGGCAGCGCCGCGTAGGCCAGCGCCGCGATGACAAGCGCAGCGGCCAGCCTGATCATTCGGTCACCACCAGGATCTCGATGCGCCGGTTCTTCGCCGAGAACGGATCGTCGGGCTCCTTGAGCTGGGTGAAGCCGTGGCCCTCGATTCTGCGCACCAGCTCCTCGGGCATGCCGCCGCGCGCCAGCATGTACATCGACAAATGTGCGCGCGCCGTCGACAGCCGCCAGTTGTCGTACTGGCCCGAGGTGTAGCGCCGCGCGTCGGTGTGGCCGGCGATGATGATGGGCTTGTCATGCTCGGCCAGAGCGCCGCCGAGCTCAGCCATCAGCACCACCAGTTCGGGGCGGGGCTTGGCCGAGCCCACATCGAACATGCCGAAGTCCAGATCGTCGGTCAGGCTGATCAGCACGCCCTCGCCGGTGGATTTGACCTCGACCGGCGGGCCGTCGGGCAGCACGACCGCGTCCACGGCTTCCTTGACCGCCAGGATGATCGCCTCGTGCTCGGGATTGACCGGGCGTTCGGTTTCGTCGACCGGCGTTTCCGCGGTGGCGTCGGCCTCGGGTGGCGCTTCCTCGACCACCGATAGGCGCATGTCGGACAATTCCAGTTCCTCGAGCGGAGTTTCGACCACCTCGGCATTGGGATCGTCGGGCGGGGTTTCGCGGATGCGGCGGAAGGTGGTGGTCCATGAGGACGGATCGAAGGGATCGTGGAAGGCGGCGCCGCCGGAGATGCCGCGCCCGCTCTCGCCAGAGGTCTCCGCCTGCCCCGCCTGGCCCTCACCGCTTTCCGATGCGGTCATGCCGCCGGCGATCTCCGCCAGCACCGCGTAGGGGTCGACGAACAGCGCCTGCTCGTCGAAGGATTGCTGCGACGTGCCGCGCGCGCTCTCCATCTTGGCGCCGGAGACCATGGTCGACGCGGTTTCGTTGACGTCCTTCTCCGCGTCCTTCTGGACGTCGCCATATTTGGGATCGAGCACGCCGCGCGGGTTCGACGTGCGGTCGGTCAGCTTGATCGGGTTGAAATAGGAGGCGACCGCGCGCTTGGTCTCCTCGTTGGAGGCGTTGATCAGCCACATCACCAGGAAGAAAGCCATCATCGCCGTCATGAAGTCGGCGAACGCGATCTTCCACACCCCGCCGTGATGGCCATCGTCATGGTCGCCGCTGACGCGTTTGACGATGATGATCTCGCCGTGCTTGGCCACGCTCTCGGGATCGTTGGACATGGCGCTATCCTTCCTATTGGACCGGCCGGCGCGATGCCGGCACGCACGCCCGCGACGTCAGGCGGGCGCGCTTACCGCGCGTCGCCGGGCTGCACCAGCCAGTCCTTGATGACGGCGGCGGCGCTGTCGGAACTCTCGGCCACGATGGTGCCCAGACGCTCCTGGATGACCTGCTTGGGATGGCGTTCGGCGGCCATCGCAGCGCCCGGCGCCAGGCCTTCGCTTGCGACCTGCGGGGCCATCGCCTCGCTGGACGGTTGCGC
Organism: Rhizobiaceae bacterium; assembly: GCA_028281105.1. GTDB lineage: Bacteria > Pseudomonadota > Alphaproteobacteria > Rhizobiales > Rhizobiaceae > JANQKQ01. The sequence continues at coordinate 45,671 of JANQKQ010000043.1, forward strand.
GAAGCCCGATGGCTGCGCGGCGATCTCGGCCGGCGGGGCGGATGGCGGCGGGGCCGCCGATGCGGGCGGCGCCGGCGGCAGTTGGGCGGCCGCCGGGGCGGCGAGCTGTGCGGCGGGATCGGGCTCGCGCGCCAGCAATCCGAGCAGCGGGCGGATGCCCAACAGCGCCAGAATGAGGGTCGAGCCGATCGCGGCGAGCGCCTGCAGCATGACCGAGAAGTGGCGCGGCAGGAAGTCCGCCAGCCAACTGCCCCGCTCGACCAGAAGCTGGTCGTCGCCGGGCAGGAAGTCGACCAGGCTGACGGTGATCTGGTCGCCGCGCTCGTCGGAGACGGCGGCGGTGGAGCGGATGATCGCCTCGATCTCGCCCATCATCTGGGTGATCCGGTCCGAACCCGCGTCGACGCCCAGTACCTCGATGATGCGCGCGCGGTTGATAACGGCGGCAATCGAAATCTGGTCGATGGTGTAGCCGTCGGATACCGTTGAGACGGAACGCTTGCCGATCTCGTAGTTGGTCAGTTCCTCGCGGCGCTCCTTGTTCTCCGATTCCGACTGGCCGGAATCCACTGGTAGCGGGTCGTCGGGCAGGTTTTCGGTGACCGTGGTGGGGCTGGTGGTCGAGGTGTTCTGGCTTGCTCCCTTCTCACGCACCACGCGGACCGAGCGCTCGACCCGGGTTTCGGGATCGAACACGGTCTCCTCGATCGAGCGGCGGTCGGTGTTGAGCTTGGCGGTGGCCGAAACGCGGAAATTGTCGATGCCGAGATATGGCGCCAGCGCCTCGGTGATCTTGGCGCGGATGTCGGATTCGTAGATCGTTTCCAGATCGATCAGGCCGGACGAGCCGCCCGCAACATCATCGCCGGTCGAGGCGAGCAGCTTGCCCTCCGTGTTGAGCACGGTGACGTTCTCGACCTCCAGGCCCTTGATGGCGCCGGCCACCAGATGGCGGATGGAGCGCACCGCCTGCTTGGCCGCCCCGTCGCGCGCGGAAATGACCACGGACGCTGACGGATTTTCCTGCTGCTTTGTGCGCACCTGCCGCTCGTTGGGCAGAACCACGTGCACGCGGGCGGCGCGGATGCCGCGGATCATCAAAATGGTCTTGGCCAGCTCGCCTTCGATGGCTCGGATGCGCGTGACCTCCTGCATGAACGAGGTCAGACCCAGCGTATTGATGTTGTCGAACACCTCGTAGCCGGAATTGGCGCTGGCCGGCAGGCCGTGCTCGGCCAGCAGCATGCGGGTCTCGGAAATCCGGTGCGGCTCGACCATGATCGAGGTGTTGTCGGCGTCGATGGTGAACTCGATGCCCGCGTCGGTGAGCACCCGCGACATCTGGTGCACCTCGTCGCGCTGCAGCCCGGTGTAGAGCGGCGCGGTCACGCCTGCGCCCAGCAGGGTGCCAACCATGATCACGGCGACCAGCAGCAGCACGAAGACCGCCGCGAGCGCGATCAGCTTCTGCCGACCCAGATTGGAAAGATTGGCGATGACGACTTGGAGTTGACGAACGATGTCCATGAAAAACCCGAACCAGAAGGCGCGGGCCCCAAGGTGCGCGAGCAACCTTGCGTGAAATTTGCCTCAAATCCGCCACCGGGCGAAACCGCCGGCTGCACCGCTGCGATGGGCGGCCCGGGCCAAAAAAAATCCCACCGGCGAAGCGCCGGCGGGATTAAGAACAGGGTGATGAAGTCGAAAGACTTCAGTTCCCGGCGCCGCGTGGCGGCGCCAGGGAGAATGAGCCCAAACCTATCTGAACAGCGACAGGACGTTCTGGCTGGTGGCGTTGGCGATCGACAGCGCCTGGATGCCCAGTTGCTGTTGCACCTGCAACGCCTGCAGTTTGGTCGATTCCTCGTTCATGTCCGCATCGACCAGCTGACCGATGCCACGGTCGATGGCGTCCATCAGGTTGGACACGAAGTCCTTCTGCAGGTTGATGCGCGAGGAAACGGCGCCCAGATTGGTCGCGGCCGTGGTCATTTCGCTGATCGCGGTGTCGACGCCGGAGATGTAGTTTTCCAGGGTCGACAGGTTGGCTGCCGAATCGGTCAGGGACGCGATGTTCAGCGTCGATACCTTGAAGGTGTCGGTGCCGATCGTGCGGTCCTTGTCGACGATGCCGGAGCTGTCGGCGGAATCATACAGTTCCGTCGCGGTGATCGTGATCGAGATCGTGCCGATCGACACACCGCTATCGGAGCGGTTGAACGACGAGACGATCGTCTTAGTGGCGTTGTAGTCCGCCGCGCCGGAGTTGACCGACAGCCAGTTCTCGCCGGAGAAGGTCGCCGAAGTGGCGATCGAGGAGAGCTGATTCTGCAGTTCGGAGATTTCCGACTGGATCTTGGCGCGATCCACGCCCGGCTCACGAGCCGCTACCAGCTTCTTCTTGATCTCGTCGGCCACGTCGATGGCCGAATCAAGCGCCGTGTAGGCCACATCGACCGTGGCGGCGCCCAGCCCCAGGGCGTCCTGAACCGTCGAAAGCGCCTTGTTGTCGGAGCGCATCGTGGTCGCGATCGACCAGTAAGCCGCGTTATCGGCGGCCTCGCCAACGCGCAAGCCGGTGGAAATTCGATTCTGAGTCGCTTCAAGACTTTTGTTGGTTTGTTGAAGCGTCTGCAATGCGGTCATCGCTGCCGCATTGGTGTTGATGCTAGACATCTGTCCATGTCCCCTGTTCTTCAACCTAGTGTCGGGACATACCGGGCCGGCCGGTTAAGACAGAGCGGCTTCATGCCCATGATCTGAAAGCAGATCACCCGTCTTTCGCATCGGCATTTATAAAAAAATTCCGTTACCGAAACCCTAACGAGAATCGTCAAAACGAATCCAGTTGGGATTGGCCGTGCGAAGCGGGGTTTGAGGCCGGGTCGGCCCCGTGGCGCGCTCAGCCTACGCGCCGCCTATCTCGCGGATGGAATTGGACAGCGCATCCTCGGCGCGAGAGATCGTCGCCGAGGCGCTCTCGAAGGCGCGGGTGACCGCGATCAGATTTACCATCTCGGCGGCCGGGTCGACGTTGGAGCTTTCGACGAAGCCCTGCATGATCTTGTTCTCGCCGCCGCCGGCCACAGCGATGCCCGGGGCGCTGGTCAGTACCGCGGAATTGTCGTAGCGCTCGCTCATCGTGGCGGGATCGATGCGGAACAGGCCGAGGTTGCCGATCTGGCGGCCATCCTGCTCGACGCGGCCGTCGGGGTGGATGACGGGTGATGAACCGTTCGGATTGACCAGGATCGGCCCGCCGGTGGCGTCGAGGAACTCGTAGCCGGTCAGGCTGCGCAGATCGCCCAGTTCGGAAATCTCCATGCGCCCGTCGCGGGTATAGGCCATGCCCGCCGGCGTGGAGACGGCGAACCAGGCATCACCCGACACCGCCACATCGAGCGGATTGCCGGTCTGCTTCAACGTGCCCTGGGCGGAGGAGACGTGAAAATCGGCCTCGGAGGCGAAATGCACCGGCGTTTCGCCCGTGCGCGACACGAGCGCCTCGAAATTGACGGCTCCGGCGCGAAAGCCGGCCGTGTTGGCGTTGGCCACATTGTGGGCGACCGTCTCCAACTGGGTTTGCAGCACCCGCTGGGCCGATAGCGAAACGTATAGGGCGGACTGCATGGTCGTCCTCCTTGCGGCTTGCGGCGGTTATTGGAACCGGCCGAGTTTGACTTTCTGCAGCGACAGCATCAGCGAATCCGACATGCCGACGCTGCCGCCGCTGAACGGCGCGATCGACGGCACAACGCCGGCCTGGGGGTTGTCGAGATCCCACAGATTGACGAAGCGGCCGAGGAACTCGGCCAGCTTCGCCGGGTCCTTGAAATCGGCGAAATCGATGCGGCCGGCGATCATCGCCGCCTGCTTGTCGATGTCGACGAAACCGACGGAAGCAGGCAGGCCGAGCGCGACCTGTACCACTTTCGCCAAAGCGGGGTCGGCCAGCACGTCGTAGGCGTTTTCGATCTCGCCGGCATTGTGCTGGAAATACAGCGCCAGGCGCGCGCCTTCGCTTTGCGACCCGGCGTTCTCCTCCAGCACGCGCTTGTGGTAGAGTTCGCGCACGCCCTCCTGGACCCGGTCGAAACTGGTGGTCGCCGAGCCCAGCCGGACGAAATCGAAATCCTTGGCGAAAGCCAGGTAGCGCGGATCGGTGAGCCGGTTGGCGAGCGAATCGGGGGCGGAGACCCCCTCTTCCAACACCTTGCGCATGAACGCCTTGGCGTAGCCCATCTCTTCGAGCCCGTAGGCCTTCATCGCATAGTCGAACACACGGGCATCCGCGATGAATTCGTCGATCGACTTGATGGTGCCGATTTTACCCAGATAGTATCGGGTCTCGCGCTCGACCACCGGCTCGCGCGCCACCGCGCCCAGCGACCGGTCCATGTTGGACGCTATCTGCCGATATGCCGATACCGCGTTCATCGTCCGCCTTCATGCGTTGAAACCTCGCCCGATGCTGACGGCGGCGCCTTGCGCGAGCCTGTCGTTGCGCGCTGCGCGTTCGGCCGGGTCGGACCAGTTTCGCGCAAGGCCCGACAGCTACCCCTCGAAACCAACCGGGCCTTAACGGGATGAAGGCGCCGCCAGGCGGCCAAGCCTGCGGCAGAACATCCTTCACCTAGCGCCCGCGACCTAAGGCGATCGGGGGCCGAGCAAATTGACGATACTGGTAGGCCTGATTGTAACGATGGTGTGCCTGTTCGGCGGCTACTGGGCCATGGGCGGCCATCTGGGCGTGCTCATGCAGCCGTGGGAACTGGTGATCATCGGCGGATCGGCGCTGGGCGCCTTCATCGTCGCTAACCCCATGGTGACGATCAAGGATTCCGGCAAGGCCACGGCCGAGGCGTTGCGCAACATGGTGCCCAAGCAGGCCGATTATCTGGACATGCTGTCGCTGCTGCACACGCTGATGCGCGAGGTCCGCAGCAAATCCAGCGCCGAGGTCGAGGGCCATCTCGACAGCCCGCAAGAATCGGCCGTCTTCCAGGCCTATCCGAAGATTCTCAAGAACAAGGATCTGGTGAACTTCATCACCGACTATTTCCGCCTCATCATCATCGGCAATGCGCGCCCGCACGAGATCGAGGCGCTGATGGATGAGGAGATCCATACGATCACGCGCGACCGGTTGAAGCCGTATCACTCGATGCAGGCGCTCGCCGACGGCCTGCCGGCGCTGGGCATTGTCGCCGCGGTGCTCGGCGTCATCAAGGCGATGAGCGCGCTCGACAAACCGCCGGAGGTGCTCGGCCACCTGATCGGCGCGGCCCTGGTGGGCACGTTCTTAGGCATCTTCCTGTCCTACGCACTGGTCGGCCCGCTCGCCTCCAACATCAAGGTGACCCGCGAGAAGCAGACCCGGCTCTATGCGATCGTCAAGCAAAGCCTGCTGGCGTTCATGAACGGCGCCAATCCGCAGATCGCCGTCGAGCACGGCCGCAAGACCATATCGTCCAAAGACCGCCCGACGATCGATCAGGTTGAAGAGCAGACCAGCACTCCCGGTCCCCAGATGGCAGAAGCGGCGTAATGAGCGAGCAGCTTGGCGACAGCCCGCAGGAGGCGACCAATCCGTCGATCGCGCGGTTTCTGACCACTTCCGGCCCCGGCGACCGGCTGGCGGCGGCCGGGGTCAAGAGCTTCGCCGCCGACGCGGCCGCGCAGATCGAGGAATTGCTCAAGACGATGGAGGCCGGAGAGGCGTCCACCGAACTCGAAAACATCAGCGATTTCACCGACGAAACCCTGGCCGACTACCCGGAAGAAGAACTGCTGGGCGTGATCTTCCGCTTTGCCGAACTGGAAGGCTACGGCCTGCTGGTCGTGCACAAGGCGTTTTTCTTCTCGCTGTTGGAGAAGCTGTTCGGCGCCGCCGGCGATGCCTCGGTCATCATCCCGGACCGTGAGATCGGCGTGCTCGACCGGCGCATCCTGGCGGCGATCGCGCAGCGGGTCGCCGAGACGCTGCGCATAGCGGTCGCGGCCGCCTTCGACGCCGAGCCGAACGAGCGCCAGCCCGTGGAATGCAGCCTGGTGCCGGCGTTCGATGCGGCATCGATGGATCATTTCGAGCTCACCATCATCGCGCGGCTGGACCAGTATGAGGGCCGGCTGATCCTTGCCTTGCCCAGACGCCTGGCCGAACGGCTGGCCTCGCCGGCGGCCAACGACGACGCAGTCGAAGAAGCAGCGCACGAAGGTGGCGGCCAGGAGTGGCGCTCGGCGTTGAAAAGCAATCTGGAAAACACCGAGATGCTGCTTTCGGCGGTTCTCGCGCGCACCACTTTGACGATGGCGGAGATCGCCGGCCTGAAAATCGGACAGATGCTGGAGATCGGCGCGACGCTCAACGACGAGGTGACGGTTATCGCCGACGAGCGGCCGCTGTTCCGCGGCCATGTGCAGCGGCGTCACGGGCGTTACATGCTCGAGATCAACGAACTGATTGGCGAGGCGGTGTGAGGCGATGATCGAGATCAGCCAGTTCATAATCCAGGTCTTCACCGCCTATGGCGGACTGATCCTGTCGGCGGCGACCGGCGCGCTGGTGCTGCTGGCGATCATCCGGGCGAATGCGTATCTTTCCTCGGAGCGCAAGCTGAAGGAAAACCTGGTCAAATACCTGATGTTGAGCTGCAACAAGCTCGGTGCGGTCGACGCAAAGGTCGACAAGACGCATCAGCTGCAGACCGACGCCATGCGCCGCAGTGACCATCTGCTTTCCTCGATGCACGACAATCTGGAGATCATTCACGAGATGATGCACGGCGCCCGCAAGGCGCCCCAGGCAGCGCCCGCGCCCGCACCGGTCCTCGCCGCGCCGGCCGCTTCCGGCCGCGTGAGCGGGGAACCGGCCAAGCCGGTGCCGATCGCCCGGTCCAACGCATTGCGCTCGCGGGTCAAACGGCTGTCCAACATGCGTCCCGACACATCGATCACCAACGGCGGATCGCCGCGGCCGGTCGTTCCCGGCTTCACCCGCATGATCGCCAGGGGGCGCATCGCGGGCGCCGCCAATCCGCTTACCCAGGAGTTGCAGGAGCGCATCCCGCTGACCGCGGGCGCGGCCAGCGCCCGCCCGACGTCCGAGCGGCCGGGCATCGCGGCGCTGTTCGACACCCCGTCGGCCAAGCAGATCGTCGAGAAGCTTGAAGGGCGAAACTCGCCACAGGATTTTTCCGCCGTTTTGGACGACTTACAGACCGGGCCAGGGGATCTGGGTCTGCCGGGCAACATGAGGAAGCGGGCGAATGGCTGACGAAACACTAGCGACGCCGGGAGCGCTGGGCGGCGATCCGGCGGCACCGAGCGAGGCCGCATCGCTGGATACGCCGAGCCCGCAGGCCGGTTTTCCGCCGCAGACCGAGCCGGTGCCCCCGGCCGGCGGCGGTCAGATCGGCTTCGACAACATTCTCGACATCTCGGTCGACGTGCAGATCCTGCTCGGCCGCATCGCCATGCCCGTCTCCAAGCTCGTCAACCTGTCCAAGGGCGAGGTCATCGAGCTCAACCGGCGGATCGGCGAACCGCTCGACATTCTCGCGAACGGCAACCTGATCGCCCGCGGCGAGATCGTCATCCTCAACGAAGAAGAGGCGACGGTGGGCATTTCCCTGGTCGAGGTGGTGCCCGGCCGATCCGAGCGCAACCCGGCCTAGGACCGCAGCCGTGGCCGCCGCACGACCGTCCACGGAGCTGGACCCGACCGTCTTCAGCGGTCCGGAAAAGGCCGCCGTCATGCTGCTGGCGATGGGGCGCGAGACCGCCGCGCGCTTCGCCGACACGCTGTCGGATGAGGACCTGCGTGCGCTGGTCACCGCGGCGAGGAACCTGGCCGGGGTGAAGATGGAGCATGTGGAGGCGCTGGTCGAGGAGTTTGAATCCAAAGCGCTTCTGACCGGCCTGCCCGACGGCCCAACCGCGGCCAGCCAGCTGCTGGCGCGGTTTCGCCCCGACGACGACCCGGAAGAATTCATCAAGGCCCGCGGCGCGGCGCGCACCGGCGACGGCGGGGCCGATCCCGCCACGCTTGGCGAGGTGCCGATCGAACGGCTGATCGCCTTCATGGAGAACGAGCACCCGCAGCTTTCGGTGTTCATCCTCACCCAGCTCGAGCACGCGAAGGCCGCCGATGTGGTGGTCAAGCTGCCCGACGAACTGCGCCACGAGATCATGACCCGGTTCGTCGCCACCAAGCCGATCGGCGACTTCGTGGTGGACGAGCTGGGGCCGCTGGTGATCGAGCAGGTGGTCAACACCGAAGAGCCGGTGGACATGGAGCCGGACTATGGCCGGATCGCCGGCATCATCAACCAGATGGACAACGAGGCGGCCGACGACGCGATCCAGGCGCTTTACAAGAGCCACCCCGACCAGGCCAAGCAGATCGACGGGCGGGTGTTCCGGTTCGAGCACATCGAGCAGTTGAGCGCGGAAGACCGCCAGGCGCTGATCGACGGGGTCGATACTTCCGAACTGACCGTGGCGCTGATCGACAGCGAGGCCGGCCTGCGCGAGGCGATCCTGTCGACGCTGGGCCAGCGGGCGCGGCGTATGGTGGAATCGGAGCTCGAAGACGGCGGGCGCACCAAGCCCGAAGCCGTCCAGCAGGCGCGGCGGCGGATCGCGGCGCAGGCGATCGAGAAGGCGGACAGTGGCGACATCTCGCTGCCGGACAAGTAGGTAACCTTAGCGGCGGCAGATGACCGACAAGCCCGATCAAGACAGCAAAACAGAAGAGCCTACCGAGAAGAAGCTCCAGGACGCCGAGACCAAGGGCAATACGCCGTTCTCGCGCGAGACGCCGGTGTTTGCCAGCCTGGGCGCCCTTCTGGTGCTGTGCGCCTTCTACATCCCGGCGGTGGGCAAGGATGTCGCCGTTCTGTTGTGGACGCCGATCGCCGATTTCGGCAACTGGCCGCTGGAGACCGGGGGCGACGCGGTCAATCTGCTGTTCCTGGTTTTTTCTTCGGTGCTGATCAAGCTGGCGCCGATCTTCGCCGCATTGGGCGCGGCCGGGCTGATCGCCGCGTTGATCCAGAACCCGCCGCGGGTGGTGTTCGAGCGCATCAAGCCGCAGATGAGCCGGGTGTCGCTGGCCAGCGGCATGAAACGCATGTTCGGCGCCCATGGGGCGCAGGAATTCGTCAAATCGCTGGCGAAGCTCGGCATCGCCATCGCGGTCGGGATGATGGTGTTCGCCACCGAACTCGACACGGTGCTGCAATCGATGGTGATCGACGCCAGCCAGATCCCGCTCGCTACGCTGGAACTCGTCGTCAAGGTGGTGTTGGGCGTCACCATCGCCATGCTGGCGCTCGCGATCCTCGATTTGCTGTGGTCGCGGCGCAACTGGCTCCACGAGTTGAAGATGACGCGCCAGGAGGTCAAGGACGAGCACAAACAGTCCGAGGGCGATCCGATCATCAAGGGCCGGGTGCGTTCGCTGGCGCGCGACCGCTCGCGCCGGCGCATGATCAACGATGTCGCCAGCGCCACGCTGGTGGTGACCAACCCCACCCACTATGCGATCGCCATGCGCTATCGCGAGGGCGAGGATCGCGCGCCCGTCGTGGTGGCCAAGGGCCAGGACCTGATCGCGCTCAAGATTCGCGAAAAGGCGGAGGAAGAGGGCGTCACGCTGTACGAAGACCCGCCGCTGGCGCGTGCGATGTATTCGGTCGTCGAGGTGGACACCGAGATACCGGCCGAGTTCTACCTGCCGGTGGCCCAGATCATCCGCCGCATCCGCCAGGCCGACCGCAGGATGCGCGCATGATCGCCACAGCGGCAAACCAGATCACGGCGACACGCGAGCAGCTGATCGCCGGCGCGGTCCGCGAACTGGCGGCCGAGCTGCGCCTGATCGACCCATCGGACTACATCGCGCTGTTGACGCTGGGCCACGTCACCTCGCTCGACGACATCATCTCCTCGTCGATTGAGTTGTATTTCAAGCCGCACGCCCTGCAGTTCTGCTGCACCGGCGATTGCAGCACCTCGTGGGGCGCGCCGCCGATCATCCTGCTGGATTTCGAGTTCTCGCACGATGGCGTCTTCGTGTTCTTCCGCCTGCATCTGCACGCGAGAAAGCCCACCGTCGCCCTGCATTCGGTGTCGTTCGAAAAGGCGGGACCCGACCCCGGCGCGAACACGCAGGCATTGGAGCATGCGCTCGCAAACGCGCGGCTGTCGACCGCCGGCAGGGCACCGTAAGGCTCACGCAAGCCATCGATCTTAGCGTTTCGTTAAGCCGTGTTCGCATTCGTGCAACCCGGCGGGAAGGGACGCATTGCACCGATGAGCGACGTCTATCTGGTCAATCTCGCCACGCGCAACGCGCAGTGGCTGTCCGCCCGGCAGCAGGTGGTGTCCAATAATGTGGCCAACGCCAACACGCCCGGCTATCGCAGCGCCGACGTGAAGTCTTTTACCGAGATCCTCGACCAGACCTCGCTGCAGTTCGCCCGCACCGATCCCGGCCATATGAACATCGCGGCCGGCAAGCTCGGCGCCGGCGGCACGGCGGCCGAGACCGGTCTCGACACCTTTCATTCCGGCGGCAATGTCAGCCTGGAAAACGAGATGCTGAAATCAGCGGAGATCGGCACCGCCTATTCGCTGAACACTTCGATCATCAAGGCGTTCCATCGCATGGCGCTGTCGGTGACGGCGAGGTAGGCCGATGAGCGATCCGCTGTTTTCCGCGATGGCCATCTCCTCGGCCGGGCTCAATGCCCAGTCGGTGCGCATGCGCGTGATCTCCGAGAACATCGCCAACGCCGGCACGACCGGGACCCGCCCCGGCGAAGACCCTTATGCGCGCAAGAGCGTATCGTTCGCCCAGGTCATGGACCATCAGAAGGGCCTGCCGCTGGTCGAGGTGGCGAAGGTCTCCGCCAAGGCGGACGATTTCTCCGTCAGATACGATCCCAATCACCCGGCCGCTGACCAGAACGGCATGGTCAAGACGCCCAATGTCGACCTGCTGGTTGAGGTCGCCGACATGCGCGAGGCGGTGCGCTCCTATCAGGCCAACGTCCAGGCGATCAAGCAGGCGCGCAACCTGATCTCCATGACCGTCGACATGCTGAGGCCGTGACCATGGCGCCGATCACCTCAACCAATCCGATTTCCGCGGCCGAACGGGCCGCCGCCGCCGCGACCGCGCCGTCGGCGCCGCTCACCGGAGGCGAACAGACCGGTACTTCGTTCGCGACCTACATGCAGGACGCCACCGCCAACGCGGTCGACAAGATCAAGCAGGCGGAGGCCATGTCCGTGGCCGGCATCAAGGGCGAGGCCACCGCGCACGAGGTGGTCAGCGCGGTGATGGAAGCCGAACAATCGTTGAAAATGATGATCGCGATCCGCGACCGGGCCGTGGCGGCCTATGCGGAGATCGCGCGTATGCAGATCTAGCGCGCCGGAGGTGAACCCATGAGCATCAAGGCACTGGCCATCGCGGCGACGGGCATGTCGGCCCAGCAGACCAATCTGGACGTGGTGGCCAATAACATCGCCAACATCAACACGACCGGGTTCAAGCGCGCGCGCGCCGAGTTCACCGATCTTCTCTACGAGACGATCAACTCTCAGGGGACCACTCGCCAGGTGGGGTTGGGCGAAGTTCCGGAAGGCGCCAAGCTGGGTCTGGGGACCCGGCTGGCGGCGATCCGGGACCTCCACCTGCAGGGTGTTCTCAAAAACACCGGCAATCCGCTGGACATCGCGGTCAACGGACGCGGCTGGATCCAGGTGCGCGGGCCCGACGGCGATGCGCTGTATACGCGCGCGGGCGCCTTCAACATCGACCAGAACGGCCAGATCGTGAACATCGACGGCTACGCGCTGGAGCCGTCGATCACGGTGCCGGCGAACGTGCGCGAGATCACGATCAACGGGTCGGGCCAGATCTCGGTGCTGATCGAGGGCCAGATCGAGGCCCAGGAGATCGGCCAGATCGTGCTGTCGACCTTCGCCAACGAGGCCGGACTTGAGCCGCTCGGCAAGAACATGTTCGCGCAGACGCAGGCCTCCGGCACCGCCGTCCAGGGCGTGCCGGGATCGGAGAGCTATGGCGAGGTGTCCCAGGGCTACCTGGAATCGTCCAACGTCGATCCGGTCAAGGAAATCATGGAACTGATCTCGGCGCAGCGCGCCTATGAGATGAACTCGAAAGTCATCCAGGCGGCCGATGAGATGTCATCCGTCGTAACCCAGGGCATGAGATGATCGCGCGTTGGCGGGCAACATGGATCGGCGGCCTGATGGTCGCGATGATTTTGGCGGCAGCGCCGTTGCGCGTGACCGCGGATGAAGCGGCGACCGCCGACATCCCGGTTCCCAAGAACATCATCTATGCCGGCCAGATGGTCGATGAATCGCTGATCATGTGGCGGCGCGTGCCGGTGCGCTATCTGCGCCGGGTGCAGGTGTTCGAGAGCATCGATGAAGTGATCGGCAAGATGGCGCGCACCACCTTGATGCCCAATCGGCCGATCGCCATCAACCACCTGCGCAAGCCCGACATCATCAAGGCGTCGGTGCCGGTGGAAGTCTTCTACAAGGCCGGCAACCTGGTGATCCGGGGTACCGCCATCCCCCTTTCGGGCGCGGCCGTGGGCGAGGCGCTGCGGGCACGCAACGTCGACACCGGCGTGGTGATCACCGGTATCGCCCAGCCGGACGGAACCCTGCTGGCGATCCACTGATGAACAGACCTTTCCGCATCATAGTCGCGCTGGTTTTGCTGCTGACCGGCGCAGTCGCCGCCGAGGTGGCGGCCGCGCAGGTGCGCATCAAGGACATCGTGCGCCTGCAAGGCATCCGCGACAACCAGCTGGTCGGCTACGGGCTGGTGGTCGGGCTGAACTCCAGCGGCGACTCCCTGCGCAACTCGCCTTTCACCGCCAATTCCATGCGCGCCATGCTCAACCGCATGGGGATCACGCCGGGCGACGACGCCATGCGCACGCGCAACGTGGCCGCCGTGCTGGTGACCGCCAACATGCCGCCGCTGGTCAATCGCGGCTCGCGCATCGACGTGTCGGTCTCGTCGATCGGGGATGCCTCCTCGCTCGCCGGCGGCACGCTGATCATCACCCCGCTGGTCGGCGCGGACGGGGAGATCTACGCCGTCGCCCAGGGCGCGCTCATCGTATCGGGCTTCTCCGAAGAGGGCGCTGCGGCCGAGATTACCAACAATTCGCCGACGACGGCGCGCATCCCCAATGGCGCGGTGGTGGAAAAGCAGGCGCCCGGCGATCTGGAAAGCGAGCCGGAGATGATCCTGGAACTGATCAATCCGGACTTCAACACGGTGGTCGAGGTCACCGACGCCATCAACGAATTTACCCGCGGCGAGCACAAGCGCCCGCTGGCGCGCGAGCGCGACCACCGCTCGATCGTCATCGCGCGGCCGTCCCACATTACGGCGGCGCGGTTCTTCGCCCAGATCGGTTCGCTGGCGGTAACGCCCGACAAGCCGGCGCGCATCGTGGTCGACGAGCGCACCGGCACGGTGATCATCGGCTCGAATGTGCGCATCTCCACCGTCGCGGTGACCCACGGCAACCTGACCGTCTCGGTGGTCGAGGCACCCCGGGTGGTGCAGCCGGCGCCGTTCTCGGACGGGGTGACGGCGGTCGAGCCGTCCACCTTCATCGAAGCGGTCGAGCAGGACGCGGCGCTGGGCATCGTCGAGGGCGCCAGCCTGGCCGAGCTGGTCAACGGACTCAACCGGATGGGCGCCAAACCGGCCGGCATCATCGCCATCCTGCAGGGCATCAAGAGCGCCGGCGCCCTGCAGGCATCGATCGTCGTGCAATAGGAGCGGCACCATGAGACGCTGGCAATACCTGCTTGTGACGCTGCTGGTGAGCCTGGCGGCGGGCGCCTATGCGGTGGCGCAAACCCCCGAGCTTGAGGCCGCCGACCCGGACCAGACCGGCGAGGAGCCGGAAATCTCCGAGATGACCACCGGCGTGGTCATGCGCCAGCGCGACATGCTGCAATACTGCGTCAACATCTCCGATGAGGCCAAGGACGCGCGCAACTATCTGTTGGCCAAGGAACTGACCGAGATGCAGAACGCGCTGGCCGCGCAGCTGGTCGAGATCCAGGCGCGCGCGCAGGTGCTGGAGGAGTGGGTCGAGCGGCGCGAACATTTCGTCGAGCTGGCCAACGACACCATGATCGGCATCTTCAAGAACATGCGCCCGGACGCCGCCGCCGCCCAGCTCAGCGAACTGAGCCGGGACATCGCGGCGGCCGTCATCACCAAGCTCGACGCCAAGACGGCGAGCGACATCCTGACCGAGATGGACCCCAAGACGGCGGCCGCGATCTCGGCCATTCTCGCCGGCATGGCGCGGCCGATGAGGGTCAGCAATGGCTGAGCGCCGCCTTTCGCCCGCCGCATGGCTGATCGCGGGCTGCCTGGCGCTGGCCGGCTGCAACACCGCGTTCCACGATCTGGGCGTGCCGCCGCCGCTTTCGGCCCATGACGGGCTGGTCCACCGCGTCGGCCTGATGGACCGGCGCTACGAGCCGCAGGTGGTCATGGCCGACGAACGCGTCGAAGCACGCAACCCGTCGATCTGGTCCGACCGCTACGGCATCCTGTTCCGAGACAACCGCGCCTACGAGGTGGGCGACATCCTCACCGTGTCGATCGACATGGACGAATCGGCCGATTTCGAAAGCGAGTCCGAGCGCGAATCGACGCTGGACGGCAGTCTCGACGCCTCGGGCGCGGCTGAGTTCGACGGCCGCAATCCGTCCGGCAACGTGACCGGGTCACTGGGTCTCAAATCCGACGCCAAGCGCGGCGGCGCGGTCAACCGGTCGGAACGCATCCGCCTGTCGATCGCCGCGATCGTGACCCGCGTCTTCTCCAACGGCAATATCGAGATCGCCGGTTCCCAGGAGATCCGCGTCAACCACGAGCTGCGCATCCTCAACGTGTCGGGCATCGTGCGGCTGGCCGACATCCTGCCCGACAACACGATCCCCTACGACAAGATGGCCGAGGCGCGCATCTCCTATGGCGGCCACAACACCCGGTTCTCCAAACCGGGTTACCGGCCCCTCCTGCTCGGCGGCCCGGCACGTGCGCAGCAGCAGACATATGGGGAGCCTTATCCCCTGCCCTCATCGCCACCGGCGGGGCCGTATCCGATCGGGCCGACCGGCAAACCTCACATGGGCGGAGCGTAGGCGAAGGTGAGCGCGCGCGATTCATCCGGCAAGGCCGACGCCGCGCCCAAGAAGGGCGGGTTTGCAGGCACCGCGATCTCGATCGTTGCCACATCGGCGATCGCGGCCGGCGTCGCGTGGTTCTCGGCCGACCTGCTCGCCTCGCCGCCCGCCGGCAACGACAAGGCCCAGCACGCCGGCGCCAAGGGCGACGATCACGCCAAGGCCGACGACAAGGGAGGCGATGACAAGCGCGGCGCCAGCGGCAGCTTCGTGCGCATGGAGCCGGTGGTCTCCAGCATGTACGGCGCGGAAGAAGTATGGATGCGGCTCGAGCTGGGGCTGATCATGCGCGAGGGCGAGCGCACGCCCGGCGCCGGCATGCTCGCCGAGATAAGGGACGGGTTGATCGGCATGCTGCGCAACACGCGGCTGACGGAGATCGAGGGGCCGAGCGGTTTTTTGCATTTCCGCGAAGACGTGCACGATTTGGTACGCATCCGCACCGCCGGCAAGGTCAAGAACGTCACCATTCTGTCGCTGGTGGTCGAATGAGGCTGTTTGTCGCCCTGGCGGTCTTCACGTTGGGCGCGTGCGGCCAGGCCGGCGCGCAGACGCTCGATCTGACCCAGATCATCCCGGCCGAGGACCCCACCTTCACCGGCCGCATCATCCAGGGGATCGTGCTGCTGACCGTGCTGTCGGTGGCGCCCGGGCTTCTGGTCACCGCTACGAGCTTCACCCGCTTCGTCGTCGCGTTCGCCTTCCTGCGCACCGGGCTGGGCCTGCAGTCGACGCCGTCGAACATCATCATCGTGGCGCTGTCGCTGTTCATGACCTTTTTCGTCATGTCGCCGGTGTTCGAGCGGGCCTGGAGCGACGGGGTCGAGCCGCTGATCGAGCGCGAGATCGACGAAACCGAAGCGATCCCGCGCATCGTGCAGCCGTTTCGCGAGTTCATGTCCGCCCAGGTGCGCAACAAGGACCTGGAGCTGTTCGAGGCGTTCGCCGCGCGCGTGGGCGACGGCGAGGTCGACAAGGCCAATCCGGAGCTGCAGGTGCTGGTGCCGGCGTTCATGATCTCGGAGCTGCGGCGCGGCTTCGAGATCGGCTTTCTCATTCTGCTGCCGTTCCTGGTGATCGATCTGGTGGTCGCCACCATCACCATGGCCATGGGCATGATGATGCTGCCGCCCACGGTGATCTCGCTGCCGTTCAAGGTCCTGTTCTTTGTGCTGATCGACGGCTGGAACGTGATCACCGACGGGTTGCTGGAATCGGTGATATAGCGGTACTGCCGATTTAGCTGTACCGCTATTTACCCCCACCCCTAACCCCTCCCCACAAGGGGAGGGGGACGTCACATTGCCATCCCCCATCGTCGTCATCCTCGGGCTTGACCCGAGGATCCACCCCCCATCCACCACTGCGAACTGTCGCTGACCGCATTAGATCCTCGCCACAAGAGCGAGGATGACGCAGGTGGATTTGGGTACGGGGATCGCCACCCTCATTCCCTCCCCCTTGAGGGGAGGGAATGAGGGTGGGGGGAGAGCCGCAACCCTCTTCACCCGACCTCGTGCAACTGCCCATCTCGAATCTCGAGAATCCGGTCGGCCAGCCGCTCGCAATCGTTCAGGTCGTGAGTGACCAGGACCCCGGCCCCGCCATGCTCGGTGACAGCCGCGCGCACCAGGGGCGTCAGGTCGGCGCGGTTGTCTTCGTCAAGCGCGGAGAACGGCTCGTCCAGCAGCAGGACGCGGGACCGGCGCGCGAGAGTACGGGCCAGGGCGACGCGCTGGGCCTGACCGCCGGAGAGATTGAGCGCCGGGTGGTCCTCGAAACCGGCCAGGCCGACGCGGGCGAGCGCGGCGGCGGCCGTTTCCTTGTCTGCGGCGGTCGGCCGGCGGCGCGGCGCGAGGCCGAGCACCACGTTCTCGAGCGCGCTCAGGTGTTCGAACAGGTTGTGGTTCTGGAACAGGATCGACACCGGGCGCTGTGCGGGCGGCAGACCGGTCACCTGCTCGCCGTCGATCACCACGCGGCCGGCCTGTGGCGTTTGGAAGCCGGCGATCAGGTCGAGCAGCGTCGACTTGCCCGTGCCCGAAGCGCCGATGACGCCGGCGATCGTGCCGGGCTCCACGCCCATGTCGAAGCGAAACCGCGGCGCGTCCGCGGCGTGGGAATAGGCAAACCGGACGTCTTCAAGGCGCAGCATGGCGGGCTCCGGAGAACAGGCGCGGCACGAAGATGAAGGTCGCCAGCACCAGCGACAGTAGGATGAGCGCCACGCCGGCGGCGTCGGCGGTGCGGTAGGCGCCGATCTTCTGATACATCAGCCACGGCAGGGTGGTGAAGTCCTGGGTGCCGAACAGGGCGATGACGCCCAGGTCGCCCAGAGACAGGCACAGGGCGAGCGCGGCGACGTAGCCGATGTCGGCGCGCATCAGCGGCCATTCGATCGCTCTCCAACGGGTGCTCCAGGCCAGGCCCAGCGATACCGCCAGCCTGTCATAGCGCGCCGCCGCCCGCTCCGCCGTCGGCACCAGCACGGCAACCGCGAACGGCAGCGCCAGCGTCACGTTGGCGGTGATCAGGGCGGCGACGGCCCACAGGTCAGCCGGCCCGCCGAGGCGCCGCGCGAGCAGGAAGAAGCCGAGCCCGAGCACCAGCGCGGGAAACACCAGGTAGAGGCTTGCCGAATAGCTCATCGCCAGCGCCGCCAGCGGCGATCCGCGCGCATCCGCCCAGCGGTTCGCCAGGGTGAACTGTCGCCGCGTCAGCGCCATGGCCACCGAGCCGGTCACCACGATCGCCGCCGAGACGATAGCGATCAGCACGCTGGTGAGCGCCGCGCGCGCGAAAACCGGCTCGGCGAGGAGCCGGGAGAATTCGGCGCGCGAGCCATCGATTAAGGTGGCGATGAGCGGCAGGGCGAACGCGATTGCGGCTGCGATGATGATCGTGCGTTGCAGGCGGTTGACCGCCGGGCCCTGCAGATGGGCGAACATGGTCGCCGCGCCGTGGATCGAGCGGCCGGTGGCCCTCAGCCCGCCGACGAAGGCGACCAGGGCGGCGCACACGGCCAACTGCACCAGGGCGAGCGCCAGCGCCCGGCCCAGATCGAACTCGAAGCGCACCGCCTCGTAGATCGCCACTTCCAGCGTGTTGTAGCGCGGCGAGCCGCCTAGCACGAGCACGATGGCGAACGAGGTGAAGCACAGCAGGAAGATCGTCACCGCCAGGCCGCGCACCGAAGGCGCGCAGGCCGGCCAGTCGACGAGGCGGAACCGCCGCCATGCGGACAGGCCCAGGCCGTGGGCCAGCTTACGGTTCTCCGGCGGCACCGCTTCGAGGCGGTTGACCAGGGTGCGCACTACAAACGAGGCGTTGAGATAGGTGTGTGCGATCAGGATGCCGGACAGGCCGTAGATGGAGAATCCCGGCGAGCGGCCGGTGACGGCGTTGTACAGGTCGCCCGCCCAACCGCTGCGCCCCAGCACGCTCACCAGCCCCAGCACCACGATCAGGGTCGGCAGGACCAGGGCGGCGGAGAACATGGCGATCAGCAGCCCCCTGCCCGGGAAACGCTGCTGATGGGCAAGGCTCCAGGCGAGCGCGATGCCGACCACCAGGGACAGAACAGTCGACAGCGCCGCCTGCATGGTCGTGAACGCGACGATGCGCGCGAGTTCGCGGTCGAACGCCAGCGTCAGGCCGGTGGCGCGCACCGCCAGCTCGGCCAGTAGCGCGGCGGCGAGCAACAACAGCATTGCCGCCACCGCGATGCCGGGCAGAACCGAAGCGTGGATGCGGATCGGCCGCACGGTCATGACGCCGGTTCGAGTCTGATCATGTGCACCTTTTTATATATCTCACGGCTATTCCTCGCTGCGCTCGGGCCTGCGATGGCGCTTGCGAACCGTTCCGGTTCGAGGCTGCTCCACCGGGCCGCTCACCGTTCACTGCGACAGCGCGGCACGCCATTCCTCGATCCACGCCTTGCGGTTCGCCTCCACGTCCGCCCCGTCCATGATCAGCGCCTTGTCGGCGGCCACCGGCGGATCGAACCCTTCGGGCAGGCCGTTGGCGGTTTCGATCGCCGGATAGGTCCAGTTCGTCGTCGGGATGATGTCCTGGAAGGCGTCGGTCAGCATGAAGGCCATGAACTGGCGCGCCAGTTCCGGCTGGTCGGTGGACTTGACGATCGCGGCGACCTCCACCTGCAGGTGGTGGCCCTCGGCGAACATCGCGGCGGCGAAGCGCTGATCGCTCTCGGCGATGCGGTGATAGGCCGGCGAGGTGGTATACGACAGCACCAGTTCCGCCTCCCCTTTCAGGAACAGGCCGTAGGCGTCAGACCAGCTTTTGGTGACGGTGAGCACCCTGGGCGCCAGCGCGCGCCAGATCTCGCCGGCACGCTCGCCATAGGCCTGCTTGACCCACAGCACCAGGCCGAGCCCGGGCGTCGAGGAGCGCGGGTCCTGGATGATGATCTTCACGTCCTCGGGCAATGCGGCCAACTCCTCGAACGAGCCGGGCACCGTCTCGAGCTTCTCGGTATTGTAGACGAAGGCGAGGTAGGAGTAGTCGAACGGGGCGAAGACCTCGTCGTTCCATTCGATCGGCACCGACAGGGCCGACAGATCGGCGCCGTGCTCGGCGAACAGGCCGGTGGCGCGGGCGACTTCGGCGATGTTGGTGTCGAGGCCGAGCACGATGTCGGCCGGCGTTGCCTCGCCCTCGAGCTGCACCTTGCGCAACGCGCCGATCGATGAATCGGCGGTCACGAACGTCAGTTCGCAATCGCAGACCTTCTCGAACTCGGCCTTGACGCCCGGCGCCGGGCCCCAGTCGGCGGCGAAGGCGTCGTAGGTGTAGATGATCAGTTCGCGCTTGCCGCCTTCGGCGGTGGCGGCCATTGTGGTGGTGGTGGCGAACGCCGCCGCCAAGAGAGTTTTATGCAACCATGTCATGATGCGCTCCTGCAAAGTTGTTGCAGCTGCGCGGGTAAGCGATGCAATGAACGAAAATGGGCCGCAGATCCGGCATCTCACGCTTCCTCCGCCAGCATTACCTGGTTCAGGTTCAATGGGTATTTCTCAGCGTCCTGTGGGACACACCCCAGAGAGATAGGAGACGGACTATAGTCACAATCGCCCGCAAAGCAAACGATGAACGCTGAACCGACGGCGGCGCTGCGCTATTCGACGCCGGTGGCGCTGGTCGGGCCGGTGCGCGTCAATGCCGAGATGGTGCGGCTGGCGCGGGCGCGCGAGTTGCCGATCATCGCCGCTGACGGCGGCGCCAACCGGCTTGATGCGCTCGACATCGTGCCCGAAGCGATCATCGGGGATCTGGATTCGCTGGCCGACCGGCAGGGCTGGCGCGAGCGCACCCGGATCATCGAGATCGGCGAGCAGGATACGGTCGACTTCGAGAAGTGCCTGTATTCGATCGATGCCCCCCGGTTCCTGGCCACCGGCTTCGTCGGCGGGCGCATCGATCACTCGCTGGCGGTGATCCACGTGATGGGCAAGTATGCCGCGGCCAAACCGGTGCTACTGATCGGCGAACAGGATATCTCGTTCGCGCATGTGGGCGTGCTGGAGCTGACCCTGCAGCCGGACGTGCCGTTCTCGATCTTCCCGCTGCAGCCGATTTCGTTCGCCGGCTCGCGCGGGCTGGCCCACCCGCTCAAGGGGCTGCATATGGCGCCGGCGACGTTCATCGGCACGTCGAACCGCACCAGCGAACCGGCGGTGCGCATCGAGCCGGGTGCGGCCTTCACCGACATTCCCTACGTGATCACCCTGCCCTACGCCATGCTCGACCACGTCATCGACGGCTAGCTGTGACCCAACACTTTGTTAACCCTGGCGGCCGATAATCGGCGCAAGGGTGGAGGTGTGGGTCCGGCCACCGCCGGACCGGATCGAATGCGTGATGCGAAGACCATGGCCCGCTTGCAAAGAATCTCCTTATTTCTGTCGGCCTGCTGCGCGGCGGGGCTGCTGATCGTCGCCATCGTGACCGGCAATAGCGGACCGGCCGACGACGAACGGCTGACGGCCGCGCGCGAGCCGGCTTCGGCCCCGGAATCGAGTGAACCGGCGCGCGTCAGGCCGGCGGTCACCGCGGTGAAGACCGTCACCATCACACCGACAGATCAACAGCGCGGGCTGACCATCGATGAGATCATCGCCGCCAATCCCGAGTCCGAGATGATCGAGAAATTCCCGCCGGCGCGGCGCGGCGACCGGCTGGCGGCGGTGCAAACCGCCCGAACCGCTCAAACCGTCGTCGTGCGCACCGGCGACACGCTGTACGGCATCGCGCGCACCAACAATGTGGACGTGGCCGTGCTCGCCCGGCTGAACGATATCGAAGCGCCCAATCTCATCCGGCAGGGACAGGTTCTGCGCCTGCCACCACGATAAGGCCACTTTTGCCGGCCATGTGCCACCGCGCCCGCCAGTCCGAGTCAACCTCCCAAGGACATCGCAATGAAGACCCAATCCCTGATCGCGATTTGCGCGGCTTTGGCCCTGTCGGCCTGCACCACCTCCAACGATCCCTCGACCCGCGGCGCGGACAAGACGCTCGCCGGCGCCGGGCTGGGCGCGGCGGCCGGCGCGATCGCCGGGCTCATCGTCGGCCAGACCACGGATGCGGACACCCGCAAGTCGGTGTTGATCGGCGCGGGCATCGGCGCGCTGGCGGGCGGCTCGGTGGGCGCCTACATGGACCAGCAGGAGGAGGAGCTGCGCCGCGAACTGGCCGGCACCGGAGTGATCGTGACCCGCACCGGCGACCAGATCACGCTGACCATGCCCTCCAACATCACCTTCGATGTGGACCAGGCGGTGGTCAAACCGCAGTTCTTCCACGTGCTCGACGGGGTTTCGCGGGTGCTGGTGCGCTTCGACCGTTCCCTGCTCGACGTTTACGGCCATACCGACAATACCGGTTCCGATCAGCACAATCTGGCGCTGTCGGAGCGGCGCGCGCTGTCGGTGGCGCAATATATCAACCAGCGCGGCGTCGACGGCCGTCGCCTGCAGGTGTTGGGCTTCGGCGAGAGCCGGCCGATCGCCGACAATTCGTCGGAAGGCGGCCGCGCCGCCAACCGACGCGTCGAGATCTTCATCTCGCCATTGTCTTCGTAGGTGCTCGGCTACCCTCGGCCAAACCGCTCGAATTCCTCGATCAGGATCGGCGCCGTCTTCGACGCGCCTGCCAGATCGATGTCGATGGGCGCGCGCGGCAGTGTTACCGCCCGGTCGATCGCGGCGGCCAGCGATTGCGGCGTCAGATCATCGTCCAGCAGCATCGAGACCACGCCGCGTTCGGACATGATCTGGGCGCGGCGCAGTTGTTCGGTTTCGCGCCCGCCGGTGAACGGCAGCAGCACGGCGCGGGTGCGCGCGCGCAGCAGGTCGCCCACCGTGTTGTAGCCGGCGCGCGAGACCGAGACCTTCGCGTTGGCCATCACCACCGAAATGTCGTCGACGAAGCGGGTGATCGTCATCCCTTCGGGCCTGCGCGCCGTGATTGCATCGTAATGGACCTGCGGCAGGTCGGGGCCGGTGGTCAGGCACCAGTTGGTCGGCATCTTGGCGCTCAACACCATGGCGTCGACGGCGGCGTGCATCAGCGCGATGCCCAGCGCGCCGCCGCCCGAGGAGACCAGCACGTCGGGCCGGATCGAGGGTTCGAGCGATCGGTCCACCGGCTCGGGCGTCACCAGGCCGGTGTAGCGCACCTTGTCGAGGAACTCGTGTGCGCCCTCCACCGTCTCTTCGATTCGGATCAGCCCGGGATCGCCGTGCACCAGCACCAGGTCGAACCAGCGGGTAACCGCGTCGAGCGTTTCGCGGACCCGCTTGTCGGAGCGGTTCTCCTGCATGATGTCGCGGATCGAGGTCACCACCATCGGCCGGTCGGCGCGCGCGTGGGCGGCCTCCATCAGCGGAATGAGCTCGAAGCGCATGTGGCGGCGGCCGAAGGGATAGGCCTCGGTGATGAGGATGTCCGGGCGGGTCTGCGCGAAGATGGCGAGCAGGTGATCGCGGCGGGCGTTCAGGCCGGCCTCGCCCAGTTCGGAGCCGTCGGAGGTGCGCACCAGGGTCTGGAAATGCTCGTCGCTGACGCGGACCGGTTCGAGATAGTGGACTTCCAGGCCGCTGACGTCGACGGCGGGCAGTCGCGCCCCGCCCCAGGCGATGTGGACCCGACAGCCGGCGGCGGCCAGGCCGCGCGCCACGCGGATGGCGCGGAACACGTGGCCGATGCCCAGCAGGTGCTGGACGTAGAACAGGATCGTCGGCGCGCCGTCGCGGCTAGTCGCACTCACTGATCCGCACCGACACGCTGTTTGCCGGCGGGCGTCTCGCCCAACGCCACGCGCAGCAGATCGACGAGCCCGACAATCGCCTCGTCATGATCGAAGCTTCCGCGCACCTTGGCCTCGCCCGCTTCGCCGAACGTCTTGCGCAAGCTGGGATCGCGGCCCAGCCGCTCGATCGCGCCGGCCAGTTGATCGGGGGCGTCGGGTTCGACCAGCAGGCCGTTCTCGTTATCGGCGATCAGCTCCGGTATGCCGGAGATCGGCGTGGAGATGACGGCCAAGCCCTGGCTTTGCGCCTCGATGAACACGTTAGGCAGTCCGTCTCGGTCGCCGGTCTCGTCGATGCGGCAGGGCAGCACGAACAGGTCGCTCGCCCGGTAGGCGGCGATCACGTCTTCCTGGGCCAGCGCGCCGCGGAACTCGACCCTGTCGGAAAGCCGCAGCCGACCGGCCTGGGCGATCAGCTCGTCGCGCAGCGGCCCGCCGCCGATGTGTTCCCAGCGCCAGTGGAAATCCTGCGGCAACCGGGCGAGCGCGTCGAGCAGCGTATCGAGCCCCTTCTTGGCGACCGCGCGGCCGACGGTGACGATTTGCACCGGCTTGTCGGCCTTGGAGCCGTCCGGTCCGGCCGCGCGTTTGGGCGGCCGGGCGAAACGGGACAGGTCCAGCCCGTGATAAATCAGATGCACGCGGGCCGGATCGGGCGCCAGCGAGCGCAGCTGCGCCGCACCACCGGCGGTGCAGGTGGCGCAGAACAGGCAGTCGGCCAGCTTCTCCGACAGTTCCCAGTCCGGCGTGGTCCAGATGTCCTTGGCGTGGGCGGAGACCGCGAACGGCTTATCCGCCATCATCGCGGCGTAGCGGGTGGCCGAAGTGGGCGTGTGGATGAAGTGGGCGTAAAGCAGGGCAGCGTGCGGCGCGTGTTCGCGGGCGATCACCATGGCCTGGGCAAAGCGGCGAAATCGGTTGCGGGTGAAATCACGCCGCAGGTCGGCGAGGAAAGTTCTCCAGGCCCGGCGGTAGCCCGGCAGCTTTCGCACGTGCCACCAGGCGGCGAGCACGCGCAGCGGCTCGTCGTGCACATATTCGGGCAGATAGCTGACCGGCGCGGTGATCTGGCGGTTGACGGGGTGGACGGATTTGTCTGTCGGGTGGCGCAGCGAGATCAGCTGCAAATCGAAGCCGGCGCGCTGCAGCGACAGGATTTCCTGGGAGATGAACGTCTCCGACAGCCGCGGATAGCCCTTTAAGACGACGGCCAGCTTATTGGTCAAAGAGCTGGGCCTGTTGCGAGGAGACCTCGATCGGCGGCGGCGCGGCGACCGTGTTGCCGCACAGATATTCCACGTCCTGGCAGATCGCCTCCAGCCCGTCTAGGTCGCCATTGCGCAGCGAAGCGGCCGGGTCTTTCATCTGCACCAGCCGTTCCAGCGCCTGGCCCATCACCTTGGGGATCGACGCTTCCTCCGGGGTCAGCATGTCGCTCAAACCCAGCTCACGGGCACGGTTGGCGCGGATATACTGCTCCTGGCGCGGCATGACGCGCGGCACGAACAGGGCGCGCTTGTTGAAGGACAGGACCTCGCAGAACGTGTTGTAGCCGCACATTCCGATCACCGCGCTCGCCCCATGCAGCAGCGCCTCCATGCGCGGCTCGAAGTCGATGACGGTGATGTTGGGCAGGGAGGAGGCGCGCAGGCGGATGCGCTCGCGGTTCTCGGTCTTCATGAACGGGCCGAGCACCATCACCATCGCCGTGTCGTCTGACAGATCCAGCTCTCGCGCGGACAGCACCTGCTCCATCAGCGTGCTGCCGTCGCCGCCACCACCCGCCGTGACCAGGATATATTCCTCAGGGATGTGGTGGACTTCGAGCGCGCTCTGGGTCGGCACCTCGCGGCGCAGGAAGCCGGTGAACTTCAGCCGGTCGTACAGTCCTTCGGGCACTTTCAGCCCCTGCAGCGGGTCCCAGAACGCCTGCGGCCCGTAGACCCAGATGCGGTCGTAATATTTGGCCATCTTTTCCAGAACGTCGCGCTTGCGCCATTCCTTGTCGAGCAGGTTGGGCGCGTCCATCACGTCGCGCAGGCCGAGCACGACGCGGGTGTTGGCGGCGCGCAGCATCTCCAGGGTCGGCTCCAGCTCGCCCTGCAGGCCCAGCGGCTCCTTGTCGACGATGAAGACGTCGGGGCGGAAGACTTCCGCCGTGCGCTGGATGATCTGCTTGCGCATCATCAGGATCTCGTCGATCGAGATGTGCTCGCCGATGGAATCGTATTCGCCGTTGTACAGCTTGATGACCGAGGGGATCTTGACGAAGTCGACGCGGGCGCGGAAGTCGAACGCGCCGGCGATTTGCGAGCCCGAGACGATGACGACGGAGACGCCCTTGAACCGGCCGACGATGGCGTGCGCGATCGCCCGGCAGCGGCGGAAATGGCCCAGCCCGAACGTGTCGTGGGAGTACATCAGGATGCGGACGTGCTCCAGGCGTTTGGTGCTCGGCATCTTTCCTCTGGATCCAGTCCGCTTGAACGGCGATTCGCGCCCCGGCACGTCGGCCTTGGCTACCGTTTTAGAATGAACCGCGCGCCCGTGACAAGGCAAATGCAGGCGCGCGCGGGCATTGAACTTGGGCCTGCGATCGCCCAGTTTGAAGTCTCCTTAAGATCACTTTTTCCGGCAGCCATGGCCCGACCCGCCCGCATCGCCTTCTACGCGCCGCTCAAACCGCCCGATCACCCGATTCCCTCGGGCGACCGGCAGATGGCGCGCATGCTGCTGGCGGCGTTGGGCCGGGCCGGCTACGACGCGTTCGTCGCCAGCGGGTTGATCTCGTACTCCAAGCGGGCCGGGCTTGAACACATGGAGGCGCGCAAGGCCGATGCCGCCGCCGAGGCCGACCGGCTGCTCGCCGAGTGGGCGCGTGACGGCGGGGCGCCAGATGCCTGGGTTTGCTACCATCCCTATGACAAGTCACCGGACTGGCTGGGGATGCGCATCGTCGAAGCGCTGGGGATTCCGATGATCACCGTCGAGCCGTGCAAGACCGGCCAGGGGGAGCAGTGGATGCCCTGGCGGGCAGAGGCCCAGGCGGGCATCGCAATGGCCGATCTCAACATCGTGATGACCGAGGCGGACCGGGCCTATCTGGAAAGCTTCGTCGAACCCGGCAAGATCGCCTGGATGCCACCGTTCATCGACGCCGATCTGTTGAGCGCGAGCGATCCGGGCGGCGATTTGTGGCCCGCCGGTGATAACCCCGTGCGACTACTGACGGTGGGCATGATGCGGCCCGGCGCGAAGCTGGACAGCTACCGGGTGCTGGCGGCGGCCTGTGAGGCAATCGCGGAAAAGAACTGGGTTCTGCTGGCCGTCGGCGGCGGGCCGGGCCGGGACGAGGTCGGCGCGATGTTCGCCTGGGACCGCGATGGGCGGGTACGCCTTGGCGGCGAGAAGACCACCGAGCAGGTGATCGCGCTGATGCGCGAAGCCGACATCCTCGCCTGGCCGGGCTGCCGCGAAGCCTACGGCATGGTCTATCTGGAGGCGGCGGCGCAGGGCGTGCCGGCGGTCGGGCTCAATAATATGGGCGTGCCGCTAATGATCGAGCACGAGCGCACCGGCCTGCTCGCCGACCCGCCGACGGTCAAGACCTATGCGCAGATGCTGAGCAGGCTGATCGACGATGCCACGCTGCGGCGCAGGTTGGGCGACGGCGCGCGCGACTTCGCGCTCAACGAGCGGTCCGCTGCAGCGACCGCGAAGCGGCTGCGGGAACTGATCGACCCGGTGCTGGCGGCCCGATCGGCTTAGGCCGTGGCGGCAACGGCCCACCCCCACCCTCATTCCCTCCCCTCAAGGGGGAGGGAAGGAAAGTGGGGCAACCTCCCGTTGCCACATCCACCGCGTCATCCTCGCCCCAACCACTCCCGTCATCCTCGCCCTTGTGGCGAGGATCTAAGGCGATCGGCGACGCCATTCAGCGTGGATAGTGGGTTAGATCCTTGGGACAAGCCCAAGGATGACGACCTGAAGGGATGGCACGGCTGAAGTCCCCTCCCCCTTGAGGCGAGGGGTTAGGGGTGGGGGTGCGTGACGTGCCCCAAAAACAAAAGTCCGAGAAGAATTGCGCCCTAACCGTATGGATCGGCCGCGTCGCGCAGGCCGTCGCCGAAGAAGTTGAAGGCTAAGATCACCAGGATCACAGGAACCACCGGCAGGATCAGCCAGGGGTAGAGCGCGACCACGTTGATGTTTTGCGCCTCGTTGAGCAACACGCCCCAGCTGACGATGGGCGAGCGCAGGCCAAGCCCTAAGAACGACAGGGCGGTCTCGCCCAGGATCATGGTGGGGATGGTGATGGTGGCCGAGGCGATCAGGTGGCTCATGAAGCCGGGCACCAGGTGGTTGCCGATGATGCGCGACGGCTTGGCCCCCATCAGCCGGGCGGCGAGGATGTAGTCCTCCTCGCGCAATGCCAACAGTTTCGAGCGCACCGCGCGCGCCAGCCCCGTCCAGTCGATCAGACCTAGTATGATGGTGATGCCGAAATAGACCAGGATCGGACTCCAGGTCACCGGCATGATGGCCGCCAGCGCCAGCCATAGCGGGATCGCCGGCAGCGACTGGATCACCTCGATCATGCGTTGGGCGACCAGGTCGACCCAGCCGCCGTAATAGCCGGCCAGTCCGCCGATGACGATGCCGAGCACGAACGAGATCGAGATGCCGACCAGGCCGATGGTCAGCGAGATGCGCGCGCCGTAGATCATACGCGAGAACACGTCGCGGCCGAGCCGGTCGGAGCCGAGCAGAAATACCTGGCCGCCCTCGGCCGGGCACATGATGTGGAAATCGCCTTTGATGAAGCCCCAGAACCGGTAGGCGTCGCCGGAGCAGAAGAAGCGCAGCTTCTGCACGTCGGAGGTGTCTTCGGTGTAGATGCGCCGCAGGGTGTCCAGATCGAGCTTGGACTTGTAGCCGTAGACGAAGGGGCCGATGAACTCGCCTTCGTGGAACAGATGGATGCCCTGAGGTGGGGCGTAGATGAACTTGGAGTTGCGCGTCTCCAGCGAATAGGGCGCGATCACCTCGCTGATCAGGGTGGCCAGATAGATGAAGGCTAAGAACAGGCCGGAGATGACGGCGACCCGGTGGCGCTTGAACTTCCACCACATCAGCCGCTTCTGCGAAGCTAGGAATACCTTCTCCTGCTCCGGCGTCATCGTCTCGATGGCGCGCGGGTCGAACGGCTCCTCGTTCACATAGTGCTCGATGGCGCTGGTCTTTTCCACGTTCACCGGCTCACCCCTCCCTGCAGACGGATGCGCGGGTCGAGGATGGCGAGCGCGATGTCGGAGACCAGCACGCCGATCACGGTCAGGAACGCCAGCAGCATCAGGAACGAGCCCGCCAGATACATGTCCTGGCTTTGCAGCGCGGCGATCAGCAGCGGGCCGGTGGTCTCCAGCGACAAAACGATGGCGACGATCTCGGCGCCGGAAATGATGGTGGGCAGGATGCCGCCGATGTCGGCGATGAAGAAGTTCAGCGACATGCGGAACGGGTACTTCATCAGGCCGCGAAACTCCGGCACGCCCTTGGCGCGCGCGGTGGTCACGTAAGGCTTGCGCAACTCGTCGAGCAGGTTGGCGCGCACGCGGCGGATCATCGCCGCCGTGCCCGACGTGCCGATGACGATGACCGGTATCCAAAGATGCTCGAGCACCGAGACGAACTTGGCCCAACTCAACGGCTGGTCGACATATTCCGGATCCACAAGACCGCCGATCGACGTGCCGAACCATTCGTTGGCCAGATACATCATGATCAGCGCCAGCAGGAAGTTGGGCGTGGCCAGACCGATCAGGCCTAGGAAGGTCAGCCCGTAGTCGCCCCAGCTATACTGATGCGTGGCCGAATAGATGCCGATCGGGAAGGCGATGATCCAGGTGAAGATGACCGTAAAGAAGGTCACCACCATGGTGAAGAACAGCCGGTCGCCGATCACCTCGTTGACCGGAAGCTGGTGTTCGAAGGAATAGCCGAAATCGCCGAACGGCAGGCCGCTGACCCAGGTCAGATAGCGCTCCCAGGGCGGCCGGTCGAAGCCGTATTCCTGGCGCAGATATTCGATCTGCTGCTGGTCGACGCTCTCGCCGGAAGCAAGCAGTTCGGCGATGTGGCTTTCGAAATAGTCGCCCGGCGGCAGTTCGATCAGCGCAAACACGAGGATGCTGGTCAGCACCAGCGTCGGGATCATGTAAGCCGCCCGCTTTATGATGTACCCCAGCATCGCTCCTCGCGCCCCGGCCCCTCGTCAGCCCGCCCGCCTACTCGTCGATCCAGAACGTGTCGGGCCGATAGACGCCGAAGAAGGCCGTCGGCTCCCACGTGTAGATTCCCTCTTCCGGCACGTTGCGCAGCCGGCGCGAGACTACCACCGGGTGGCGGGTGTTGTTGACCGTGCCGATGGTGAACACCTGGTCGGTGTAGGTCTTCAGCATCTCGTGCCAGACGGTTTCGCGCTCCTCGATCGTCGAGGCGGCGAGCCATGCCTTGTAGCGCTCCATCTGGGCGGCCACTTCCGGTATCTGCGGCGGCTCGCCGGCCTCGCCTTTGCTTTCGAAATACTGGCCCCATTTCGGCCACTGCAGCTGCGGCTGGGCGGTGGGCGCCATCTCCTGCGGACTCATATCGCCCGAGGCGATAGCGTTGTCGAAGCCGACGAACACCGACATCACCGTCTCGCCGGTATAGGCGCGGCGGCGGAAGATGTCGCGTTGGGAAGCGCGCACGAACATCTTGACCCCGATGCGCGACCAGTGGTCGGCGATCAGTTCGAGCACGTCGGTCTCCTCGGTGCTTTCGCCAGCGCTCTCGACCGTGATTTCCAGGCGACCGCCGTCGGGCAGCAGCCGCACGCCGTCGTCGTCGCGCGCGGCAAGCCCGGCCTCGTCCAGCAGCTGGTTGGCCAGATCGGTGTCATAGGCCGTCCACGCGTCGCGATATTCGTCGCGATAGAGCGGGCTCTGCGGCATCACCGTGTTGGCGGACGGGGTGGCGAGGCCGAAATAGATGGTCTCGTTGATCTCGTCGCGGTCGATCCCCAGCGACAGGGCGCGGCGGAAGCGCACATCGCGCATCAGCCCGCTCCACACCGGGTCGGCGGCGTTCAGATTGGGGAACAGGGCGATCTGCGATCCCTTGCCGGTCGACCACAGATGCACGTTGAAGTCGTGCTTGTCCTCGGCTTCCTTTAGGAAGGTGAAGTTGTCGAAGCGCAGATAGCGCGCCTGCAGGTCGCTTTCGCCCGCGCCGACCTTGGCCGGGATCACCTCCTTCGACGCGATGTCGACCACGAGGCGATCGATATAGGGAAGCTGGCGGCCGGCCGGGTCGACGCGGTGATAGAACGGGTTGCGCTCGAAGATGAAACGCTGGGCCGGCGGTTTGACCGTGTTGCGCCACGGCTGCAGGGTCGGCAGGTCCGGGTTCTCCGGGCGGCGCTGGCGCTGGCGGCGGGTGTGGATGGCCACCCAGTCGCGCGCGTCTTCGGCCTCCACGATCTCGTTGAGCTCGCCGATGTCGCGATATCTGGCGTGGAACTGCTTCATGTAGTGGGCCGGCCGGTAGATGTAGAGCGGCGAGGGTCGCGCGAGCGCCGGCAGGAACGCCGGGTTGGGCTCGGGCCAGGTGTAGCGCACGGTCAGCTCGTCGACGATCTCGACCTGCGGCCCGACATCGTTGACCAGCATGTCCTTGGGTACGCCGATGCGCTCGCCGATGTCCGCGTCGTTGACCATGTCCTCCCAGAAATAGCGCAGGTCTTCGGAAGTGAACGGATGGCCGTCGGACCATTTGTGGCCTTGCCGGATCTTCAGGGTGAAGATGCGGCCTTCCTCGACCTCGAAACTCTCCAGAATGTCGGCGTAGAGTTCCAGGGAAGGATTGTAGCCGACCAGGCGGGCATATTTGTAGACGGTGATCTGGTTGATGTCCTTGGCCCGGCCCATCAGCAGCTTCAGCGAGCCGCCATATTGGCCCGGCTCCTTGCCTTCGTCGGCAAACGGCACCACCAGCGGATTGTCGGGCAGGCGTTCGGCCATCGGCGGCAGATCGCCGGCGGCCACCGCTTCAGCCAGCTGCGGGACCTCGTCGTTGGCCAGCGCGGCCGTTGCGGCGATAACAAGCATGGCCGCCAACGCAAAGGCGCCAAGCCCACGCAAAACCCGATTTGCAGCCCACCCTGCCGTCGTCATGCTACCAACTCCCTGCGATCACAATTCTCATTGGCGAGGACCCAATGGCCATCGTCGATGTCGATATTCCTTAAGCCCCCGCCGCCCGATGCCACGAACGACGCCCCCCACTCGGCCATATCGTCGGCGCTCGTCATCTCCATCTTCTCGAAGTCGAGCAGCCGGTCGAGATCGGGATACGGCACCGAGCCCAGCAGCGTCTTCGTATAGGGATGAACGGGCTTGTTGAACAGCACTTCGCGCGGCGCCAGCTCCACCAGGCGGCCGCGGCACATCACCGCGATGCGGTCGGCGACGTAGTTCACCACCGCCAGATTGTGCGAAATGAACAGGCTGGTCAATCCCAGTTCGCTGCGCAAGTCATTGAGCAGATTGAGGATCTGCGCCTGCACCGACACATCGAGCGCGGAGACCGGCTCATCGCAGATCATCAGCTCCGGACGCAATGCGAGCGCTCGCGCGATGCCGATGCGCTGGCGCTGGCCGCCGGAGAAGGAGTGGGGATAGCGGTTGAGGAAACGCGGATCGAGGCCGACCAGGTTCATCAGATCGACGATCTCTGCCGTTTGCTGCTTGGTGGAGCCGATATCGTGGATGATGTAGGGCTCGCGCAGGATGTTCTGGACCGTCATGCGCGGGGACAGCGACGAGAACGGGTCCTGGAAGATCATCTGCACCTTGCGGCGGAACTCGAACAGCTGGCGGCCGCTCAGCGCCAATATGTCGATGTCGCCGTCACCGGAGTTCATCGTCACCTGGCCGGCGGAGGCCTCCAGCGCGCGCATGATCAGTTTGGAAACGGTGGTCTTTCCCGACCCGGACTCGCCGACCAGACCCAGGCACTCGCCGTGCTTGATATCGAAAGAGACATCGTCGACGGCGATGAGCTGGCTTTCCTCGCCGGCGCGCCACCAGCTGCCCTTGCGGATGGTGAATTCCTTGCGCAGGCCGCGCACGGATAAGTGCGGCCGATCGGTCTCGCCGCGCTCGGCGGTGGCGAAGCGCTGGCCGATCTCCTGGACGGCCGCGGTCGGCTCCTTGCCCATGTCGCGCAATGAGACCAGCCGCTCACCGGGCTTCATGTCGAAGTGCGGCACGGCGGCCATCAGCGCTTTCAGATAGGGGTGGCGCGGTGAGCGGAAGATGTCTTCCACCGAACCCGCCTCCATCACCTTGCCGTGGTAGACCACCACCACCTCGTCGGCCATGTTGGCGACGACGCCCAGGTCGTGGGTGATCAGCAGGATCGCAGTCTCGAACTTGCGCTGCAGCCGCTTCATCAGCGCGAGGATCTGCGCCTGGACGGTTACGTCAAGCGCGGTGGTGGGCTCATCGGCGATCACCATCGCCGGGTTGCAGATCAGCGCCATGGCGATCACCGCGCGCTGGCGCAGGCCGCCCGAAAGCTCGAAGGAATACATGTCGTAGCCGCGCACGGGATCGGGGAAACCGACCAGGCGGAGGATTTCCTCCGTCTCGGAGCGCGCTTCCGCCCCGGTCTTGCCGTGGTGCAGGGTGAGCGCCTCCTCGACCTGGTTGCCGATGGTGTGCAGCGGCGACAGCGCCGTCATCGGCTCCTGGAACACCATCGAGATGCGCCCGCCGCGCAGCTGGTTGAGATAACGGTCGGAAGATTTCAGCGCGGCGATATCGACCATCTCGCCTTCCATTTTCGGGTCGGCGAACAGGATGGAACCGCCGTCGATCCGACCGTTTCTAGGCAGGATGCGCAGGATCGCCTGGGCGATCACCGATTTGCCGGAGCCGGACTCGCCGACCAGGGCCAGCACCTTGCCGGGCTTGACGGAAAACGAGACGCCCTTGACCGCCTCGACGTGACCTCCCTGGACGTCGAACGATATTTTCAGCTCTGAAATCTCGAGCAGGCCACGCGTCCCAGGCGCCATGGTCAATGCGTCCCCGTTGGCGGCCGCGCCGGCGACCGCTTCTTTTGCCGGCAAATTTGCACAAAGGAGCCCGGATGCAAAGTGACATTAGTCACACATTCGGCTGAATCCGGTCGTCTGCAGGGCCGAAACGAGTCCGGACCGTCGATGCTCGTTTGACCCCCACCCTCATTCCCTCCCCTCAAGGGGGAGGGAAGGAACGTGTGGCGACCTGTCTGCCCCAACCCACTGCGTCATCCTCGCCCTTGTGGCGAGGATCTAACGCGGTCGGCGACGTCCGCAGGGGTGGATAGGGGGTTAGATCCTCGGGACAAGCCCGAGGATGACGACCGAGAGGGATGGCACGGCCTCATCCCCCTTCTCCTTGTGGGGAGGGGTTAGGGGTGGGGGTGAACCCGGCGAAGCGCTAGATGCCTGCCGATTTCGCCCTACGGCCCGTCGTCGACCGTCGCCGCGCCGGCGGCGGCTTCTTCATCGGCGTCGATTGCCGAGCGGGCGGCCGCCGTGACCGCCTTCTTTTCGGCGTCGGTGAGCGGCTTTTCGGGCTCCTCGGCCAGGCGCACGGTGACCTCCTTGTGGGCGAACTTGATGCCCTCGCGCTCGAACAGTTCGCGGATGGCGGCGTAGACGACTTTTCGCGTCACAAACTGATCGCCCGGCTTGGTCATGAACTTGACCCGGATGATCATCGCCGAATCTTCCATCTTGTAGACGCCCTGGGATTTCAGCGGCTGCAGGAAGTTGTCGCCCACGTCCTCGCGCTCCAGCAGGGACTGGCCCAGCTTCTTGACCAGCTTGCGCACCTTCTCGACATCGGTGTCGTAGGTGACGCGCAGCGGCAGCTTCATCATCACCCAGTCGCGCGAGTAGTTGGTCAGCCGGGTGATCTCGCCGAAGGGAATGGTGTGCAGCGGGCCCATGTGGTGGCGGAGCTGCAGGGAGCGGAGCGAGATTCGCTCGACCGTGCCCTTGACCGTGCCGATGTCGATGTACTCGCCCTTGCGGAAGGCGTCGTCCATCAGGAAGAAGGCGCCGGAGAAGATGTCGCGGATCAGGGTCTGGGCGCCGAAGCCGATGGCCAAGCCGATCACGCCGGCGCCGGCGAAGAGCGGCGCGATGTCGACGCCGAGCTCGGACAGCGCGATCATGCCGGCGATCACCGCGATGACGATGAACAGGAAGTTCCGGAACAGCGGCAGCAAGGTGGCCAGGCGCGAGCCGGCGCCGGCGCCCTCCTCGCCCGGTAGCGGCGCGGCACTGCCGCCTTCCTCCTCGATCTTGCGGTCGATGACGATCTTGACGGCCCGGAAAGCCAGGTAGGCCAGGAAGCCGACCAGCAGCAGCTCCCAAAGGCGGTGCAGCATGCCGCCCTCGACCACCAGGTCGATGCCCCAGATATCGACGATCGACCAGAGGCCGAGCACCGAGATGATGAACCCGGCCGCCTCGCGCGCCAGGCTCTTGAAGCTCCGCGTGTCGTCAGCGTCTTTCGGCTCGTCCACCTCAGTCACTTCACCGTCGCGGCGCCGCTCGAAGGCCCAGTCGATGAGCAGCAGCGCGATGCCGTAGCCGGCGACGGCGAGGAAGACGATCAGCACCGGCCCGGTCACCAGGCCGAGGGCATAGGGCAGCTCGAGGACCAGGCGGACGGAGGCCACGGCCCAGGCCGCCAGGAAATAGAGGCCGGCCAGGAGGTGCCAGCTCGAGGCCAGCAAGCGCAGCAGCAGCGGTTTCGTCTGCGGATCGCCCGGGCCGAGGATCATCCGCGCCACGACGCGGCGCTGCCAGAAGGAGAAGACCAGGATCAGCAGCGTCGAGACCGCCATGGTGCCGATCAGCGCCAGCAAGTGGGCGTGCCAGTCCAGCGCCAGGCGCTCCATCCAGAGGCAGAGGCCCCCCGCCAGCGCGACGACGCTCAGCAGCGCGAGCAGGCCGCGCTGCAGGGTCACCGCGTCGCCGTCGCCGAGCGCCAGGACGCGATAGGCGGGCGTCGCCGAGGCCAGGAGGTTCTCGAAGAAGATATGCGCCAGGCGCAGCGCGCCGACCACGCCGAAGACGATGAAATGGGTCGTGCGCAGATGCGCCTCGCCCGCGTCGAACAGCACCGCCAGCAGCAGGGCGACCGTCATCTGGACCTTCACGCCGACGTACTGGGAGGTGGCGCGCAGGAGCAGGTAGGCGATCTTCTCGGCCCGGCTCTTTGGCGGCGCCGCGAAGAGCGTATCGAAGCGGGCCGCGGCCCAGCGCTTGTAGGGCCACTCGACGGCGGTCCCGGCCAGCAGGAAGAGCGCCGCGGTGAACAGCGCGAAGAGCGGCCACAAGCTGTCGCCATCGCCGCTTTGCGCCTGGATCGTCGCGCCGGCATGGCCGGCGAAGTCGGCCGCGCCGGCCAGGATGTCCCGCAGGTGGTCGCGGACCTCCAGCGCCCGGTCGTGGATCACGCTGCCAAGCGCCGGGCCCCGCTCGACTGGGGCCGCGGCGATCTTGCCGGCCGGCGCCTCGATGACAACGACCTTGCTACCGTCGCGCTGGGCTTCGGCGACCAGCGCCTGCAGCGCGGTCGGGTTTTCGGCCTGGGCGTCGGCGGCGACCAGAAGGCCGAAGGGCAGGAGCAACACTGCAAAGCGGCGCAGCAACGCCGGAAATCCGAGCTTAGGCATGACCCCAGTCCTTCGCTTGCAAGGCGCCCCGGATCGAACGGCGTCGATCGGTCCCGCCGATGCCTGGACAAGCTAGTCGCGGCCTTGGATGCCTCTAAGTAACTCACGGTTACTCACGACGCCGGGCGGCCCGGCGCCGGCCCCCGGCAGCGTTCGACGCGGCGAAAGGCGGCCTCAGGCCCGCTCGAAGCCGCGGATCAGCTCCCAGTCGGTGACCCGGCGGTCGTATTCCGCCTGCTCCCAGTCGCCGGCGTGGGCGTAGTGCTCGACCACGGCGTCGCCGAAGGCCGCCCGCAGCACGGCCGAGCCCCGGAAGGCCTGCAGCGCCTCGCGCAGGGTCTGGGGCACGTCGGGCACCTGCGCGCCCTCGTAGACGTTGCCCTGGTAGGCCGGCTCGAGCTCGAGCTGCTGCTCGATGCCATGAAGGCCGGCGGCGAGCACGGCGGCATAGGCGACGTAGGGATTGGCGTCGGCGCCGGGAATGCGGCATTCGACGCGGGTCGCCGCCCCAGGCCCGAGCAGGCGGAATCCGGCGGTGCGGTTGTCGTGGCTCCAGGCGATCTTGGTCGGCGCGAAGGAGCCGGCCTGGAAGCGCTTGTAGGAGTTGATGTTCGGCGCCAGGCAGTAGGTGAACTCGCCGGCGCAGGCGATCAGCCCGGCCAGGAAGTGCCGGAACAGGGGCGACATGCCGTCCGGGTCCGCCTCGTCGGCGAACAGCGGCCGGTCGCTCTCGGCGTCCCACAGCGAGCTGTGCAGGTGGAAGGAGCTGCCGGCCAGGTCGTAGCGCGGCTTGGCCATGAAGGTGATGGCCTTGCCCTGCAGGTGGGCGATCTCCTTGGCGCCGTTCTTGTAGATCACATGGCGGTCGGCCATCTCCAGGGCCTCGGTGTAGACCATGTTGATCTCTTCCTGGCCCGGGCCCCACTCGCCCTTGGAGACCTCGATCGGCACGCCGGCGTTGTCGAGGCCGTTGCGGATCGCCCGGATCAGGCTCTCCTCCTTGGTGGTCTGGAAGATGTGGTAGTCGGCGATGTACCAGCCGGCGTGCTCCAGGTTCCGATAGTCCTTCTCGCGCGCCGACTTGTAGCTCTCGTCGTAGACGTAGAACTCGAGCTCCGAGGCCATCTTGGCGACCCAGCCGTGCTCGGCCAGGCGGGCGAGCTGCCGGCGCAGCAGCGAGCGCGGCGCATGGGGCACCAGCTCGTGGCTGTGGTGGTCCAGCACGTCGCAGAGCACGAGGGCCGTGCCCTCGAGCCAGGGGATCCGGCGCAGGGTCGCCAGGTCCGGCTTGAGCACGAAGTCGCCGTAGCCGAGGTCCCAGGAGGCCGCCTCGTAGCCGGGCACCGGCTCGTTGTCGATGTCCATGGCCAGCAGGTAGTTGCAGCCGTGGGTCTCCTCGGCGACCGAGTCGAGGAAGAAGTGACCGGTCACCCGCTTGCCCATCAGCCGGCCCTGCATGTCGACCATCGCCGCGATCACGGTGTCGATGGCACCGCTCTCGACCTCGGCCCGCAGTCTCTCCAGATCCAGCATGCCGCGCATCGCCTATGCCCCCTTCTGTCGCACGCTCGCCCACCCCTGGCCTTGAAGCAGGGACACCCCCGCGAGGCCTCGCGGGGGTGTCCTCGGCTCGTCGGTCCGATCGTCAGCCGTAGCGGTAGGGCCGCCCGGCCTTCGCCATGTCGGCGTTGTACTGCCGGAAGATCTGCACGACTTTCGCCTTGGTCTCGGACTCCGAGGCGATCTCGTCCCAGAACTTGACCGCGGCCGCCTCGACCTGCGCCCACTCCTCGTCGGGAATCGAGGTCAGCTTCATCTTGGTGCCGTTGACACGCAGGCTGGCCTCGCCGCCCCAGTACCACCACTGGCGATAGTAGTGCGACTGCTCCATGGCCATCTTCAGCATGACCTTGAGGTGCTCGGGCAGCTCGTTGTAGCGGTCCATGTTGGCGAAGAAGTGGCCGATCCAGGCGCCGGAGATGTTGTTGGTCAGGAAGTAGTCGGTGACGTCCGCCCAGCCGACCGTGTAGTCCTCGGTGATGCCCGACCAGGCGATGCCGTCCAGCTCGCCGGTCTGCACGGCGACCTCGATGTCCTCCCAGGGCAGGGTCACCGGCACG